>CAZBJE010000012.1:0-3757 GCA_964492125.1 uncultured Pseudobdellovibrionaceae bacterium | reverse complement strand
TTCCGCGCACTCTATCGAGATTCTTGGCAAGCAAGGCGTGGATCTACCAATCGCAACTTCTTCTTTTGGAGGTGCCCGGTCACCTGCCGCCGCCGAGTGACGTCCTACGGCAAATCGATTCGGGTCTGCTCACGGCATTGAATTTCAATCGTACCGAGCTGGCCGCTTTTGGAACCGCTGTCACGCAGGTAGGAGCCGACCCGGCTCGCTCCCGCATCGGCTCTGTTTTGATGGGCCCCTTACTAAACCATATGCATCATCGGGGGGATTTCCCCCTTGATACCCGCGTCTTTGGTGCCATGGTGCCCGGTCGCGACCACAGGGAAGTTCCTGCAGGGGTAAAGGTAGATGCGGTTTTGCCGTCGGAAATCACCGAAGCCTTGGCGCAGGACTATTCCATTCCTGAATTTGGACTCGTGCGTGGCACGTTGCCGCGATTGCCCGGTGCGCGGGGAGATTCGCACGGGGTTCGGTTCGTGATCGTGACAGTAATAGATGGCAAGCGAACGGTGTTCCGCGGCCGTGTCCTTAAAGTCGATGGTTGCACAATCGAGTACATCACAGAGTCGGGTGAAATCCGAGTTACGAACACCAATTCTTGGGAGGAGCGCCGTGGCGCTACGGTTATTGCGTTGCGGAACTATTAGAATTTGGTTTCGGAGTCTTCGGGGGGTGGTGGCGGTTCTATTTGTCTCATGTGCAAATAGCGCTTCGCCCGAGTCTCTAACTGCTCCAGACTCAATCCATTCGCTCCTTGCAGCCGACAGGAGAAAGCAGGCAGCTTAGAAAAGTCGGCATAAAGCTCATCCCTCTCTTCAATGGAGTAGGCCTCCGCCGCTCTGAGCATCTGGTGGAAGATGAAGTATTTGCGATTGGTCTGGTCGCCGTCCCACGAATGGAGTGGTTGTTTCGCTGCATAAATAGAAGCCACGAAAAAGACCCTGTCCGCTTCTGACAGTACTTTTAGGTACCTCAGAAATACCGGCACACCGATTTCCTTAAAACTGCGCCAAAAACCAGCGAGCCGAAACGCCACCGACCTATCCGGCCTAATGGAACCACCGTTAAAGAAATAGTCCCGCATGCGATCCGCATCCGACCTAGGCAGCAAGAGAAAGAGTCTCTCTTTGAAAAACCAAATATGTTCAAGCTCTCTCTTTAAAAGCTTCGACTTCCCCTTTTTTTTGATTTTGTTTCGAAGCGCCCAGAGATAAGGGGTCAAAGAGGCGGGCATGCTCTGAGGGACCTCAACCTCCAAAAACTCTTTGTTCCATCGTATTTGAGCCAGCAATGTGCGGCAGCTGGCCAAAAGGTCGTCTACAGAACGGGACTCCTCCGAGGCCCTGGCCGAAGTAGATAGGAGTAGGACGAGAAGAAAAACAAGTTTCTCGAAAACGCGAGATTGCAAACTGCCTACTCCTTCCAAAGACATCGGAAACTACAAATAGAATCGCCCCAAGTCACGCACTCTAGTCTTCGTCGGCAAACCAGATGCAGCCGCTTCGCGCTGTGCCCAGCACCAGGACTCCTCCATCAAAAGTAAAGGGAGTCGCCGGAATCCAGGAGAACCGAGACACGCTTTTGCGTGTTGGTGATTGGTAAACATCCCAAAAGCCGTTGGTGAAAAAGCGGGCGGGTGCCGGAAAGAGCCCCAAGAACCGAGCGGAGAGGCTGCGAGCGGTGGAAGGGTGTAGCAAAAGAGTGGAATAGGCAAAATCCCGACGCAGGACTGCCGCTAGAATTAAAGCGGCTCGATTGCGCGAAATTTCGCGGTAAACGGATGCTTTCGACGACAAACCAAAATGGGCCGCTGCCCTCCCTGGATGCTTAAATGCTTTGGTGTCCATTCCCAGGAACGCCTTGGTCGATGGGCGCGAGAGGGCGATTTGATCGAGAAGCTCATTGTCCATGGCGGTAAGATTCTTGGTATTATTCTGTCTTTCAAGAGTAAACCCAAAAGTGACCTAGGCGGTCTTGAAGCTTCTGCCAATTTTTCGTGACCAGCCAGAGACAATGAAGAGTCAGTATTTCCTCAAGTCCTTCGACCAAATCTGGGCCAATGACCACGCATAGTGCAAGGCTATTACCGCCAGGCAAAGTTGCGCCAAGTAGGTGAGGCTGTCGGTGATCTGGAAAGTATTCCAGCCCATCGTGAGCAAGCGGTCGATATCCCCGCCGCCGTCATCGCGTCCATTGAGTAAGCTGCCTAAGGGGAGTTTTTCTTTGCCCAAAGCTACGGCGCGCCAGTGTTTGGTGGCTCCTAGAAAAGCCGTTGCTGCTAGGGCGAAAACGGGGAAGCGCCAGAAGTCCCAACGCGCATACTGAGGTAGCCGGTAAAAAAAGGTGGTCATCAGCAGCGAGGGGACCACGAGCTCTCCCGCTATTCCTGCAAACACCACCAGCTCTTCTTGTGCCGAGGAGGAGAGCGCCCAAAAGCAATAGGTCTGCAAACCGGCCCAGCCCGCGGCGATTAAAATAAGAAAAGGCCGCTTTTCTCTTCGGCCTAAAATCCCAAGCGCTAGCGCCAGCATCAAGCAGGAGTAGTAAAAGCGCTGGGAAGGGGCCACGGCGATTGTCTCACCGTAGAATAGAGGGATGGCAAATGAACCGGTCGCCCATGCCGCCAGTGCATGCCCGAATTCGTGGAACTGCAAAGTGAGTAGGAAAAGCACCGGGCCTACAAGGACCCAGCTGATCACTTGGCTAAACACCAACATCACGGGGACATGCCACCAAGCGGAGGGCGCGAAGGAGTGTTTCTCATATGGGTCCAGCGGGAGATCAGGGACCGAGGGAGGGCGGGTCGAGGCCGCTGCCGCTTTGAGTTTACGTGCGACTTCTAACTCGCCTGCATCCAACCAGATGCCGGCGCATTGCGGGCACCAGTCGATGCGTAAAGAAGCGCCCAAGGCAAACGGGATTTCCACCAACGTTTGGTCCGGGCAACGGGCGCAGGAAAGCTGGGTAGGTTCGGCTAGCTTCAAGGACGAGGTCAAGTTAGGTAGGTCTCTGGTCCCGCCTAAGTAAGCGGAAAGTTCCGATTTATCCAACCACAGGCCCTTGCACCCCAAGCAAAAGCTCAGTACCACGCCATCCATTTCGAAATCGGGGATTTCGGTATGGCAATGTGGGCAAAGGCGGAGAGCCGGTTTTAACTCGGAAGGCATCTCTTACGTATCGGTAAAAGGTGCAATCTGAATTACATTTAGGTCTGCGGGGTTTAAATATTCCGCATAAATCCTTCCGGCTTGCCTGAACTTAATTGACAAAAATGTCAATAAAATGTATCGGGCTGTCTGCGACCTGTGCCGCATGAGGTGTACGATGTTCAGGCTTCTCTCATTGGTCCTTCTAGTCACTCAATCGCCCGTTTTTGGCGCCCCACCCAAGTTTGAGGAATACTCCCCTTGGGGGGTGGCTGCAGTTTTGCGTGATTCTGATTGGGGCACATCGTCCTCGTCGCCCCACAAGGGTTGGGACGGCTACCACCACCTGCACCTTTTTATGGGCCCGAACTCCGCCATAGGCCTGCACTTTGCGGACAATGATTTGAAGCACATGCGGCTTGTTACCGGGTTTCGGCACGACTGGCAGGAAAAGAATTGGAACCGACTAGCGATTTGGCGACCCAATGTTGCTGATGACTATGGGTTACAAGTAGAAACTCCACTCTGGAAGTCTAAAGAGGACCTTCGAGAGAGTGAATATGGAGCAAACTTTTCGAGGCACGGGAAGATTGATTTAATAGAAGTTTTAC
>CAZBJE010000011.1:61057-67164 GCA_964492125.1 uncultured Pseudobdellovibrionaceae bacterium | reverse complement strand
TTGGATGAGCTTTCCTTCGCCATGCTCTTCCCAAACATTGCGCAAAACCTCCAGGCGCAATTGTGGGGTCGGAATCTTCGCCGCGAGGGCTGCCATCGGCCGGCTAAAGAACTCCACCGCCCTGAAGAACTGGATTTGGGTTTCGGTGAAATCCTCTTTTTTAAAACTGCCGTCGTTGAGGGCCTGGAAGAATGGGTTCTTCTCATACCCGCTTTCCTGGACGATCGTTTCAATGAGCTTGTTCAATTCGATTTGTTTCATTTTTTTCCTACGGAGATGCTGGAATAGAAGAGACTCCGGTCTCGGGCAAAAAGTGACTGGCCCAGCGCCGAGTCGAAGTGGATTGCCTGGCCAAACCCTTTTTGAAAATCGGCGGCGTTATTGAGCTGGCGAAACACGACTGTGGCGCCTTTTCTCATTTCGTGGGTGAGCCGCTGAGCGATCTTGGCCACTTCTTCTTTTGCCATCCAATCAAAAATATTAGAGAGGCAAATCAGATCGTATTTTCCAAAGTCTTTTACGTCGTGAGCAAATCCCTGGATAAAATCCACCGCGGCCTTCGGTGCCTTAGGGTCTTGGGTCAGATACGGAGGCAAGCTCGCCGGGCGATCCAGATAGTGGCCCAAGAAGATATGGTGCAAAAAATAATTGTCGACAGCAGCTGGGGCTCGCAAGCCGCGCGCCAACGCATTTTGGAAATACTTGGGGTAGGAACTGCGCGGAGCGTGTTGGATGGCAGCAGGGCCAAACATCGCGAGCAGAATAGAATCCGAGAAGAAAAGATCAAAAGCTACCGGCCAGTATTTCGCGGACAACAAGCCTTCCACAAAACCGCCGTCGTTTCCGCCTGAGAAAAAACTTTCGAACCGCTCGCGAGGAGCCGCAAATTCAAAGAGAAATTCGCGAAAGCACCGAAAGAGCGATTCAAAATTCCCGCACGCGGTCAGCGATACGGGATCTTCGCTTCCCACACCAAAGTCCTGGCGCGCACTCGCAAGCGAGAGCGCGTTTACTTTTTGTTGGATCAACGCGATCTGTGCGGCGTTGGGATCTAGCACGTCCAATTGCAAGCCTGGAAAGCGGCCGCGCAACGTCAAGACAGTGCACCCACCGGAGCCAATGAGTAGGATTTTTGCATTCTTGCTGCTGCGCGCCACCAAAGCGGCTTCGATTTCAGGGTCCTCTCGGACCACGGCAAATTGAATAGGATTATCACGCATGGGGGGTACTTTTTGAGAAGCCTTGTTTGCTTCTTTTCGGAAGAATGCTTAGGTCATGTGAGACTTCAATCCACGTGGGACAAGCTATTGAGTTTTATAAACAACCCAAGCCATAGAGAGCGCTCTCGGCGGCTCTTGCGTAAAGGTCGCCCCTGTATTAGCTGATGCCTCATGAGACGCTCAATCGCATTGGTGGCAATGGTATTTTTCACTTTCAGCCCCCTGGCTTTCAGCACCCCAGTGGACTCGCTAGCTGAACCCTGCTTCTATCGAATCCTGGACAAAAACAGCCCCGATCCGGACGCCGATTCCATCCGAACAGGAACGCTTTTCGGGCGCGGCAACGAAATAGAAGTATACCGATATAAAAGACGGCTCTATGCCATCGTCGAGATTGAAAACGGCTATGTTTTCAAACGCGCGCCAAGGGGCCGCTATCAAGTTAGGCACCGCAATTTCGAAAGAAAGGTGTACCGAATCCATCGGACGTGGGTGGACGAAGTGCCCGTGCTTTACTCGAGCGACTACACGTTCTTACTAGCATACGGCTACGAGTTTCACTTCCACCACTTGGACTCAACCGAACCGGGTCGAATCCCGAGGGGCACCGTGCAGCAGTGGCAGGGCTACGCCCAATACCAATTGAAAAAACCGGGAAACTCCAAAGGACTCCGTCACGGCTACGTCCCCTTTGCCGAGAGCGCTGCGGGGCATTTTCTTCTCGATTTCCCTGAGCGTCACCAAGGTCACAGCGTGGGAAAGGAACGGAAACCTTTTAAGGCCCTTGTACCGGAAATGTACCACGAGGCCCTGTTTCTGAATTGAAGATTTAAGTGTAGATATCCTTGAGAGCTTTCATAAGCTTGATCATGCGCGGATCCGCGACTTGGTAAAAGATCTTGTTCCGCTCACGCCGAGAAGAAATCATTCCTTCATTTTTCATTCTCTTGAGAAACTGAGACATATTCGACTGGGAGATTTCGCAAAAATCAACCAGCTCAGTAACGCTTTTTTCCCCCTCTAGCAGCTGGCAGAGAACTTTCAAACGCACTGGGTGTGAAAGCGACTTAAGAATTTCGCTGACAGCTTCACACTGCTTCAGAATGGCTCGGGTGGTCGCGGACGCTTTCATTGTTACCCTACTTCTCTCTTGGGCTTGCCATTCAATAAATATTAGCAAATCGTTATATTATGTGCATATAATATTACTATTAGAGAGAGGTACCTACCATGAAAATAACAACTACCTGGGCAGAAAACATGCGTTTCTCCGCTGGGAACGCAGAACACCAGCTAGCAATGGATGCCAAACGACCCATCGGTGAAGGTACGGCACTCAACCCTAAGGAGCTTGTTTTAGCAGGTCTCGGAGGGTGCACGGCGATGGACGTGGTGGCATTGCTTAAGAAGTATAAGCAGCCAGCCGATTCGCTCGAGTTAATCGCTGAAACTGAACTAACTCCGACGTTTCCCTCCCTCTTCAACGAAGTTTCCCTGCGCTTTGTGGTTAACGGAAATGTGGAGCCAGCAAAATTGATCGAAGCGGTTGAGCTTTCACAGACTAAGTACTGTGGTGTCAGCGCCATGCTTTCGAAAGCCGTCCCTATTCGCTACTCCATTGAACTGAACGGGGAGAATATTCACTCAGGAACTGCCAAATTTTAAGAGGAGAAAACGTGAACGAAATAACATCGGCAGAAGGCGAATTTTCAGATTGTCAGTTTATCGATGTCCGCGAGCCCGCGGAGTTCAGGGCAGAGCAAATCCCGGGAGCGAGGCTGTTGCCACTCTCACAGCTGCCAACCGCGACTAGCTCCATCGAAAGAAATAGGCCGGTGGTATTGGTCTGCCAGAGTGGAAATCGGGCCCGCAAAGCTGCCGTCGAATTGACGAAGCAGGGTTTTGCGGATGTTCGCGTTTTGGAAGGCGGGCTAAGCGCATGGAAAGCCGCTGGCAAACCGGTGGTTAGAAAGAGTAGAATTTGGTCTATGGACCGACAAGTGCGCTTCACGGCAGGACTACTCGTCTTGGTCGGCGCTATGGGTGGTTGGTTTTTACATCCCGCATGGCATGTACTGAGCGGTCTGGTGGGAGCCGGACTGGCGTTTTCTGCGGTCACAGATACATGCACAATGGCTTTGGTATTAGCCCGTATGCCTTGGAATTCCACAAAGGAGCAACCATGATGAAAAAAAATGTAGGTTCAGCCGATAAGACTGCACGAATCATTGCCGGAGTATTGGCGATTGGAGCGGGATTTTATTTTGGGAGCTGGTGGGGCGCAATTGGGCTAGTACCGCTCGCTACGGCGTTTATGAGCTTTTGCCCACTCTATTCTCTCGTGGGAATAAACACCTGTAAGCTTCCGAAATAGAATTGGTAAGCCACAGGGAACCGAAGTTTGGTATTAGCGGTTCGAGAGCTTATTTCGACACTCCCCTAATGTGTTATTCCGTAGGTTTAGCAAAGCTGCGGAGCTTAGCCGCACAATCGAGCAGGGGAGCGACTGCCTTTTGCTGAATAGCCAAAGCAATGGCCTGCCTTACCTGACTAAGGCTGGGATTTCGAAGCGCTACAGGCTCCTCCAGAAAAGCTGCAACTCGAAGCACTTGAAAGGAATGCATGGAATAATCAACCACGAACTGAAGCAATTCGCCCGCGTCGACAACCCGCGTTTCACCCGTCTTTAGAATATCGATCATGGCTTCTCGGTATTCATTCAACAGAGTTGGTTGACTGCGCAAGCAGGCCACATAGGCCTTAGTGACTTCCAGACTTTTTGAAAAACTGCCTTTGATAAATCTTTTGTAAATATCCTCGAGCACCTCGTTTGAGGTGATGTTTTTTAAAATTGAAATAAGAACTGGCTCGAGCGGAAAGCCTACGTCTGTTCGATAAGCAGGAAGCAAAAAGTGTTTGTACAATCCCCACACTTGCTGGGGCGAGGTTGCCCAGGTATCCAACATAAATTTGACTACGTTCGGATTACTCGCCATTTGGCTGAGACTCCTGAATACTTTGTTTCGAACAGAATCTCTTCTTTCCAATGAAGTTTCCAGAATCTTGCCAAGAGTCTCAAAATCACCTTGTGCCACTAAACGAGTGGTTTCAGACTCGATTGCATCAGGGTTAAAATTGAGTGGGGCATAGATACGAATGGCACCTCGGCCCATCGTTACCGGCAAAAGACCGACATCAGAATCGTTCAGCTCCGGCCCCAATCTCGCCAGATTAGTCTTCGTCTGTTCGATAAAGTCCCGAACAATTGCCTCATGTGCTGGTTCCTTGGTTTGAACCAGCCTTCTCAGTTCGTTTTTAAGTTCAGCAATCTCGTTTGAAGAATAAAGACGATATAGCTTCTGCCATGTTTGTAATCTTTCACTAAAAAGCCGTTGAGCTGGCTCTGTTTGTAGAAACGTAGCGGCATCCACTGCGGCAGCGAGCCATGCTTTGGGATCTACCAAACTATTCACTCTATCGAAGAGGTCGTCGCCCCCAAATTGCGGTCTTATTTTGCCCGAGCTGTCTTCAACATATTTCCGAGCTAAATGTACCCGTTTTGGAAGTTTCCCGGCGTAGTGATGGACGGGATCACCCCGTTGTGGAAAAGGATCTGCGGGTGCCCACGGTGTTCGTTCATGCTCATAAAGCGGATAGGAAGGAAACTTCGGATCCAACACGGTGCCGAACACTCTTGCAGATGGGATGTCCAGTGCACCCGATACCAACAATTGGGTTCTTACTTGGTCGGGCTTTAAATCGGGGTATAAATCCTCAATAACCCTAGGAATGGAACCAAAAAAACCAGTATCTATGAATGTGTAATGCGCGCTCCCTTCGATGGCATTCTGCGAAACTCCCTCTTGGCTTAGGTATTTTAGCAATAAGTGTCGCTGTTCTTGTTCGGAGGCATTGCTTTCGGCACTAGGGTCCAGCTCATCTCTACGCAGGCGCGCGCCATCTAAGATTGGCCGGCTAACATAAATATTGTGAATCTGTTTTTGCAGATCGATGTCGTTCGACAGGCGCGCCAGCAGCATTGCCACCAACCCCAAGCGCCCAGCATCGCGTTCTAGAAAGTAGAGTTGGCGATCAGGGTTTGTCGCAATGATCATTGCAACAGCCTCTATTTCGGCTCGTATAAATGCTTCCTGTTCCGCTCCAACGGGTGGGGACTTTTTCTCTCGAAGTAAGTTTTCAATCCATGGCCAGGTAAGGATTTCAGGGGAGTCGACCGAAACCGTTTTGTATAGCGGACCCGAAAAGTTGAAAAGAAGGCCAAAGATAGCAGAGGCAAGAGAATACATTCGCATCCAATGCCCCCGTCAGTCCGAGAGTGCCGAGATATCCAGTACAACAGGCCCATCGACTACGATATTACCGAGGGGGATTTCATCGACCTCAAAAACCTGGGGCAAGAGAGTGATCTTACCTGAGCCAATGATGCTTGTTTGAAAGTCGGCAAGATTCTCGTCCGCCACTTTGACTGCCACTACCCCGTACTTATGCAGAACAAAATCTTCCGCATCCGCAGCCAAGTTTTGTCCCGGTTTTTCCGCCTTCATAATCCAAGTCTCGGACTGGCTTGTGCTCTCAGGCCAGACAGGCTGGCTCCATGCGCCAAAGTCTAGATACTCGGACGGCGGCTCGCGAAACTTCCTCATCGACAAAATGGAATGAAGATCATTCGGGTAGATCGGCAGCCCTATTCCGACGCCTTCAACAAGCGAGAGCATCAAATAGGGGGAATGGTATTTTGGCCGGAGATCGAGTGGATCGCCAGAATGCAGTCGATAGTCTCCCAAATGACGAAGACCGCCCCCAGCCACCCCGCGCAACTGGGACGGAACCATGAAAACCGTGAACTTATGCTTTTCTGTCGGATAA
>CAZBJE010000011.1:0-60957 GCA_964492125.1 uncultured Pseudobdellovibrionaceae bacterium | reverse complement strand
GCGCAACTGGGACGGAACCATGAAAACCGTGAACTTATGCTTTTCTGTCGGATAAAGCTCGTATTCTTGAGCGACGTAGCCCCGGTACGTCTTTGAGATAATCAGAACGCCATCTTCTGTGGTGATATGCGCCAGCGGTTCCCACTCGTCGCTAAAAATATAGTCGTAATACGCAGTGACTCGGTCTTGAACAGCATGCGGGACTCGCCCCCGCGGCAGCAGATACGTGGGTGGAAAGATCGGCTCCTGCACATCGCGAAGCCGGAGTTTCTCGCGCACGGGGATTCTGAGCACGCGGCCTGTGTAGAGCGTGTAATCTTTGTTTCGGCCCAAGAGCACGACCTGATCGGGTGTCTCACTATTCCCAAAAAGGAAAAGCAAATCACCCCACCGGTGAGTGGCCACCACCCCCTTGCTATGAGCCAAGCTGTAATGTCTGGCGTAGCGAGAGAGCCGCTCAAGGCAACCCGCATCGGCGGTTGAAAGGGTCAGCAGCAATAAGCCTAAGAGGGTGCGGGTCAACATGGTTCGAGTTCCGGACTATTTGCTTTTTACGACCGAACCCGACCTTACCATTAATAATGCACCGTGTCATGCCCTGCCTGGAACTCGAAGTGAGGCTTGCGTTTGACGGGTGTGCGCCCGAGAATTTCTCCATGACCATCCGCACCGTCCACGTCGATCGCTACATCTCGCCTTTGCGGGAGGGTGGCTCCCTTCCGGCCATTGTGGAGGCAGACGATCAGGGGCTCTATGTTCTTAAATTCCGGGGCGCTGGCCAGGGGAAGAAAGTTCTTATCGCGGAGCTGATTGCGGGGGAATTTGCCCGGGCAGCGGCCCTCCCGGTGCCCGAGCTTGTTTTTGCGCAATTGGATACTGAGCTTGCGCGGGCAGAGCCCGACCCCGAAGTGCAAAGCCTCATTCGCGCTAGCGGCGGCCTCAATATTGCCATGGATTACCTGCCCGGCTCCCTCACCTTCGATCCGGTCGCCCAACCGGTGGACTCGGACCTAGCGTCTAAGGTCGTCTGGTTTGACTCTTTCATTACCAACGTCGACCGCACGGTGAAAAACACCAACATGCTCGTGTGGCACAAAAAGCTATGGCTTATCGATCACGGCGCTTCGATGATTTTTCATTACGATTGGGCAAACAGCGGGCAAAAAGCCAGCTCGCCGTTTGCGATGGTGAAGGACCACGTGCTTTTGAAATTTGCCGATGGTATCGCGGCTGCCGACCAAGCCATGCGAGCCAAGATCACTGAATCCGAAATCAAGCGAGTCGTCTCACTGATTCCGGATGATTGGCTCGAAGGTGAAAAACATTTTGCGAGTCTGGCCGCGCAACGCGACGCCTACCAAACTTACTTCAGCGAGCGCCTCGGCGCCTCGTCACGTTTTACCGAGGAGGCCCTTCGTGCCAGAGCAGCTCACGTATGATTATGCGGTAATTCGCGCGGTCCCTCGAGTGGAACGCGGTGAATTCGTGAATGTGGGTGTGCTTGTTTGGTGCGCGCCTCGGCGGTTTCTTAAAGCGCGGGTTTCGGTGAACGAGACCAAAATTCTCGCGCTCGACCCGAAAGCGGATGTAGATGCCATCCGCAAAGCCGCGATGGCCATTCCGGTTATCTGCGAGGGTGGGCCGGCGGCCGGCGATCTGAGCCGACTCGGGCTCAGCGAACGCTTTCACTGGTTGGTGGCCCCACGCAGCTCCAGCCTCCAAACCTCGCCGGTGCACATGGGTCGTTGTGAAGATCTCGACGCCGCTTTGCTAAAAATCTTCAGTGAGATGGTGGAACCCGTCTAGTAGGTAATGTGGCGAATACCGAAGAAAAGTTGAGACTCCAACTCGATAGCTCCGATCATCTGGTGGTTTGCGCAGCGCTCAAAGCCCTTCGGGAGGCCGGGCCGCTTTCTACTCAGACGATCCAAAGTGTGGTTAGTCTTGCGGCGCCGGGCATCCAAGCGGTGGAAATCAATGCCCTTGATACGCTGGCGCAGATCGGGCCGAGTGCGGCAATGTACGCACCTCAGTTGTTAAAGACACTGGCTAGGCAGATAGATCAAGGCGGGTGCACTTTTGACTGCTGCGGTTACGGGGCTTTTTACGCTCCGGTTTTGAGCTATATACGAGCCATTTTGGCTCTGGAGAAAATTGAAACCAGGGACGACCTGGAGGCTCGCATTTTCCCCCAGTTGGAGGGGCAGCTAAATGCCGAGCTATTGAAGGAAGTTTTTGATATCCGGGATTTCGAAGCGTTTCGATAAAAAAAGCCCGGGGATTTCTCCCCGGGCTTTTTCGGATCAGAACTGTATCAGGTATCTAATTTTGCGGTCATTGCGTCGAACGAGGGGTTCATTTGCCCATCGGTAGTGGCGACGCCGTGGCCGTTCTTGAATTCAAACCCAGACGTTGCGCCGTGCTTGATTTCGAGTGATTTCATTTTGCAGACCGCCGCCTTCGACGCTGCGTCGGTGCAATATTTCGCGGAGCCCTGAGTTACATCCTCAACTATGAAGAGAACCTGGCGCATATTCGCTTCGGAGCTCAAAATTTCCGGCGCAAAAGTGATATTGATTGCGCAGCCGCATTTCTTAAAGCTGGCTTGCGCTTCTTTCACAGCGGGGTCAATTTTGGTAGTTTTGAACTCGCGTTCCGCCTTACCTGCAAACGCAATAGCTGGCACAATGATCATTAGGGCAACTATCTTTTTCATTTTGTCTCCGTTTTGGGTTGATAGGACTTGAGGACTGTTTCAAAGTTCGTTTTTGCCGATTCTTCTCGGGAATAGTGTAGGGGCAGATTGGCCGTTGCCTTTATCGGGTGCGATAAAACCCAATGACCACTCGACTCAGTCAGCAGAATGTACTCGTACGTTTTGCTTCCGCGTTTCTTGTTCAAGTATGCTTGCCTGCCATGCGCACCTGTATCTTTAAGCAGGTAAAGGTGGGTCTGGTCTTCAAACTCATCCCCTTGAACACCAACGTTCTTGAGGTGAACGAGCATTTCTTTTGCCTTATTTACTTCCACCATCGTGACTGTTTCGCCCTCGGGGCCGACGAAAACCTTCACAGGGCTAGACTGAATGGGCTTTTGCGTCCCTAAGGCTATTGCGCTGACCAAAATTAAAAATCCAGATACAAATCTCATCACGCTTTTCCTTTGCAGCTTTTGATGACTTTCGCTTCTTTCAATACTTCACAGGCATTCCTCGCGAGATCCGCGTTCGAACTGTCCATTTCTTCAGCGAAGTCTTTTTTGAATTGGGCGTCACGAAGGCAAGACTTAACACCCTGCTTCGCTTCCGAAAGTTCTTGGTTTACGGAGGGGCTATCGCTGGGAGGAAAGGAGAGTGCTTTTGTAAACACTTCGTAAAGCGCCATCTCGTTGCACAGCGTGGGATCATTTGTGGCGACTGCCCGCACGAGAGGAACACAAATGAGCGCGTTCGCGCCGGCTCTCGCTACCTTAACGTAAGCCAGTAGAAGTTCCCGCTTCTTCTCGTTTTTGAGTAAAGTGGCCGCGGACGCAATACAGCGACTTTTTATCTCGGAGACATCCAAGAATTTTTTTTCTGAGCCCTGCGCGGTACGGGATTCCACAATCAAGTGGTCGGTACTTAGGCATTTTTCGAAGCCAGCAGGATCCGAAAATCCAAAGGGGCTCCCCTCTGCAACCCAATGAAATGAGGTTAAGCACAAAAGAGAAATAAGAATTTTCACGGGATTTTCCTGTCAGGTTGGAGTGGAGGTTAAGGATATCACGGGGCCGTGCGACCGCGGTAACGCACGGCACCGGTTACAGAAACTATTTAGCGGCCGGGGGAATGAAATGCGCCAATGGAACTTAGGGCGGCGGCAAGGGAAGGCTCGCCAAAAACCCGGTCGACGACCTTGCGGTAGAGCTGTTTGACGCTCTCCGGGCAGTCGACGTAACAGGAAATCGTTTTGCGTTGCTCGCCGTCTTTCCACACCACGGTCCGTGTGGTGCCGTCCTGAATCGTTTTGTTTTCATACTTCGAGTCGAGTGCCGCCAACCCAGCTTGCTGCGCGAGGTTCTGCACATCGGCAATGAGCGTTTCGGGCACTTTCAAATTAAACGATTTCGAATTTTCTAAAGAAACAATGGGTGAGCCTTCCGAAAGACTAATGTGCCTCATCGGTATTTTGAGATGCAATTGTCCCGAGCCGTTCATTTGGAGGACGAGTTCGCCCGCCTCAAAATGGAAATCGGTCAAGGCAAGGTAGAACGGGCTTTTCTTATCTTCCCCTAGCGGTGGAACAGTCTTTTCGGTTGGGCACGAGAACGCTGCAGTGGTTTTTCCGCTCGCGTCTTTCTCAAGCCAGCGGCCGTAGCAAACGCCCTTCTTAAATTGGCCTGCAATCCAATCTGACCCGTCCGAGCGCTTAAGCCGGTAAGCGCCATTTCTAAGCCAGTAGCCATTGGAATGCACACCGTTCGGGTACAGAGTAACGGGGCCCGCGGCTTGGGGGCGCTTATCCTTCTGCCCCTCCATCCAGATAACCTGATAAATCTCGCTGAGCGCGCCCTCCGAAAATGCCCGAACCACCTCTGCCTTCGATCCCTGGAGCCGCAAGGTGGCTTCGCCATAAACAAAATCCGAAAGAACAAAAAACACGGATAGCAAAACTGGGATGAGCCGCATTCTAAGATGATATATTCCCATTGTGAGTGTTGCACGCGTTGTGTAGCGGAGGTGCAAAAATGGAAAAACGTCGACTCGTTACATCTTCCCAGCGTTGCGAACTTCTGGAGATTCTGCCTGCCGACGAGGGAGTCTTCTTAAACATCTACCAAGACCCCGTCATGATGGCGCATCTGGGAGGCCCGCTTTCCACCGAACTCGCCAAAGAACGTTTCCAAAAATGGCTGGGGATTTGGTCTGGTTCTCATATCGGTCCTTGCGTGGTGCGCTACCGCGGGCAATCGGAAACAATCGCCACGGTGGGTATCTTCCCTAGCGAGATCGAAGGGGAATGGGTTTTTGAAATCGGCTGGTCAGTACTGACCGCCCACCAAGGCAAGGGCATTGCGTTCGAAGCGGCCAAGGCGCTCGATGACTACGCCACTCAACAATTAGGGGTGAAAGTTCTGACGGCCTTTCCGAATGTGACCAACACCGCCTCCAATCGCATTTGCGAAAAGCTCGGCATGCGAAGAGTAAAATCGGTCCAGTACCCGTTTGGAGAGACTGTTCTTGATATGGTTTATTGGCGGCGAGACTAGATAAGCGAGGAGAGGGCCCCCCTCCCCTCGCTCTCTTTTACTTAACCCAACTGCAGGCTTGCAAATCAGCACCCGCGATAACCAGGCGGTCCCCGACGGGTACCGCGCCGCGCCCGAGCGCACCCTCGCGCACGCGGATAGTCATGCGTCCCTTATCTGCTGCTGCCAACGCATAATCTCCGCACTTGGTCGGGTAGGGAGCCGTCAACACCGCAGAGTATTTGGAGTAGTCGTATTCTCTGTTTTGCCGTTCACGCAGCGTAATTTTGTCGGCGTTCACGATCATGTTCCCGTTGACCCCTGCCGTGACGGCGCGGACCGATTGCAGAATGAGGACATCTTCCGCGTCTACCGCAAAAGCGCCGGAACTTAATAAAGCGAGAGGTAGACACAGAGCTCTGAAATAACGCGAAACACCCATCATATTAACCCCCAAGATGTGAATTATTTAACCAACCACAGGGTAATCGTAAAAGACGGTTAAGGAATGAAAAGCCCTATCTAGAAGGCCGATACAAACCCTTTACGGAAGTCTTCATTCCTCTGCGGGAACGGCTTGCCCATACTCCACAACGGTTTGCCCATCCGAGGTCCAGGTGCCGGTCTGCCCGCTGGAAGTGTAACTGCCGTTGGTAAACGCGCCGAATGCGTTGCGATCGAAGTCGTACACAGCCACGGCCGCAGCGGTGGGGTTATGGATCTCGGCGAAACTATACGAACCCTGGTAGCCCAGTTCTCCCATTACCTGTTGATACTGGAGTGTGGAATCGAGCGCGATCAGCCAGTTGGCTGCCTTGAGTTTTTCGGAGGGAGAAGCGTTGGGCAGCAAGGGATCGAGAAGGCTAAGCAGCGTCTGTGGAGCGGCGCCCCCTGCTTCGATCTCTGTCATTCTCAAGACGGCTTCGGGCTCGAAGATACGCGCATCCGCAACCACGTCATAAGTCGGCTGCCAGGCCGTGATGCGATCGCGGGCCTTCAGTAGAAAGCGCGCTACGTTCTCCTGCGCCAGGAGATCATGGGCCGCTCTGCCAAAGCGCGAGGATATTATCTGCTCCATTTCGGCGATTTGATCCCCCAGCCCGCGCCCCATGCTGTAGGTGAAGCAATGCTCCTGGAAACGCTGGAGTGTTCCCGGCAACTGAAGATTACTGCGGCCCCCACCATAGTTATAGGGAACGCGGAAGATGGCAGCACGACGGGCCCATTGGTAATACTTCAAGCTTTTCATCTGAGAGTCTGTCGGCAAATACACGATTTCAATTCGCCGCTCCGGGACCATTGCCTCATTGCCCGGCGCCAAGGGATCATTGTGGCGCACGTGGCTAGCTAGCTGAAACCAAGATAAACCCGTTTGGTGAATTTCGCCGTAACCTCGCCGACCCGGGGAGTCTACATCCATTAAAGTGTTTCCAATTCGGATCGTGCCATGATCAGTCGAGTGCTGGGGCTGATGCTGAATGGAGAAACCTACCGTGTGATCGAAGAACGTTTTTAGATCGTCGACATCGACAGGATTCACCAAAGCCACCGGAATCGGGCCGACGCGCGTTTGCTTCAGCATCACCGGCACGCCAAGACGCGTGAGGTGGTGGAGTACGGCATGGCGGCGGAATTTGGGGTTTTCTTGGCCAAAGGCGAATGCCCCTGCCTCTCCCACTAACAGGACGCAGTCTGCTGCGGCGATGCGAGGTGGCGTTGCCCATGCCAACTGCGCGGCTAGCAATAAAGCTGTAAACAAAATAGATGGCATCTTCACTCCTCAAGTCGCTACATCCCGCAAGCTGTACACACAATCAAGTGTTTTGTTCATTGTGACAAAAATATTGACACGATGTTTAACTCAGCCGTAAGCCTCATGGCCTATGCATTGGCTGGTAGTGATCGTATTTTTATCGGGAGCGGCGCTGGGTGCCGACATCTCCTGCCCGCAGGAATTGATCGAAGCCCTGCAAGCAACCCACCCGCTTTCGGCGCGTACGGTGCAACTGGCAGAGGCATTTGCCAAGCGCCATGGCCTACCCACACGAGTGGTGAAAGTGGGGTACCCTGACCACCCCCGCTACCGCCTGTTCGTTGGTATCGACGCCCGCAACCGCGGTCTGATGCAGGATTACATCAACGCATTTCACGTCTCCTCCAGGTGCGAAACCACTGCCGGTTACTTGATTCCCACCACCTATCGCATCAAAGGAAGGGAAGACCATACCCCTGCTGTGCGTAGCACGGCTCCGAACGCGGGATCTCTGATGGGGGTCGACGGAGTTCGCGGCAATGCGCTGGAAATTTACGAGGGAAACTCGGAGCATGGGCTGCTCGCGCTGGAACATGTGATTCCACTTTCGGAGAAGCGGCGGGCCAGCGTTTTGGAATTCTACGAACAGCCGAGGGAGCGAGGTCCCGTCAAAACCGACAACTGTACGGCGTGGCTCTCCGGCATTGAACTCGGCAAAATCAGTTCAGACGCAAGCACTTTGGATCGGCACCATCTAGCACACTACCTTGGTTTCTCCCGCACCATTGAACACGTCGAATTGGGTCGGCGGCTGCTGCATGCGTCGAACCAAAACCATTCGGTCATTTTTGTAGTCGCCAATGCGGACTTGCGAAACGACTTCGAACACATTTTCAACCGAGCGCTGCTCCCAATGCCCAAAATCTCCGCCAGCTCCGTTTTGCGCGGCACACCAGCTCCGACCCTTCCTCCGGATTTATCAGCGGCCATAGCCCGCATCCCCAACGGCGGCAGAGTTTTTTTCCCGCTAGCGGCGGGTGCAAGCCCAGAGGCTTTCGAGGGATTGGTTCGACGGTCGCGGGTGACCGGCGATACTTTTTCGGCGCACCTGCTCATTAACGGTATTAGCGAAAACCTCATTCGGGCCGCCACCACTCTCCCGGGGCGGGTGAAGGTGAACGCACTTTTCGTCGGCAAAAGCCACCGAGGCGTGAGCCGCGAACTGCTGATGGATCGTACGCCCGTATATCTTGGCCAGCTAGGCAAACAGATTGAGGAGCACGAGGAAGCTTTTACTTACGACGCGCTGGTGGTGCGCGTGGCCCCCGCGGACGCGCGGGGGCTCTATAGCTTAGGGACCAACTATGACCATATTCCTTCCGTGCTGGCTGCCAACCCAAACGCGGTAGTGATTGCCGAGGTCAATCCGAACGTACCCCGCACCGGCAGCAACAACTACCTGCGTGAAGATCAGATCACAGCCAAATTCGCGAGTACTAGCGTTTTGGTGGAAGCCGCGGGTGGTGTGCCGACCGAAGTCGAAGTGAAGCTGGCTAAGAATATCGCGAGTCTCGTCCCATCCGGCGCCCACCTCCAAATTGGAATCGGCGGCGTGTTTTCGGCCCTGCCCCAAGCCCTTTTAGATGCCGGAGTGCGCGATTTGGTTTTGCGCACCGAAGTGCTCAGCGACGCAGGCAAAGAGCTTATCGAAAAGGGCGTGGCAAAATCGGCCACCACGACGTTTGTCTACGGCTCCCGTGGGCTCTACGACTGGTTGGAGAATAACTCGCGGGTCGCTTTTGAAACGAGCGCGGTACTAAATTCGATTCCCGATATCGCCCGCCACGAGAAATTCCATGCGCTGAACACGGCACTCCAAGTGAGCCTGGCCGGAGAGGTAAACGCGACCATCTTCCCCGATGGAACCCAAGGCAGCAGCCCGGGCGGGCAAGTTGAATTTTTTCACGGCGCCTCCTTTTCGCCCGGAGGTAAATCGATACTCGCTCTGCGTTCCACCGCAATGGGAAACACTGTCTCTAGCATCGCGCCCTACCTCTATTTTGGACCCGTCACCACCCCCGGCCCGTTAGTGGACTATGTGGTCACCGAGTTCGGGGTCGCTAAGCTGAAAGGAAAAACGGTAGCCGATCGGGCACTTGCACTAATCGCCATTGCCCACCCCAAATTCCAAAAAGAGCTGCTTGCCGAGGCGGTAAAAAATGGCCAGATTACCCAGCTGGTAGCAGATGGGGTGGGGATTGAAAAATAAGCTGGCTTGCTTAGTTCTTTTGTTTTGGGGACTCGGTTCGGTTGCCGAGGCATCGTTAGGCTCTCGTGTTCTCGGCTGTGCCGCGTGGCTCTTGGGCCAAAACGCCCGGCGGGATTGGATGGTCAGAGAGAAGCTTCTGGCTAACCTACCCACCGAATTTCCCATGGCCTACGCGGTGAACCACCGCTACGAATACTTCGGCATCCCCCGCACTCTTTTCTCGGCAATTCCCTTTAAGGCCGGCGCCAGCCAGGGCGTTTTTGATTTCGCCAAAGTGGGCTATCGTGATCCTGTACCCACTCGTTTTATCGTGGGTGATGGCGAAGATTTTAGGGCTCTGATCGGCGTCGATCTTTCTCCCGGCTCGCCGCTTAGCTTAGCAGTAGAACGCATCATTCGGGTCTTGAACTGGTCGGGCGCCAAAGATCCGGAGGCGATTGCCAAACTGCTCTCCCAAAATGTTGCCCATCAACTCGGCCCGGTTTTTCGCACGCCAGCGGAACTGAAGGCGGGCCCAGCCCTGCCCTGGGATCAACTGCCGCGAACGAGCACCACCCCTAAACCCGATCTCCGCTCGCTTGCAGTCCATCACGACCCGCTCCCGGCCAACTTCAAACTTCCCGTGGTCCCGTTGGAGACTATGCTCGCGCGCGGCGAGGCCTACTGCATGGGCCAAGCCTTGCTGGCTTGGATTGTGCTGCGCGCAGTGGGAATTCCCGCTCGGCCGCTTTTTGGCGCCAATTGGGTGAATGGCAACTCGATCGTGGGCCATACCTCCGTGGAATTGGAAGATGGGCAGATTGTCGACGCGGCTGGCTGGGTGGTTATTCCCCTCCCAACGCAACCGCCGACGCCAGCAGGAATCACCGAGAAGTTTCGTTTTTTGCCGAACTACACTACCTACCAAAGTTTGGGGGGGCCCGGCCTGCCCACTTGGCGATTCGCCTACCAGCGCTATCTCGGCATAGTGCTGGAGGCAGCGAGTAGGTAAATTTGCGGCGCGTTTGGGTTGCATGGCTCTTTGCTCTTTCCCCCGCGCTGGCCAACGAGCCTTGTTCCATTCGTCTCGCGCACGCAGCTGAATCACTGACGATTGCGATCGAATCCCCCTACGGTTTGCAGCTAGCGGGCCAAGCGGCCCCACTTTCTGCCCAGAATACCTATTTCTCCGCCGACGGAAGCTTGAGCGAACCCCTCGCCGCCACCCGCTGGGAAATCCTGCGCACCGGATCCGCCGCTCAACACGAACTCGATCAGACGCTGCGCGAGCGCTTTGCCCAAGCTGCGAATGTATTCCCCTCTGGTGACGGGGGAGTACCGTACGCACCCGCGATACACGGAGCGCCCCTTTTTCTCGAAGCGGATCGGTACAGGCAACTCGTGCAATCCACGGCGCCGACCTTGCGCGCGTTCCGTGCGTTACTACAGGAATTTCTTTCCGGCACTGCACCCCCCGGGGCCCCGGAGATCCCTGCTGCTTTGCGCACCGAACTTTTTGCGCGCATGCGCGAATCTCTGTACTACGAACGCAAATTGCATCACCCCTCCCTACGGGACTACCCCTTCTTAGGCGTCGTCGGTTTCGATGCTGCGTTGGCTAGCCTCGCTAGCCCCGCGCCGATCTTTTACGAGCTGAACGCGGGCACCCCGAGCGGAATGGGCAATAACGTTCAGTTGACCGAGCTGCTTTTCCAGCAGCGGCCCGAATGGGCCAAAGCCATGGCGGCCGGTTTACCAGCGGATAACTCATTCACTGAATTGAAACGCGTCATCGATGCCAATGCACTCGCGTGGACAGGCAACGCGCAAGGAATTTCCGTGATCGTTTCGCCTGGGCCCTACAATGCCTTTCACCCCGATGTGGTGCAGCTCGCGCTGCGCACGGGCCTTTCGTTGGTGCGACCGGAAGACCTTTACGAAAACAGCGACGGCTCCATTCGATTAGACACCGGCTACGCGGCCACCGATCCTGTGGTGACGGGAATCTACAGCCGGATGGAGGAGTCGTACCTGCTTGCCAATGTAGGCGCAGGGTTGCCCGCGCGAGGCCCGCATGCGCGCCGGATCAATGACCGCCTCGCTACAAATCAGTCACGTCACTTGGAGCCGGGTGTGCTCTACCGCTATTTTTACAACGCCCAAGGCGAAGCCCAATCGCTCGATCTATCGAGCGGCCAACCGGAAATCCAAGAAATATTTGGCGGAGCTCGCGGCCTCCTCTTGCGGGCGGTTCATAGCCGAAAATTATACATTAGTAATTTAGGCGGGCGACTCATCGACGACAAACGGCTTTTCAACGCCGTGGCGCGCGGACTGGCTCCCTACTACCTAAAACCGGGGGAAGATTCGATCGCAGCTCCTCCACTCACGTTAGACACCGCCGAAGTGCGCGCTCGCCTGGACGCGCACAACCCGGATTTCAACAATCTTGTGGTGAAGGAGGCCGAGGGCTCTGGCGGCAGCGGGGTTTATTTTGTGGGCAGCTTGACACCGGACGCTCGCGAGAAATTGCTGCGATCGATGCGATCCAATCCGCAAGCGTATGTCGTGCAAGAAATCGTGCATTCGCTCGTGCATCTGTCGGCGGACCGCAAAGCGTGGACGACTCGCGCTTTTGATTGCCGGATTTTTGTTTGCTTTGATGCCGAAGGGAAAGTGAGCGCAGGTTCGCAAGCATTGCTTTTACGAGTCGCGGGACCAAGCGAGGGGCGATCGAATACCTCATCCGGCGGCGGTTACGGAATTGCTTTGGTTTTGGAAGACCAATCCAGCGCAGGACCCCTTCCGCCAATGCCGACCACGCCCCGCTGGGTGCCCACAGAACGCCGCCGAATGCGTGCCGCGTATTTAGACCGTTGGGAAACGCTACTATCGGAAACGGATCTATCGATGGAAACTGCCGACGAACTGATTACCGAGCACTTAGCGGTAATGGATCTACTCGGGGCTCAAAGTTCGCCGTTACTAAACGCTCTGCGTGAATATAGGGCGGGGCGAATCCAAGCCAAACAATTGCGGCGCCAAGCGCACAGCTTTCTCTCACTTGTCGGTACTTAGGGCTCGGTAGAATGGGAAGAGAGGACTCTCCCGTGGAATCGTTAAATTTCGGTGGTCTACTGCACGCATGATAGGGACGTAGTTCGATGGAAGCTTTGACCTATCGAAAGTACGGATATCGATAAGGGACGAACAGTGAACGGGACTCAAATCGCTGCTCCGCATTTGAGAATTTTCCACCAGCCGGAACGCAGGACGCTGAGCGAACAAATCGCCAGCCTCGTTCTCAAACTTCTCGCGGGTGATTAGAGAAATATACGCAGTCCTCTCGAAGTCTTCGTCGAAGAAAGTTTGCGAGGGCGGATCAAATGCAGACCCCTTCTCATAAAGTCGGGCCGCTCCCGCGCTCACTGAATGCACCATGAGTTTATCGGCGATAACCCAGCGCTGTTTGTCGGGATAAATCAACTCGTCGGGTAAGCTGGGGTACCTGGCCTTGAGAGCGTCCGCTTCCTCCTTGAGCGCGCCCTCCAAAGGAGGCAAAGCATAGGGCACCGGGACTTCGGTGAACAAGCTCCAATGATCGCGGATCAAGAGCCGATGCAGATGTGGACCAAAATCCCCCCGCATCCAATCCGACAATTTTTGCTCTGGTCGTTCAGAATAGTCCGGCCGAGAGGCGCCCTTCACCTCGATGTAGCCGCCTACCCAGTGCTCGATTTTTCCCAGGAACGCCTCAACCTCCTCGTCGAACTTCAAGCCGCCGTCGGGGTGAATGTAGCGCATCTTGACTCGACGGGGACTAATGGGAGAGCGCTCCAACGGCACCATACCCCGTCCCACACAGCGGCGTTCCGTCGGCGTCCAAATGTGGCCGTCGCCGCTATCGCCTTCGGGGCCGGCCCCAACGGTTTCAAAGGCCGTGTACGGATCGGCAAACAGGGTAACGCCCATTACACGGCTCGCTCCCCAGCGGTATCGGGCAACCAGATCGCGGGCCTTTACCAGGGTGGGATCGAACAAGCCGCGCCTTAAGTAGGTCCAAAGAATTTGAGGTGCAATGGAACCCAAGACCAGATTGGTTTCAACCCGCTGCTTGATCAACCGCCGCACTTCCGGATTGCGGTGTGTACGGCCCTCTAAAAGCGGCTGCAAGTCCACCCGGTCGACGAAGTATAGGCTCACCGCCTCCGTTCCGTGCCAAAGCTCTTCGTGGCGGACCAAAGCGTCCCAGGCCGGGTCGGCTGCCCAAAGACGGGCAAAAAGGAGCAGAAAAAGGTGCCAAACCATGTGGAGGCAGGGGGTAACACGTTCCGTGGGTTGGCTCAAGCATAGCCCTGGGGACGTTTAAAAGGGCCGTGCTTTCGAAGGTTTGCGTTGGCTGGAGATGCCCACCCTTTTTGTGGTATATACGCCGGCCATGTCGACCGACCGCAATTTTGAGCGCTCTGTATTGGAGCGTCTGCCCGGCTTTAAACCCAGCAAGGCCGACGTGCGCCGAGTGGAAATCCTCAATGCGGTCATTGCCTGCATCGCCGAAGAAGGCGTGCAAAACCTCAACAGCCTTTCGATCAGCAAACGCGCAAAAATGCGACGCAGCCACGTGGCCTACTATTTTTCATCCCAAGAAAAGATGATCGACGCGGCGGTGAAGTACGTCGTGGCGCTGAGCCAAGAAATCGTGGTGGCCCAACTCCACGAGCACCGCGACCCGAGTTCGCTTTTGGGCGCGTATGTCGATGCGACCTACAGCTGGCTGTCGCGCTTCCCGCAGCATGGGGCGGTGATGAGTCTATTGCAATACTTGGCAGGTATTTCTCCCGGCTACCATGGCTTGATGACGCAAGTTCAAAAAGCGAGCGAAGACCGGATCGCAGGAATGCTGCTTTATGGTTCTGTTAACGACGGCGCGCGCAGAAAAGCCGCACTGAAAACCGCCCATGAAATTCGCAACTACTTGGTGGGTGCGCTCATCAGTTTCAGCGGATCGGGAAATCCTGATGACTTTGATCGCCACCGCCAGATGGTCAAGGCGCGGATCCTGTCCATGGCCAAGCCACCAACTCCCCAGAAGACGAAACGCGCTCCGGGTTATCCGAAAGCCAAACCCACTTCGCTGCTGCACTCATAATCACCGCGCAGTTAGCTGTGTTCCCTAATCCCGTTATCGACGCTAAAAGCCGGGATCCATCGTAGTCCGAGTACCCGGGCAAGCGGGCCAAGTTTTGCACCGGCACCGTCTCAAAATAGGGCAAATCCATTTGAAAAAGTGCGGTGGGTTCGCCGCCGTAATCGGCGTCAGAAAATTCCTCGCGGGCTTGGGTGCCGTATATAGATCGATAGAGCCGAATGCGGGCGGCTTGGGTGGTCTCGCCCAACACAAAAGAGTTTTGCATGGGCATCAGCGGGAGCACCGTACGCCAGTGCCGTGCCAGCGCTCGCGCGCGCCCTTGCCAGCGAGTGCCTTCGGCCCGCGCAAGGAAATCGTCGACAGCGCCGCCCACGATCGGATCCGCGACGGCCTTCAACAACTCGGCACGCAGCGAATCCGGCACGGGATCCGGGGAGTACCGGTGCAGCCCTAAAGTAAGCACCAGCTGGTGCACCACTTTACTCAGCTTTAAAGAGAAGGCGGGATTGGAAATAAAGAGTTTGGCCTCAGTGAATCTCCCCACGACCCGCGGCAGGAGCGAAAGCAGAAGGCTAGTCGCCTCGTCGATCCCGCCGCCCACTTCCAACGGGTGGTAGTACGGGACCGCAGAATCCCAGCCACTGACCACCCGAAGTTCTTCTTGCGGCACGGCGAGCTGGGGCCCGCTAAATCCAGGGCGATAAACTCGGCTTAACGACGGGACCGGGAGATGCGAGCCGTCGCTCGGAGCCAGCGCCACCATGTGGAGGATCGGGCCATCGGAAAACGGGGGCACGACGGCCACCAACGGCCACTCCATGCTGGTGATCTTGCCCAATTCATCCCGCACAGCGGCCTCGCTCACCGAATTCACCAAACCCCATTGGCGGTAAACCTCGATGGCAAAATCAAACGCCTGGGAGACAAAAAGACGGGATTGGCGCCGATTTTCCGCCATACTTTCCGCAAACTCGGCTTCCGAATCGCCAGCCGACCTCAAAGTCCCAATAAAACCGAAACGCTCTGGCACCACCACTAGGATGTCGAAAGCATGGTGGCCTTGGGGAGTGATCATGCGGTAGCGCCCATGGTACCCCTCCCCCGCCCAAAGTGGGGAGGCAAGCGCGATAAACAGAAAGAAGTGGGTGCGGATCACCCGCAGGCAATAGCGGAATTAGACGATGCGATCAATGCTGATTAATACGCCCGCTTGAAACCTTCCCGCTCGAGCAAATGGCCCCAGCCTGGTAAGTGACCCATTCCCTCAACCACCAAGAACGGGCGGGTCTCGGGCGCGTCGTCGTCGCTATCCGGGGGCGGCACGCCGGCGCGTAAGTGGGCCAGCGCATTACGAACCATATCGTCATTTCGGCCATTGAGTAGACCAAGCGGTATGCCGGGGTGGTAATAGAGGTAAACATTGCCGCCGATCAAACCCAAGAATGTGTACCGCAGACCCTCGTCGGCTTTTACCGCCAGCCGTTTCCACAGAGGAAAGCTACGGGTGGGATCATTGGGAGAAAGCGCCAGAAACTGCAAGACCGCTTCGCCGCACTTGCCGGGAGCATGAATCACTGCCTTGGCCATGCGAGCCGGCACGGCTTTTAGCCAATTGAGAAACGCTTGGGCCTGCACGTCGGCTGGCGGCGAGGGGGGACTGCTAAAAAGTTTTTTCCATTCAATTTCTCGCGGGTGGCTTACCGCCCAAATCAAACCTTTGCCGGTCCGAACCGCCAACATGCTAAGCCGAACGCCCCCTTCGGCCAACGTACGAGCCACTACGGCACTAAGTACCCACAGAGAGGCGCTTTCCATCCAATCGGGTTCGTGCCCTTGTTCGAGGCGTAGTACCACGCGGTGAGGGTCATGCGGCGGATTGGACAAAGTCAGCGCATCCAAGATAGTCGACGGCTGGCGGTCGGCGCCAAAGAATACCGTCCCCACGGTCTCGTGCATGGAATAGATCACGCCCCGCAAAGCGCGCCCTAGAAAAAGGGAATCCCAATCCACTCCCTCGACTCCGACGTCACCGTAAAAACCATTGAGAAAATCTTTGCCTAAGCGAGAGGCGGCGCCACTCTTAATATGCGTTTCGCCCAAGAGCACAATCGCCTCTTGGCGTCCCCCTACGGTGCGAGTGAAAACTTGGAGTTGGAAAAGGCCGGACTTCTGAATGGCCTCTAGCGCGGCAAGATTCGTTCCGGGGAGAGTTTCAGCCAACGTGCCCGCGAAAATCGGTGCACACATGAAGAACAATAAGAATAAACGAATAACATTCCCCCTAACCCGTACTTACTAAACGATAGAAGTAGAAGGGCCGGGGATCGTCAAGCGTCCCGAACGCAGTCGGGCACCTAGGCGCAAGAAAGGTTGCTCCACCAAGTGGTAGGAAAAAATCGCCAGCCCGAAAGTAGCCGCGAGGCCCCCCGCAAGTCCCAAGGCGAAGGGGGATTGCTCGCTTAGAAAAAGCTGCTGCCAGAGATACAGACTGAAAGAAATTCGCCCGACGTAAGCAACCACTGGCTGATTGAAAACCCGTCCCCAAAAGCCGCGCGGGTTTTGGATCAACCAGACTAGCAGGAGGGCTATGCTCAATCCTTCCAATGTATTGCGGAAAGTGAGCCCATACGCGCTCCGCCCCCAGTCAGTGAGCGCCGTGGATAGGAAAAATGTAAAAACCACCGCGGCCGCAGCCCAAACCCCAGGGATTTTTCGCCAAGTGGGCCAGCCTTGAAGTGGCCGGGCCAGGAGGGCGGCAGCGCAACCAAACGCCATCAGGTCAATCTGAGTGTGAGCCAACCACGCGATTCGATCGCGCAATTGCGGGCAAAAGGCATACGTGAGCAGACGCAGAATCGGGGCAGCGACGACGACTCCCCAAACAAGGGCTCGCGCGCGGTGGAGCGACGCCAGCACCAGACACGCCGGCCAGACCAGGTAGAACTGCTCTTCGACTGCCAAAGACCAGAAATGCCCCACCCACCAGGTGGTAGCGCCGGGAAGGTAGTTCCAATAAAAAAATACTACCGCCACCCACTCGCGGGCGGGAACCGCGACGTACCCCAGAGAGGAGAGCACGCCCAAGCACGTCAGAAAGAAATAAAATGCCGGGAAAATGCGGAACACCCGGCGCTGGTAAAAAAGCCCCAAATGAATGCGCCCGGTGCGGCTGCGCTCCTGCACCAAAATCCAGGTAATAATAAAACCGCTAATCACGAAAAAAATGGAAACGCCCAATCGATGATTCGACAAGCATTCGCCCCAAAACCCAGTCAGCGCTCCCGACGGAAGCAGATTGCGGCCGTGTCCCACTAGGACCAGCGCGATAGAAAGCGCGCGCAGCCCATCAAGCCCGGCAAGGCGTTCTGGTGATCGAGACGGATTTTTGTCGACGGTGGTGTGCGTTTTTAGCATGCGGTGCCTCGATTATAGTCGAGGCTCGATGGGCTACAACCCGCAGCGAGTCAGTGTGGTCCGCAGGGCAAAGCGCCGCGGCTTTCCGCCACGAACGAGGCGATGCGGATTTCGAGAGCGTCTCGCGTATCGCGAAAACATTCCATTCGCCCCTGTTCGGAACCGGTTTCTAAAGAGGGATCGGGAGTAGGCAAGTGGCAGATTTTCGTTCCAGCCGGCAAAGCGGGCGCCTGGGCTAGAAGCACTACCACCCAATCCATTTCCGCCCATGGGACATCAGAGAGTGGTTTTGCCGTTTGGTGAGTTATGTCGATCCCAATTTCCTGCAACGCACGCAACGCGAGTGGACTGCGTTCCGTAGGGTGGAGGCCTGCGCTATAAACTGCGTGTTCGGGACCAAAAGCCCGCTTGGCCAATCCCTCGGCCATTTGGCTTCGGGCCGAGTTGGAATTTCCGATAAAGAGTATTTTCACCAGAGCGAGAATTACCCCGGCGTGGGCTCGGAAGTCCAGTGCTTCGACCGCAGCAACATCAGCAGGCCCGGTACTGCAAGAGCCGTACAGAAGAGGTAGTAGTTACACCAGCCGAAGTGCTCGGCCAGCACGCCGCTGGAAGAACCAAAGATAACCCGCGGCACGCTCATCAAGCTAGAAAGCAGTGCATACTGGGCCGCCGTAAACCGGCGGTCGGTGAGGTAGCCGATAAACGCTACGTAGCCCGCCATTCCCATTCCACTGCTGATATTCTCAAATGCCACCACCACCGTGAGCCAGGCCAAGCTCGGAGCCGGCAAAACCGCCAACCAAGAAAAGCCGAGAGTTGAAAGGGCCTGCAGAATCCCAAAGCCCCACAAACATTTGTAGAGATTCACTCGCAGCAACAAAACGCCGCCGAGAAAGCTACCCACGAAAACCGCCCAAAAACCGAAGATTTTGGAGATCTCCGCAATCTCGATCTTTTGGTAACCCATCTTGATATAGAAGGGATTGAGCATGTCGCTGGCCATCTGATCGCCAATTTTGTAGAGCAAAATGAAAACCAATATTTCCACAGCTGCGCGTCGCTGAAAAAATTGTTTTAGCGGCTCTACTACCGCGGCTTGCAAGGTCTTAGGTTTGTATGGGTGCTCCGGCGCCACAGGGCTGAAAAGGGTGGCGCCAATCGCAACCACCATACAAGCGGCCATAACCAAGTAGGCCGTTTGCCAACTAAGCAGCTGCGCCAAAGCAAGCGAACCTGCACCCGCCAGCAGCATTCCCACTCGGTAGCCGCCTACGCCCATCGACGAGCCCAGACCAAGTTCTTCGTCGCGCAAGACTTCCCGGCGATACGCGTCGATGGAGATATCTTGGGTGGCGCTGAAAAATGCGATCAGCAGACAAACCAGCGCCGACAATGCGAGATTGGAAGCGGGCTGGCTGTAGGCCAAAATGGCTAAACAGATCGCTAGTGCGGCTTGGCAAACCAAAATCCAGCCGCGTCTGCGATCCAACAAAGGCGGCTGGTACCGATCCAAAAGCGGCGCCCATAAAAACTTAAGCGAGTACGGCAAGCCTACCGATGCAAAAAGCCCGACGGTCGTCAAACTGACATTGAGCTCCGTCATCCAAGTTTTGAAGGTACTTCCAATCAAAAGCAAAGGAAGTCCTGACGAAAACCCCAACAGAAACACACAGAGCATACGTCGATTGAATAGCGCGCGTATAAAGGTAAGCATTCTCTATTCTAACATTGATTGTTTTTGGCCGAGCGGGCAAAGTTTGCCTTGGGGGGTTTAGATGTTGCGTGTAATTTTTTTATCCGTCCTTTTCTTCGCGAACACCGGCATGGCTATTTCACCGCAAATTACGGTGAGCGGCCGCGCCTACTCCGACTCCAACTGCCGCTACTACACCAGTAGCTCGGCCGATTTTCAGGTAAGTTTTTCGTCCTTCACGGGCGCGCGCCCCAAGGTGCTCTTTACTTTTTCGGGCGAGAAACAAGGACGTAATGTGACGCGAGTGGCCGGCGGCGAAGTGCCAATGAAAATACGGGCTGATGGCACCGCTTTCGGCGAGCTCAGTGGCCGCGTCGATGAACGCGGAAGTTTCTTCTATAGAACTTTGGGACTACGCATCGTCTGGGAAAGTCCCGATGGGCAATCACGCAAGACCGACGAACTGTCCTTGAACGTTCCCGCGCGGCAGTGCCAACCCGGCGATTTCGAGGAGCTGGAAATCCACTAGCCACGCCGCTTCAACGCACTGCTACGTACTTTTTATCCCCCGCTGCGGTATGATGAAGCTACTTTCCTATCTTTAGATTTCCAACAAATTATCGGGGGACGGATGAAAAGAATCACTTGGGTTCTGTTTTCGTCGTTGTTTGCCTTTTCGGCTAGCGGCCAAAACCTGACCTTGGACACTCTACGCGCTAAACTAAAAACGGTTAGCGGGGGTTGGGTTGCTGGTGAGACTAAAGTTTCGGTACTTTCGCGAGACGATCAAAAACGCCTATTAGGGTCCAACTTCCCCGACCAAAGCGATTTCTTCTTTCCACGCAAGAAAGTAACCAGCTACGGAAATTCCTCGTGGGATTGGCGCAGCGTCAGCGGAAAGAACTATGCGTCCCCCATTCTAGACCAAGGCCGTTGCGGAAGCTGTGTGGCTTTTGCATCGATTGCCCAGCTGGAAACGCAAATGAATATCACCCGTAAAACAGTCGACTCGCCGTGGGCGTTTTCGCCCCAGCACTTGTTCGCCTGCGGTGGTGGCACCTGCGAAAAGGGTTGGATGCCCTACTCCGCCCTATCCTTCCTCCAAAACAGAGGCGTCCCGGACGAGGCCTGCCTTCCCTACACGAGCGGCGCATCGGGAGACGATGTTGCGTGCTCCCGTTCATGCTCAGACTCTCAGTCCCGTTCGCAGAAAATTGTTCGATACGCTACGACATCTTTCTTTTTTGCTTCGACGGCGAAATTGAAGAAGGCGATAGAAAAGGGGCCCTTGCTGGCGACCATGACGATTTACGAAGATTTCACGTTCTACAAAAGTGGCGTGTATAAACACACCACGGGGAAATCACTCGGCGGGCATTCGGTAGTGATCGAAGGCTGGGACGATGCCACCAGTTCTTGGCTGGTTCGCAATAATTGGGGCGCCGACTGGGGTGAGAAAGGCTACTTCCGGGTCGGCTGGGACGACGATTCTGGCGTGGGTCGGAACACTTGGGCTATTGAAGTGCCGGAATCGCCGGATGGATTGGTAAGCCTGGGAGGCTTACGAGACTACACAGTGTTCCGTTCCAACGCCCAAACGATCCAGCTCGAGTCGACTTTCGCCGACACCAACAAAATCCGGTGGCAGCTTACCAGTGGTTCTCGCATGGTCGCGGAGGGATCCGCCACTCGCAGTTCGACGGTGGCGGTGGACACGACTCCGATCCCCGATGGCGCCTACCAACTCGTAGCGATTGCCGATCGGACTTCGAGCGAAGCCCGCAGCCAACCTCGCCAGGTTTACATCTTGAACGGCACGCTCACTGGCGCGGTAAGGTTTAACAACCTAAAGGAAGGCGATGTGCTCAGCGGCAAGAAGGTGCTGGAATGCGATCTGCAGTCGGCACCGATTCCTTTCTCCCAAGTCATTTTCCGGGCTAAGAACTTATCGACAGGTGAGGTGGTGGAACGCCGCACGAGCAATATTGCCGGCAAGATCAACATGAGCTTCTCTACCACTCGGGTCGCGAATGGTGATTGGGAACTGAGCTTGGAAGGCCAGGTCGGAATACAGTCGGTGCATTCCACGCCTGTGAAGATCACGATTAAGAACTAGACTCGTTTATAAATCGAAAATTTTCCCAGGATTTAAAAGGCCCTGGGGATCCAGCGCCCGCTTGATGCTACGAAACAGCGCAATTTCGGTTTTGGAGCGGCTGTACCCGAGCCATTTCTTCTTCAGCAATCCAATGCCATGCTCAGAAGAAATACTGCCTCGATACTTTTGCAGAATGGCGAACATCTCTGGTTCGAAAGCGTCGCAAGTGGCATCAAAAACGTCCGCACTTACTCCGGGCGGCGTAACCAAATTAATATGGGGGCTACCATCCCCAAAATGGCCGAAGAAATAGAGCGCCATCCCCTTTTGGAATTTCGATGCCGCTTTCTCCACTTCTTCCAGAAACTGAGCCGCCTGCGCCACCGGCACGCAAACGTCGTGCTTTCGTACACGACCGGTGAGCGCGATGCTCTCCGTAATACCTTCACGGAGACCCCAAGTGGCTCTGCGATCTTCTGAGGACTCGGCCAAGGTGGCATCCACCACTTGCGGGTGCGCTAGCACTTGCTCCAACCAACCATCGCGGGATTGCTCTCCGGCAATTTCGGCCAACACGTAGTAACGGCCCGGCTTTTCCAAACGCGACTTGCGACCCAATTTCGCTGTCACAGCGTTCAAACAGGCCTCGGAAAAGAACTCAAAGGCCAGAATTTCGAAAGGTCCCTTACGACAGCTTTCGAAAAGAAAAGGCAGCCCCTCCAGGCTATCCACCGCGAAAAAACAAACCGCCTTGCCCACCTCCTGCGGGATTTTTACGAGCTTTAAAGTAGCCTGGGTAATCACCGCTAAAGTGCCTTCGCTTCCCACTAAAAGCTGGAGCAGATCGTACCCGGTGTTGTTTTTTTCCAAGTCGGCATTTAGCTCGAGCACTTGCCCCGACATGGTGACAACCTCGAGACTCGACACCCACTTACGCGCGGGTCCGTAGCGGATGACTCGCAGGCCTCCGGCGTTGGTGGAAAGATTGCCGCCAATCTGGCAAGAACCTTTGGATGCAAGATCGATTGGCCAGGTGAGGCCTTGGGCCTCACAAGCGTGGTGCACATTTTCGGTAATGGCACCGGCTCCTACGCGCACCATGCGAGACAACAAACTCACATCATGAATGGAATGGAGTCTGCTTAAGTTCAGCGCGAGCTCACTGGGTTTGGCTACGACTCCACCGGCCAGCCCAGTGCGGCCGCCCGAGGGCACCACGGGTACATTCAAGCGGCTGCAAAGCGCCAGAATCTGGGAGACTTGTGCGGTAGTGCGGGGCAATGCCACTGCGCCCGGCATGCCTGGCGTTTTGGTCCAGTCGGTACCGTAATCGACGATATCCTCTGGATCGGTCAGCACTGCATCGGCTGGTAACAGCGCGCTCAACTCCTTCAGGAAGGTGGAATCCATCTTAACGCTCCAGGATCGCGGTGGTACCCATTCCCCCGCCGGTGCAGATCGAAACCAAACCACGGCCGTTGCCTTTTTCACTCAGTAGTTTGGCAAGCGTGGAAAGAATTCGCGTCCCGGTAGCGCCAAACGGGTGGCCTAACGCCACACTGCCTCCGGCGACATTCAGCTTGGACCGATCGATCTTCCCCAAGGGACCCGGCATTTTTACGCGGTCGCGGAAGAAGGCTTCGCTCTCCCAGGCCTTTAGAGTGCAAAGCACTTGGGCTGCAAACGCTTCGTGAATCTCGTAGAAATCAAATTCCTGCAGTTTTAATTTTCTTCGAGCCAATAAACGCGGCACCGCGTAAGCGGGCGCCATCAGCAGGCCTTCGGTTTTGAGATCAATGGCGGCCGACTCGAAATCGCGCAGATACGCCAGCACCGGCAAGCCCCGCTCCTTTGCCCATTTTTCAGACGCCAGCAAAATGCAACTGGAGCCATCGGTAAACGGAGAACTATTGCCTGCGGTCAGCGTCCCCTTGCCGGACTTATCAAACGCGGGCTTGAGCTTTGCCAATTTTTCTAGGCTCGTGTCTTTGCGCAGAAACCCATCCCGCTGCACACCGGCAAAAGGCTTGATCAAATCTTGGTAGAAACCGCGGTCGTAAGCCGCTGCGCCGTTTCGGTGGCTCGCCAAAGCAAGTTCGTCTTGCTCTTGCCGAGTGATGCCCCACTCCTGCGCCATTTTCTCAGCGTGTTGACCCATCATCATGCCAGTACTCGGTTCTTGGGCCGGCGGCGGCTGAACTCTGAGTTCTTTGAGTGAAATGCTCGACCAGATTTTGAACCGCTCTCCCAAGGATTTCGCCCCTTGGGTTTGCACAAAACGGCGCGCGAGTTTCTGTGGAACATATAAACCCATTCCACTCATCGACTCGCAACCACCGGCGATGCCGGCTTCGATATGCCCGCTGGCGATTTTTTGTGCGACAACAATAGCCGCATCCAAGCTAGTGGCGCACGCACGCGACACCGTGACAGCCGGTGTTTCGGGAGCCAATCCACTGCGCAAAGCGGCTTCGCGCGCGAAGTTCCAAACCGAAGGGTGTTGAAAAACAGTTCCCAGCGCCACTTCGCCCAATTGCTCGCCTTTAAGCGAGTAGTTCTCGACCAGCGCCGAAAGCGCTTCGGTCATTAACTCAAGGCCGGAATACTCCAAATAGGCGGCGCCCATTTTACTAAATGGCAACCGGATGCCTCCGACGATCGCGACTGGTTGGCTCATTGCTGTCTCCTAGCTAATATAATAATCGCCCGATGCGTTCTTTAACGGCCGCTTGGGTCAAACTAATCGATCCGGGATCCGGCAGGAAATCCCAAAAAGTAAACGACCCGTCAGTGATCCGAACTTCAACCGGAAAGGGATGGATTTCCGTCACGCCGTACTTGCGAAACATCGCCACCGAACGGGACATGTGAAACGCGCTGGTGACCAACAAAGCGCTTTTCCAATTCATGCGTTTCATGAGATCGGCAGTAAAGCGCCCGTTCTCGTCGGTATTGCGAGATTTATCTTCCAAAAAAACAGCCGATGCGGGCACGCCTTCGGCCAAAAGCAAAATGCGCATGTCGCCTGCGTCCGTGCGTGCTTCGCCACTGGGAAGCGTATACGGAACACCGCTTGAGACAATCATGGCGTTGGATTTTCCTGCTCTCAGTAATTGGCCGCCCGAGATCACCCTGCTGCCAAAAACTTCCTGCACCTCGCGCCGAGGCGGTTGCACACCCAAAACAGTTCCGCCCAAAACCACGATCACATCAGCGTGGGGTGCCTCTTGAACCGTGAGCACGGGGTAAGCGCGTTCGAGATCGCGAAAAAGTGAAACGGCCACCACAGGCATTCCGCTTAGCCAAAGAACAGCCAGCGCCATTCCGGCACATAACTTTGCCCAGCGGTCGCGTTTGAATTTGAAACAAACGAACATCGCCACCAACAAAACCATCGCGGTGTTAGTGGGCCAAAGAATGGGTTGGACTAGTTTGCTGAAGGCGTAGAACACAGGGCAAAAGTGTACCGCAGGCTAGCTACGGTGTCATGGCGCGGGGCTTGTCGTCTTTTTTTCGGTGCGGCAGAAGCTCAGGTCATTGAGCCAGGCCGAGGAATCCCGCGCGCGGGTGGCGAGCTCGCGAAGGCGCAAGTCTTCCTGGTTGAGAGAAGGTTCGAGCACTAAGAAGCTATAGATGTCGCTGACGACTTGCTGGCGTCCGACCGCAGCCCTCACACGCCAGAAGAAATCGGATCCCCGTTCCACTTGAACGCGCACGGAATTCGTGTCGGCGCCAAAGCTGCGGTAGAAAACAAATTCCCGTTTCTTGGCGATTTCCATCGTATAGGTGACGCCCTGCATGGGGAGTTTGGTCCACACGAATTGCATGCAATGAGAATCGCCATCGAGTTTTACGACCGCACCCGGCTTGGGCAGCGAGGGAGCGATATCGTAGTCAAAGAAATCGGTGAGCGGGTACAGCAAAACGGGCTGCAACGCGTACACCATCAAAAGGGTGATCTTGCGTGCTAGCAATGGAGGGATGCGAGCCGTGAGCTTGCGCTGCTTAGCGGCCCAGGCGTCCGCGTCCGGCAAGTAAGTCAAAACGGTGGCTCGAAACACATCCTCACCCAAAGGTTCGGTTTCCGGCACGGGCTGGGCCACCGCTGTTTCCACTTCCACCGGCCGGCGGAAATGCTCCATCAAGCGTTGCCCCGCCCAAACAGACGCCACCAACGCGAAAAGCACGAAGAGCTTTTCGAAGCGGCGGGCGGCTGGGCTGGTTAGTATGTCACGACGCATTATGCACCTAGGGTACTTATCGGCAGCGCGTCATAGAACTTAAGCTCTTAACTTTACGCACGGTTGTGACGATAAGTCGGGTAGGAAGCCAGGGAGACAGCCGTGTATATCCCATTGAAATTTAAGCTATTTTTGCCGGTCCTTTTAGCCATGTTTGGCATGGGGACCCTTTACCACGCCCTTACCTTAAGGAGCTTGCAAGAAGAGCGCATTGAGTCGGGCGGGGAGATGGCCAAGACGGTGGGCGGCTCCCTACGGGATGAATTCAGCACGTTAGTGCGCTTCCGCATGGAAGAACTCAACCAGCTGACCACCCAAATGCAAAAGCCGGGAGCCCAGGTTTTTGCCGGCGCCACCGCGGATTTTCGCTCGGACGTGGCCAATATCACCGTATTTACCCCCCGCAAGGGAGGCTACACCTCCAAAACGTTGACCAATCATGCGTTGCTCGAATCCCAAGAATTACCGGAAGATTTCGTCGAGCAGTTAGAGGAGCAAAACCCCCTGGAGGTCGAAGAGCTGGCCAAGCGGACCGAATCCAACATGATCAACCGCAGCTTTACGACCGAGGCCGGGCCGGTGGGCATCTTGAGTTTCGTCCTCTATTCCAAAACGATGGATGGTAAACCGCGCGGTCCAATCGTAGTGGCCGATCTGTTAGCCGAAAACACCCAGAAGAAATTACGCCGCTCCGAATCCATAGAGGCCTTTATCGTGTCTGAAGATGGATCGCTTTTGGCCCACGCGGACGCGGCCAAAATGGTGGAATACCGCCATGAGGCTTTTCCCGGTTTCCCTCAAAAAGGACTGCCGGAAAACTGGATGGAAGGCTCTCGCTTCAACTGGATGCATGGTTCGCAAGAGTGGATCACGATGGTGATGCCCACCGCTTTGCCGGGTGCTTTTCTCACCGCGCAAGTCAGTCGGGCAACCGTGCAGGCAGTGGTAACAAAATTAAGCCATCAGGCGTGGCTGGTGATGGCATTCATGGGCGGCATTTTACTGGTGCTTTCGATCTGGGTCGCGTCGGGCCTCGCCCGCAATGCACACAGCATCAACAACGCCTTACAGCAAATGGCTTCGGGAAAACTCGAATCCGTGCCCCGCATCTATACGGGCGACGAATTTGTTTTGGTGCAAGAAGCGTTTCGAAACCTTCTTCCCCAATGGAACGAACTGGGTAAAGGCGATTTCGACCGCGGTTTCAAAGAGGCGGAGCTGGCGACGGTGCAAACGTTGCGGGCGACCATGGGCAATCCCGTACTCGGTTCTTTCGAGAATTGGGAGCTGGTAACCCATTGTCCCGCCGAAACCACGAGCCACTACGAATTTTGGGATTTTTATTCCGTTGGCAATCGCCGCCAAGTGATTGTCGGCCGAGCCAATACCGCAGGCATTGCCGGCATTTTGCTCACCCTTATGGTGCGCGTGACGTTGAACAATGTTCGCCGGATGGCGGATCGCTTCTCGGCCCAGCGCAGTCCTTCGCTAGGGGAAATTCTAGACTTGGTAAATGGGGCGGTTTTCACTGCTTTCAAAGGACGGGTGGCGCTGGTTGCCACTGCTTTCGAGGTGGACCTGGATTCCGGAAAACTGAGCTGGTTACACACTGGAGGCCCCGGTGCGATTCGCTGGAATCCGCACGGCGCAAAGGTGGAATTGGACGAAAAATCGCTGGTGGGCCAAGGCGCCTCCCTAGGCGCACAAGCGGTTTGCAACTTTCAGAGCACCGAGGTTGTGCTGGCTCCTGGCGAGCGACTTTTAATGTCTGCGCCGCTCTTGCAAACCCAATCCAACACCGGCGCCATGGCTCAGCAGCGCTTGCGTGAGACCTTGATCCGCGAAGGCGCTAAGCCACTCGCGGCGGTTAAAGCAGCGGTAGTTTCCGCCATGGATGCACCGATCTTCGCTCAGAGTCTGGTATTCGTGGGAATCCGTCGCCCGACGGAAGAAGAAGCTGCGACCTCCAAGCGCGCGGCTTAAACGGCGGGCTTGGGTGGTTTGAAATAAATTTCGGTATAGATGGAATCCTTGCCGATCCCCTTGGCCTTCAACAACTGCTTCACTTCATCAATCATCGCGCCGTTGCCGCAGAGATAGAAATCGGTTTCATGCCAGGCAATCTGCGCGTCGTGCTCAGCGAGATACTGCGTAACCCGCCCTTGAAAGGCACCCGGCGGCAATTGACTCGGCCGACTGACACACGGAACCCACTGCAAACCTGGCAATGAATCAAAATCACGCGAGTATAAGATCTCGTCTTCGTTGCGTACGCCCAACAAGCAAGTGGTTTTGCGGGGTTCGTTTTTTTTGAATTCTTCAGAGAGAATCATCGAACGAAACGGCGCGATTCCCGTGCCGGTAGAAACAAAAATCACATCGCGATTCGGCTTGGGATGGAAAAGTAAAAACCCATACGGCGCAAACCCGGAAAAAGTATCACCTGGCTTGAGGCTTTGCAGATAGGTACTGCCGGGACCATGCTCGATGCGCTGAATGCAAAGTTCTATTGGAGACTTTTCGGGCGCAGACGCGATCGAATAAGGACGCCGCAATGGCTTGCCTTCATGGGGAACTACCACACTCACATACTGGCCCGCTTTGAATTCCAAATAGCGATCCGTTGTGAACGTTAGCTCAAACACAGAAGGACTGAGAGGCCGGGATTCTACGACCCGACAAAGGTATTCCAAAGCGTGCTCCTTGAGGCCCTCAATTTGGCAAATCTCTCGCTAAAAAGCGAGCCATTTGACTATTCAGCTGACTAGGCGGCGTGACTAGTCTGACTAGCCCGTGCGCCAATGCCCGTCCCCTCGGCAACCGGAACTCGCCCAGTGAAAATATGAAAAAGTCTCCACAATTGAGGCACCGTTGCCCATCAGGCTTTCGTTACCATTTACCGAGTAGGCTTGTAGAGATCCCTAGCCCGGAGAAGCAAATGAAGAAGACCGCATACCCTCTAATCCACTTGCTCGCATTCGCGATTGCCCCTCTCTTTGTGGCATGCGCCCACGGGCCCTTAGGTGATGAAGTAGATGGTCTGGCGGAGGCGACTTCGCAAATGCCGGATTTCGAAGAAAGCAACTCGGCCGATACCATGGATCTAGAAGCCGCACTGAAAACCCAGGTTGAACCAGAGCCCCAAGCCGCACCCGAACCGCAAGTGGTCGCCGCTCAGAAAAAGATTAATAAGGATAAGAAGGCACATAAGAAGGTAGTCCACCCGTTCGCCGATCCGCGCTCGGCGATGGCCCACCCCACTTCGGCTCCGGTGAGAGAAGTGGTGGCGGTGGCAACCCCCACTAAGAGGGAAAACCAACCGGTGGTGCGCAACGGCTCTACACTAAACCGTTACTATTTCCTGCGTACCGGAGACACGGCCGAAAGCCTCTCCCAGCTATTCTATAATAGTCCCGATCATGCGGCTGAGTTGGTGGAGTGGAATGGTGCCCCCACGAGCTGGGCCCCGGGTAAAGTGATCTATTACCGCTCGGGCAAGCTAGTCGACGACGAACGCTTGGTTTCTTACTATATGGAATCCGGAGTCGATGCCGAGGAAGTAACCTTGGCGCCGGGCGACACCCTGCGCACCATCGCCAGCCAACGATACGGCTCGCAAGAAAGCTGGCACGAAATTGCAGCTCTCAATGGGATGCGCAACGAAACCGATGCCATCGCCGGCGGTAAATTGAAAATGTACCCCACTGCGTTGGGAAGCCCCGTCAGCGTCGCAGTCGTTGAAAAAGTAGAAGCGATGCCTAACCCGGAACCGCCGCTGAAAGTCAGCAAGGCGAAGCTTGCCTCCACGGGAATCTCGGCTTTTGTCCAACGCCACCCCAAGAAAGTAGGCCTCGGCGGCACTGCGTTCTTAATCTTGGCCGGCTTGTTATTCGCCCAGCGCCGTCGTCAACGCTCCCGGTTTGATTTCTGATCCAAAACCGGAAGGTAAGTCCCCGAGAACCAATTCGACCGGAAATTCCGGTAGAAACGGGAGAGGAAGTGGCCGGATTGTCCCACCGGGAATCCCCACTGCCCGCCTTCGGGAGCACGTAAATCCCAAATCAAACGGGTCGACGCTCCCCCAAAAGGACGCTCGACTCGCACCAGCCCGTCGAAACCGACTTGCGGGTGTTCGTCCACTTTGAAGAACCAACCCAATCCGGGAATCGCACGCGCAAGCGGGTGCTGCGATCGCCAACGATTTGCACGTGAATAGGTGGTAAGCGAACCGGCGCGTTTTTCCAATTGTTCCAGCACCCATTGCGCCACATCCGGTGTGGCGAGCCCCAATGCGTTCCATGGGTCGACAGATGCCTCGGTAACCAAAGCCAGTTCCCACGCGTTGTGAAGGTGCCAGCGGTAGGGCAAGTCTTGCGAGGATGCCGGCAAATACGCCCGGCGCACGCGCCCCAAAGCCAGCGCCGAGAGCATGCCTTGGGCGTAGAGCGCTTGCGCAAAAAGGCGCTCATTGGAAGCGGCTACTCCATCCCACCCCTCAAATTGGTGAAGCAACTGAGTTTGGGCTGCGTTCTTCGGCGCCGCGTGCTTGCGGATCCAACTCAGCAACTGCTGGTGGTAACGGCTTTTGGTGTCGAGTTGGAAAGCGGCATTTGTTTGCAGAGAGCCGCTCTTTTGGGCTTCCAACAACTCGGCGATGCGATCTTGGCGCATATCCGAAGCCCAGTGCTCACCCCAGCCGTGCGTCCACAGACGCTGGTTGGCAGTGGAGAGGAACTGCGGCTTTGCGCCAGCGGGAAAGAAAACCCGCGGCCGCTGACTCACCGGCTCCAAGCCAGTCCACTCCCCTTCCAACGCGGGTTGGGGCACGAGCCCGGTGCGTTTGCGTTGCACTCCCAGCCCGGAAACTCGTAGCCCAATGCCACCGTCTTTTTGGCCGAACACAATCGCTTGGGCGGGGGCGGTGAATGCATCTGCCGCGATATTAAAAGCGTCCCAATTCGTGGAAGTCATCATCTGGGTGATCGGCATTCTTAGAATGCCCGGCTTAAACGCGAGCCATTGGCGGGAATAAAATTTGTCACCCAGATTGTCCCGCTTCGCCAAAGGGCCGCGGTGAGTGAATAGCGCCTCCCCTTTTTTGTCGGCGGCACCTCGGATTTTGATGACGTAGGGCCGGCGTTCGATCGTTTTCCAGATCTTAGTAACACCGGAAAGACGGGCAACGTACTTCAGGCCGTCGCTGCTGGTTTCTTCTTCCAGCAAATCGTCGACATCCTCGCCCACGTTGGTAAAGCCCCAGCCGATGTGGGCGTTGCGTCCCAGCACGACGCCCGGCAACCCCGGAATTGCCGCGCCCACTGCCCATTCGTCGGCAGAGCGTTTGAGGCGAATGGGGTACCAAAGTTGGGGTACTGAAGTGCCCAAGTGCGGATCGTTGGCCACGTAAACGCCTTCCGAGCCGCGGTATACCCAGGCATTGCTCCCCGGGAAAAAATTATCTAAAACCTCCGGCTCTTTTACTTCGTCGACGGCGATCGGCGCCGCCCTCAATGCGACCGGCGGCGGCTTCGGTTTGAAACGGAACTCTTTATTAAATACGGGTTTGTTCCACGGGTGTTCTTGCGGGTACAAAAACTGCTCCCAACTCGGGGGCAGAAAGCGTCGCCAGACCGAAGCCACCGCTTCCCCTTCCACCGACTCGGTGAGATCTTCCACCATACTCAAAAGGACCAAAATCGAGTCGCGGCATTTCCAAGTGACGGGTTTTTCGCCCAGCAACAGGTACTCCGCACCCCAGTAGCGCGGTCGATCCTCAATGAAGCGATTGACGCCCACCGCGAAAGCGTCGCAGTACGAGCGCTCACTAGCGGGTAAGGCCTCGGCGGCTTTGTCGGCGACACTCAGCCAATCTTCCTGGCGCCGGCTTTCGTCCCAATCCACGGCCCTTGCTCCAAACCATTCCGACAAAGTACCGGCCGCGCTCCGGCGCATGAGATCCATTTGCCAAAGCCGGTCGCTGGCCACGACAAAGCCTTGCTTCTCGATGATTGCGTCCCATTCAGTGCCGGTGATTGTGGGGATACCATCGGAGTCGAATTCGACTCCGGGAACGCGCGACCAATCGACGGAATCACGCCCTTGGCGCGAACCGAACCAGTAGAGAAAAGCGGTGGTCAAAACAAGGAGGCAGGCCAGGAGATACAGGAATTTTTTGAGACGACGCATGCAGGAAAGAATGCGGTGTCCCCTCCACCGTGGCAAGCACGGCGGAGAGGTTTTTCACGCAACGTGCTTACTTGGTAACTTTGGAAACGAAATCAAAGCCGCCGGCATAAATCCAGCCGCCGTTGCGGTGACCATGACCGCCGCCTTTGCCGTGGCCCGGATGGCCTGCATGGTGGCCGTGCCCGTGACCGCCGCCGTGGTGGTGACCGCCCCCTTTATGCGCCGGATCCACCGCCGCGGAAGCGTCTTTTGCGTCCCACGATTTGCAGCAATCGCAATCAGCGCAATCGTCGCAGCTGCAATCTTCGCAAGTGCCGTCGGCGGAGCATGTGTCGTCCGCAGCCGCTACCGCATCCGTGCTATCTGCGTCGATGTCCCATGTTACTTTGGCTTTGGGAGTCATTTTTTTGGAGAAGAAGTCGCCGTAGTACAAGGCTACGTTATCGCCCCTTAAATACGTGCCGCGCATCAGATAGGCGGTATCTTTGGGGGCGCCGGTTACCCCTTTGAGATCGGTGAAGACGACGTAGAACACTTTGCGGCCGTTCACATCCACGGTTTTGAAACTGTGGGATTCGGCTTCTTTGCCGCCTACATCGATGATTACTTTCCCTTTACCCATCTTCGGGACAAAGAGATTGACGGTTTTCTTTTCGATTTTCGTGCCTTCTTTGTAGAAAGCGTGGCCTTGGACTTTTAGGTGATCCGGGTGATCGACCGCCATGGCGTTAGCTCCAGCGAGCATAACGAGAGACAATGCTAAATGTTTCATATGAACCCCTATTTAGTTAACCCAATGGCCAATATGTTGAGTGAGCAAGGGGGGAAGATCAACGACGATCGTCTGACGCCCGCGGCCAGCGCTAACGCAGGGCACCAGTCAAGCGATGTTGAAAGGGCTGCGCGGGCTTCTTGCCACGTTTTTGCTGAGATGGCATTCTCCTGTTTTACGAGGATGCTGCATAGTGACATTTGAATCCTGGTTCCAGGCCCTCCACCCAAAGATTCCGGTGAACTCCGTGAATTCCGTGCTCCGACTCGCCGGTGAAGGCGGAACCATTCCCTTCATCGCGCGTTACCGCAAAGAGGCGACGGGCAATCTCGACGAAGTCGCCATCGAGCAAGTACTCGACGGAAAAGAAGCGTGGGACGGTCTGGTGCAACGCCAAGCATTCGTCCTGGCCGAAGTGGAAGCCCAGGGAAAGCTCACTCCGGAACTGAAGGCCGCCATTACTGGCTGCTTCGACCGCGACCGCCTCGAAGACATCTATTTGCCGTTTAAGAAGAAAAAGAAAACCAAAGCGGCTTTGGCCAAAGAAGCTGGTCTGCAACCTTTGGCCGACTGGATCTGGAACTGTGGACACGGCACCGAGTCCCCTCAGCCCGGCCAAACCCTGGATTTATGGGCTCTCACCTTCCGCAACGAAGAAAAGGGCATCCTGGAATTGGAAGCCGTGCTCCAAGGCGCGACGGATATTCTGGTCGAGCGGCTCTCCGAAGACCAAGCATTGCGCTTGCAAGTGCGCGAAGCGCTCACGACCAAAGGTTCCACTTTTTGCACCAAAGGCGAAAAAGCCAAACCCAATAGCAAATACGAGCGCTACTTCACCTACCAGGAACCGGTTTCCACCTTGCGCTTGCCCCAAAACTCGCACCGCTACCTGGCCATCCGTCGTGGTTGGTTGGAAGGGGAATTGGTCGTTAAGATCGGCGGCCCCGCCGAAGACCCGCAATTCGAAGCGGCGCTCATGCAGTCTTTCGAACACGCCGCTTGCACCGTGCCCGACAGCCCGGGCGCAGCCATTTTGAAAAAATCGGCCTCGCTGGCGTACCAAGTGTATGTGCGTCCCGCGATTGAATCCGAAATCCACCGCACACTCAAAGGTGTGGCGGACGATATCGCCATTGAAGTCTTCGCCGAAAATGTGCGCACCTTGCTTTTGGCAGCGCCGTTGGGACCCAAATCGGTGATGGGAGTGGATCCCGGCATCCGCACCGGCTGCAAAGTCGCTATGGTAGACGCTAGCGGAAAGTTCCACGCCTACCACTTGATCGAGCTCCAAACTGACGAGCAGAAAGCCAAATCCAAAGCCTTGCTCGACACGGTTTTGGCCCAGCAAACCGTCGACGCCGTGGCCGTGGGCAACGGAACGGCTGGCCGCGAAACCGAATTGTTTTTACGCGGGTACTTAAAGGAAAAAGGCCTCTCCATCCCAGTAGTGATGGTCAATGAAGCCGGCGCCAGCGTGTACAGCGCTAGCGAAGTAGCGCGGGAAGAGTTCCCGGAGCTAGATCTCACCATACGCGGCGCCATTTCGATCGCTCGCCGTTTACAGGATCCGCTCGCCGAATTGGTGAAAGTGGATCCCAAGAGCATTGGCGTCGGCCAATACCAACACGACGTGCCGCAACACTCTTTGAAGAAGTCCCTGACCCGCGTCGTTGAGTCTTGCGTGAACTCTGTGGGCGTGAACGCCAATACGGCGTCTACTCACCTGTTGGCCTATGTTTCTGGAATCGGTCCCGCGCTTGCAAAAGCCCTGGTCGAACGACGGAACGAAAAAGGGCTGTTTACTTCGCGCAAAGACTTTTTGGACATCCCCTTTTTCTCCGCCAAAACTTTTGAGCAGGCCGCGGGCTTTTTGCGCGTGCCCGGCGGAACCAACCCGCTAGACAACACCGGAGTGCATCCCGAGCGTTACGACGTCTTGGAAAAATTCGCCAACAAAGTCGACAAACCAGTTTCGGCGTTGCTCGGTAAGGGCGCAGAAACGGTGCGCAGCGCCAAGGAATTGGCCGAGGAGTTGGGAACTTTTACCTTCAACGATTTGGTGGAAGAGCTTTCCAAACCCGGTCGCGATCCCCGCGATTCGTTTGTTCCCTTTGCCTTCCGAGAAGACATTTTCGAATTGAAGGATCTCCAACCCGGTATGAGCTGCCCGGGGATCGTGACCAACGTCACCAACTTCGGCGCCTTCGTCGACATCGGCATTCACCAAGACGGCTTGGTCCACCTTTCCCAGCTCGCCAATCGCTTCGTGCGCGATCCCCGTGAAGTAGTGAATCCCGGCGACCGCGTGCTCGTGCGGGTGATGGAAGTGAATGCAGAAAAAAAGCAGATTTCGCTGACCATGAAAGCGGATCGCCCGGCACCCAAGCCGCGGCCGAAACCGCAACCCAAGGCAGCCCAAGCAGCGGGAGAAGGCGGCCAACCGCGCGCCCAAGGCCCTCGACCGCAGGGCCCGCGCCCACAAGGGCCGCGGCCCAAGCAAGGCGACCGGCCCCAAGGCCCGCGCGCGCAAGGCCCCCGGCCTCAGCAAGGCGCCTCCGGCCAAGCCGGCGGTCCGCCTACCCGCGCCAATAGCCCGCGTCCCAGCGGCCAGCGTCCACCCGATCGCCGCCCACCGAGCGGCGACCGCGGGCAGGGACCGCGAGGCCCCAAGCCGCGGCAGCCGGATCGTGCGCTAGTCCACAACCCATTCGCTGCTTTAGCGGCGCTTAAGGACAAGAAATAACCACCGAGAGCCGCTTTTAGTTGGTTGCCTGGTCGAACGGGGATTTCCACGGATTTCTGGGCAGCGCCGGCTGGGCACACCGGTCCTCCTATAAATTCAACTGGTTTGAGGCGCTCGCATTGCAGACTGGTTCCAGGGTTCCACCTATTTGGGGGCTGCAATGACGGCCCCGCCGGCGCTGCCCAGAAATCCGTGGAAAGCCCCTTTCAGCCTGTAAAACCAAGATACTTAGTTGCTCAGGTAGGTTGGTACCCCTCTAAGCAACGCCCGTGTGATGAAGTAGGGGACCTCTCGCCAGGGTGAGCCGTTTTGTGGTATGGAGCTGGCCGTATGAAATACGTGTCGGATGCTCTTTTAGTCTTACTGGGCTTGGCTTTAGCGGCTTGTGGGAATTCGGAACCGGTGGTGCCAATCACCTCTGCTCCTGGCCCGACGCCTTCGCTTGTTTCAGATGCGCTTGCCATAGAAAACGCCGAGCCGCCTGTGCGCGCGCTAGCACGTTCCGTGGTTCGGATTGAGCTACCGGAAGGCTCCAATGGGTCCGGGTTTTTTATTTCTCCCCGCATCCTTGTGACCAACTACCACGTCGTGCCGCGGGAACGCTGCTCGGAAGAGGTCTGCCAGGGCGTTACGGCAATTCGCGGTTTTTACGAAGACGGTGAAAACCAGGTTTTCTATCGTCTAAAACCGCTCGGATTCGACCAAGCCCTGGATTACATTTTTTTGGAAACGCTCGATGCCGCGGCCCCAGTAGAAGGACTCGCCTTGGCCTCGGAGCAGGAACTTCCTAGTTTGTTGCACCAGCCTCTCGTGGCATTGGGCCATCCACTGGCAGCTCCGCTCAAAGCCTCTCCGGCGTCCCTCGTTGGCCGAACACCCGACAAACTGCACGTCGACACCGCAATATTTGACGGCAGTAGCGGTGGGCCCTTAGTGCATATCGCCTCGGGCAAAGTCGTCGGCCTGGTTTCGGAAATTCAGCTTGATTCGACGCAATACCAGATCGGCACCAAGGCAGTGCCGTTTCACGCCGTAGCCCAAGAAATTCCCAGCGTCGTGGCTTCCTTGCGGCAAGAGCACCCAGACACCCGTAGCGCACTGAAATGGGATCCTTACCAATTCAAAACCCAATCACTGCCAATCTCGATCGCGTTATTTCTATTTGGCCCTAATAAAACCGCTGACTGGTTTTTTTCTACCAAGCAGAAAGATGCCGATAGTGTTTCCGACCAAGCAGCTAAAGTGATGAGCGAGTTGTTGGGCGTCTCTGATGGGGGCAACTCCTTCCAACAGTTCTTATTGCAACTCGTTAAATACGACTTGGCGCGAGGCAAGCCCTCGCCTCTTTCGCCCCATTTGATCGCAGAGATAGAAAAGCTGGACGGAACGGGCAAAGTGAAGGAACGGTTTTTAAATTTTTATAACCCCGGCCTCCGTGAGGTTTGCTCCAAGGCAAACGCACCCGATTTGCGGATAATGGGGCACCTTTGCCACACGACTGAATACGAACACAAAGACATCCTGGCGTTGAGTGTGGGTTTGGTGGACTCGCGCCAGATTGATAGCGAGGGCTATGCCAACGCAATGTTCATCATTATCGAAGACCAATTGCGCTTGCGCACCGCACTCACCTGGCACGACCAAAAATCCATCAATTCATTAATTTCGAGCATTGAGCCAAAAATCGAAAGCGGCGCTTTGCGCGCGCGTTGGGACGCATTCAAACTGCTTTGGAAAAGCAACCCCAGCCTTCTACTCAACGGCGGCGTCGCCGCCTCCTTCTAAGTTTTGGGGAATTGGCGAGTGGCGGTGCTACGGCCGGGGCGGTAGCCGGTGCGTGGCTGGTTTGGGTTCGGAATGGTGTGCACGTACTTGCCGCTGATTTCGTCTTTTGCGCGTTCGCGCCGCGCTTCCATCGCCTGCGGCGGCGGGTAGGCAGCGATTAGTGCGTCGCAACCAGAACCAATTAAATCCGTGCGGCCCGCTTGTTCAAGCGCCTCACGCACCTGAAAATAATTTTCTGGTTTGAAAAATTGCATCAGCGCGCGTTGTAGCTTGCGGTTGCGCAAGTGTTTGTCCACGTGAACGGGCTTGCGAGTCATAGGCTCAATGCCGGTGTGGTACATGCAAGTCGCGATATCGAAAGGCGCGGGAATAAAATCTTGCACCTGATCGGGCTTGTACCCATTGCGCTTTAGAAATAATGCGAGCTCAATCATGGCGTTGAGATCCGAGCCCGGGTGGCTGGCGATGAAATAAGGCACCAAATATTGCTTTGGCTTGCCCCCTTCGACCGACGCTTTTTTGAAATCTGCGGCAAACTTTTCAAAGTTAGCTATCGACGGTTTTTTCATCAAAGAAAGAGTTGTGGCGTCGGCTGCTTCGGGCGCTACTTTCAGATGCCCGCCCACATGGTGCTCGGCGAGCTCCCGCAAATACTCGGGCGAAAGCTGGGCGAGATCCATTCGCACGCCGCTGGCGACAAAAACTTTGCGCACGCCCGGCACTTCGCGAGACTTCTTCATGAGTTCCGTGATGGGGCCGTGATCGGTGCCCAGCAGTTTGCAAATCGTGGGGTGGACACACGATAGACGCTTGCACTTCATTTCGATTTCGGGCCGTGTGCAGCGCATCTCATACATATTGGCGGTGGGCCCGCCGATGTCGCTTACGATGCCCTTAAAATCGGGCTCCGCCGCCAGCTTATTTAATTCTTTGAGCACCGAATCCTGCGACCGCGACTGAATGATGCGGCCTTGGTGCGTGGTAATAGAGCAAAATGTACAGCCGCCAAAGCAGCCGCGCATGATGGTTACCGAGTCCTTGATCATTTCGAACGCGGGAATTTTTTCCGTGTAGGAAGGGTGCGGCCGCCGCGAAAACGGCAAGTCGTAGACCCGATCCATTTCTGGTTGATCCAGCGGCAAATCGGGCGGGTTCACAACCACCGCGCGCTTGTCATGAAACTGCACCAAAGTGCGGGCGTTGAACGGATTGGTGTTTAGGTGAATGGCGCGTGTTGCTTCTACGAACGCCATTTTGTCCGATTGCACCGCTTCGAAAGACGGGATCAACTGAACCCCGTTGCCCACCGGATCGGGCCAGCCAGCGCTTTGCAGTTCGGTAGTCAGGTCTTCGGGTCGGGAGGGCACTTCCGCCGCCCCCAGTGCGTAAGCCACCGCACGCATCGAGCGCAGATCTTTTACGGTTTCCCCTGCTGCCAGCCGACGGGCGATTTCCAACACCGGGCGTTCGCCCATTCCGTACACAACCAAATCGGCTTTTGCGTCGAGTAGAATCGAGCGTTTTACGGTATCGCTCCAATAGTCGTAGTGGGCCAAACGGCGCAAGGAAGCTTCGACCCCACCGGCAATCACCGGGACGCCGGGGTACGCTTCGCGCGCGCGCTGGCAATAAGGCAATGTGGCCCGATCGGGGCGCAGGCCAATGCGACCGCCTGGAGAATAGGCGTCGTCGTTCCGCACTTTGCGGTTGGCGGTGTAGTGGTTGATCATCGAGTCCATGTTGCCGGCACTGATGCCGAAAAACAGGCGAGGTTTGCCAAAGGTTTTCCACGGCTCGGCCGTGCGCCAATCGGGTTGGCTAAGAATGGCGACGCGGTACCCAGCGGCTTCCAAGACCCGGCCCAAGATGCCCATGGCGAAACTGGGGTGGTCGATGTAGGCATCGCCAGAGACAAACACGATATCGACTTCGTCCCAACCGCGCGCACGCATTTCGGCCGCGTTCATGGGCAGCGGCTGCGAAGCGGGTTTGTAGGAGGAAACAGTCGGTTTCATGGGATTTTCCCTAAGGCGCATCCATACCTCAAAAGGGGGTCACCCGGGGGAAAAATGTGGTACACGGTAGGGCATGTTTCGCCCCTTTTTCATCGCCGCGGCGGCACTCTTGGCCGGCTTCGGGCTCGTTTTCTGGCTCAAGCCCACAGCGTCTAAGCCCATGCAGACAGTAGAGATTTCCGCGCCCGCGCCGGTGGAAACCCCGATGGCACCCACCCCGCAGTCGTTGCCGACCCCGCGTCCTTATTCGAGTTCGCCCACGCAGGCTCAGGCCCCTGGCCCGACCGCGCAAGAAACACCCGAGCGCAAGGTTGCCCGGCTCAAGCAAGCTCTCGCCCAAGACTCTGAGAACCCCCAGTTGCTCTACGAATTAGGGCTCGCTCTGGCCCGCGATCTCCACGCACCCGAAGAGGGCATTCCTCACCTGGAGAAGTCGATCAAGAACGACTCGGGCAACGGAAACGTGTTTTACGATTTAGTCGGCGCGTACCTAGAATCGGGCAACGCCGATCGCGGCACCAAATTTTTAGAAGATCTCACTCGCCTAGATAACGTCAATAAAGCGGCCACCTACGCCGCGTTGGCGGATCTCAAGGCGGCATCCGGGGATCCCGTGGCGGCATCCGCCGACGTACAGAAGGCCCATGCCGAAGACCCCCACTCGCCCGCAGTCTCGGCCATGGCGGCTTCGATTTCTATGCAGGTGGGCGACACCCAGAATGCCGAGCAGATGACCAAACTCGCGATCCAACAGCAGCTCGGCAAAATCAAAGAAAAGCGCGCCCAAGGTTTAGCGGTCGATACCGACCAACAAGACCTCGATCAGATCATGCGCAGCTACGCCGATATTTTAGCCCAGTCGCGCCGTGTGGATGAACTGAGGCAGCTCTCCGCTTCCGCTAGCGGAGCGGTGAAATCCCATATCGAGCACTTGCTGCAACAATGATTCACAACTTTTTAGAAATTCTTCCCGAAGTTATTTTTGAAGCCGTTGAAACGCTCGGCGGACGCTGCACGGGCCGCTTCATGGCGCTCAACGCCATGGAGAACCGCGTTTACGACGTGCAGATGGAAGACGAACCCAATCGGGTCATCAAGTTTTACCGCCCTGGCCGATGGAGCAAGGAAACGCTCGAAACCGAGCACGCCTTTTTGTTGTCTCTGGAAAAAAATGAAATTCCAGTAGTACGCCCAATGGCCGACGCCAAAGGCGAAACACTTTTCCAAACCAAAGGTGTTTGGTTTACGGTTTTTCCCAAAAAAGCAGGCCGGCTCGAACCCGAACTGAATCCCGAGCAACTCGAACGCTTAGGGCGTTTCTTGGCGCGCTTGCACAATGTCGGGGCCACTTTCAAAAATTCGCCCCGCCCCAAACTCAACCCCACCACCTATGGTCGGGAAACGCTGAAGATTCTGCTCGATCTCAAAATGCTCACTCCGTCGGTGGAGGGGCGCTACACGCAGCTCGTAAACCAAATCTGTGATCGGATCGACCCGCTTTTCAAAAACGCGGAAATGATTTTGCTCCACGGCGATTGCCATGCCGGAAATATTATCTGGCAGATCAACGAGCCCTATTTCCTCGATTTCGATGATATGTGCTACGCACCCCCGGTGCAGGACATTTGGATGCTCACCGGCGCCGACGACGAAGATGGCCGCGAGCGCAAAGCGATCCTGCTCGAAGCCTACGAACAAATCCGCGGCTTTGATCCCGACAGCTTCAAACTCATCGAGCCCCTGCGCACGCTACGCATGATTTGTTTCAACTCGTGGATCGCCCAGCGCTGGGAAGATGGCGCCTTCAAAGCGGCCTTCCCCTATTTCGGTACCGAGCGCTTTTGGCAGGAACAAATCGAAGGCCTTTCCGTACAATGGGAAAAACTCGCCGAGCGCGAAACTTTCACCTATTAACCTCCGCTATCATTTTCACTTATCGTCCCAATTCAGGCCTTTCATTGGTCTTGATGCCCGAGCACTGCTTTAGTGTTCCTTAAGAACAGCAAACAAGGAGTCGGAAAATGAATTGGGTAATGGGGTCGCTAGTCGGTTTGGTTTTATTGTCTGGGTCTGCTTGGGCGGATGTGGCTTGCAAAGCTGCTTCGGTCCAAGATCAAGACGACAAAAGGGCGGTGGTGACCGCAAAACTCTGCTCCATCACTTACCAAAGCCCGGGCGTCTACGGCGTGGATCCTTTGCAGTCACTGCAAACGGCGTCGTCTGCCGCCAAAACAGAAGCGCGGGAAGCCTGTGAAAAAGAAAAAATGGTAAGAGCTGCTTTTGTGAGCAATTTCGCCACAAACTCTTTTGAAGTAAGTTCCGTGGGGGTGGTGAATGGCAGCTATGGCGCTACGGCCACTCTCACCGGCCGATTCTTGTGCGTCCAAGATACCCGCCAACACACGTACACGATCGTGAACTCGAAATAATGCGAGTGCCTGGGCCGATTCGCTAATCGCCGTCGAGCTGGTGGTGCCGCTTCCTGGAGCGATTGCGCAGCGAGCGGTAGAGAGTGATGACGCCCAGGTACACTCCCAGCAAAACCAGGCCCGAGATCAAGTACGCGCTCAGAGGGAATTGCGAGAAAATTTGAGCCACCCAAAGCGCAAGCGGAGCAAGTAACCGCGCAGCACAAAGAAGCTACCGACGATTACGCAAACATCCGCGATGTTAAACGACACATAGCGCCCCGCATACTCAAGCACAAATGCGTCGAAGGTTTGGGTGGTAAACCGACGCGAAACCAAATTCGAAAAACCGCCCGATAGCACCAAACCAAAAGCCAATAGCTCGCCGAACTTTGCCCGTTTCAAACGCGAGAGCAGGAGGCCGAGAAGCGCCAGCCAAAGTGAAAGACCAAAGTAGTGGGGAAATTTTTCCCACGACCTCGGTACCAATCGGCTCAATAGACCAATTGAACCATCGTCGGGAATTTTGGTGAGGGCCACGACGCTCTGGCCAAAGATCGCACGTGTTTCCCCTTCACTCACTTGTCCCGCACAATAGGTTTTCACGATTTGATCGGCGAAGAAAAAGAGCATTGCCAGCTGGAAAGCTTGGGCCCAGCTGCGGTAGCGGCGCCGCTTTTCGATCTGGGACAGGATGCGCACCTGCCGGTGAATATGGCTTTGGCTGTCGAGCACCATTGCGCTTAAAGCTCCGCGCCGACGCCCACGCGCAACTCATTTGCGCCCAAGCCGCCGGTGTACCGAGTATAGCCCACGAAAAACCGATCGAGTCCCAACGGGCTGTTCATGACCAGATTTGCCGTAAAAGCAGCAGCCAACGGATTTTGCCCCTGCCATAGGTGCATGCCGCCTCCGGCTTCAATCGCCAAGGCCGGAAAACTCGGGATGCGCAGCAGGGCCTCGAAATTGGTCGCTAGAAAGCGGCCGAGACCAAAATCCAGGCCGGTAATGCCGACTTCTCCGCGGATTCCCAACGGGCCAAGGCCGAAATAAGGGGTCCAGGAAACCTGGGCGAAGTAGGCATTGGACGAGCCGGACCACGCGCCGATGCCCGCGAGCTGGAAATTCATCAGCGAGACGGGGTTAGCGTCTAAGGCCTGGCACGGCGGAGCGAGCAACGCCAAAAAAAGCGAGCCGATCGAAAGCAGCTTGCGAGCGTTTTTCATGAGTGCCCTTTCGAGTTAAACTATGGGTCCGATTCGACTTTCAGATGAAAAGTATTAAAGCACCGGGTGCCCGACCGCGCCACCCTCTTTTTGTTGCGGGGATTTTGATTGCCCCCACCCGCAAACTGAATATAGTTGGACCCAAATATGGCTCGGCCCTGCGCGGCGAATCCTTGTGAACCCCGTCAGGTCCGGAAGGAAGCAGCGGTAGCAAAGTGAAGAGTGCGTCGCAGGATACCCGAGCCTCCTTTTTTTGTTCTCTATGGCATACCAAGCAATCGCAAGGCGTTGGCGACCCCACAAGTTCGAAGATCTTGTGGGCCAAGGCCACGTGGTTCAAACACTCAAGAATGCCATTGCGACCCAACGGGTCTCACACGCTTATCTTTTCAGCGGTGCGCGCGGCGTAGGTAAAACCTCCGTCGCGCGCATCTTCGCCAAAGCCCTGCGCTGCCCCAACGCCCAAAATGCGGTGCCTTGCAATACTTGCCCCGAATGCGTGGCGATTTCCGAAAGCCGTTCGGTGGACGTCGCCGAAATCGACGGGGCCTCGCATAACGGGGTGGAAGCCGTGCGCAGCATCCGCGACAACGTCGCCTACAGCGCCTCCACCGGCTTTTACAAAATCTACATTATCGACGAAGCCCATATGCTTTCGCTTTCGGCTTTCAACGCTTTGTTGAAGACGCTCGAAGAGCCCCCGGCCCACGTGATTTTCGTGATGGCCACCACCGAGTCCCAGAAAATTCCGGTGACGATTTTATCGCGTTGCCAGCGCTTTGAATTCCGCCGGTTGTCCCAAACCCAGATTGTCGACCGCTTGAAACAAATCTTGGAAGCCGAAGGCGTGAAGGTTTCCGAAGCCGGCATGCGCACTCTGGCCAGTCATGCCGACGGCAGCTTGCGCGACGCGCTCTCGCTTTTAGATCAGGTGCTCTCCCACGATAACGAAGGTGGCGAACTCACCGAGGCCCGCTTGGTAGCCGCGTTGGGTATTAGCCCCACTAGCTCGGTAACGGATTTTTGGGCCTCCATCGCGGCCCAAGACGTCGCCAAACTCTTGGCCCTTTTGAACAGCGCCTACGCTGCGGGGATTGATCTCAAGCATTTCGCCGAGCGCTGCATGGAAGAGCTGCGCTTGCTGTACTTGTTGGCGCTTTCCAAAGAAAACAAAATGCCGGTAACGGCTGAAACCCTGGACATCGCGAGCTCGCATTTCCACGATCTCGAAAAAGTTGCTGCGGCAACCAACCGCGTGGCCTTAGAGCGGATGGCCCAGATTTTAAACCACGCCATTGGCCAATTGGGTTGGGCGAGCCAGCCACGCTTTGTTTTGGAAATGGCGGCCGTTCGCATGGCGCAGCTGGAACCGTTGGCCCAACTGGAACAAGCGTTGGGTGGAGCAAAAGCCCCGGTCGTGGTGAAAAGCGCGCCCGCAGCCAAACAAGCGCCCGTAGCAAAACCCCAACCTGCTCCGGTAGCCGCAAGCAGCCAGGCGAAGCCGGCCAGCCCTGCTCCGCAAATGGCCCCAAGCCAAGCCCCGGCCGTCAGCGCGCCAACGCCCGCTAAGGCCCCAGTCATATCGGCCGCCCCGGCAAAAACCGCCGTGCCGCCTCCGACGGCAGAAACCGATGATTTTGACTCCGAAGAGCCGCCGCCGATTACCGAACGGCATTTTACGTCGAATGAACCGCCTCCGGGTCCGCCTCCGGTGGAAGGAGCGGTTGCGCGTCCAGCGCCACCTCCGCCCGTGGCCGGCAATACGGGTGGGCCGAATTGGCAGGCCTTCATCGATTCCGTCATGAAAAAACGCCCGCTTCTAGGTGCCTTGCTCTGTCACGGTGAATTCCGACTGGAACCCGGCAAGAAAGTCGCGCTTACTTTTCCGCTCGGCAGCTTCTACGAGCGCCAGGCCCAAGATAAAAAAAACCGGGTGGATATCGAAGATCAGCTCAAGCTCTTCTTCGGCCAAGACGTGGTGCTCTTGTTGGATGGACGCGATGCCGCCAGTGTGCGCAGCCGCGAAAAAACCATGCAAGATGAGATCAACGGAATCAAAAAAGAAGCCATGGGGCACCCATCGGTGCTGCAGATGAAAGAAGAACTCGGCGCCGAAGTCGTCGACGTGAACGTGGAGATTTAAATGTTCAAAGGGATTACCGACCTCGTCCAACAAGCCGGCAAAATGCGCGAAGAAATGACTCGGGTGCAGGAAACGCTCGCGTTGCGCACGCTCGAAACGGCCCAAGGTGGAGTGCGTATCAGCGCCAATGGCAAACAACAGATCCTGTCTGTCACGATCGATCCCGAAGTGATAAAAGTAGAGAACAAGGAAAAGCTGGAAGCTTTGATCCTGGCGGTCGTCAACGACGCGCTCAGAGCTTCCCAAGCCATGGTGAGCGAAGAAATGTCGCGCGTCACCGGAGGGCTTGGCCCTCTCAAGGGCATGCTGGGCATGAGCTAAGTGGATAAAGAAAATACCGGAATTTTAGCGCTCGAAGCCATGATTGGGGAACTCATGGAGTTGCCCGGCATCGGCCGTAAAACCGCGACTCGCCTTTCTTACTTTATTCTGCGCCAGCCCGAAGCGTTTGCCTTGGAACTCGCCGAGAGCATCCAGCGCGCCCGTACCCAGTTGCACTCTTGTCTGCAGTGCTGCAATTTCACCGAAGATCCGGTTTGCCCGATTTGTTCCAATCCGCAACGCACCGAAGAAATCATCTGTGTGGTGGAAGAACCATCGGATATCGCCGCTTTTGAGCGCAGCCGCCACTTTCAGGGCAAGTACCACGTGCTCCACGGCGTCATTTCGCCGTTAGACGGCATGGACGAAAGCAAGCTGCGGATCGAAAAGCTCCAAGAGCGTTTGAAGCAGGGCATCGTAAAAGAAGTGATCCTAGCCACCAACCCCACGGTAGAAGGCGATACGACAGCGCTTTATATCGCGCGCCTCATCAAATACAATGGGGTCAAAGTCAGTCGCATCGCCCATGGCATTCCAGTCGGCGCTGAAATCGAATACCTCGATGGCGCCACGCTGGGCAAAGCGCTGCAAAACCGGGTTTCACTCTAAAAATGTCGTTCATCAACTACGCTGCCCGAGAAATTATCTGCAAGCTGGTTTACTACGGCCCTGGAATGGGCGGGAAAACCACAAACCTACAATATATTTACGAACAGACCGCGCCGGACCACCGAGGGAAAATGGTTTCGCTTCCCAACGAAACCGAGCGCACTTTGTTCTTTGATTTTCTGCCGCTCAATATCGGCGACATCAAAGGCTTTCGCACTCGCTTCCATCTCTACACTGTGCCAGGGCAGCAGTTTTATGACGCTAGTCGGCGCTTGGTTTTAAAAGGGGTGGATGGGATTGTTTTCGTAGCCGACTCCCAAGTGGATCGGATGGAAGAAAACATCGAGAGCTTCAAAAGCCTCGACGAGAACCTCAAAGAAGAAGGCTACGATCTGCGCCAGATGCCAATCGTCTTCCAATACAATAAGCGCGACGTGCCCAACCCCATCCCGCTCAAAGTGCTGCACGAGGAACTCAATTCCTTCGGTGCACCCGAACTGGAAGCAGTAGCCCTACAGGGTCGCGGGGTTTTTGATACCCTCAAGGAAATCTCCAAGGGCATCTTCAAGTCGCTGCGGTCCTAGACGGCGTTAGAGACCCCGGAGCGCACTGTAAATAAGCTGTTGGCACGTATCAGACCCCGGCAAGTCGTAGAGATAGCGATCGATATCGAACCCCAAGCGCTTCAAGATATCGGGTCCCGTATGCAAGAAACGAAGATCCTGGGTTCTCTGCGACGTGACATCGGTAACCGTACCACCGGACCACCCCATTGTGGGTTCCTGTGGCACATTCAAAACCAGCAGACCCTTTGAGGTCTGCACGGTATATTCATAACTATCGCCGGGACCCTCTTCGCACCGAATCACTTCGAGGGGACGCGATTTTCCGCCGCTGGACTCAAAAATCAGCACATTGTTCCATTGTGGACCCAAGTAGGTTTTGTCGATCAAGAAAAACCGTTTCGATTCTCCTTGCTGCATCAAAACCGATGCGCGAGGCACATTGGAAAAGGGCGTGAGTTCAATGTCCGTAAGTTTCTTTTTCGAAATCCGGAAGGAAACACCCCCTTGTTGGGTTTTAATCACGGCCCTGGCATTGGCGCCCTTTCTTTCAATTGCCAGAGCCTTCAACCCCTCGTTCCAGAGCAGATCGCCCCTGCTGAGATAATCAATATAGGTGTAATTCTGAACCTTCACCCCGCGTATGGGCGCGGGCGTTGAGATTTGCGTAACTCCCAACTGGTAAGCCGTTTTATTACCGTCTGCAGGGTCGTAAAAGTAGAGCCCCGCCTGGCCGTCAAATTCTTCCCATTTCCGCCCTCGGTACTGCTCCACTCGCAAGACATAAAACTCGAGTTTGTCGAACCCCGGTCTCAACGACTCCTGGGCGAAGGTCTCTACGATTTTGAGCTCTCCCTGTTTAGGAGCGGCGTAGGCCACGCACGCGGCCAATAGAACCCAAGCAAGAGTGAGATGGGCAGGTAGCTTAGAAGACAACATCAGAACCTCAAAGACCTATAATTGACATAATTGCCAATTCCATTAGACCAGCCGGAAAATTTCCGCCAGCCTTTTTATGGGTCAGATGCCCATTGACTCGTTTGCCGAAAATTCGGATACCCGTCGGGAGGTCTGGATGCGCTTGGTTAATACGCTTGTTTTGGTGACGCTGCTTTCGATGCCCGGACAGGCAGCCGTGGGCGAAGGGCCCAGGACGCCCCAATGGTTCAAGACTGCCGCAGTTCGTTGGGCGCAATCCATCGGGTGGGATAAAAAGATCAATTGTGCGGTCTCGCTCCTGGCGGCGGCTACCACCTATAGTTACTCCTCGACGTTCTTGCACACCGTGACGACGCTACCCGACGGCAGCATCCGCGGTTTTGGGGTGGCTGGAGCCGCCTCGGGTTTTTTGATTTCGTGGAAGGCCCTGCGCAAACTGATGCACGGGCAAAGCCCACTGGCGCATCTCGAACGTGTGGAAGGGGCGGGAATTTTGGCAGGCTCCTTCCTCGGCGCTTGGCTCGCCTACGGTTTGGTCGACGCGGGCGCATGGGCTCCGATGGTGGGTGGAATTGCCGGAATAGCCGTGGGTTGGAAAGCCGCCCCGCCGATAGATACCCGCATTCAGAAATTCTTGCGGGATACGCCGCCGTTGGACGCTTGCATCGAACGGGTATTTTCCGACGCAAGCCAGGTGGTGGTCCTCCCTCCCGATTCGCCCGAAATTCCAGCGAGCTTCGAGGCGGCCACGCAAAAACTGACTAGCAATCAAATCCCTTTTTGGGTGGTACGCACCCAGACAGACCCCTCGCAATACCACCTGCTGATTGCCGAAAAGCTGCACGGCATCCGGCTGATTCTGGTGTTCAGCGATTCGGTTCGCCCCGAGGCTTCTACACAGCCGGAGAACGAAGCGGTGATTTGGCGCCCGTTAGCCGACCTGCAACGGATCTGATGTCGCCGAACGTTAATGCCCGTCACGCGAGCGGCGTGTTTGGGTTTGACTATGGTAGAGCTCGCTCGTAGTCCTGGAGCTACACTAAATAGGGGGGTTCCACTATGTATCGTTCTATTGCCATGGGTGCCGTACTCGCACTGGTCAGCTTACAAACGGCGGAAGGCAAAATCTCGGTGTTCTCGAACCAGGCCGTGTTAGTTCACGTGCTCAATTCCAAAGAACTCGCCGCCGCCCGACAAGGCAGCCGCGAACTTTCCGGCACCGATCTCACGCAAGTTTCCATCACCCAATCCGGCCCAATGGGCATCGGCACCGAGTACAAACTGGAGCTGACCTACAGCACTGACTCGCGACACCCATCCGTTCCGACGAATTGCGTAGTCACCGCTAAAGTCGATAGTGAGAGATCCTCTGGTCCGGTTGGAATCACCGCCAGCCGTTTGAGCACGCCCCGGCTTTCTAAACCCGATTGCGCGCAGTAGTTGCTGATAGAGCCGGATGGCTTGACGCCAAGCGAAACCAGCACTTTACAAGGTAGATCAAGTTTGGGAGACTTCCGGCTTAAATTCCTGGGTAGCTCAGTTGGTAGAGCAGGTGGCTGTAAGTTAATTGCAGCTTTCCGTCGAAAGACGGATTGAAAAATCGGGTGAATTCAGGGAAGCCCAACTCCGCGAAATCGGAGGGGTAATCCTGAGCGAAGCTCGGCGAAGCGCAGTAGTAGCCGAGAACGTGCAGAGACTAGGGGATGAGTAGCGCAAGCGATAAGCCCCATTAGCGCCCGACGCCCTAACGTAAAGTCGAGGGCGATGAGATAGTCCAGACCTCATGGATGACATGAGGGGCAACTGTAACCACCCTGTCGGGGGTTCGACTCCCTCCCCAGGAGCCATTTTCCTTGGTTCAGCCGAACCTCGCCCCTATACTTTTTGTATGCAGCGCTATTCTCAGTACGCTCTGGGGGTTTTTCTATTTTCTATTTCCGTATTCGGGCAATCAGAAGCCTTCGACTTAGTCGCGAAGAAATACCCTGGGCAAAAGATAGTAGCATCGTGCCCCGGTAGCTCTCTTTCTCAAAAAGAGGGTTCCGCCGTGGTGGTCCACGATACCAAGGTATTTCGGGTCCTTTGGGTACGCCCCGATAAAACAATCCAAATACTGGATACAGTTCCGAAGAATTTTGGATCAGGGGAATTTGAACTGAGCTGCAAACCAGCCAAAGAAGCCGAGCAATTCCAAAAGATGGCAAACGCCTCGGAAGGGATCCACGTTTTCCTAAAGTTGCCCAAGGGAAATGGAATGCTCTGCTACTTTACTAGCGATACAGACTCCAAGTGCTGGACAGGTGGCGGTAAAGATGGAGCGCTGGTTAGCGCCGGCGGCTGGCAGACCTAAATTCTCCCCCGCACCGAAGCGGCGCGGGGGATGCCTTTCTCACTCGTTTATTTCTTGTCCTTGGACGAAATCGACAGCGCGGTCATGCTGTATTCGACGGTCACTTTATCCCCTACCTTCACCGCTTTTTCGGATTTAGTACTCGCGTCCTTGGCCAACTCCCATTTCTCTTTGCCTTTTTGAACGACAATCTTTGAGTCGGTCACTTCCACGACCGGGCCAGTAACTTGGTACGCCGATGCGGAGAACGAAAGAAGCATAGCCACAAGAAGAGGTTTGAATGACTTCATAGTTTTTTGATCTTCCTTAATTTGTTAGTGTTCATCCAAAGGACGCGCAAATGGTAGCACCAATCACTTTGGCAAAAAACAAGGCAATGGAAATGGCATTGCTGCCCAGCGTGGCTAACCGGCACGGGCTCATTGCCGGGGCCACCGGCACTGGAAAGACAGTGACGCTTCAGCGACTCGCGCACGGTTTTTCGTCGATAGGCGTCCCGGTTTTTATGGCAGATGTGAAAGGGGATCTTTCCGGCATAGCCGCCGCAGGGGCCTTGTCTCCCAAGCTGGAAGAACGATTAAAAAAGCTCGAATTGCCCACCCCTGTTTTTGCCGCCTGCCCCACGGTGTTTTGGGATTTTTACGGGGAGAACGGCCACCCGATCCGCACGACCATTTCGGAACTAGGCCCGCTTCTCATTTCCCGGATTCTGGATTTGAACGACACCCAGGAAGGTGTTCTCAACATAGTTTTTCGTCTGGCCGACGAAAAAGGTCTGCTCTTATTGGATCTCAAAGATCTCAAAGCGATGCTTCAGTATGCGGCAGAAAATGCCGCCGAACTCCAGAAAACCTACGGCAATATTTCTTCGGCTTCAGTGGGAGCCATCCAGCGCGGCCTGCTTAATTTGGAAACCCAAGGTGGGGATCGTTTCTTGGGTGAGCCGGCGCTCGATGTGATGGAGTTTCTTCGCACGGATGCCTCGGGCCAGGGCGTGGTGAATTTGCTCAGCGCCGAAAAACTCTTTCGCACGCCAAAGCTCTACTCCACTTTCCTGCTTTGGATGCTTTCGGAGCTGTTTGAAAATCTGCCCGAAGCAGGCGACCTAGAAAAACCCAAGCTGGTTTTCTTTTTTGATGAAGCCCATCTTCTTTTTAAAGAAGCGCCCCCCGTTCTATTGGAGCGGATCGAGCAAATGGTGCGGCTGATCCGATCCAAGGGAGTGGGCGTCTACTTCATTAGCCAAAGCCCGGGAGATATTCCCGACGCCGTTTTGGCGCAATTAGGAAATCGCGTTCAGCACGCTCTGAGGGCCTTTACGCCCAAAGACAAAAAACTCGTCAAAACGGTCGCCGATACAATGCGGCCCAACCCGAATCTGGACACCGAAAAAGCCGTCTTGGAAATGGGCGTAGGCGAAGCGGTCGTCAGCTTGCTCGATGAGCAAGGGACTCCCGGCGTGGTGGAAAGAGGTTTTGTACTTCCTCCCGCCTCGCGCATTGGGCCCCTCTCTCCGGACGAACGCAAGAAACTCATCAGCGCCTCTGTCTTCGCCGGCAAGTACGACAAGGCGGTAGATCGGGAGTCGGCCTACGAACGACTCGCCGGGAAACCCGCCGCCCAACCGACCACGCCCCAAGCCACGCCTGCACCCGAGCAACCAGCGCCGGCGAAAGGCGGCATCGTTTCGACCATTGGAGCGGTTTTGAATACGCACACCGGAAAAACGGCGCGCTCTCAAACGGTCGGGGAAGTCCTTCTCAAAACAACTGCCCGCTCGGTGGGCAACCAGATTGGGCGCGAACTTGTCCGGGGCATTCTGGGCACTCTCATGGGTGGCGGCGGAGGCCGCAAACGCTAGGGATTGGGCCGTGTGGCAACGGGGAAAATAACCCGGAATTCCGGCTCCAATATTTGCCCGCGCGGATTCCTGGAAATTTCCGAAGTCAGAACCGCCGCCCGCGACACCAGTAATTTTTTGAACAGCGCCTTTCGCCCTGCCTCCGTCGATAGCTTTTGTTCCAATCCAAATGCCACATCGCGCGCACGCTTGAGAAGTACGTCACTACCGCTTTTTGGATCGGTAAGCAGGGTGAGTAGTTCACGGGCTTCATCGGAGGGATCCGCTTTCAGTGCTACTTGCCAGTCGCGAAGCAAGTCCTTGGGATCGGATTCCGGCACGCCTTTGAGCAATCCACAACGCTTAGCAGAGAATAGCGGCGTTTCCATATCCACGGCGTAAACCGCTTCGACCCACTCTTTGGCAACTAGGCCGGACCCGATCAAGCTCTCCACCGCAAGCAAATCGGCCATCCCTTTTACAGGGGTAAGCCAAGCATGGTCGGCGTCTGTCCGTCTGATTTCTGGAAACCGGGTCCCGAAGAGAGCGAGCAGCGATTGGTAATCCGACTTTTGCATTTTCAAAACCGGAGCTCCCCAATAGGGCGCCAGCAGAGCCGACGAAGGAACCTGCACTGTGGTTGCGGCGCCATCCAAGGGCTCCAGATCGGATTGGAGATTGATTTCGGTTTCACAGAAAATCGGGCGCAGACGTTCTTGCATCGACCGCGCGCTCTTTGCAGCTTGGTAGGCCGGGCTATTCTCCAACTTACGCATTCCGGTTTGAACCGCTCGGGAGAAATCCGATGCGTCCATGGCTTGTTGGATTTGCTGGGTAACTTCGGCATTGGGCCGATTAGGAGTAAGCGTGAGCGGGCGCGCCTTGGTCCACCAATCGTTGAATGGCGCGTGCAACTCTTTCATTATGGGGCCACCCGAACCATGGCATGCCGAACAGCGCATCGTGTTGCCGAACTTGGATTTACCCGTCGGAACATTGCGATAAAGGTATTGGTTGTCCCGCAGCGCATCGGCGGAATCGCCCCGGTAGAACCACTGTGCCCCTGTGCCGGTGCCGATTAGCTCGTAGAAATTGTAAAGGCCCTTGCGTGCATCCCAGGCCAAAGCTTCTACCAAAAGCGCGCCCTCATCCGGGTTTTGCAAAAGGGCCAATTCGCCCGCTTCCACGCCGGTGAAATGGCCAAAGAAGAAATCTCCCGGAGCTTGCGCAGCTTGAGCTGTGGGATTACCGGTGACGGTTTCAAAAAAACTAAAACTGCCTTGCTCTGAATTGTGACGGCCTCGGTTGGCGACCATCGCGGGCACGACAGAAAACTTCTCTCCGACTAAACCGGCCTTGAGATCCTGCACCCGCGTGGGGCAGTCAGTTTGTTTTTGGAGATAAAGATAGAGAGCGTCGCTTTTGGCGGCAGTAGGCTTTCGATTGGAATCCTGTATTTCACACGATCCCCAAGCGACGCCCGAAAACAGCAAAGCTGTAGCAAGTCCGTACCCCAACCCCATTTGAACCCCCTCTTTTGTTCCTACCCTATGAAACCGGCGGTGTCGTCACCCTCGTTTGAGTGCATTGATCATTTGATCGAGCTTGCTCAAGAAATCAGAACGGTACTTGGGCTTAGAGGGTTTGGGTCCGAACTTGTTGGGGCCCATTTGTCGCAGCGTGGCCATTAACTCGCGGGTGGCGAGGAGCTCTCCTATATTGTCCTCGTTTACTTCTTTGCCACGGGTGTCGAGCACCTTCACGCCCGCGCGCACGCAACGCTCACTGAGCAAAAGATCGTTGGTGATGACGATATCGCCGGGCTGGGCTTTTTCGGCGATCCAGTTGTCGACTGCGTCGAATCCCGTTCCCACTACGATAGGCTTAATCCAGCTGGCCAGAGGAATACGTTGCTCGCTATTGCACACCATAAAAACGGTGCACGCATACCGTTTGGCAACTCGGTACGTCTCTTCCTTATAAGGACAGGCGTCACCGTCGATATAAATGTCCGGCAAGCGACTCACGAAAGCTGCGCCACCTTACGGATAATGAGCAGATCTTGCGAACTCACACCGTTTTGGCTACCGGCCCAGGATCCGAAGGCGATGGGCTTTTCTAGTTCCAGGCCGTTGCGGACCAAAAGATCGGTCAAGTAGTTCTCGCTGTAACCGACGATCCCCTCGATAATTTTGGGATCGTTCACAAAGCTGCCCTCGACTTCATGATCGAAAGCAAACTTGGTTTTACCCGCAGCCGCTTTGGCTCGAAATCCCGCATCCAAAACAAAGAACGATGCCACCAACCGACCGCCCGGCCGCAAGGTGCGGGCGATTTCTTTGAAATAATTTTCAGTGGTGGGGCGAGTTAAGTGCGTGAACACCGAGGTCGCAAACGCGAAGTCGAAAGTCGCGTCGGCAAACGGAAATTTGAAAGAAGCCGGATCCAGCGCTCCGCCGCGGTTGTATGCAGTGTTGGTAAGATCATAGTGGTGAAAGCGGAAATTCGAATGGCGAGTGCTGATTTTGCGGCGGCACCAACCAATACCGTACGGAAACACGTCGAAACCGTCGTAACCACCGGGAGCCTTTAGCACCCGAGTAAGCGGAATGGCCATTCGCCCAATTCCGCAGCCGATATCCAGCACGCGGTCGGTGGGCTGCAAACCGCCCTGCTCCAGGAAATAACTCACGAAGTCTTGGCCGATTTTCCCAAACTCACCATCCCCCACGTAGCTCTTGGCGTGCAGCGGGGGCGCTAAGTCGTCGCCCTGAAAGAGGCCGTCGCGCACCTCTTGCAGATAGTAATAGGAATCCCTCAGGCCCAATTTCACTCTGGGCGGCACCCAGCTTTTTACGCGTTCTAGCATCGTACTCGAGCTATAGCCCATCCGCGCGAGACAGACAATCGCCCCCCAACGACCTGCCTTTGCCTTCTCCGTTTGACGGGGGTAAAACCGGCGGATGCTCCCGCTCATTGGTCTGCTTTCGGTCCTGGTTTTCTTTCATCGCTTGGGTGAGGCCCCGCTTAAGTTCGATGGTCTCACTTACTCGGCGCTGGCCAAGCATATCGTCGAATCGGGAGTTTGGACCCGGCTCCACTACACCCCGTCGGCATATGACTCCTTCTACCAGCACCCACCGCTTTTTATCTGGATGCAGGCGGCGGCTTTTCATTTTTTGCCGATGACCGACGCCGGCGCTCGCGTTTTGCCCAGCCTTTTTGGAATCGCGACTCTGCTCCTCCTTTTTATTTGGACGCGCGCCTTGGCTTCTGCCTGGGCGGGTTTGTTGGCCGTGCTCACGCTCCTGCTGGCTTACCCGTATTTGAAGTACGCCTCGGACGCCTACTTAGAAGGTCCCTTGGTTTTCTTTACGCTACTTGGACTTTGGGCGTGCGCTCGCGCGTTTGAAGGTAAACAAACCGCGGCGAGTGTGGCCGTTTTCGGTTTTGCGGTTTGGGCCGCGCTGATGACGAAGGGAATCGTGGCGCTAGCTTTACCGGCAGCGGCACTGAGCGCCCCGTTCTGTTTGAGCGGCGATCGCCAACAGAAGCAGCGTTGGTTGGGTCAAGTGGCGTTGGGCATCGCCGGCGCGGCAGCCGGCATCGCAGTGTGGCTGGCGGTGGGCGATGGCTGGAATTATCTTGCTCACTACTGGCAAGAGTCGGTCGCGGCGCGAGCTGTGTCGCACGATTGGGCAAGCCGGCTGCAGTTTGGTTGGTTTTTGGTATCGCGTTCCGCCCCGGCGACTTTGCTTTTCTTGGTTTCTTTAGTGGCGCTGGCCCGCCGCCGACAAAAGCTCCCCGCCGCCGTGGTACTTTGCCTAGCCCACTGCGCCTTTGTGGCATTGGGACATAGCTTCTCGGGCAAGATGCACGAGCATTACTTGATCCAGTTTTTCCCCACTGCGGCGTTGGTGGTGGGGTTTACCTGGCAGCAGGCGCCCGTGCGGCTTCGGTCGGGCGTGGCTCGCGGAGTAGAGATCTTGGTTGTCGGCCTTTGCATTTTGCTGGCGTGCTGGCCGGGCCGAGTCCGTAGTCTGCGCTCGGAGCCAGCGCGTTTGGCGGCGGCGTGGATTGCGCAAAACTGTGATACGGCGCAGGTGCGCGAAGTTATTTTTACGGGGGCAGTCACCGAAAAATGGCTGGGGCTCGCCAATTTAATTTGGTACCTGCCCGGCGACGCGCGCCACTGGGAAAACGAAGAATTGGCCGGTCCGCCCTCGCGCCAGAGCCTCTTGATTTTGCCTCCCCAGAGCTCGGCGCCCGCAGGCTGGGAGAAAGCTACCATCACACCTTGGGTTCGGCACTCCGCGCCGGCTTTCGCGGTCTTTCAGCCTCAGGGCACCGCGCTTTGCCTTGTCCCCCACTAGACGATACGCTTTACGCAAGGGGGCCCCGCGTGAAAGTGACGGTATCGGTACTCGGTCGGTTTCACGCGTATGAACTTGCCGCGCAACTCCAACGCCATGGAGTTTTGCACCGCTTGCTGACTTCCTTGCCCGCTTCGGTAGCGGCTCGCTTTGGCATCTCACCCGCGAACGTGCGCACCCAGCTTTTGCCCGAAATCTTAAAACGCGGATTGGCCCGTTTGCCCGGGGAGAAAACCGGCATTTGGGCCGATGCATTGTCGGCTTCTTGGTACGACCACTGGGCGGCCGGGCAGGTCGAGAACGGGCAGGATATTTTTGTCGGGTGGTCGGGGTTTTCGCGCAGAGCATTGGCCCGCGCCAAGGCACTGGGAGCGATCACGATTGTCGAACGCCACAGCGCACACATGGCGCTGCAGCAAGAGTTGCTCTCTGAGGAATTCGCGCGCCACGGGCTCCGCTTCACTCCCACGGCGGCTTCTGTCGTAGAACGCGAGCTAGCTGAGTACGACGAAGCCGACTACTTGAGCGTGCCCAGTTTGTATGTACGGCGAACGTTCATTGAACGCGGGTTTGCACCCGAGCGTATTTTGCACACCCCGCTAGCGACCAATACCCAGGATTTTCACCCAGTCCCCAAACAGGATGGGATTTTTCGAGTGATTCATTGCGGAGCGGTATCGCTACGCAAAGGGGTTCCCTATTTAATCGACGCATTCAAAAGCCTGCGTTTACCCGGCGCGGAGTTGTGGTTGGTGGGTGCCGTAGCAGACGATATGCGGGCCTTTTTGGCGCGCCATGCCTCTCCCCAGATCCGGGTGCTGGGCCCTAAACCAAGCACAGAACTCAAATGGTATCTGGGCCAGGCCGACGTGTTCACCCTCGCTTCGATAGAAGATGGCTTTGGAATGGTGGTGCCACAGGCGATGGCCTGTGGGTTGCCGGTGATCTGCACTCGCAACACGTGCGCCGACGATATCGTGCGCGAAGGCCAAGATGGTTTCATCGTCCCCATTCGCAGCACCGAAGCACTGCGGGAGAAGATTCAGTGGCTTTATGATCACCCCTCGGAGCGAGCGGAGATGGGGGCACAGGCGCGTACGCGCGCGGCGCAGTCGTTTAGCTGGAATGCCTACGGCGATGCAATGGTGGAAAAGTACCGGGCAGTGCTCGGCCGTCAAACAACACGGGTAAGTACGGTCAATTCCCTGCGGACCGACGGCAACAACACCCAACCGCAGCCGGCGTAAACCACAGCCGCCAGTGCAGCTGCGGCGGTAAACGCCGGCCAACTTCCCGCAGGCAAGACGCGCACGGCTAGCGCATAGCCCAATAAGCCCATTCCGACAGCGGCGAGCAAGCGCGCTAGCTCCACCCATGCGGCTCGGCGGGCTCGCGTTAGGTCAAGCCCCAAGTAGCGCGCCTCAAGCGGCGGCACCAAAACCAAACGCGCAAAACTCGCCGATAGAATCCCGGCCAGAGGAATCCCCGCAATCCCCACCGCCCAGCAAAGCAGCGCCTGAGCGGCCACCTTGAATAACCCTTCGTTCAATCGAACTCGCCCGATTTCTCCGACGGCTCCCATAGCAAAAAGCATTTCTTGGTGCACCAACATCGAAAGCACTTCGCCCATTTCGATAGCAAGCAAACAAGTGAGCAAAGTTCCACCGAACAATTGCGGCCCTACCCAGCGCGCAACGAACGCATAGTTGAGCGCCACCGTGCCGGCCATGCCGACGAAAATAATAAAGACACAAGAATTGCGTAGTCGATCAAAAATGCGCTGTGTGCCGACGGTTCCAGCGGCTCCTACTAAATGGGAAAACGCCGCCATGGGGGCTTGTATGGTGCGGTCGATCAGTTGCTGCAACGGAAGAAGCGCTTGGGTAGAGACAGCCAAAATAGTCGCCGACGCTGGCGACACCAACTTCGCAGCGCAAAAATAGGTGAACTGAGTCCGCAATAACGTCCCCACTACCAGCGCGAAACCAGGCCGGTAGGAATTAAAGCCCCGCCAAATTTGCGTGAGTGACGGAACGTGTGGGCGAGCCGCCCGCAAGCCGTCCGGGATCCAAAAAAGAAAAATCAGTTTCGCCAATAGCTCCACCGACACCCTCGCCACCGCGCCTAGCGGGAGCGAAGCAATGCCGAAGTCCGCCACGAGCAAGAGGTACGCCGCAGTACCAATGCCCGCCAGGCCCGAAATCACTTGAGCTGCGCCCAGAAAAAAAGCACGCTGCAGGCCTCGCACCAAGGCCCAAACGGGCCCGTCGACCAAAACCAAAAAGATATTTAACAAACTCCAACGGCACGCGCTGGTCAGCTGCGCTTGTTGCGTTTCCGGCAAGCCGAAAAACTGCGCGGGGTAATCGGCCCAGTAGAGCAACGCCAAAGGCAGCCAACCCAAAACCAAAGCCACCGCGAGCCCGTCGTAAAAGGCACGAAACATTTCCCGGCGTTGATTTTTGCCCAAGTGCAGAGCGACTCGTTGCGAAGTAATGCGTGCCACTCCCGGATCCAAAACCGATGCCCAACTAAGCAGATTGGCCAAAGCCAGCCAGGCGCCGTAGAGGCTTGGGCCGATTCGGAGAAGGTAAAGCGGAGTGAGAACGAATCCTTGAGTCAGCAAAATCGCCAAGCCCAGGTAATTGAAACCTAGTTGCACCAAACTATTGTGGGTGCGCCGGCCGGCGGATTCGTCCGCCAAGGATCCCGCGGGGGATCCTATTTTGCGTAGTTGAACCAGAGCGCCTCCAAACCATTTTCCACAAACTTTGTGAAACGGTAGTCGGGGTGTTTGGCTTCGATTTTGGATTGGATCGCCTGCAACGATCGAGCGCTGGGTTTGCCTTGGGGTTTTTCGGCTTTCACGATCTGCGAAACTTCGCGCAAGTATTCGTATTGCTTGTCGAGCAATTCATCGTCGCCGCTGGCCCCACGCCCGGGATGAACCTGTCGCGGCTCGAGCGCGCGCATCTCGTCGATTCTTTTCATCCACTCGTCGACGTACCCCAACTCCAACCAGCTGTGAAAACCATTGGTGACCAAATCGCCGGGGAAAATATGCCCATTCCATTCCGCCACCACATGCGCGTCGCTGCAACCGCGGCCGAGCACGTGAAGTTTGATTTTGGTGCCGGCGGCGCTGATTTCTTGTGTGGTGGAACCAAAGCTTTCGGGGGCGGCGGCTTCGGTGGGGTAATCGGGTTTGTAGGTTTCGTAGAACCAATCTTTGCGCAAAGCGTGCACGCGCGGGATCACGGCCTTTACTTGATCGGAGGTAATTACTTTGATTCCCCGTTTTTGCAGCGAAGCAGTGCCGTTGAATTTATCGGGGTTGGGATGAAGTACTACCGCCAGCACGACTTTCTTGCCAGTGAGCTTCTCGGCCCAGCTCAACGCTTTCTCTGCTTCCGATGGCAAAAACTGCGTATCGATCAAAATCAGCCCATCGGGGCCCTCAATCCAATAGTTAGAAGTAAAAAAAGAAGGGCCGTCTGAAACAAACGCGCCAACCGTTCCCTCAAAGCCCTCCCGAACGACAATTTGGCCGTCGGGACGCGGGGCGGTTTTGGTGCAAGCAAGACTGAGCAGAAGTGGAAATAGGTAGAAACAGCGCATGAGGAGAAATTATCCCACCCCAGCGCGCGAGAACAGAGTTGGTTTTAAGGTTGAAGTCCTTTGGCGAGCATCGACGCGAGTTGTTTGGCATAGCGCGCCATTTTCTCGGGTTCGTAGCCAAACACTTGCGGGCCCATAAAACCTGTCGAGAAAGCGATGGAAGTGAGCCCGTAAGCAATGGCGTCCAGGTCGGCGCCTTTGGCAATCAATCCGATTTCTTGGTAGTGACGCAAGCGCGCCACCATGGTGGGAAGCTTTTTTTCGTGGACGCTGGTACGCAATTGCTGCCCGATTTTGGAATCTACGATCGCGCGCGACATTGCCACTTTAATAAAGCTGCTATGGACGCGGTGTTTTTCGCAGTCGTGCGTGAGCACCGCGGTAAATTCTTCTTCCAAAGTTTTTTGGAAGGGCAAATTGGCGATGCCCATGCCGGCTTCTTCTTCAGCAAAGGACTGGAGGATGGCGAGAAGCAGACCAGCCTTTCCATCGAAATAGCGCTGGATCAGCCCTTCCGAGACCCCAGCCTTTTTGGCTACTTCCCGCGTGGTCGCGGCATCATACCCGCTAGAAGAAAAGACCTCGATGGCCGCTTCCAAAAGCGCCCGGGTGCTTCCCTCGCGGTCTCGTTTACGCCTGACCACGCCCGCCAAAACCTTGTTTTTCAAGGACTTTCCCAACACTGCCGATGACCTCGTTAAGTGAGTACTTGCTCAATATGACATAACCGCCTTTGCGGTGTCTACGGGTGAAAATTTCAAACTCGGCTAACCTGTTGAATTTAAGCAAATATGAAGATTTTTTAACATTCCAATTCTTGCCTGCCATTGCGCTCGCTGTTATTCTTTAGTAAGTGGATGCTTACTAAATCTGCTACGGAGATGGTTCTTATGATTCGCTTCTTTTCCGCCCTGACTCTCGCAACCCTCGTTTCTTTCCCTGCGCTGGCGCAAGAAGAAATAACGATCGATGAGTTCCTCAAAGAGGTGCGCACCAAGAACCAAGGTGTTGCCGGGGCCATCTCTTCCAGTGAAGGGGGCCAGGCACGCTCCAAAGAAGGCGAAATGCTGACATCGCCCGTTTTTTTCACCGAAGCGGAATTCTCCAGCGATGGAAAAATCCCTGAAATCGCCATCACCACGTACGACCGCATCGAAAGACACCGGTACAGCCTGGGAGTGAAGAAGGCGTTTTCGTTCGGCCTGGAAGCGAAAATCTATTACATGCTGGGCCATGTGAAC
>CAZBJE010000010.1:41095-67579 GCA_964492125.1 uncultured Pseudobdellovibrionaceae bacterium | reverse complement strand
CTCTTTCATGGAGCGAAATATTTTGGTTCATGGCTGTACTCCTCTTCAATAAGTGGAAGCTACCATGGGTTTTTCGGTGCGTTTCAATGCGGCCAGATGCGTCCAAAAAACCTGTTTTGAAATCGACCTTAAAACGTTCCGTTGCGTAGTTCCTAGGGCCGCTGTCGGCGATATACGCCAGCCTTATTTTCTTACTCTCAACTAATCGCAAAAGGTGCTGGCCGATCGTGTCAAACACAAAACCGATCTATCGAGTGCTTTTAGGGGAGCGGGGGGATTGGGAGCGAGGTTGTCGTTCAGCATAGTCCTTGCCTGCTTTGTATTGCTCTTTCGGCGGAGTGGGCACGCTGAGCACACTTTTACTTTGCCCGGGCAAGGAGGATTGGGAGCGAGTTGGCTTGCGACTTTTTCACTGTAAGTGGCTTTCTACTTTGGTGCCGGCCTTTCTGGAGTACCGCGATCAGCGGCTTTTTTAGACCTTGGTCCGCGCCAACGGGTTGGTTGCTACTTGTCGTTCTACAAAGTCCCTGCCTGCTTTGTCCTCGCTCTTTCGGTGAGGCGGCGGTGCTGAGCGGCTTGCTCTTACTGCTTTGAATTGTTTTTCTTTTTCTTTTTTCGGATCCGAATGGCCGAAAATTAAAAAACCTTCTTGGAGGTCCTACAAGACTTTTACCTTGCCCGGGCAAGGTAAGTGCGTGGACAAAGCGGGCTGCTCGCCTCCCCTGTTTATGGGGCTTTAAATTGACAATAAAGTCAATAAAGGGCAAGTCTCGATGGCTGGAGATGCTTTCATGCCAAGGTTTTTCGCGGTTCGGGTCTTTTTATTGGGTTGGGTTTTTGTGTGCGGCACTTCAAGTTTGGGTAAGCCCGGAAAGCTCAGTGACGCGCAAATAGAGCAAGCAATCAGGGAGATCGACGCATTTTTCGTCGCAATGGATGCGCTGCATGCAAATGATCCAATCTGGAATGCGGCTAAAGAGCGCAGTCTGAAAATGGTAGCTGAAGGGTACTCGCTTGAAGAAATTTCCGCTGCTGGGTGGAACGATTTTTTGCGGGGCATCGAGTCCGTTATCATTTCCCCTTCGGACTTCTCGGCGACCCAAGAGCAGATTGAAAAGTACGCGCGCACTTTTAATCAGCGACGCCACCAGCTTTGGTTGAGTTCCAAAAAGGAATGGATCGACCGTTCTAAACAAGAAGAGCTACTTTTGAGTTTCGTGCGAGAAGACCTGCTGTTCCCCTTGGTCAGAGACAACGCGGCTGTTGGTGCCTATTTGAGACCCGAGCAGCTTTTGAAAGCGATTATCCGTGGTGCTCCTACTCCCCCAGAGGAATCTGTATCATCGATCCTAAACCGACGAGGTGGGGGCAAGCCCGATGCCTATATTGAGCAGTCCTTGCCCAAGAACCACCGGATTATGTCAGAGGTATTCCACTTAGCCATTGAGACGCGTAGTCCGCGGTTGGTGCGTTTAGGCGCTTGGATTGCCCAGCAAACGGGAGAGCGGTTTAGTGTGTCTTGGTTGGACAGCTGGCCTGAAGCCTTCGACTACATTTTGGAAGGGACCGATTTTGAAGCGCTCCGCGGGGGGCAAGTGACCCGAGCGCCGATGTCTTTGGTCCTTTACGCGATGGAGAAGGGAAGACTCGAGCTCTTCGCAAAATTGGCGGCAGTGGAGAAAAAAGTAGGCTTTTCGATCTGGTGGAATGCGCAGACAAACCGCTACGATTCCTCGATAGCCAGCGCGACCCACTCGGGTGGTTCTTCTATCTTGCAAGGTGGACTACCTCGCTTAGTGGAAAAAGATGCCTCGGAAATGGAGCGGCTCCTTCCTGGTCTTGTCTCCATCTACCCCGGAGACCCGCAGCCGGTACTCGATAGAATGTTCTACTGGGTAGCGCGAGAATCGGGTGATCTGGAAAAACTCAGGGTCTTGAGGAACGCCGGGGCGAATCCACTTGCCGTGGTGATGGCTCCCCATGTGTGGAGCGAGTGGTGCCACAATAAATTCCAATTTCTGACGGGTGCTTTGGGAAGAAGAGGCAAGTACAAAGACTCCGCTTACCGCTTCCTCTCCGAAGAAGCAAAGCAAGCAGTGGCGGGTGATTTACGTCTTTCGTTTCGGCGCTTGAAGGATTGGAAACAATGGTGCGCTCTAAAGCTGTACGCTATGGGAGAGTTTCGCCGGGATAACTTTTCTTTCTAAGAGCGTAGGTAATGGCGGAAACGGCCGCACCCAAAACCGCTCCCCAGGCCAGATCTACGAGCGTGACCGATAGCGGCCAATTCTTGGTGGTGGCCAGGTTCGTCAGGTCGTATGCCGCATAGGTCACCAGACCGAATAGTGCGCCATCTGCGGCTACCGATACCAGGTTTTTTCGCTGGACCCCCGGAACAATCACGAAATAAACCAAACCAAAGACAAAGAGCAGGTAAAAAATAACTGCAGCGGGCCAGTTCACATCCTCATTGAGCATGAAGCCGATCTGGGAACGATAGAATGAACGCGCCACGGCACCGAGCCAAATCATATCCAAACCAAAGAAAGAAATGAGCGCTGTGAAGTATAGCCGCAGTGTCATATTGGGAAGTTTAGTCGATTACCCACAGGCATGCCACCTCCTTTGCGGCCTCTACCGGTCTCGCATTTTCGTTCTTATGCATGAGTAAATTGAGCAAAACCGATGATGTTCCCAGAAGGCTCTCTGATCCAAACCTCATGAGCTCCATAGGGTGTTTCGCGTCGGGGAACAAGGATCTGAACCGTCTTACTCTCTTCAATGTCCTCTAGGGAGTCCACGTCGGCATAAAGAACGATGTTCTTGTCGCCGAGTTTCTTAAAAACCTCCGGCAGATCTTCCGACAAGCTGGCCCTCGATTGCAGCATTACTTCGCTTTCTCCCTTTTTTAGAATGACGAAGCCTATTTTGCCGTGGTGTGGAACGGAGGCCGTCTGCTCGTACTGCATCTGTTTTTCCCAGAAGGGAAGGCAGTTCTCAATTTCTTCGACTAAAAGGATGGGCGTAAATTTCTTGATAACCATGATTGCTCCTTATTGGCTTACGCTACTAATTGGAATACCGCCCGTATTGTAAAAATGCGACATTACGCTAGGACTGTTTGGAGATACTTTTTCGGTGTGTGGAGCGTAAGCAGTTTGAAATCCCGGATCAGGTGGGCTTGATCATAGTAGCCAGCTTCCATAGCGAAGTCGGCCCAACTTTGGATAGTGCCGTGTTTCATTTGGGTAACAGCCCGCTGCAGTCGAACGACGCGCAAGAAAGTCTTGGGTCCAACGCCAACGGTGTTTAGAAATTTTCTCTCCAGCTGCCGACAGCTGACACCCACTGCGCCCGCTAACCCAACCACGTCTGGAAGTTCGGGCCATTCGGCAATTTGTTTTACGAGGTAAGCGATCGTTTGATCCGGCGCTTCCGCAACGCCGAGCCGTTTGAGCAACTCAGCCTCTAAAAGTCGAACTCTCGCTTCTGCCTCTAGGCACTGCAGATGTTCCTGGATTTTCAGAACGCGATCGCCCCAGAAATGATCCAGTGAAAAACTCGAGTCGGTAAGTTCCCAGGCGGGCACTCTTAGAAAGGGTACCGCACCTCCCGGCAGGAACCGGACGGCCACGAACTCGGTGCTGCTGGAGGGGACCCAAATGGGAGTCTTCATTGTCCCTATGACGCGGCCCTGCGCGGTAGCGCCCTTAGGTGAAACGCGAAATAAGATATCAATGCACCCGTCGGGAAGTACCTGATGGCGCCTCGCGGTGCCGTTTAGATCGGGTGATCGTGTCCAATAGCACGCTACGTGCTTTCGGAGGCTGGGGTGGGGTGGGTATTCCCGGTAGGCCATCGCTCAAGATACTGGTCGTCGATTTGGTTGGTCAAACCCATAGAAACGAAGCACTGATTTCTGTACACGTTCGAAGGAAACGCGTCCTTTCGTGGGTCTTTAGAGGGTGCGTTTAATCCATTGCGCCAATTCCCGGCTGTGTTATTTAGCCTCGATGAAATGGCCATTGCTCGTTTGTCTCGGTTTTTCTTGGACCCTCTTTGCAGCTGAAAAGCGGCCGTGCTGGCAAGAGCTCCTAGCCGCAATGGAACCCCCGCGTCCTCCCATTGAGGACGTTATCGCTGAATTGGAAGAAAAACTCCTTCCAGGCGATTTCTACCGCGTCACGAAGTCCGACGATGGCGCCTTGGTCATCGTGGATGCTACGAGTTTTGCGGCCGCGGTTTTGATAGACCGAGAATATGCCTATTCCGGACTCAAAGGGTACGGCGTCGTTACTGAAATTGGTTCCAATGTCTCTGGCTTAAGTGAAAGAAATTCCGAAGTGTTGGTGCAGAATATGTTGATGGAACTTCATCCAGAGGGGGTCCTTGCATGGCAACGGGATCCCGAGTCGATCATTTTGGAGGAGTTTCACCGCGCCAAACCGCCCTCATTCAAAGTTACTTTCGAACTCAGAGCCTTCTTGGCCTCAGACGATTTCCGGCTGAAGGGGTGGGAGCCGAAGCGCCGGATCTATTTTCAAATCGAGGACACGGCGGCCTACCGCCGCTACATTCAATTTCCTCCTCCACTCGAAGAAATGGTCGCCTATGAGCAGCTAGAAGGATGGGATGGTCTCCACCCGGAGGGACACCAAGTCGTTCAAAAAAACTTTGCTGTCTGGAGGTCGCTGGAGGACCGTTTTGTAAAAAGCGGGAAGGCTGTTTTGGAACGGCAGGCGCAACGAAATGGATCCGGCACCGAGGTCAATGTCGCGCTCTCTTTCCCCAATTTGTCGAGCTTCCAGGAGTTTCTAGCTCAACCGGGCGTTGCTTTTGCGTCGGCCAACGTCCCCGACCCACTGGACCCGTCGGCAGACGACGACTAGTCCCGGTAGGCCATCGCTCAAGATACCGTGTACTTCAGGGCATGGCTCTCCAAGAGAGCCGCTACTTCTTTGGGCATCGGGGGACTAGGGACTTCCTTTCCCATTAGTCTTTGGATCTCCGTAATCCCTCGCTTGCTCTTCTTATCGATAACCATCACGTGGGCTACCACCTCGGCGCAAAGCTGTCCTTTCACCCATACTTGTGAATACCAAAGGACTGATTCTTCGTTCCAGCAGGCGAGCCGAGTACGCACTTCGCCTTTCTGGAAAATACGGATGGGGCGGCGATAGGAAGCCCAATACCGGCGTGTCACCGGCCAGATTTTATTCTTAACTGCTGTTTGGAAAAATCGGGTTCTGAAGTTGTTATATTGTTCGGAGATCTCAACCAGGTTGATGATCACTGCACCATTCATGCTTCGTAAATATTCGCACTCAGTCGGCCAGCATCGAAAGCTGAAATGAGTTTCGTCACCCACGGTGACTTGACCAGCCTTGCTTCCGGTGAACATGGCTTTAAGAAATCGAAGGTAATACGTCAGCATTTGAGACTAAGTAGCACTTGGTACGAACTTAGTCCACTCGGCGCGGTAGGCATGCAAGGGTCTGGGTTTGACAGCGGATGAGAAAACATCAATTCTTCTTTCCGGCGAAAAGGAAAATCATGAAAAACAGCGTTTGGATTGTGTGGTTCCTGCTTACCGCATCTTCAATGGGATACTCAGACACGTACGGTTTGAAATCTCTTGAGTGTAATTCCGTTTTGGGGTCTGCGTATCGATTACAAGTAACGGATTCTGAACTTGTATTTGTGGAAAGTCGGTTAGACGTGAAGTCGGGACCATCGAAACTTGTGCGGTATGAACACCATGTATTTCCAATCGCTAGCTGCCGCTTTGAGCCCTTTTCTATCAATTTGGCTTGTCAGGATCTGGATGACAAAAACGTAACGCTTTCCGTTTTATTGACGCGAGCCGTTAGTAAGGCCAAATCCCATGAAGTCGAGTTTCGCCTCCAAGGAATGCCGGATGCCAAATCCAGAACTTTCCGTACTACCCGAATCGATCTCGGAAAAGACTCTCGTTGCGTTGTGAACGATACGTTTGAAGTGCTTTAGCCTCCTCTTTTGTCTTGCTTTACCGGGAAGAAATGCCCGCGTACGCCGCAGGGTTACTTGACAGGCTTTTAGGCAGGTCTAGCCTTTCTATGTCCGGATGAGTCGGCTCAACACTTGAACCAACGAGGAAGCATGAAAAAAATAGCAGTCACGATGGCATTGTTTATTTCATTCGCTGTAACGGCAGGAAACGGACACCACTACCTTGGTGCGACAATTGACTTGGGCAATTGTTCCCTTTTGGCGGGTTCGCAAGGTTATTCCTACGGTGTGTTTGGCCCCGGGTATGACGATGATGGAACGTACTATCCCTATGTGAACGCCTGTTTTGGAAAACAACGCAATGGCGGAGGAGGATCGGGTGGGGGGAGTGTCGACTATTCGTGGATCTATGCGCGACTAGACGGCTCGAGTGGCTACAACCTCGAACAATGTATCGACGTACTTATGCAGAATGACGATATTCGTCGTTGCAAGCCATGGAGCGGCAATCCAACGAATGAAATCGAATGCGAAACCGTGAAGCTGACCAAGTCCGAAACAGCCCAATTAGTCCGCAAAATCGATCGAGCGCGCTGCGTTCGCTCAGTTGAAGGCCCGCTCTGGCTGAAAAAAATCAAGTAATCGTCATTTGGTAACTCCGGAACTTCCCTGACCTTCTGGGGGCGGTTCCGGAGTACGAAATAAAGCCGGCCGAAAAATAAAGAAAACGAAAACTCTGACGCAGGCCTGGTCGTACATTTCAATCAGAGGCCGTAAAAACCGACCGAATTTCGCGTAATCAGAAAAGAGAAAACGCGGCGGTTTTCGCGGGATCATTTGAGGTAGCGATGGGTGGCTCTCGAGCTGAGAGATAAACGGCGAGTCACTTGGAAGGAAAGTTTTGTAACCATTCACGAGCTTCTGCAAATACGCTTTAGAGGGAAGTAGTTCGTTACCGGTACGGCCAGAATAATAGTAGAAACATTTCTTACCATTGAGCACCAGGTGCGCTTTTCGGTACCGACTAAAAAACAGATGCGCTTCGTAACAATCCAGAATCCATTCATCCACTTTTGAGAGTTGGTAGACGATTCCGTGCACGCTACTTCCCTCCTGCTTTTCGATCGAAGCCATTCCAATTCCGACAAAAGGGACATCGTGGTTAAAGCGCAGGACGAAGTCTTTGGCAGTCTCGGGCGAAGTATGCGTTGGCCGAATTCCCCGGTTTTTGAGCACCTGTGGGTCGAGGTTGCCCCCATACGCGAAGTAGGAAGTTTCACTTCCCCGGAATCCAAGCAGCTTGAAAAAGTGCAAAACTTCAAACGTTAGCCGCCAAAATGCGATTTTTAACATCGGGACAGCAAAGCAGATACGGCTGAAGCCGTCCACACTGCAGTCCTGCAACTCACTTTGACAATCCCACCGGGGTCCGTTTCTCTTTGCCCCATGGGAGGAATCATGCTTCGCGTTCTTGTCTGCCTGTTTTTATCACTCTCCGCTTGGGTGCCAACTCTTCAAGCCACCGACTGCAATAGCGACTGCCGAAAAAACTGCACGTCCAGCGCTACTGTACTTGGCCGCACCAAAACATGGGTGGATGGTTTATGCCACGCACGGTGCATCTCGGAGAAAGAATTGGCTTGCTCAACCGGTTTCACCTCCTGTGATACCTGGAAAGTAAGCGGTGTCTCCCCGTATTTCTACGCCGCCATCAAGTCCATCGAGGAGGCGAACCGCCAAGAATGGCGCCCGCACGATGAACACGACTGCCAGATGGGCATCGACCAGTTAGCCTCCGCCGGGACAGCCGGTGGGGCAGGTTCGCGTCTCTATACCGCCTATGAATATGGCGTGAAGGCTGCGCTCGCCGTCAATAAAGCCACCGTCATCAGCTATCTCGTGACCGAAGGCGTGAAGCATTTTCTGCATTGTGCTTGCTCCTCGGCAAACTACGTGGAGGCTGGGTCTGGGAACTCGGGCACTTCGCCGTCCACGCCCGGCCGAGACACCTACTATGTGAGCCGGATGCGCAAATCCGATGGCAAGTGGGCGGAGCGCCAAGGCAAAGCCCCCAATCGCAATACTCTCTTGAACGAAGTAAACGGCATTATGAACAACCGATGGGAGCATTCCCAGTCGGGCTATTTCGATGCGAGTCAGCGCACCATCACCGAGGCAGAATGCGAAGAGGGGCATCGCTTCTACATTGAAAATGGCGGAACGTCCTCGCTCACAGCTTGCTTCAACGACGTTAAGGCCAGGGGCTGGACGGCGTGCCTCTTTCGCGTACGCAATACCCGGTACGGCGTAAACAATGTTCCCATTGCCGATCGTTACTACAGCAGCATGGCCAGCAGCCGGGGTGGCTGGTCGTTGCACCACGGCCCCAACTCTGACGCCGCTAATATCAAACAGAAAACTCAAAACGGGGTTTCCGGGAATATTTCAGGCGAGAAGTCGGGCCGCTATAGCTCGTCGCGGCGTACTATCACCCGCACCGGTTGCGATATTTCATCGTCGTCTTCCGGTGGCCTCACCACCTCCGAGAGCGTCGTTTACCTCACCTCGGGTAAAGGCGATGGGTCCCTGACGAAAGCGTTCAAAATCGCGCAAGACAAGGGCTACTCTGGCTGTGTGTTTAAAGTCGAAGATGTCGGCTTTTCGAGTCTGGATGAGTAGTTTCGCAGGGCTCCCAAGATTGAGTTTTTGGGAGCCCTTACGCTCGACCGAGGAAAGATCTGGTGGACTGCGGTAAGGCCCTAGCAAAGTTGGTTCAACGAAAATATTGGTTTCTTCCCGAAGTATCGGACTAGATATTCGATTTATTTTTCAGCAAGCCCCTCTGAGTATCTAAAAGCACAAACGAGCAAACCGGAACGTGCTCACTACCACTTCGGCGCGGATCCAATGCCCGAAACATGGGCGCATGGATCGAAATTCCAGCTTCCGTCATTTCGTATTGGTACAGAATCAGTTTTCCATTCACGGTGAACGACGCCGTAAGCACTCCGTCCCGGTAAATGTGATCGATCAAAATTCCATTTTGCTCATCGACAACGTAGTGTCCACGTTGCGGGTCGACCAGGTGCAGCTGGTAGCGGCGTTCTTGTTCCCCACCGTACTTTATTCTCCAGTGCCATCCCTCCTCGTCGATTGGCGCAATAGTCATCTGCATGGGGACTTCTGTCACTCCCACTCGCACCTGGCCGACCCAGGTGCCTTCCCAGGTTCTGGGAAGCTCGGCGGCTAGAATGGGTAGCGTCAAAAACCAAAGACCGAATACGAAAACTTGCATTAACCGCATTGAAAACCATTCCTTAGTTAGTTGGGACCAGCGCTAAAACCCTCAAATCGCAGAACCGGCCGCCGTTCCTTGCGGGCGAGAGTGATATCGACAGAAAAGCGTACCGACCAATCGTTATTGGCTTCGGGGTCGACGATCGTCTGGTCTACCAGCCACTGGGTGGGCTCCGGCTTAGTGACTCTAAGGTATTTGGGCGAACGGGCCTCGGTGTCGGTCTGGATTCGTTTATGCTCCTGAAAGTAGGCCTTAAGCTCGGTCTGTAGGGTCGTTTCGATCGCCTTTAAGTCCTCGTTTGCCAGTGCCGAGGTTGCGGTCTCCACATCTCCCACCGCCAATGCGCGCACGAATCGAAAGACTTCGTTGCGGATCATGACTTCAAACGCTTTGGCGTCGCGGGTGACGTCGAACTCTTCCACCACCTGCGCCGCCTCGACCGGGTCGGCGATTTCTTTGGGATTGAAATCGGGGTTGCGCAGCTTTTCCCATTCGTCGAGCAAACTAGAGTCGATGGAGCGGATCATTGAACCCAAGTATTCCTCAACCGCGTACACCTCGTCGGTCTTCGCGTTGCCCGGTACCGTCTGCACCAAGACCTTGTAGGTCTGGGAGAGATACCGAAGCAGAATCCCCTCGGTACGCTGAAGTCCGTTGTCGCGGATATAGTCGGAAAAAGACTGAAACGTCTCGTACATCTCGCGCGCGATTGACTTGGGACGTATATTCTCCTGGCCCACCCAAGGGTGTTTTGCGGCAAATTCATTGAACGTCGTGTAGATGAATTCCCGGTTCGGCTTCGGGTATTCCACTTTATCAAGTTCGGCGAGGCGTTCTTCGTACTCCATCCCTTGCGCCTTGAGTTCCGCCATTCGCTCTGTTTTACAGCGACTCAGTTGCACGTAAAGAATTTGATCCGGGTTTTCTAGGATCGATTCGACCAGCGTTAGCAGGTCCAGCGCGTAGTCGGGGTGCTCTTGATCCAAAAGCAAAATCGTGTCGATGAGGTAAAGCGCCAAGGTTTGGTTGAGCGAAAAGTCGGACTGCAGATCGACGTTCACCCGCAGTGGCTGCAGCTCGATAATTTCTCGTTCGACCAGCGACCGAAAGAGCGCAAATGCGCGCTTGCGGTGTTGCTTCTTCTGCTTGTCGGTTTCGTGGGAACTGTTTATGAGTTTGCGCAACGAACCACAGGGGTCGGCATCCACACTTTCCGGGCGGGCCAGCACGTTCAGCAGCATTCCGTGGGTGACTTGAAACCGAGACACTAGCGCCTCTGGTTGGCCCGCAACCAGCTTTTCGAATGTCTCTTTGGTCCAAAGGACAAACCCCTTCTCGGGAGGCTTCTTCTTCACAAATTTCTTTTTAGACAGCGAACCCTCCGCCTTCCGCTGGGCCATGATGTTTTCAATGACATGCTCGGGAGCTTGGGCCACGACCGTGCCACGGTCGTCGAAACCTTTGCGTCCAGCGCGGCCCGCAATCTGCTGAAAGTCTCGCACCGACAGAATCGCGGTTTTTTCACCGTCGTACTTGCATAATTTTGTGAAGACGACGGTACGGATAGGCACATTCACCCCTACGCCTAGAGTGTCCGTTCCAAATATCAGTTTCAGCAGCCCCCGCTGCGCAAGCGTTTCGACCAAAATCCTGTAGCGCGGAAGCAATCCAGCATGGTGAATGCCAATCCCGTGGCGGATCAGCCGCTGGATATCTTTGCCGAAAGGGCTTTTGAATTTGATGTCGGCTAATGCCTCAGCGATTTCCTTTTTCTCGTCTTTCGTACAGAAATCGATCGAGAGAAAATCTTGCGCGCTTTCGGCGGCGTCGCGCTGACTGAAATGGACCAAGTAGATAGGCGTCTTGCGCTCGCCCATCAGTTTTTGCACTTGTTCGAGCAGCGGAATCTCAGAATACACATAGTCGAGCGGCACGGGCCGTTCTAGCGATCGCACCACCACCGTCTCGCGACCGGTTAATTCGGTGAGTCCGGTTTCAAAAAGCGAGGTGTCGCCGAGAGTGGCCGACATGAGCAGAAAACGAGCGCGCGGTAGGGTGAGTAGCGGGATCTGCCAGGCAACGCCGCGCTCTCGTTCGGAATAAAAATGAAACTCATCCATGATGACGTCGTCGACTTCAGCCAAGGCGCCTTTTCGAAGTGCGTCATTAGATAGGATTTCGGCCGTGCAGCAGATGATGGGCGCATTGGGGTTGACTGAGGCGTCACCGGTGATCATCCCCACTTGCTCGGGGCCGAAGCTTCGGCACAGGGCGAGGAATTTTTCGTTTACCAGCGCTTTAATCGGGCTCGTGTAGAACGAGCGTTTGCCGTCTAAGATCGACTTAAAGTGCAGGGCCTCGGCCACCAACGATTTGCCGGAGCCGGTGGGGGTATTGAGAATGACGTTCTTACCGGCGTAGAGCTCCAGGATCGCGTCTTCTTGAGCGCGATACAGTTCGACACCGCGCTCGATGGTGTAGTCGAGGAACCGATCCAGCGGTTCCCCGTCGGCTTGGAGCAAACGTAAGAGAGGCGCAACATTGGCCATGGTGAGTTGGACCTCCGGGGGTGGTTGCCGATTTTTAGCACCAACTCCCAGAATCGTCCACCGCGCACGGCCCGAATGTGGCTAATCAGGGCGTACCGTCATGAATCCAGAGCGATTTGCACCAAGTGAAATCGATCCCGTGGTCCTTACCGAAGGAACCGTCGATTGTGACCGTTATTCCCCACCGCGTCGGCGTTTTGTACGTTTCAGGCTGATCTCTCCAACCGTAACCAGTGGTTCGAGACTTGGCTTGCGTAATTTTACCGGCAAAAATGACGATCTGGCCGCCTGGATGCTGGCAGACGCCGGCAAGAATTTTTCCGACTAGAAATTCTTCCGCCGTTTGCGGCTCGTCCTCGGGATTAAAAACGAGTTTTTTGTAGCCCATGTGAGGCAGGAACTGCAGCGAGTTTTGGGCATCTTGCAGAGATTTCTCCCTTCCAGCGATAGTGGACTCTGTCGGGGTAAAAGCTCTGGATGGGACGGCGTCGATCAACGCATTTCCCGTTTGCTGAGGCGTGATTGCCACGGACTTTCCATTGTTTCGGTAGATTGCGACCACTTCGCCGCCGGAGAGGCGATGAAGGTTGTTTCGATTTAATACGACAAAACTATCCGCGCCGTCTCTCTGACCGGGCCAAAAGCGGCTGCCAGACTGCAAGGATGCTAAGAAGAGCCCCACCACTCGTCGATAGGGTTTTGCTGGATCCGTTGGGTTTTTCTCCCTGAGAATAACGGCCACCATTCGGCCGTGCAGAGGCTCTACGGCCTTATAGGAATCTGGCTTGTAAATCGCGTCTGAAAAGTGAACCCAGTTTCCATGTTTAGTGGGCAGCTGGGCCGTTGAATCTCGTGCGTCTTTTTCACTAGCGAAAGAGGTATTTTCCGCTACCCCTCTAAGAGTCGCACCCAAAAGTTCCAATGAGCAGGTGAGGTCGTCGAGCTTCCCCTCCGAGCTCTGGCCCAAAACTGCGTAGGCCCCAGAAGAGAAGAGTGAAATGAAAATAAGCGTCGAAAGAAGCCTTTTGATCTGCACCATAGGGGCGGGTTTGTAGCAGAACGGCCTAATTCCCGCAATGGCGGAAGGCAGGGTCTGCGGTAAAATCCAATTTAATCAGGTATTTGGGTGGGGCGAGGGCAGGCTATTGGCTGATCACCGTGATAATCCAAACTCCTGAACTATCCGCCCCTACTTGCGGTGTTTTGCGTAGTTTCAGGTAGTAGCCCGTGAGTGGATTCGCAATGCGTTTTCTATCATTCGTGTTGGCTAAGACGAAAGCCGGTTTTTGGACTTCATCGTACCAAGTGACTCCATTCGACGTGTGGGTGGAGCGAATCCGATAGTTTCCGTTTGGTTTGGCCACTCGAAGATAGGTTTCCTCAAAGGTACCGCTGGTTCTTTGGAAGAGCGCAACGTAGCGTTCCACACCACTGGCGTCGGTTCCGCCGGATACGTGGGTTCGACACCAATTCTGCGCGCAAAGATCGAGCGAGGGGCTTACATAAGCCATTCGCCGAGCCAGTGGCTTGAGGTACTTTGCCGGGAACTCGCGAAACGCATCGAGGACATGGCGAAGGTGCTTGGGTGCTGTGAGGGAATCCACTGCTTGTGACATTGTGATAGGCAAGCCCCACCGACCGATGCCGGAGCTACTGATCTCTGCCTCGTCGTAAACGGACACATACAGCCCCTGGGCGCCGTAGGTGATACCCAGCGAGCCCGCTTGCATCGCTATGGCGGCGTCCTCTACGACGACAGGCATTTTAACGATGAACGGGTGGCTGGTATTGAAGCCGCGACCGAAACCTTCGTAGTTGAATTCTCCTTCGATGAACGGCTTTTTGCCGGCACCGATGTAGTCGGCGTAGTCAGAGGGCATCGCGTGCTGAATCAGGTGCCCGCGCTGCAATAAAATAAAATCGACCCAACTCCATTCTTGCGCGGGAGCACCGAGGATTTGGTTTTCGTGAGTGCCGCTATGAATGGTGAGTGCGCGTTTATAAGGGTCTTCCGCGCGCACGAGCAGTCCCAATTCATTCAGTAGGCTGATGCGCTGCTGATAAACATCTTCGTCGTACATGCAGATATTGCGACCTGAGGAAGGATGAGGCTGAACTCTGGCATAAGGCGGGCAGATACCGTACGGATAGGTGGACACTCCTGTCGTGGGATCGACCACCGCCGCTCGCAGACTATCAAAGTGCTGGTTGTACTCCTGCGTGAAAAGAAAGCTGGTGTTATGTGCTCCGTAGCGAGCCAGTACGTACGCAAAAAGGTTTTTTATCGTCTCCCGTCCTACCTGCGTTCGGAAGTAGGCCTGCTGGAGTTTGCAATAGGTGCCGAATCCCAGAAATAGAACTAGTCCAGCATCATGCACTTGCTGCACTTGATCATCAAACTGAGACCAAATGGGAAGCGCTACTCCGTTGCGAAAAGGGCTTAGGTCAATTCTGCCGTCGGCGCCTTGGAGCATGATGTCTAAGCCATGCGATTGAATGACGGTGAAGTCTTTCTCAGCGCGATCCTGGGTTGCCTTACTAAGAAAATCCCCTTTGTCGAAATTTTTTGGGAACCACCACCAGGTGTCTGCGATCCATTTGAATTCGGTTCCATCTCTGTACTCAATTCTTTTGCTGGTCTGATTGAAATTCAAGATGCCGCCGTGCACTGCCGTGGCTTTGTTGTTCAGGGGGCCGCTTACGGTAATAGTTCCGACTTTCCCTTGAAGGCCGTTATCAGCATAGCCTCGGAAATTGGATCGGTAAGTCCAAGTTCCCGTAATTGGCAGGTTCACCCGTACTTTCCAAGTTTTTCCACCATCCCAGAATCCCGGAACAGTTTGGGTTTTTCCCTGCGGGCCTTGAAGTTCGACCTCTAATCGTACGTTTGCATAGTCGAAGGCATTGGCCGGCGGCGTTGCGTGTTGGGATTGGAATGGAATTTCGATCGGTTGGTGGATTGCCCCGGTCAACGCGAAGGCGGCCGAAGGAGTGAGCAAGTAAATGACCGTCAAGGCTATCAGGGCAAAGTTTTTAGGGTGGGATTGCATGAGGGAGAATTTTGCAAAACGACTGCCATCCTATGCAGCTGAGAAGTCTCTATGCAGTTGTCGAACTTATACACAAATGAAAAAGGGCTTATCTCTAAGTGCTCGGAAATGCGTAATTTAAATGACCGGATAGTGGGCGATTAAGCACAGGAAAACTGGGATGTCTGATTATTTCCTGGAGTTCCGGAACGTTGCTTTCTCAAGTCTCCCAAAGACGTAGGAAGCGTAGTCAATTGGAATACACCCTGCGGCCCCAGTGGGGTGGGAATGGGGCCGCATGGATGGTGCATCACTTATTTCGAGACATCCGCAGAGGCGGTGGTCACGGCTTTCACCGCGTTTCGGGTCAGGTAAAGACCGAGCCCAGCTCCTGCGATGGCCAATCCCACCGGCAACGGCGAGCGGCGCACAAACTGCCAAGCATTTTGCGCGATATCTTTGGAACCATTGTCGCCGATGTAGTTCTGCACAGCTTGAAGCTTGCCGACGGTGAACTTCGACGCTTGAGAGATGGCGCCTTCTTTCGGAGTAAGGGCTTCGATCTTTTTCACCCAATCGCCAATAGAGATAGACGCATTCATTAGCGCGAGGTCCAAGTTGTCTACCAGGGTAGGTTCCTTAGCGGCGACCTCTTCGCGTTCTTCCGATTTTTTACCGGGTGCATTTTCGCGCAAAGACGTGACAGAGGCTGGCTTGTTCGGCGCCGGTGCGGTCGAACGCTTTTCGGAACGTTGGGGTTTTTCCACTTGTTGATCGTCGGCGTCGTCATCGTGAGATGAGTCGAGAGCTGGAGTGAAAACTTTTTTGGCTTGTTGTGGTTCAGTAGTGCTCGTATTCATAATTTCTCCTCAGATTTGCGGCGTGCCGCTTTCCCTATGGTTAAGCAATCGCGGTGCCAAAAGTTTCGGGCATTGCGCTCCGTGACATCCAGGCAGAGAATGCGTTTTTGTTACAGGGGACTGTTGCTTAATGAATAACTCCGTTTACAAAATCCTTACTGAGTCACAGTGGAACGAGTTTGCTTCGCTCGGCTCGTTCGCCGGATCGCCGGTAGATATTCGCGACGGATTTATTCATCTGTCTGCTGCGCAGCAGGTGGACGGAGTCGTGTCGCGTTATTATGCGGACCAGCGCCCCCTCTATATTGTAGAGTTCTCGGCTGAAGTGTTTGGCGATTGCCTTCGTTGGGAGCTGGCCAGCAACGGCGAAAAGTTTCCCCACGTTTATGGGCGCGCGCTCGTGTTTGCTCAAGTGAAGGCGTATCTACTTAAATAGCCAGCGATGCACGAGCTTTGTGAAGCGCGGCATTACCCAATAAACCATCAGTGCCACCGTCACGCCGTTGAGCAAGAAAATATCCAGCGGACGAAAAGGCGGGAGTCCGCACTTTCGCAAAACCGGCAAAAGCACCATTGGTAGCGTCAGACTGAGCGGGTAGAGCGCCGCCCAAGTAGCTAAGAACTGCTTCCAACGCAGAGGGGCGCGTGCAGAGCCCGAATCCGAGAAAAGAAAATCTAAGCCGCTCCGCACTTGAAGGTTTTCATTGTCCACAAGCAGCGGCCGCACTTTTTCAATCAGTTGCTTGCGCGTGTCGGAACTCAACCAATTGTCCATGTTGGACCGGCTGTCGAAACGCAGAATGGCGGAATAAGTGGAAGTCACCCCGGGAACGGGGCGGACCAGCTGCCAATCCATATGCCCTAACGAACTCTTGGAGACCGGCCGAATCTCCTCCAGCCAGGCTTCGTATTCCCTTTCCCTGCCGGGCAAGACGCGGTGAGTGATCACCAGGGTAGCGCCGTCGTTCCTATTGGGCATAGCCTAAGCTTTCGATAATTTTCATTTTTTATAGGGCCTTGACCTGTTTTTCAGAATTATTAAAATTTAAAATCATACATTCTTGGCGGGCCGGAGTCGGCCCAGTGGAACATATCTTATCTGCCCTCACGAGGGCCTAGAAGGAGGAAGGAATATGAACCACCAAGAACTTCTCTCTGTGGTACCCGCCCCTGGTCGTTTTTTTCCCGATTTCAAATCGCCGCGGTTTTACTCCGCCTGGCCGTATTTTATTTTAATCTTGGCCACCCTTTTAATGGGAAGCGTACGCCTGTCCTCTCAAAGCCGCGGATCACTGGGCGCCATCCATATAGGAAAGCACCGACCGTTTAATTTGGTCGAGCCGAACCGCATCGCTCTCAGCTAGAGGCCGGGTTAATTTCTTCAACGACGCAATATGTTCCTCTCCGGTTGCCGATAAAATAGGCCAAGGTTCCCCGTCGATGATGAGATTCCGACCGGTCTCGCGGAAGCTCGCTTCGTAGTAAAGCGCGGGCCGGTCGTTGTAGGTAACGTGCAGCCGGTTGTGCAGATTGTAGTCCATCGAAAAATGCGGATCCACTGCTGTGGCCATAAGCTGGGTGAAGATCTCGACGAACAAGTGGGGGTTTTGGCTACGATCGACCGCGAGGCGGGCCGGTTCATCTACTTCGCCAGAACCCCAAAACACTGTTAGGACCTCTCCGTTCACGCAGATCGTTTCGCTTTCGGTCGGCATGCAGTTGCGGACTATCGCTATGTTTTGTTCCCGTGCTTTAATTTCCACGGGCGGGCGAATCATTCTGAGGCTGCCGTCTGGCTCCCGGTTTTCATTCATCCGGTCATAGAGCTCGGAATCGGTGAGGTACATTACTTCAGCAGTTTTGATACCGAACCGACGTACCGATTCGCCCCAGGCGCCGAATTCGTCGCTCAAAATTTCCAGGTCCTTTCCCCGAGGGCGGGCCAGTATTCTGCGGCCGTACGGGGCTCGGATGTTTTGGAAAATTCCGACAACTTCACCGGTCGAACGCAATCGAGAAATCGACAGAACCGATTGGCGCAAGGACTCAAAGAACTCGCGCCGCAATCTGCTTTTTGTTTTATTCGACCACTTTCTGCGTACGAGGTTACGCATGTAAAATTCAATGGCTTCTTCCGCGAGCGCTTGTTGCCGCGCCTTGCCTTCACTATTGAGCTTGGGGATTTCATCCCGCAGTGCGGGTCCAGAGCCAGCCGCTTCGAGCCAAAGCCGTTGCAGTTCGGCGCTGCCGCGGGTTTGTCCTCTTTCCAGTTTCGTGCCAGTCAAAACTCCAAAAAATCCGTCTTCATCGGCGTGCCAAAACGCCTTTGCGTTTACTCGTTCGGCGAGTACTTGGGGGGCGCCAATGCGGGTTTCGACGGTGAGGTACTCGGTCACGATATCGCCTCGGTAAGCTCGGTGAATCGATAGCGCCTCGTACGAGACCAGGTTCTCCCCAATGTCTAAAGGAATGTCTTCGTGCTCCACCGCATCGAACTGGATACCCAGTCTATTGAAGGAGCTCTCCATTTGATGAAAGTTTCGGTGAAAAAGGGGGAACTTTTGGTCCAAAACCAGCCGTTGCACCAGGGCCTTGGCGCAATCGTCTAGCCCTGCAAAAGGGTCATACGGGAGGCCGAACCATTTCGGATTGGCTTCCAGCACGCAGCTCCACAGCGCCAAAAAGGTGCCGAGGAGGAGGTAGCGGAAATCGCGCATGGGCTCCCATACCAGCTTGTAATAATTTGTGCAAAGTTCGGGTCGTTGTAGGCTGCAAACTCCGAATCACCACCCTATAATCATCCTATGAGCGTAGCCAAAGTATTGCCCCATCTCTGGTTTGATAAAGAAGCGAAAGCCGCCGCCGCGTTCTACTGTTCGGTTTTTCCGGAGTCACGGGTAGAGAGCGAGCTAGTCCTGCGCAATACGCCCTCGGGAGATTGCGAGGTTGTCTCTTTCAATGTCTGGGGGCTCCCGTTTAAGTTGATAAGTGCGGGGCCGCTTTTTCGGTTTAATCCCTCGATTTCGTTCATGGTGAATTTCGACCCAAGCCGGATGGCAAATCCCCAGCAAGAGTTGGATCGAATTTGGAGCCGGCTTATCGACGGGGGCACGGCGCTAATGCCGCTCGGAAGCTACCCATTCAGCGCGCGCTACGGTTGGTTGCAGGACAAATACGGCGTCTCGTGGCAGCTCATTCTCACAAGCCCGAATGGCCAGCCCCGCCCGGCGATCGCCCCCAGTTTGCTTTTTGGCGCCAAACAATATGGGAATGCGGAGGAGGCGACGCAGTTTTACGTCTCTGTTTTCGCGGATGCCCCCGGCGCGGGGCAAACCCGCCTGGGCCAGGTGAATCGGCGGGGTCCGGGGCAGGAACCCGAGAGAGAAGGCACGCTTTCGTTCTCGGACTTCCAAATCGCTGGGCAGTGGATGGGAGCCATGGAAAGCATCGCGTTCCAGCCCACCTTTAACGAAGCCATTTCACTGGTCGTAGAGTGCCAGACCCAGTCGGACATCGATTACTATTGGGAGCGGCTTTCGGCTGTTCCTGCGGCGGAGCAGTGCGGTTGGCTGAAAGATAAATACGGGGTTTCGTGGCAGGTGGTTCCGGCCGAAATGAATGAGATGATGGCGGGTACCGACGCGCAAATAGGGCGCGTGACGAAGGCGTTTTTGAAAATGAAAAAGTTTAATATCGCCGAGCTGCGAAGAGCGTTTGAATCAGGGGATTGCTGAGCTGTTTCGGATACGATCGCAGGTTGCTTCGTCGATGAAGTGCAAGTCTGGATCGGGGCCTCCACGCGGATCATTCCACACAAGAAACCCCGTATGCTTTAGGCGTTCCAGGTTTTCCTCTTCGCTAATGCCCAGTTGCTGTTTCAGGTTATCGGCTTCGGTTTTGCCATTCACGCCCAGCCAGAGGTAGTAGAGCGCCGGCCCGTTTTTGAGTGTTTGCAGGCCCGGCGGGTACTTCGCTTGATATGCGGGCCCTAAGCAGGCGCTATTGGCGACCAAATAGATCCGGATGCCGTTGGCCCGAAACAAACGTTCGAAGTACGCGAAGTCCAAGTTGGGGTTATTGAAGTGGGCGATCAGCGCTGCCATGAGGTGCTGTAAGGAAGCCGCTAAATGCCCGGGAAATAGAGCGGCCTGCGCTAAATTCGTGAAGACCGTTTCAGTGATGGTTTGGTCTTCAAGCAGCTGGGTGCAGCTGGCAGGGGCATCCTCAGGGGGCGTCGCTCCCGCAAACCCCGAAAAAACCAAGAAAACTAAAATCCCTACTAAGGGCACCCGCGCCTCCACGAGGCGAGTGGGTACCATGCCGTGGGTTCCGATCTCAAGTCCCTGATGGGTTTCGGACGGAGGCAGAGCGATCGACGTAGAAAGCGGCAAACGGCACGCTGGCTGCGATAAACACGACCAGCACACGCCGCAGGCTCCATCCGCATTCCGAAGCCACGGGTCCCAGCAGGGCCACGTAGGCCATGAATAAGGCGCCGTGTACCCTCCCCACGAATTTAACCGCCTCGGGCAACCCCAACGCGTACTTCAGCGGCATTGCCACCCCTAATAAGAGCAAGAGCGAGATGCCTTCCGCGATAGCGACTTTATGAAAGAGTTTGAGCATGGGGATACTGCCTTTCTAGGGAGCAGAGAGAACGAATTTTTTAAACTCTTCGGGAGTGAGGTCATAGAACCCACCACCCGTGGCGACGCAGTGGAATTGGTACCCTAATTTCCGGTGCAGCTCCAGCGACTCTGCATTGCTATCGTAAATCCTGTCTCGGATCCGAGTCGCGCCCAATACCTCAAACGCCCATTGGATGAGGGCCGTTTTCGCTTCTGTTCCGTAACCCACGCCGCGGGCTTTGGGTTCTAAAACAATGGGAATTTGAACCATCTCCGTTCCTATGGATACGACTTGCACGTCTTGGTCGAGGCGGCGCCAATCGGATTTTCGGTAAACCCGTATCTCGCTATTTTGGGTTTCTTTGATCAGGAAGAGCCGATCGGTCTCGATAAACGCCTCGACCGAGTCGGGGTAGGCCGGCAAGGGGGAATGGCTTTGGATCAAGGATCGGCAGGTCGTTCCCTGTGGGTCGTGGAAAGTAGTTTCGGCCCAACTCATCGGGGCCACTAGCGACGCTGCAAGCAGGAGGCTTTTCATACGGTCTATTCGAAATAGGTGTAGCCGTGCATCCCCGCTTCGTAGAACTCGAGCAACTCACGCGCTTCCTGCGGAGTGAGGGCGCCGACACGCATGGCCTTGTCGGCGTCGCGTCGCATACGGCTAACCAATTCTTCCGGGGCATACTGCAAGTAAGTCAGCACTTCTCGAACGGAATCACCGTCGATTACTTCATCGATGCTGGGTTTGCCGTTTTCGTCCAAGCTCACGTGCACGGCGTGGGTGTCGCCAAAAAGGTTATGTAGGTCACCCAGGGTCTCTTGGTACGCACCCAGCAAGAAGGCCGCTAGGTAGTATGGTTCGCCTGGGACCAATGGGTGCACTTCAATGGCTTCCTTGGCGCCTACGGCCGAGGGGAAACTATCGATTTTGCCGTCGGAGTCACAGGTCAAATCCGCCAGTACTGCACGGCGAGTGGGGCACTCCTTGAGCCGATGAATGGGCATGATGGGGAAGAGCTGGTTAATCGCCCAGCTATCGGGAAGGGACTGGAAGAGCGAAAAGTTGCAAAAGACGGTATCGGCCACTTGCTTGGAGAGATGGTGCAAGTCCTCCGGCACGAAGTCCAACGTCTGTAGGATCGTGTAGAGCTGGGACGCAAAGGCGCGAGACAGGTTTTCGGCAAAAGCGCGCATCTCGAGCGTGACGTGGCCCAGGCTAAAGCCGCTCAGGGTCTCTTCCATGGCTCGGGTGGCGTCGTGATAGGCCTCCACCACCGTCGCTGGCTTGAGGCTATTGATGGCGTCCATTAGGTCGTAAATCGGGCGGGGTGACCCGGCAGGGATGTTCTTGGGTACTTCGAAGGTGCTTCCTTCGATAGCGCCAATGGCTTCAAAAACCAGCACGCTGTTGTAGGCCATCAGAGCGCGGCCCGACTCCGAAACCAAGATCGGGTGGGGAATGCCTGCCTCGTCGCAGTTGCGCATGACTCGGTAAACCACATCGTTGGCGTACTCTTGCAACGTGTAGTTGATCGACGACTCGAAGTTGGACTGGGAGCCGTCGTAGTCGATTCCGAGCCCGCCGCCGACGTTCATGTAACCCATGGCCGCGCCCATGCGGTGCAGTTCGGTGTAAACGTGCGACGCTTCGTCGAGCGCGCGCTTTACGTTTTGGATATTGGTGATCTGGCTGCCCAAATGGAAGTGCAGCATCACCAAGCTATCGGCAAGGCCACGTTCTTTAAGGTAAGTGACTGCTTCCAGCAACTCGGTGGTGGTGAGGCCGAATTTGGAGCCCGCGCCCGCCGAAGCCTGCCAACGGCCGGAACCCCGCGCAGCGAGCTTGGTTCGCACGCCTAAAACCGGCCGCACGCCCAGTTCTTCCGAGATTTTGACCAGGATTTTGAGTTCCTGGAACTGTTCCACTACTGGGATGAGCTTGCGCCCGAGCTTTTGGCCCAGAACGACCATTTTCAAAAACTCTTCGTCTTTAAACCCGTTGCAGATAATCGGGGTGTCCGGACCGGCCAATGCCAAAACGGCCAAAAGCTCCGGCTTCGAACCTGCTTCCAGGCCAAAGCCGAGGGGTTCGCCGAATTTAACCACTTCTTCGACCAAATGCCGTTGGTGGTTCACTTTGATCGGGTACGCGCAAAAATAGCCAGCCTTGTAGCCGTTGTCCCGGATGGCGCCATGGAACGCCCCATGGATCTCGTTCATCCGGTGGCGGAGGATATCGCTGAAACGGAGCAAAACAGGGGCTTGGACGCCCCGGGCTTTCAACTGCTCGACCAGCTCGAAAAGGTCGATGGTGGTCTTGTCGTCTTGTTGGGGGCGAATGGCCACATTCCCGGCTTCGTTGATGGTGAAATAGCCGCTGCCCCAGCGATCGACATTGTAAGCGGCGAGTGCCGATTTTACGTTCCAGTTTTTCTTATCCATTGCCTGTCCAAATAACTCAGAATTGGCTCGGCTGCGACCAAAATCAAACGGTTGCGCGCCGCGCAAGACAATAGACGGAATAAATCTTTCATTTTGAGTGAGCCGTTTTACCATTCTTTTGCGCGTGCATGGGTAGGGGGAGATACAACAATGCAATTCAATAAAATCGTACTAGCAGCAATGGCCATATTCACCTTGGGAGTCGCGGCGAACGCCGGAACTCCGAGATACCACCGTGGGGACTTGATCCACACCAATCAACCTTTCGTCCGTGTGGGCGGCGACAAAGTTGTTTTCGGCTACCGGATAGCCGACGGCTGTGATGTCGACTCGCTCAAAGCGGCTGCCATTTCGCTCAAGACGCGTGGCAGCACGGATCGTTGGGATGACCAATGGTACGCCTTCAATGTCGCTCGGGGGCGTTGCTTGATGATTGGTTGGTACAACCTGAACGCGAAAAAGTTTGGTTGGGCTGCTATTCAGAATCAACCCAAGTCCTGGTCGGTTCGCAGTAACAATGCCGGCTGGTCCGCCCTGGGTAACGACTCTCAGAAGAAGTATTCGTTCTCCATCAATGGCCAATCCGTGGACCTTGATATCTTTAACCCCAACAACGCGGGTGCGTTGAACGGTAACGATATCCTTATCTCGTTCGGATTCTAAGATGGGCAACCTACTTTGCCTTTTTTCAATATTCGCAATCGTCACAGCAGTGTGCGCGAACGAGCCAAGACTGGCCAATCAGGACGCGATGAAAAAAGCAGTAGCCGCGCTAAAGGCACGCGATCAGAAAGCATTCGCGGATTTGGTTCAATATCCCTATCCCCGTCCAAAACCGCTTCCCGCGCTCACGAACGCTGATGATCTGGTGCGACACTACGACGAGTATTTTGATGCACGATCCGAAGCTGAGGCGATCGAGGGTTTGGAAAGAGACATTCGGCTGAACGGCACTAGAGGAGCGGGTCGCTTGCTCTTCGATAGGGGAAAGATAGTTCGCATTGAGCCGCTGATTCGACTAAGCGTGGTCCTCCACGAGGCAATGAAACAAGACTCGGCGATTCTGTCCAAAGTTGCCCAAAACTACGACGAGATCTTAGTCGACTGTGAAACCAAAGAACAACGGGTGCGGATAGAGAGATTTGGGCCGGTCTTCAAGTTTCTTGCGTGGAAGAAACAGGAGGCCTTAGAGAATACGCCTCTATGGGCGGTTTCCAAGAAAAAAGACATGAGTGACTCTGGTTCAGTCGTTTTTACATTCGAGCTACACGGAATCGCGCACAGAGTAATCAACTCCGGCAAAAACTGTTCCGACGAAGCGATTGACCCTAAGACCGGCCGCTGTCGAATCTTGGTCGATGACCAGTATTGCAATGAGTGATTTGCTTATGCGCCCTGCTGCTGCGGTGCGCCACGCAGGGAAGTTCTGCGCTCGAAAAGGTGTCCATTTTCGGTTCTCGACCCGTATAATTAATAGGATGAAATCCAAATCGCTTGCGCTCTGCGTCGCTCTGATGGTCAGCGTTTCAGCTTTTGGGGAACTCTTCGCTTTACCCCAGCTAACGCCAACTCAAACCACGCCTGTTTTTGACACCCTGGCTTCGATGTTCGTTTTTCGGCCGATAGAGCCGGCGACGGGCTATGGGAGAATATGGGGTGTGGGCCTAGGGGTTTCGGCCAACGCCACCAGCACCGCTGGCATCAGCTCTGTGGTTACGGGCTTGTCGGGTTCGTATCTACCGGCGGGAGAAATCAACGCGGGCTTGACGGTGCCTTTCGGCGTCACTATCGAGGGTGGGCTGCTACCCAATCTCAGCTACCAATCAAGTGCCTTCAGTAAAACGTCGATCGGTGCTAAATGGCAAATAAACAAAGTATTGCTTACATCGTTGCCCTTCGACTTGGCGTTCCGGGTAGGTTTCACCAAAGGCGCTTTGAGCTACGTGCAGACTTCCGGCGGACCTCAGGTAAACGTCGCGTATGACTCCACTCTCATTAGCGCCAATTTGATTGTGAGCAAAAATTTTGTGGTCCTAGAGCCTTTTGCGGGAATTGGTTTCGTAAACCATTCTTCCTTGTTGAGTGGAACTGGGGCAGGTTCGATCTTTGGAGCGGGCTACCCCGCGGCTACTACCTCGATCAACTCGGCCGCAGCGACGCTATGGATGCACGCCGGGCTGCTAGTGAATTTGCAAATCCTGCGCGCCAGTGCTTCGGTCGACTACACCTTCAATTTGCTGTCGTTCAACGGCAAAGTGGGGTTCTCGATTTAGATAATAGTGGCCAGTTCGTCCACCGAGGCGACAGTAGCAAAGCCCGCTAATGAGTGACCGCCGCGGTCTTCGGTCGCACGAACCAATAGAGCGCGACGATTCCCGCGATTAAAACCGCCGCGGTGCGGACTTCCTCAGCTTTAACCGACGACAGCATCGCCAGGCAAACGGCCACTCCCAATACGGGAATAAAGTACGGGATTTCGAAACCCCCGCGGGCCTCGTCGTGGCGGCGCTTGAGCACAATCAGCGACAGATTCACCACCACAAAACAAAGTAAGAGCAAAACCGAAGTCGATCTTGCCAGGGAAGAAATATCGCCGGAGAGAGCCAGCGCGAGCATCAAGATAAGAATTGCGAAAGTAGCCACATGCGGGGTTTTTCGGCGTGCGCTCACCCGGCTCAGAAGCTTGGGCAAAAGACCGTCGTTGGCCATGCCATACACCAACCGCGAACCCATGATGAAATTGAGCAGCGCGGTATTGGCCACCGCAAAAAGCGCGATAAACGTAAACCCCACCGGCGGAAACCAAGGCGCCGCTACTCCAACCACATCGACCAACGGCGCGTGCGATTTGGCCAGCTCCGTCGGCGGGATGACAGACACTGCCACCAAACTAATTCCGATGTAGATCAGTGACGAGATGGCGACCGAGTAAACGATCCCCTTGGGGATGTTGCGGGCCGGGTTTACCACCTCTTCCGACACATTGATGATGTCTTCAAATCCAATAAACGAATAGAAGGTGAGTACGGCGCCGGACAAAACAAGTGGGATGGTGATCGCGCCAGTGGGGTTTGAGAGAGTTACGGCATCCAAGTAATTGACGCCCCCCAGGTACCGAGCGCCGACCACTAGCACCAACAGCAGGCCGCCCAGTTCAATGGTCGTACATACGATGTTTACCCACATCGACTCTTTGATTCCGCGCAAAACGACCGCAAACAGAAATAGGCAGAAGCCGACTACTACGACCTCCGCCGGCAGGTTTCCCAACAAGGCTTTGAAGTAGCCCGCGAAAGCGCGGCTGGCCGTGGCCATCGAGGTTACGCCCGAGCAAAGAGCCGCCAGACCCACGACATACGCAAGAAACTGGCTGCCGAACGCGCGGTGAGTGAGGTAGGCCGCTCCGCCGGCCTTAGAGTAACGGGAACCGAGCGAAGCATAGGAAAGGCCCGTGAGCCCTGCTGCCACCATGCTCATTAAAAAGGCTAACCAGACCGCGTGGCCCATTTCGCCGGCCGCTTTACCGACGAGTCCGTAGATTCCGGCGCCTAAGATGTCGCCCACCCCGTAAAATATTAGAGCGCGTAACCCGATGTGGCGTTGTAGTTGAGACATGCTTGAATTCCCTCATCACTCACGCGTGAAACAGCGCGAAACCAGCTCATAAAGAACTTCATCGTACTCGGATAG
>CAZBJE010000010.1:26967-41085 GCA_964492125.1 uncultured Pseudobdellovibrionaceae bacterium | reverse complement strand
AGTGTCGCCTTTGGTTTTGACCGACGCGCGTGCGAGGTTATTCACGAGTTGCACCGCGGAAACTAGTCGTGCGCAGCGACAAACAAGGGGAACAGTACGAAACTGTCGTCGATATATTTTTGCCCCTGCAATGCCGAAGTTGCTCTGTTTACCAGTTGCCTTTTTTGAAGAACGCTAGGGGGTTGGAACCGGTGCGTAGGTACATCGAATCCTTGTTCAGGCGCACCAACATATTGCGGCTAGAATCGTAGAGGTCGATGTAGCTGGCGTTGCGCCCCAGCTCTTTAAATCGCCAATCGGCCGATTTCGATCCGGCAAGGTATTCCACCCATCCACACCCATGTTGTTTGGTGAGAGCCCCAGTGTAGCCGCTGGCGTCGTAGTGCTTGAATTGTGTGCGCGTATCGAAACTGCCCTTTTGGTAGAAACTAAAGCCGGTGGCACCTTTTTCTTTTAGGTACATCCCGTCGTAGGTAAGCCGAATGGTCATGCCGCGGCTGGCGTCAAATAAAGTCAAAGTATTGAGGGCGTCTGAAGCCACCGTGAAGCGCCAAGCTGCTCTACAGTTCACTGTCTCGATGTACGTGCGGGTAGCGTTGTCGTACAAAACGTAGTGCCCGTTGTAGTTGGAATTTTGCCAATAGGAATGGCTCGCTTTAGGGGGATCGGCAAACGCGCCTTTGCACGCCAATACCACCAAAAACCAAAGTCCCAGCCGGAGAAAAAGTTTCATTTAAGCCCCCAAAATGAACGCGCCCGCTAAATAGTACTGAAGAAGGTTGAGTCATATCAAGGCATTAGAGCGAGCAGCTTGACGCGGAGGTTCACGTCTGTTTATAATTAACCAGTTAGTTAATTAACTAATGGGTAAAATATGAACGACTCATTAAGTATTACTTTTTCAGCGCTGGCCGACCCGACTCGCCGGGCCATCCTGGCTCGCTTATCGAAGGGAGACGCCAATGTTTCGGAGCTGGCTAAGCCATTTCTTAAACAAATGAGTCTGCCCGCAATCACAAAGCATCTGCAGGTTTTGGAAAAAGCAGCTCTAATTTCCAAGACTCGCGAAGCGCAATACCGCCCCTGCAAGCTCAACGCTCTTGCATTCAAAGATGTCGCCGACTGGATGGAGACCTATCGCCAGTTTTGGGAAGAGAGTTTTGACCGTCTGGACGCGTACCTTAAGACCGTGACCAAGAAGAAGAGTGCGAAAGGGAAACGAAATGTCTCCAAAAAATAAATCCAACGAAATCAAAATCACTCGGATCTATGAGGCCCCAGTGAAGGCCGTTTGGGACGCTTGGACAGATCCCAAGCAGGTTGCCCAATGGTGGGGTCCTCGGGGATTTTCAATCACCACCCACTCGAAAGATCTGCGCCCGGGAGGTAGCTGGGTTTATACAATGCATGGTCCCGATGGCACCGACTATCCCAATAAAACGGTTTACTTTGAAGTCGAGAAATACGCGCGGCTCGTCTACGACCACGGCGCCAACGACACGCAGCCCGCGCTTTTCCGCGTCTCGGTGAACTTTTCGCAAGTGAAAGGCGGAACCAAGATGGAAATGACCATGGCCTGTACCAGTCCAGAGGCGCTCGAGCATTCCAAACAGATTATTAAGAAGGCTGGTGGTAACGGAACTTGGGATCGATTGGCAGAGTTCCTCAATGCAGAATCCGGCAAAGACATTTTCGTTATCAACCGCAGCTTCGATGTCCCTCTCGAAATGATGTACGAAATGTGGACCAACCCGGAACACTTTGCGCAGTGGCTTCCGCCCACCGGCTTCACCATGCAGTTTAAAAGCGTGGACATCCGTGCAGGAGGAAGCGCCTCCTATTCCATGACCGACGGAAAAACCACGCTTTACGGCCGGTTGGACTATGTGGAGCTGCGCCAACCTGATCGGCTAGTTTATACTCAGCAGTTTTGTGATGCAGAGGGCAGGGTTTCTCGGCACCCGATGGCTCCCACGTGGCCGGAGACTATGCGCACGGTTGTGACACTGGCGGCGGAAGGGCCCCAGAGCACGCGTGTCACGATTGAGTGGGAAGTCCACGGCAAAGCCACCGCCGAAGAACGTGCGACGTTCCATGCCGCCAAATCCGGCATGGCTCAAGGCTGGGGTGGTTCGTTTGATAAGTTGGAAGCGTACCTTGCTCGCCGGAGTTAGGCGTGTTTCCCCTAACACCCGGATCAAGCGCTCCTGACAATCAAACAGCCGTTGGGCAGATCTTCGCTCTGCCCTAATAGGGGCCTGAATGGAAGATGCGTCCGTGCGGAAACGGGAGGAGTTAGATAACCCGGAGGTTACTAGCTTGTGGGCCTTTTTTGCCCTGAGTGATATCGAATTCTACTTTGGTGCCTTCGTCGAGCTGAGCACCATTGATGTCGTTCGCGTGAACGAATACATCTTTGCTACCATCTTCGGGAGTGATGAAACCAAAACCTTTGGACGCATTGAAAAACTTAACTGTACCTTTTGCCATAGCGGGCACCCTACCAGGTTATGCTACCCCTGTCCGATTTATCACTAAAGGGGGCCATTCTTATTGGGAGACTCGTCCGGAAGCACTTGGGCCACATCCCAAAACTCGGCAATCTTATCTCCCTCAAAGCGAAAGACATGCACAACGGCCACGCCTGGGTGAGCCGGGTGAAACCGCATTAGCGAGTGCACCGCAACCAACGCCCCTTCGCTGACCGCCGTCTTCGTTTCGAAGATTTTGTCTGGGAAGTGGGCATGGTTATCCTCCATTCCCTTGATGAGCGCTTGTACGTCGCCGGGGAAGTAGGCGTTGTGGTGTTTGAGACCGGGCAAGGTGTGCTCGCGGAAAGCCTCACGAATATCCCCCGCGATGATCTGGCGTAGAAACTTAAGTGCGCACTCCTTTGGGGTCATTAGGTACCTCGGTAACTCCGCATTGTTGTTTAGCCTGCTTAGCCTTTGGTGCGAATGCCTTCCTTGGCCAGCAAAGCGCGGATTTGATCGCGTTTGTCGCCCTGGATTTCGATCACGCCTTCTTTGCCTTCAAGCGAGAAAGTGCCGCCGGAGCCGCAGGCGTTCTTCAGCTTCTTGGTAAGGTCCTTGAGAAACACATTGATCTTGGGCAGCCCACCAATCGACGTGACCGTCTTGCCACCGCGCCCCTGTTTTTCAATGCGTAACAAGGCGGTGAACTTGCTTTCGCCCAGCTTGGGTTCAGGCACACATTTGCAAGAAGCCAGAAGCTCCTTGCAGCGTGGGCACTTTTTATTCAGCGCGGGGTCTGTGGAATAAACTAAGCGGCTATCGCTCATTGTGGAACGGTAGCGGCGCCGGGATCGGGAAGCGACGGAGTTTCCGACATCGGCAAAGCAATGAAGGTCCAGATAGCCCAGGCCAGTACGAAAATCACAGCCAAAGCCAAGGCCAGCTTGTGGTGCTTTTGTAGTTTCATCATGCGCGGATGCTACCAAAGTAGGGCCGAATTTTGCAAGGAAGGGGGCAAGGAGGACTTTATGAAACAAGAAAAAGAACATCTCATGGCGATGATCAAAAAATTCGATACCGCGATGCTGGTCACCAAGAATGAGTCCGGCGAGCCTCAGGGCCGACCGATGGGCGTGGCTCGGGCAGAGGACGACGGTGTGGTTTTTTTCAGCGCGTCGCTCAATAGCCCGAAGGTAAATGAAATCGACAACGACCCCAGTGTGGCGATTTTCTTCCAGCAAGAGCGGGCCTATGTGTCGCTTTATGGAACAGCCGAGATCGTAACGGACCGGGCGCCCATCGACGCAATGTGGAAAGAAGAGTGGCGTGTTTGGTTTCCCGACGGCAAAGACAGCGCCGATCTCTGCCTCATCAAGGTCATCCCTTCCGAAGGCGAGTTCTGGGATGTTTCGGGAACGAACGGCGTGAAATTTGTTTTTGATGCCGTCAAAGCGTATGTCACGGGCAGTCAGCCCCCTCGGGACGAAAGCCAGAACGCAAAAGTCGCTCTATAGCGCCGTTAACTAAGGCAGGGCTTTTTTTGCGGCCCAGTACTGTGTGACCAAATTATGCAGAATCGCTTCGGCACTTTCGATGGTGTCGATGCGGTCGACTCCGTGGCCGGCTGAGAAGACGGTTTTATAAGACGCTTTGAGTTTTGCTGGTTCGCCTAGCAGGGTTTTACTTGCGCGCAGAAGCCGCCACGCTTTGTCTAGCTTGGGGCTGATGCGCATCATTTTCTCAAAGGCACTTCCGGGTGGGACGTATTTGTCGAAATCTTTCGTGCGGATAAAATTTCCGGGAAAGCCGTCTACTCGGTCCGTATAGACGATGTCGTCAGCCACCGCGTTCAAAATAGCTTCTTTATATTCACCCGGTACCGTCGCTTCCTTGCAGGCGATAAAGCGGGTGCCGCAATAGACGCCGTCTGCTCCCAGCGCGAACGCGGCGAGCATAGTCCTTCCGTCTCCAATGGCGCCGGCGGCAATCACCGGAACCTTGAACTCCGCTTTCAAAGTGGGAATGAGCGCGAAGGGGCTAAGTGTGCCGGCGTGCCCACCTGCACCGGCCGAAACCGCAATCAGCGCATCGGCTCCGGCATCGACCACTTTTTTTGCATGCTTTACGGAAACTACGTCGCAGAAAACTTTTGCCCCCGCTTGGTGCGCTTTCTTAACGATGGCAGTGGGATCGCCGAGGGAAGTAATGAGGTAGGCCACCTTTTCTTCTAAGCAAATATCTACTTGCTGGTCGCGCAGTTTATTAGATTCCTGCACGATTATGTTGACGCCGAATGGGGCATTAGTGGCGTTCTTGATTTTATGGATTTCCGCTCGCAGCGCCTCCACCGGTCGAAAATTGAGCGCCGGCATTGCCGCGGTGGCTCCTGCCTGGCAAACGGCGGTGGTGAGTCCGGCGTCGCTAATCAGAAACATCGGTGCCGCGATGACGGGGTAATCGATTTTGAGCAATTCGGTGAGGGCGGTAAGGATCTTCGGCGCTTTTTCCATTTTAGTATGGTGAATGCAAAAACGACGGAAAACAAGTTTCCTGCGGCCAGGATCTTGTGGTCTGATTAAGTATGCTGCCTCGGACAAGGGATCGCCGCCGTTTCTCAGTGGTGCACCACGTTCCACACTACTCAAAACTGCTTTTTCAAGCGGTGCGGTCGCCGTTGCTCATCTACTTCGCAGTGGCTGGCAATTTGGTTCTCTTTCTTTCTTCGTTTCTTTTTTATGTGGCCGAGAAAGGCACCAATTCAGAGGTGAACGGTTTCTTCGACGCAGTCTGGTGGGCTTTTAGTACCGTATCGACCGTCGGATTTGGCGACGTAGTGCCCATTACCACCCAAGGGCGGTTGGTCGCCATTTTCCTGATGATATTTGGAGTTGCTTTCTTCGTTGGATTCACCGCGTTGCTAATCTCGGTAATCCTATCGATGACCGATTCAGAACACGAACTAGATGAACTGCGGCGAGTCGTGCGCGAGCTGAGCGAAAAAGTCGATAGACTGAAATAACACAAACTCCAGGAGCAGCTCCCAGCTACTGACGTACGGCTGGAAAGCTGGTCCCGGAGCCCGGTGCCCCTCACCGCCACCAAAGGCGGCGAAGGAAATCAAAGCTTAGCCTTTCTTGATCCAGGAAACGCACCAACCATTGGCGTTTACCTGACCGCTTTGCAGAAGCTGGCATTTGCCCCAACCACCCGCTGCAGCAGTGTAGAAATTGCAATTGCTGCAACGCTGGGTTTTGGCCTCGGGCTTTTTCAGTTGGGGGTACTTCGTGCTGTCCGCTTTAGTGGCGTCGTGTTTGTAACCCAGGGCAGCAGCCATCGCGTCCGTTTCCAGAATGGGATCCTTGATGGCGGAAAAAAGGCGTCCGGCAAATAGAGTCATGCCGAAAGTAAGGCAGGAAAAGAAAAGCTCTCGTCGGTTGTAATTTTTCATACGGGTTTTTTCTGCAGAATTGGTGCCAGCTATTTGTGCGGGGGAGCAGCAATCAGTCGGGCCTTTATGCCTCGACGCGAGCAATTTTGTCTCCCCCAGCGATGACTTGGTTGCCAAGCGGTTTGCCCGCTTCGTAGTCGCTTACGTTCTGCAGGGTGGTGCGGGCGATATTCGTGAGCGCTTCCTCGGTGAGAAAACCTTGGTGTGAGGTGATCAAAACATTTGGGAACGTGAGGAGCCGCGCTAGCTGGTCGTCTTGCAAAACCTGGTTGGAATGATCTTCGAAGAAAACGGCTTCTTCCTCTTCATAAACATCCAGACCCGCATAGCCAACTCGCCCGGTTTTCAGCGCGTGAATTAGGGCAGCCGAATCGATCAAAGCGCCGCGTCCTGTATTGATCACCATGACCCCTTTCTTCATTTGGTCGAAAGCGGCAGGGTTCAGCAGGTGGCGGGTGAGTGGAGTGAGGGGCACGTGCAGCGAAATAATATCCGATTGCGAATAAAGCTCGGGCAATTCGACGAACCGCGCGCCAAATGCCTTCGCGAGTTCAGGATTGGGGACCCGATCGTGCACCAGAAGGCGGCAGCCAAATCCCGCTAAAATGCGGGCGAGAACGGAACCGATACGCCCCGTCCCCACAATCCCCACGGTTTTTCCGTGGAGATCAAACCCCACCAAGCCCGTCAGGGAGAAGTTCCCCTCCCGCACTCGCTGGTAGGCTCGGTGGATTTTGCGATCCAGTGAAAGCATCAAAGCCACCGCGTGTTCGGCAACCGCGTACGGCGAATAGGCGGGCACTCGAACCACCGGCAGACCCAAGCGGGCCGCTGCGGCCAGATCTACATGGTTGAACCCGGCTGACCGGAGGGCCACGAGCCGGACTCCCTCGGCCCACAAGGCGGAGAGGGCGGCCGCGTCGAGTTTGTCGTTGGCGAAGCAACAAACCACCTCCGCACCGGCGGCTAGCTTCGCCGTCTGGGCGTTTAGGCGAGTTTCGAGATACGTAATATCGTGTGATCTCGGGGTGTTTACTTGGTCAAAGTGGTCTTTTTCGAATGGGTGTGTGTCATAAAAAGCGATTCGCATGCGCCAATACGGTTGCAAAGAGAGTGCCCTATTCCGCAAAGCTGGTATAGGACTAGGCGCGTGACAAACTCGCTCCTTAGGGACAATTTGACTCGGAGCTGATCCGAGAGGTGATTCGCCGTGAACGGTAAAATTCTTGCGGTAGACGACGATTTCGAGATTCGCTCTCTGCTTTCCGACTTTCTGACCAACCAGGGCTACGATGTAACCTGTCTGCCTTCGGCCCCGGAAGCCGTGGCGCTGATGCGGAGCTCGGAAGCTGCGCCGTTTGATCTGGTTATCAGTGATTTGAAGATGACTCAGATGGACGGAATGCAGTTTTTGTCGATCCTCCAACGCGACTGGCCGGAAGTTCCCGTCATCCTGATTACCGGCCATGCCAGCATCGACACCGCCATCGAAGCCATCCAAAATGGGGCGTTTCACTACCTAGTGAAGCCGTTCAAGTTGAGTGAAGTGGCCGTGCAGGTCACGCGCGCTTTGGAAAAACGCGCGCTGTCATTGGAAGTGCAGACCCTGCGCAAAGAGTTGCGCCAAGGCTGGGGCCTCAGCGAAATTATCGGCAAGAGCCAGGGAATGCGCGCCGTTTTTGATTTGATCGAGCGCGTGGCTCCTTCCACCGCCAATGTTCTGATTCAAGGCGAAAGCGGCACCGGAAAAGAAATGGTCGCTCGCGCCATTCACGCCATGGGCCCCCGGGCGCAAAAGCCGTTTATCGCCATCAACTGCACAGCGATTCCGGAAACATTGCTCGAATCTGAATTATTCGGTCATGCCAAAGGCGCCTTTACCGGTGCAGCTGGCGCCAAGCGCGGTTTGATCGAAGAAGCGGAAGGAGGCACGCTGTTTCTGGATGAAATCGGAGACATGAGCCCTACCTTGCAATCCAAGCTCTTGCGGGTTTTGCAGGAGAGAAAAATTCGGCCGGTGGGGTCCAACACTTTTGTCGACGTGGACGTGCGAGTCATTACCGCTACCCACAAAGATTTGCGCGCTGGAATTGAACAAGGCAGCTTTCGAGAAGACCTTTTCTATCGACTCAGTGTGATCCCCATCCTCGTGCCGCCGCTGCGTGAGCGGCAGGAAGACATCCTTTTGCTCGCGGAGCATTTCTTGAAGCGTTACGCGGCTGCAAACGGAGTGGGCGGCGCGCCGCGTGTGCGTAGCATCAGCAAGGCTGCCTTGGGCAAGCTGTTACGGTTTCGGTGGCAGGGCAATGTCCGTGAGTTGGAAAATATTATTGAGCGAGCGGTGGTTCTGGCTCCCGGCGCACAGATCGAAGAATCGGATCTTCCGGAACCGGAAGTGACCCGATCGAGCGACCCACTCGCTGCTTTGTCGTCGGACTTGCCGACGTTAACGGAGCTTGAAGATCGTTATATCCGAATGGTGCTTTTGCGCACTGCGGGCAGAAAAGAGCGGGCGGCCCAGATTCTGGGTGTGAACCGGCGCACTCTGTACCGCAAGGAACGCGAGTATGGCCTTGTCGATTCCGACGCGCCGGAAGAAGAACTGATAGGCAACGCTTAGTTGGCCTTGCAGTATTTGCGCAGGGTATGAATCAAATGGGGGACGTCGAATGGTTTGGTTAAGAAATCATTGCAACCTGCGGCTTCCCCTCGGACCCGCTCGGTCACCATCGCGTGCGCGGTCAGCGCGATCACTGGCGTCCGAATGCCGGTAGCCCGCAGTGTCTTGGTGACTTCGTAGCCATCCATTTCCGGCATTTGCACGTCCATCAAGATAGCGTCGTAGTTGCCGCTGCGAGCGAGGCTCAGGGCCTGCCTTCCATCGCCAACCAGATCAATTGCCGCCCCTCTTGCCGATAAAAACCCGCGCAGCAATTCTTGGTTGTCGGGATTATCTTCCGCTACCAAGATCCGCATGCCGTCGAGTCGGGGCAGATCATCCGGGTCTACCGAGGCGACGGACGACGGAAAGAGCGCGCAGGGCGCTTGCTGCTTGCAGGGGATTGAGAGTTGGAAAGTGCTGCCCACGCCAGGGGCGCTGGAAACCAATTCGAGGGTTCCTCCCAAAGCGGACGCTAAATTGCGGGAAAGGGCCAAACCGAGTCCGGTGCCGCCAAATTTGCGCGTGGTCGAGCTGTCGGCTTGGACAAACGCCTGGAAGAGCCGCGTTTGTTCCTCAGTTCCGATTCCGCAGCCGGTATCCGTGACTGAGAAGCAAAGCAGGTCGGTGTCGGGGTTTCGAAAAACGCGCATCGACACACTACCACGGGCGGTAAACTTGATCGCGTTACCTAGTAGATTAGTAAGAATCTGGCGCAAACGGGTAGGGTCAGAGACCACCTGCTGCGGGAGTGGGCGTTGGTACTGAATATCGAGTGCAATGCCTTTTTGTTCCGCAGAAGTTTGCAGGAGATTCACCACGTTCTCTACTTCCTGGGCGGGGCTAAAGGGAATGCGTTCGATTTTTAGTGCGCCTGCCTCCACCTTTGAGAGGTCGAGAATGTCGCTGATGAGTTCCGTGAGCGTATTGGCGCAGCGGCGAATTTTTTCCATGTAGCTTTTTCGTTCGGCGCTCGACTTGCAATAGTAGGCAATCATCTCCGCGTAACCCAGAATGCCGGCAAGCGGAGTGCGGATTTCATGGCTCATATTTGCCAGGAATGCGCTCTTAGACTGGTTGGCCGCCTCCGCCACTTCGCGGGCTCGGCGCAGCTCTTCTTGTACTCGTTTCCGGTCAGAGATATCCCGGATAGCCGCCGTGACGAGGTACCCTTGCGGCGTCTCGAGCGGGCTGAGGCTGATTTCAATCGGGATCTCGTCTCCCGATTTATGCAGGCCGAAGAGTTCTAGGCCCGCACCCATGGGCCGTAAACGAAGGTTGTGAAAGTAGTCGGTGCGCTGCCCCACGTGTTTGGGGCGAAATCGCTCGGGAAGCAGGCACTCGATGGTTTGGCCCAATAATTCTTGGTTGGAGTAACCAAATATTCGGTTTGTCTGGGAATTTACAAAAACAATGCTGCCACCCGCGGTCACAATGACCAAGGCATCGGGGGCCGATTCCACTAACCCCCGCCAGATTTTTTCGTTCCATTCAATGGTCACGCCTGCCTCCCATGTCATAGGGAATGTGATGCGTCCAGGGCTTTTTTGCGTAACCACTCCGCCATCAAGGCTAAAGCATCCAGGGACGTGAAAATGCCTACTACTCGGCCCTGTTCGTTTTCGACTAATGCGCACCCGAACCGATTCTGCGCCATCTCAAGTACTACCTGCTGAAGGGGGCAATTGGGGCTAACAGTGTAGGGGTTGTCGGTCATGATATCTCCCACCGCCAACTCATTGGCGTTGGGGTGAACCGAGAGCGCGAGTTTGATGTCTCGGTCGGAAAGCACTCCAGTGAGTCGCCCTTGGTGTTCCACCGGCAAGTGGTGGATATGAATCTGCTGCATTTTCTTTATCGCCTCCGACAAAGTGCAGTTTTCTTCAATCGTGAGGGGCGAGCGAGACATGTAATTTTGAATGGGCTGAGTGTTCATTTTGTTTCCTTCCAGGCGGCATGGACGCCAAGGGCCTTGGTGGCCCGGCTAATGGGATCTGCTATCGGAAAAAGGGTGACCTGCACCGGATTCAGCGCTCCGCTGCCGGTAAAAATTTTTTCGTACGTAGTCGGCTTTCCCGTTTTGCGCACCGTCTCCAGGTGGGTATCACCCCCATCCCAGTTACGGACGCTGGTCAGCTGTTGGTAGTGTTTGCCATCTAAGAGTTCTTGTTGGGTATAGCCAGACAAAGCGCAGAATGCCGAATTCGCCTCGATGAAAGCACCGTCGAGTGAACAGTAGGCCAGGGCTTGGGGCGAGGAGTGAAAGAACTCCGCAAATCTGCGCTGCACGGTTTCAGAATGGAGCTCGGCCTGTTTTCGCTCGGTGATGTCTTTGTCGGTAGAGACGAAGTGGGTGATTTCCCCTCTCTTGTCGAGCAACGGGGTAATGGTCTTCTCCGTGTAGAATAAGGCGCCCCCTTTGCGTCGATTCACTAAAGTTCCGCGGAATGGCACGCCGGCTAAAATAGTCTTCCAAAGTTTTCTATAAAAGTCGGGGGAATGGATTCCCGATTTGAGTAGGCTCGGCCAACTATGGACCGCTTCTTCTTTTGTGTAGCCGGTGGTTGTAACGAAGGCTGGGTTTACATACTCCACCTTGCCCGCTTTATCCGTTATCATGACGCTGTCGGCGGTTTGTTCCACGACGGTAGAAAGTTTTTGAATGAGCGCCGCGGCAGCATTTTGAGCGGTAACGTCTCTGAGTATCCAAGAAAACCCCGTTAGGTTTTCTTGTTCGTCGAAAATCGCGGATATTCTGATGGACACCGCGAAGATGGAACCATCCTTGCGCATGCGCTGGGCTTCATAGAACTGCACCGACTTTCCGCAGCGAATCCTTTTCAACTTTTCCTGGAGTTCGCCGCCATTTCCCAACGGGACTAACTGAAATGCTGATCGCCCGATCATTTCCTCGCGGGAGTACTGAAACATTTCCTCCGCTGCGCGGTTGAAAGTGCGGATCTTTCCTTCGGACGTCATCGCCACGATGGCGTCTTGCGAGTGCTCGACCAACGATTGATACAAATACGAAGCGACGTCGTCCGAGGGAAGGACTGGCGGGTAGGGCATCCCCTCCAACTCCATGCTTGTCATCCCTTCCTCCATTAAGAGGATCGGCTGAGCAGAATGCATGCCAGCCCCCTGCAGGCTGGGTAGACCCGAAAAAGGGAGACAAATTGACTCGAACGGAGCGCGACTGCCCCATTCAGTACCCCGTTACTCCATTCCATCTGCCAGCAGGGAAAGGTACCGGCTGCTACGCCTTTTTGACGAATTCCGACTTAAGGTGCATCGCGCCAATTCCATCGATCTTGCAGGAAATATTGTGGCCGTCGGTGCTGTCGACGATGCGAATATTTTTCACTTTGGTCCCCACCTTCACGGCGGAAGAGGAGCCCTTCACTTTGAGTTCCTTGATGACGGTAACTGCGTCGCCCGTCGCTAACGGGTTACCAAAGGCATCTACCACACCCGGCGGCGCGGCTTCGGGGGCAGGGGTTGCCTCCGGTTTGGCGGCCTTGGGAGTCCATTCGTAGGAACATTCGGGACAAACCCAAATATTTCCATCGGCATAGGCGTATTCAGACTGACACTTAGGGCATTTTGGTTCGGTCGACATGGGCCGCTTTATACCACAGCTGGGGCTGGCCGGGAGTTCAAACAAAACCCGATTCGGAGCGCACGGGTTTGAGCAGCTCACTTTCTAGCTTGAGGGCCTCATTGCCCGCGTTGGAACGCACCAGGTAGGCCGGCTTGGCCGGAGAGCCGTTGCGCTTGATGCGTTTGCCTTTGATTTCGCGAACCACCGGGCAATCGTAAATTTCTTCCACTTGGCCGTCGATGAGGCGGCCCAGCCACTTCCATTGCACTTTCGCTCCGACTTTAAACTTGGACTTCATGGGGTTTGATTCTTACCACAATTGCCCTTAGCGTGAGCAGTGGGGGGATGGGGATGTATAAAATTTGGGTATGGGTCGGTCTTCTATTTTTTACCAATCAGGGATTTGCGAAGTCGGTTCTAGGTGGGCTGGAAAGTATTGAGCTGCGCGCCGAGGCGGTAGCCGGAGGCAAAGTAGCCTTTCCGCTTGAAGCCCGTATCGACACCGGCGCTACCGAAACCAGCCTCGATGCGATCGACGCAAAGAAATTCGATCGTGCGGGAGAACCTTATGTACGTTTCCGTACGTACGTTGGCGGCACGGCTTACGACCTGCAGGCCCCCTTCGTGAAACAGAGCAATGTGCGATCTTCCAACGGGATGACTCAACGACGGTACTTTGTGAAGCTGGAAATTTGCTTAGGCAGCCAACGCGAGTCCACCGTTGTTTCATTGGCCGATCGGCACTCGATGCGCCAGCCCGTTCTGGTGGGGCGAGGGCTGTTGAAAGGACGCTATGTGGTGGATGTCGACAGCGACCACGTTGTCGGGGAACCCCACTGCAACTGAGTCGCTGGAACGCTGCAATTATGCCGATGGCGGCAGTGGCTACCCGGCGACCAGTCCTCTGACGAGGCCCGGTTGCACACGGTGAACGCTTGTCTCTACGAAGCGATCGGTAGGTTAGTGAACTTGGCGAACGAATCCCGAAGACGTCCGGGCATCATATTCACCACCATGTCTGCGGATTGTCCCACGAAGGATTGTTTGCGAATGGCGGGTTTCATTTTGTTGAAAACTTCGGCCATCGCTTCGGCTTCCGGGTTCGTAAACAGCTGCTGAGCGGCTGGGAATACTTTACCTTCTTCTTCGGCAATGTGGTGTTCAAGCGCTGCCTTGAGTTTCTTGGCTCCCGTTACCCAGTTTACATTCACCGCGTCGGTAACTTGCAAACTGCGAAAGATCGCTTCCGCTTCCAAGTGTTCTTGGTAACTGTGCCCCACCACGCCACCAGCGACGTCTAAGTCGCGCATAGAGTTGTAGAGAACGGCTTCCTCTGCCCGCGCATGGGGAATGAGTTCGTCCCCGATTTTGGCGACGAGCATTTCTCGGCGTTTGGGCGTATCTTTCTCAGCGGCGATCAATTCGTCGAGAAGTGCGATCACGTTCCGGTGATCCGATTTGAGTTGTTCGTAGATGGTCATTTTGTTTCTCCCCCCGATCACCTAGGACCGGGCTGTTAAGTGTTTGGTTTTTGCGTGAAGCCTGATGAGGTGTTTCACCTTTCACCACATGGGGTTCGAGACCTTCACGGCGTTGTGCGGGTTTATCAGCTTTGGCCACGCGATTCCTCCTGCTGGGCGACAGGATTGCAAACTCCAGGCCGACCCCGCGCAGCGGTGCGGCGGAAACGCAGGTGGAGTTTCCGCGCGTGGTGATTTATCCTTTTCTCTTTCACCACAGGAGACACGCAAGAATGGCTAAGAAGAAAATGGAACCGCTCATCATCACCAGCAAAGCGAAAGCTATTTTGAAAAAGCACGGTTGCAACACTGCCGGAGACGCGATGGACGGCCTCAATGGCTGGGCCTATTGGCTGCTCGAGCAAGCCGCAAAACGCGCCAAGGCCGCGTTGAAGCTGGCGCTGGGGCACATCACC
>CAZBJE010000010.1:0-26957 GCA_964492125.1 uncultured Pseudobdellovibrionaceae bacterium | reverse complement strand
AAGCGCGCGAAAGCTAACGGACGCAAGACCGTTCGCAATTACGATTTCATGTCGTAGTCGTTTCAAAGGAGTCTGGGTTTCGGCCCAGGCTCCGTCTCAACGCACGTTGGTTTCCCTACTCCCACCGTTTTGTGCTATTGCAGGGTCCATGAAAGGCCCTACCTGCTCGCTCTGCCAAATGCCCAAAGCTACCGCTGCCTGTGGTCTATGCCAGGGACCTGTCTGCAAAAAGTGCCTGGAAAAGCTGCCCGAGGGGCATTTTTCGCTCTTGGCCAAGGTGCCGCCGGAGCTTTCACACCGCATCTATTGTGGTCGGTGCTTCGACGCCCAAATCGCTTCCAAACTTCAGGCCTACGATGCGCAAATAGAGCAGGCTAAGGCCGTCTTTGTTTTTTACCGGCGCCAAGGCGAGGAGACTCGCCTAATGAAACGCACCGAGGCGCCCATTACTGTCACCCATACCGATCGCTCGCAGGCGCTTATGAGCATGGCCTACGCGGCCGTGCAGGGCGGTTTTAATACCCTAGTGGATGTCGAAATTAAGTCCGAAAAGCTCCACAATACCAGTGGCTACCAAACCACCAAGTGGACTGGCATCGGAACCCCCACGCTGGTCGACCCGGCCCAGATCCACAAACGCGAGGCCGGGCGGGCTAACCCTTGACCCCAAGCCCTATCGAACAAACCCGGGCGTGGGTTTCCTCCGTCGTGATTGGATTGGGTCTTTGCCCCTTCGCCGACCCTGTTTTCAGGGCAGGTACCCTACGCTACGCGCTTTACCCAGGGACCGACCCGGCAGAATTCCTGGAGTTTCTTTCGGTGGAATTGCGTTCGCTAGCGGCGGCCTCGCGAGACGCAACCGAGACCACTCTGGTGATTGCTCCCGGTATTTATCCCGATTTTTTGGACTTCAATGACTTTATGGGTGTGGTGGAAAACCTAGTGGAAGATTTGACCCTCAGCGGCGTGATTCAGGCGGTGGGATTTCACCCCCGGTTCCTGTTTGCCGAAAGCGCACCCAATGCCGCTGAAAATTTCACGAATCGATCGCCGCACCCCATGATCCATTTGTTGAGGGAAGAAAGTATTTCCGACGTGTCTGGTGATCCAGAGGCGTTGGCCGAAGTCCCCAGGCGCAATACGCGCACTCTGCAGCGCTTAGGAACAGCCCAGCTTGAGAAGCTGCTGCACTCAGCCTCCCACCCGCCTTCTTCCGAAAACTAATGGCGGGTTACTGATTTGCCGTTCTGGCGTCTCTAATTCGTCGGGGGGTAGCATCGCCGCATTAAACCAAAAGCTTTCCACCTTGCGGACCAGATCCTCAAAAGAATATGTCGCATCTGGTCTCCGGAAGCTGAATTTTCACCGAGCGGATTTGTTTACTTTAACCACTTTCGAAATCAAATCCATACTGACTGATTGGGCAAGTTTTTCGTCGTCGGCAGCGGACTGCGCTAGCGATCGCCATACCGGAGATTCGGAGAGCTTGGTGTGCAGCGCACGTGCGAAAACGTCGGCGCGGGTGGGTTGGCTGAAAGTAAAGTTGAGCGAAAGAGCGTCCTCGTCGGTGGCGGTTTCGTGCCAATACCCTCGAGGGACCACCAGCACACACCCTCGTTCCATCACATATTCGGTGGCACCGTCTGGCATCTCTTCCAGAAGCGGAGCGTGGCATTGCGCTTCCAAATCGGACGATATATCACCCGTGCAACTTGTGAATCGATCGGTGGGGTTCTCGACGCTCTCATTTGGCGCGAGCCTCCAGCGCTTGCTCCCGCTGAGTTGGATCACAAAGTTCACATTGGCGTCAAAGTGCAGACGGGTTTGGCCTCCGGCCGGAGTGGCATAGGCAATCGCACGAGACTGAGTGAGCTGGCCCAAGCCTAGTTCTGCTTTGAGCTGATTCAAATGGGCGAGGATGACGGGTTCTTGATCCTGCATGCCATCAAAAACCAACGTCATATTGCAACGGTGCATTTTTAGAGCATCTTTAGCATCCACTAGGACGGAACTGTACTCGTCGTCAAAATCCGGCAGACAAGCCCGCACTTTACTCGTACGGCAGGCCACCAATCTTTCCAGGCTTTGCAAAACGGGAAGGGATAGCAACTCGGCCAGCTTTGATGGGGCCGCCGGCAAAAAAACAGGTTCGTTGGGCCACGCCTCTTTCAGAAAAGTTTGCGGGGCCAGCGGCGAAAGCAAGTCCGCCAACAAGGGAAAGCTTGAATGGGTCATTCGCTAAACATCAACGCAAGTCGTTCGTCGTAGCCAATGGTGGCCAGGCGCAAAAGGCAGCGTCCCTGTGTGGCAAATCCGCGAGTGGGAAGCCACACAGTCGCGTTTTGGCAATCCAGCAAGGTAACTCGGCCGTCACCAGTCCGCGCGTGGAGAATGTGCCGGTCCTTCTCGCCCGGGAACACGAGGTTATTCAGGTTAATAGGCCCAAACGCGCTTATCACGCTAATATGTTCCATTTGGGCCATCGGTACCAGGACTCGCAAATGAGCTTGCGGCATGCCGGAGGTGGAAGCGCTCTGTAATTCATCCCTCTGCAAAACACCTGAGCCAATCGAAACGCTTGCGCCGCTGGTAGTGAATACGCCTTCCTCTGCACGAAACATCTCTTGGTCATCGACGGCGGCCGCGTTCAGGGGGGCCTTTGCGCCCTGCGCCTCGGTGGTGAGCAACAGGGTTTGTTGACCGACTTCCTGCAATTTGACTGTGAGGGGGTTGGCGACGTCGCTAACTTCGATATGAAACGCGTTGTCCGGGCTGGGCAAGAGCAGCACCGAGCCGCCTAAGTGGCGAATCTGGAGACGAGGGCGAGGGCTTGAAACGGCACGGAGTTCTTGCTGGCCACTGCCCACTTTCAAGGTAAGCAAGGTTCCGCCAGCCTGAGCCACGCTAGACACCATCCAGACACAAGCCACCAGACCGGTTATGAGAGATCGCATATTCCGCCTTTCGATTGCGCGCTTCATACCACAGGCGGAGCAGGGGGCGGAAGGGGTAGCTTGGGGAGAGAAAGTGGAGCCGGGGCCTGAGCCCCGGCCCTGAATTCAATGGCTAGTAGCCGAAGCCAAAAAAGATATCGTCGCCGCCCACGCTTCCCTGGTTGTAGGGATTGAAGACGTCGAGATCCACTGTTTGGCCGTTGATGGTGTAGGGGTACTTTTGCTTGTCGCCGTTACCCAAGTTGACCCAGTCCTTGGAGTTGCTTCGCACGCCCCAAGACGACGGCCGATTTTGCACCGCTGCCCAACCGAAATTGCCGTTTTTGAGGTTGTACCAAGAGAAAACCATGCACCGACCCTGAGGCACTCGCAGGGAGTACCAGTTGTCGTCCCACGCGAAGGAAGTGTCGTCGTTTTTCACTTTGGTGGCGGCGTTGCGCAACGAATTCGTGTCGCAGCTAGAAGCCATGCGCCAACCAAACCTCACGGCATCCCCACCCACCTTATAGTAGGATTTTTGCGTCCGGCCCAAGCCGGTGTTGTAGTGCACGGGGTTGCTGGCGGCGTTGGCCGTCATCCACGACAGGGTCATTAACAAAGCAGCTGTTCTTGTAACTCTCATTCCCTACCTCCTGAATCCACCTTAGGAAGCGGCATCAAAAACGGCAAATAGGATTTATTTATCAACGCCATAACTTCTTCTGACGTAATGTGGGGGGGCGTGAGCTACGCCGCGTGGGCACCGGAAGAGCGATCTACCACTTGGAGGAAGTGGTCGACGTCGAGAGGTTTTTTCAAAAAGTCGCGCAGATCGCCTAGCTTAGAGGCTTCCGCCGTATAATCCGCCGACATCACCACCACCGGAATAGAGGCGAGATAACTATCAGCAGCTTGCTCTAAACGAAACTCCCGCCCGTCTTTGATGGGCATCATCCAGTCTAGCAAGATCAGATTGGGAAGTGGGGCGGTGGTGCGCAGGGAGTCGAGGGCTTCTTGCCCGTTGTGGGCGATTGACACGCTATAGCCCTCGGATTCGAGCAATTCGGTAAGCGCACTGAGAATGAACACATCGTCTTCCACAATCAATATTCTCCTAGTCGCTTGCATGAGGTGCCTCGCCGGTTTTTGCGGGAAGTGTAAAGTAAAACCTCGCCCCTTTTCCAAATTCCGATTCCACCCAAACGCGACCTCCGTGGCCATCGATAATCTTTTTAACGATCGCTAAACCCAAACCGGAACCCGGTGAAACGGTGTCCACAGTAGCGCGTTCGAAGGCACCAAAAATGCGGTCCTTGTCTTTGGACTGAATGCCTATGCCATTGTCCGTGACGCGGAATTCCCATTCGTCACCTCGGCGCGCGGCATCGCAGAAGATGCGAGGGGGCTGGCCTGGAGATCGGTATTTGATGGCGTTAGCAAGAAGGTTTTGGAACACCTGGCTGATTTGGGTGGCGATGCCTTTCACCTCGGGGAGCGCTCCGCGCAAAATCATTCCTTCCACTTCGGTAGTCGCGAGTTTGAGATTTTCCGTCGCCATGTCGAAAGCGGTATTGCAGTCGACCACTTCGGTGGGACGGTGGGCGTTTCCTGCTTCCGCATAGGCGAGTAAGTCGCCGGTTAGCTTGCGCATCCGGACTGCAGCGTCGAACGCGATCTGCAAGTATTCCCTTACCTGTGGCTCTGCTACTACTACGGCCTTTTTCATGGCGAGTTGGATGTAGCTGGCGGCAGTACGGATGGGTTGCTGCAGATCATGGGCGGCGACGTGGGCGAATCGGGTCAGTTCACTATTGGTGATATGAATCTGCTCCTCAGTACGTTTCCGAGCCGTGTCGTCACGAAAGATTTTGCAAAACCCAAGGACTTCGCCCGCTTCGTTTCGCACGGCAGTGAGCGCGCCACTGGCCCAAAAACACGACCCATCCTTACGCAGATGCCAACGCACATCCTCCGCCTTGCCCTCTTGAAGCGCCTGCTTGAGCTCTTGCTTGTGTACCCCGTGCTCCTTATCGGACTCGGTAAAGAACAGGCAGACTTCTTTGCCCAAGGCTTCGGGTCTGCTGTATTGGGTGATGAGTTCTGCACCTCGGTTCCAGCAAGTGATGAGTCCCGCACGGTCTAGCCCAACGATGGCGTAGATTTCATTGTGCTCGATCGACTCCAGTAGGCTTGTGAATTGAAGTGCTTCGGATGGTTTTGGACTCAAGTGCGACTCCTTTGTTGAAAGAGCGCTGCAAGATTGTGGCCGTTATTCAGGAGAAATCTCAAAAAGCCAGGAGCGCAAACTGGGGGCTCGAGCAAAATCCATTGGGGTCAAAGCAGGGGTGATTTCTCGGACTTTTAAGGGCCGTATGGCCCGCAATGCCGCTTCGTCCAATGCGAAACCGCGGTAGTTGGTCAGAAAATAAACCCGACTATCAGGATTCATCCGAGAAAGGACTAAACCCAGTAGCCGAACCTGATCCGCCTGGGCGTCGAAAATCTCAGACGTTGCTCTGTTTACCGAGCGAGCCGGAGGATCCACTACGCAAAGATCGTAGCTCTCGTTATCGCGTTCCAGAAATTCTAATACATCACTGCGGTGAAAGTTCTGCCCTACCGCGGAGAGTCCGTTTAGTCGCAGGTTCTTTCGGGTCCATTCCAAGTAATTGCTGGAGCTGTCCACGGTGGTAGTGGAAAGCGCTCCGCCAGACAATGCGCAAACGGTTAGGGAGCCCGAGTAGCCGTAAAGGTTCAGGAAGCGTTTTCCGGCGGCTTCTTTTTGCAAGCGGGCGCGTAGGGAGCGCAATTCCAGTGGCAAGCCAGTTTCGGAGGCGCCACCGAGATTGACTAGAAACTGCAATTTGCCTTCGGGCAAGGTCACAAACTCTCCAGCGGCTTCGAGGCTTTGCTGGGCACCGCCGGTTTTGGATTGTTTGCGAAGTTTGAAATGCACATTCGCCGGCTGGAGTTCCAAAACCTCGGCGGCGGTACGAACCATAAACTCCATGTAACGTTGGTGCTCACCCGGAGTGTGGTCGTGATTGCGCTGTACTTCGGAAAACTGCAAACGCTCGCCATACAAATCGAGCAGAAAGGGAAATTCAGGAATGTCGCGATCGTACACTCGCCAGCACGAAATCCCCTCGCGCTTTGCCCATTTTGAATAATGCTTGAGATTCTTGCGTAGGCGGTTGGCGAAGATAGCGGCCTTTTCCACCCACTGAGGGTTCTCTTCCGCTAGCACCGGGGCCGCAGCATCAGCGCTGGTGGGCCGCAATTCAAATCCCATTAGACGGCATTCGATGGCGCCGTTGAAGAGGGTGGTCTTGCGCGCCGGCCGCATACCCAGCGCTTTTCCCGCATCGCTGTTGCCACACAAAACATGCGCCGCCCAGCCGCCGTAGGCCGTGCTCAATCGATCGCCGATATGGGACCAAAGTGCGGTGATGTCATGCACTCGTAGCCGTTCGTCGTAGGGAGGGTTCAGGACCAACGTGCCGGCAGTGAGCCCGGCTTCTCGCCACTCGAAAAAATCCCCTGTTTCAATACGCACGGAGCCCGTAAGGCCGGCGCGTTCCACATTGTGGCGGGCGATCTCGGCGACTTCGGGGTCGATCTCCAACCCGATGATGGGGGCCTCGCCCGGAGGCAACACGGCAGCCCGGGCCCGCTCAATCAATTGATCAAAGAGCGCAGGGTCGTAGTCCGGCCAACTTTGGAATCCGTAGCTTCGGCCGACCAGGCCCGGCGCGATATTGCGAGCCATCAAGCCGGCCTCGATGGCAAACGTGCCGGATCCGCACATAGGATCGAGGAGTGGCGAGGCGCAATCCCAGCCGGAGAGTTTTAAGATACCTGCGGCAAGCGTTTCGTTGAGTGGGGCTTCACCGGCTTCTAGTCGGTAGCCGCGACGGTGGAGCGATTCACCCGACGCGTCGACGGAGATTTGGGCGGTGTTTTGAAACAAGCTCACCACAATGCGCAGGTCCGGCTGCTTCAAGTCCACACTCGGGCGTTCGCCAGTGCTTTCGCGAAACTGATCGACTACCGCATCTTTTGCCAATTGGGCGATAAACAGCGAGTGGGTGGTGAAAGAGGAGTGGACGTGCGCGTTTACGGCCAGCGATCCCGTGGCGGGCATCCACTTGGACCAATCAATTTGTTGAAGGCCTTTGTAAAAACTGGCTTCATCCGGCGCCGAAAAACTGACTAGCGGCCGCAAAACCCGGATTGCGGCCCGGCATTCGATATTGATGCGGTAAAGTAGGGCGAGGTCGCCTCGGCAGATCACCAAGCGATTCTGCGGTTCGAGATCGCGCGCGCCGAGGGCCGCCAATTCATCGGCCAAAACGCCTTCTAGCCCCGTCATCGTACGGACGTGGAGCGTAAATTTCTCGGTGAGCTTTTGCATGGGAATAGCTCAGTAGCATTCTAACGCCGGGGCGTCCACCTGGTTGGGTTCGTAAAGACGTTAGACGGTTTTTGTGGATGCCGAAAAAATATTTAAAATCATATATTTATGCCGGCTACCTTTTAGGTATTTAAGAAGTTTACGTTGGCTCGCCTAACCCCTTGAACGCGCAGCCAAAGCGGTTGGGAGTCCGTGGCGAAACCCGATTTGGGGGCCTTTTTCCTCGCCGGCCCGTGCCTAGCTTCCGCTGGAACTTGATTTGCATTGTATCGATCTGCGGAGCTGCAATGAAAATCACCCACCTTTTTGTTCTACTCGCCGTAGCCGTCACAGCTTCCGCCGTTCAGGCAGAAGATTGTTCCGCTCAGTTCTCCATGTGTTTGAGAATCGTAGCGGCCAATCCCAGCGCCGGCGGCACGGATGGTTGTATAAGCCAAAGGACGGCTTGCGTGGCATCCCTGGGAGGAGCGCCCGGAGTGATTGCACCCCCGGTCGTTGCGCAATACGACCCCTTCGCGACAGCGATAATGGGTAATTCTCCCAATCTGCATCGAGAGCACCGCGAGCAGAATCGGTCTCTGATTAAGTCGCAAATAGACGAGCGCCGGGAGTTGCTTGAAAGGCAGCACTCCGAGCGCGATGCTAACAACTGGAGAGAATTCGGCCAAATTCTGAAGCAACAAGCGCACGAACGACAAGACTTGCGGCAAGAGCAACGGCTCGAGCGCAGGGGGCTTGCGGCCGATCAGAAATTCGACGGCGCGTGGACTGCTTGGTAATTAATTTCGCGTAAACGCGATCAACTTTTCCAGACCCGAGATGCCGCCGGTGTGTGCGCTAAGGATTGTGCGCACATCGGCGTTTTCTTTTTCAAGGCGATCGGCCAAAGCACGTAGAGACGCTTTCGCCTGCGCCATGTCTTTGCTGAAGATCCACCAAGACCCACCCACTACGCCACCCTTTTTGAAATTGATCGAGTCACCCAGAAAAAGCGAACCCTTTACCAAGTAGGCTGTGCTGCCGGCCGTATGGCCGGGGAGTACGTAGCTGGTGAAAGTGGTATCTCCCAGCTGAACTTTTTCGCCGTCTTCAAGCGGGTGGGTCACCTTAAATGGAGTGGCGTTGAACTTGCCCACAATGTTGGAAATAGGGCTGCCATACGGTTCGCGCCCTTCCGCGACTTCGACTTCTTGCTTGGAAATATAGACGCTAGCTTTGGGAAAGAGAGGCACCGCTCCGATGTGATCGGGGTGAGTGTGCGTGAGGAAAATTGCCACGACATCTTGCGCGGTTAAGCCCCGCGCGGCCAGTGCGCCCATTACGGCAACCCCCTTGGCATCCATTCCCGCATCGATGAGGGCTACTTTGCCATTGCCCAAATCAACGATAAAAATAGAGGCTATTCCGTCGACGACCTGCTGAATTCCGGGGGCTAGCGGAGGAACCGCTTTTACGTTCTGAGCGCCCGCGAAAGTCATTAAGTAAACCGTAACCACGACACCCACTACAAAGACGAAAACACTGACCGCTGCCCAAACTAGTTTTTTCTTCATGCCGATATTTTAATCGACGGTGGAAACTTTGGGGGCTTTATTTGCGGCGGCAACGGACGATGGAAGTGTCGGAAAATCCGGTGGAGGTGCCAGACTTGAAAACGAGACCTTCTACATGTGGCTCGGTGCCCTGCATGACTTTCAGGCAGCTGGGGAGGTCTCGAATCAGCGGCAAGACGCTTAAATGGGGCGATAGGAAACTGCGCGGCAGCATGCCCCAACGGTCTACGTAGTTGCGTTGCCAGAGCATCTCGCCCTCGCGTTTGAGAAAATCAAAAACGAATATTTTTTCTTCTGGTTTCAACCATTCCGCATCGATGACATTCCAGCCCTCGCGGGGCTGAAAAAGCCGGCGGATTTCTTTCGCCATGGAGGGGACCAGTTCTTTGGCGTGGCGTTGGCCTTGGCGATTGTACACAATCACCGGCGTTTGAGGATCGCACGAAACGTGGATTTGGGCGCGGTGGCCGTGGATCTTCAACTGGCCCACCCAGCCGGAATCGAGCAGGCGACGCAAGGCGGCCGGGTCGGGAGAAATCTCCGTCTTGGGGTGCATCGCGCGAATGAAAAGAGAGGGCGCCATAGGGGTCCGTCGCGTAAAGAAGCAGCGGGATGAAAAACTCGTTGGAGAACCTAGGTGCATCGGCGGGAGTGTGACAGACGCCCGCTCCCCCTTCAACCTAGTCGTGCTCGGCTTCTTGGGCTGTGCTGCTGCTTCCGCAAAACTATCGAATATAATTGCGGATCTTAAGCTGAGTAATTATTTCCAACAGCTTATCCGACGATTTAGCATACTTCTTAGCCCGATCAACCGCGCCAGGCTTGGCTTTCAAGAGCATGGGTTTGAACAAGCTTTCCAATACTTCTGCAGGTAACACCGATAGGGCGTCGACCACGGCGTCGTAGTTGGCCGCTAGCACCTCACCGTCGAATCGGATGCTGGCGAAATCGCGGACGATCAAATCTTCGGCGGCCTTGGGCCCCCACTGTTCTTTAAACGCTTCGGCTTCTTCTTCGGTGATGCCTGCGCTGGCATCCATTACGACGTAGGTCACCATGCTTTGGTCGCCCACTAGTTTGAACGAGCGGTTCTTACCCGATAGAACGCGTTTGGTGTACACGCCGCGGGAATAGTCGTTAATCGCGTCTTTTTGAATCGTGGCTTCGGCTTCAAAATGCTTGGCTTGCTCTTGCGCATCCCGGAACTGATCGATCGCCGCAGCGATTTCGGCCGGAGGGGAGATCGTGTCGCTATCTTGGACTTCGGCGTCACGCGTTTTACGCGTCTTGAAAATCTCCTTGCGGGCCGGTTTCTTCGGTTTCGCCATGACACTCTCCTGCCTCTTCCTTTTCGGAAGATTATGCGTAGCGTTAAAGGACTGCAGGGTGGATCAAATGTGAAACTTCTTCAACAATTGTTTGGCGCAAGACTCAATGTCCACGCGGGTCTTCAGGGTGGGTGCCCAAATATCCCCAACCCGCTTGAGTCGGGCGGGCAGAGTTCGGATGGTGAAAGCCTCCGGCTTGATGCCGGCGCGGACTTCGGCCCACTTTAGGGGAGTCGAGACTGTGGCGCCGGGACGCGGGCGCACGCAATAGGGCGCTGCCAGAGTCTGAGCCCGCCGATTTTGCAAGAAATCGAGGTAAATCCGCCCGCGCCGTTTGGCGGGGTTGCGGTCGACGCTGGTTAATTTGGGTAGTTTCGTATGCACGATTTTGCAAACCTGCTCGGCGAAGAGACGGCCGGTGTCGAAGTCGAATCGGGCGCCGGTGGGAATGCAAATATGCAAACCCGAAGCCCCGGAAGTTTTGCACCAGCTTTTAGCGCCCACTGCCACGAGGACGCGCCGTACTTCGAGCGCGACTTTCACCACCTCATTGAAGTTGTTTCCATCGGGATCCAAATCGATCACTACAAAATCAGGTTTATCTAGATCCGGGCGGCGAGAAAGCCAGGGGTTAAGTTCGATACAACCCAAATTGACTAAGTACAAGAGCGACCACTTATCTTGGCAAAGTACGTAGTTGATAGTGCGGCCGGAGGAAGCCGAAAAGACTCGCTCGGTGGCCATTCGGCGTGGCAGAAAGCTCGACATATCTTTGTGAAAGAACCCATCGTTGCGCAAGCCATCGGGTTGGCGGTGCATCGATTGGGGGCGATCGACTAAATACGGCAAAATCGTATCTGCAATAGATTCGTAGTACGCCACCAAATCACCTTTGGTGATTTTTTCCTTCGGCCAAAAAACTTTGTCTGGGTGCGTGATGGGAGGGCGTTCGCTAGAAGAAAATGCGGCGCCTTTGGCGCTGCGCGGGCGAAAACGCACCCAATCTTTGGTGAGTCCATTGTGGTAGGGCGCGTTGATTCTCTTGGCGATTACAGTCGCATTTTTACCAAGTTCCAGCAGGGTCGGTTGAGCGGCGTTTTCCGCTAGGCGGAGAGAGGCTGGCAGCTTGATGGCGCTCAGCAGGCGGCGCCGCTCAATCCAGGGCAAAGAGCGCAAATCTCTTCCGTCGATAAAGAGTAGGTCCGAAAGAATGAATTCTACGTGTGCCCCAACGCGCACTACTTCGCCATCCAGCACCACGCGATGCCCAAAAGATTTAAGGCTCGCCATCACTGTCGGGAATTTTTTCTCCAGAGGGATGAAGCTGCGGGAATAAAGTTTCACGTTTCCCGGCTCCACTTCGGCGATGGCTCGTAGCCCAACGCCGAAACTTTCAAAGCGCCAGCCAGGTTCGGTGGGTGCAGCCGGGGCAAAAGCGGGTTCCATCGGCCGCTGTTTGCGTGGCATCGCGGACTTACCAGGGGTGCGGCGTGCAGTCGAGACGGGGGATTTTAGAATGGCCCGCGGGGTGCGTTTTACGACGGGCGATTTTCCTGTTTTTTGGCGGCCTTTGCCTGGTAACCAAACATCGCCCTTCTGTTCGGACTGGGCGGCGATTTCGTCCATCCTGCGGCCAGTGAGAACCGACCGGCCGTCTTTCAAGACGTCTTTGCGCGAAGCCTCAGCATCGTGCTTTTTCACCAAAAGCCATGCATTGCCTTTTTCACCGGGGCGTTTTTTGCGGATCTTCACTAGGGCAAATTCACCGCGCAACTTATTGCCTTTCAAAATAAAGGTGAGGTGGCCCTTTTGCAGTGCGGCGCTTAAAGCCTTTTCGCTATCGGAGCGGCCGGTGGATCCTCGTTCTACGTAGGTTCCTTCGTCCCAAACCATCACGGTACCCGCACCGTAATTACCCTTGGGTATCACACCCTCGAAACTGCCGTAATCGAGCGGGTGATCTTCCACGTACACCGCCAACCTTGGGTCGCCCGACGTCAGACTGGGACCCTTGGGAACGGCCCAGCTCTTAAACACGCCATCGATTTCCAGACGGAAATCATAGTGGGTGCGAGTCGCATCATGTTTCTGCACCACGAAACGCAGCAGGCCTTTTCCACGTTTTACCTTCGGAGGCGGCTCCGGTGTTTCGGCAAATTTGCGTTTGCGCTTGTATTCCTTGAGGCTCAACCAACGCTCCCGCACCAAAAAACCCAGTTCATTTTGGCCATTAGAGGAGGTTAGACTGCTGTTATGAGCAAAACAAGAGTGGAAGCATTTAGCGACGGAGTCCTGGCGATTATCCTCACCATTATGGTTTTGGAATTAAAGATTCCTCACCAGGCGCATTGGGAAAATCTCCAAACGCTGATCCCGGCGTTTCTGAGTTATGTCCTGAGCTTTGTCTACATCGGTATCTACTGGAATAACCACCACCACTTGTTGCAGGCGGCCGAGTGCGTAAATGGAAAAATTCTCTGGGCCAATCTGCACCTGCTCTTCTGGTTGTCGTTGATTCCCTTTGTCACGGGCTGGATGGGTGAAAACCATTTCGAAGCTCTGCCCATAGCGTTGTACGGGGTAGTTCTTTTTTTTGCTGGGGTTGCCTATTACCTGCTGACTCGCTCCCTATTGAAACAGCATGGTCCGAATTCACGTTTGGCGAAATCCATCGGTCGAGATTACAAAGGACTGGCATCGATAGCTTCATACGCGGTGGCGGTGGGGCTGGCGTTTTTTGTTCCCTGGGTTGCGCTGGTTCTTTACTCGGGAGTGGCCCTTCTCTGGTTGATTCCTGATCGACGCATCGAAAGGGGGATGGAACTCGATGTCTGCAAAGATTAAGTACCAAGCCTTTAAATCCGCCGCCGAGTTCCGCAAGTGGCTCACGGTCCACCACCGCACCCGCGATGAACTGTGGATTCGCTTTTACAAAAAGGATTCCGGACAAGCGACGGTAACGTACGCGCAGGCGTTAGACGAAGCGCTCTGTTACGGTTGGATCGATGGCCATGTGCGCAGCCTCGACGAGCGATCGTGGATTCACCGCTTTACACCGCGGCGGGCCAAGAGTGGCTGGTCCAAACGCAATACCGAGCATGTGGCGCGCCTGATTGCGGCCAAGAAAATGCGCGCGGCAGGCCTGGCGCAAGTCGAGCAAGCTCAAGCGGATGGGCGCTGGTTGGCGGCGTACGATTCGCCCTCCACCGCTAAGCCGCCGGCGGATTTTCTGCGCGCACTGAACAAAAACCCCGTCGCCAAAACGCAGTTCGGCTTGCTTAAAAAATCCGAGCTGTACTCCATCTGTTACCAGATCCAGACCGCAAAAAAACCGGAGACCCGCGCGCGCCGCATCGGCAAGATTATCGACCTGCTCGCTCAGGGAAAATCTCCGCGTGCCGCCAAATCGGACTGAGCAGACTAAGTCGGCTGGCGCCGCTATTTGCCTTGTGTTCAGTTGTTGAAAAGGCATATGGGTGAAGGCGCCTATGAGAAAAACGGCTCCTTTGGATTTTCGGCCGCTCCCCGAAAGGGCTTCTGCAGAAGCCTATTCCACGGATATCGTTTCACGTCATACCCCCGACGCGATTTTTACTAGCGTTTCGGATCTCTGTTTTCCCACGCTTGGCTATAAACCGGAAGAATTAGTGGGGCGCTCGCCCTACGAGATTTTCCACCCCGACGATATCGCCTTTATCCGTAAAACCCACGAGCAGGTATTGGTTTCGCTAGATCCCGTGACATTTTCGTATCGGATTCGCCGTAAGGACGGTGTCTACATTTGGTACGAATCAACCACGATTCCCTTGCGCGATCCGGCCACTGGAAAGCTGCTCGAAATATTGTGCATCTCCCGCGACATCAGCCAACGCACCGACATGGAGCGGGAGCTGCGGGAGTCTCTCGATTGGCGCCGCGCTATTTTGGATAGTGCGAACTTCTGCATTCTCGCCACCGACACCAGCGGTACGATAATTACGATGAATGCCACGGCGGAGCGTTTGCTCGGCTATTCCGCTGAGGAAATTGTGGGCAAGCGCACGCCCCATCTCATCCACGTTCCCGAAGAAGTGGAAAAGCGAGCGGCGGACTTAACAAAGGAATTGGGAAAGCCGGTGCGCCCCAATTTCGAGGTATTCAATATTAAGGCGAAGTCGGGAGGTGCTGACGAAAACGAATGGACCTTCGTACGCAAAGATGGTTCACGGTTTCCAGTTAATCTTTCCGTTACCACTTTGCATGATGCTGCCGGTAGGATCACTGGTTACCTTGGAATTTCCACCGACCTTACAGAGAAAAAGAAATCGCAAGCGGCGGTACGGGAAAGCCAAGGCATCCTAACTAGCTTTTTCGATACCTCGCCGTACATGATGGGGATTGTCGAATTAGAAGGCGACGACATTGTTCATCTGTCCACCAACAGGAAATGCACGGATTTCTTTTCTCTCCCCGTTAACGGAATGAACGGCCGACGGGCGAGTGAAATGGGGGTGCCTCAGTCGGTCATTCAGGATTGGATTCGTGCCTATCGGAAAGCCGAAGCCAGTTCGTCCCCCTGTCGGTTTTCTTACCAGCACTTTCAAGGAGGCGCCGCGTTTTGGTTGGATGCAACCGTTAATTGCATAGGGCCTGGAAATTTGAACCGGCCCCGTTTTTCTTTTATTGCAAGCGACATCACCGCCAGCAAGCATGCCGATGAAGCACTTCTCGAAAGCAACAGTCTTTTGCGGGGCGTGATTAGCGGCGTGCACGATGCCATCGTGGTGAAAGACATGCAGGGCCGCTACACGTTGGTGAACCCAGCGTTCACGGATTACTTGGGGATGAGGCCAGAGCAGGTGATTGGGCATACGGTTCACGATGTAATGCCCGAACCTTTAGCGACGGAAATTGATCGAATTGACCAAACGGTATTGGTGCAAGGTATCGCAATTAGTCGCGAGCTAAACCTACCTTCCCGGCGCGGGCAGCGCACTTTCCTCACCACCAAGAGTCCTTACCGCAACGCGGCAGGAGAAGTGGCGGGATCTCTCACCATTTTTACCGATGTTACCGCCTACAAAGAGAAAGAAGCGATTTTACGAGAGCGGGAAGTCCAGATCCGCACTATGCTCGATACAGCCTTCGCCGCTTTGCCACAAATGATTTGGACCGCTTCGCCCTCGGGAGAAATCGACTACCACAATCAGTTTTGTTCCGACTATACGGGTTATGAGCCAAACCACAATCGGGCTCTTAGCCTAACACCCTTTGTGCATCCCGATGATCGCGGAACTCTTTTTTCCGGCTACCAGGAATCCATTCGAGTGGGAAAGGGTTTCGAAGTGGAGAGCCGCATCCGTCGGGCGTCCGACGGCAGCTATCGCTGGCATCTTACCCGAACGTACCCAGTAAAAGATAAAGACGGGCAAATTCTCAAATGGTTTTGCACCAGCATTGATATCGACGACCAAAAACGGGCATTTGAATTGGAAAAGGAAAGGCTTGCGCTGCTGGGGCGGGAAAGCGCGGCAGTCGAGGCATCGCAGCTGAAGTCGGAGTTTTTGGCCAATATGAGCCATGAAATCCGCACGCCTATCAATGGGGTCATCGGCATGTCCGCATTGTTGATGGATACTCCTCTGAATCCCGAGCAGCGTGAGTACGCCGATGCAATTAGCCGATCCAGTGAATCGCTTTTGACGATCATCAACGACATCTTGGATTTTTCTAAGGTGGAAGCGGGCAAACTAGAAATCGAAAATATCGATTTTAATTTGCACGAATTGGTTCTCGACTTAGAACGTTTGATTTCACCCGAGGCTTCCAAGAAAGGGTTGCGGTTGAAATTTGAGGTCGCCTCCGACGTGCCGGTTTTCGTAAAAGGGGATCCGGGGCGTTTGCGGCAGATTCTGCTCAATCTCGCCAACAATGCTGTCAAGTTTACCCGCGAGGGTTCCATTAGTTTGTCGGTTACGTATTTGCCGTCGCTGGAGGTTGGCAAATCCAACGTCCTCGTCGAAGTGGCAGACACCGGCATCGGGCTTTCCCCACAGGCCGTCGACAAACTTTTTCGGCCCTTTTCCCAAGCCGACGCCTCGACCAGCCGAAAGTACGGCGGTTCCGGCCTAGGTTTATCCATTTCCAAAAAACTGGTCGAAATGATGGATGGGCAAATCGGCGTGCGCAGCCAAGAAGGCCGAGGTTCCACATTCTGGGTTACAGTAGCATTGCGTCACGGGGTGGGGCGGGCTTCCCGTCGATCGAATCAACGACCCGTGGCTTCCGCACGACAGCCTTGGCGCATTTTGGTGGCCGAAGACAATGCCGTGAACCAAATCGTGGTGCGGAAAATGCTCGAGAAACTAGGCTACCAGGTGGATGCGGTGGGCAATGGGCTGGAAGTCTTGAGCGCGGTGAAAGCCGCGCCCTACGACTTGATCTTGATGGATTGCCAGATGCCCGAAATGGACGGCTACGAGGCCGCCGAAACTATTCGCCGGGAAAAACTGGGCACACGCCCCGACGTTCCCATTATCGCGTTCACCGCCGCCGCGATGAAGGGCGATGAAGAACGCTGCTTCGCCGCCGGCATGGACGACTACGTATCCAAGCCCATCCGCAACGAATTCCTCGCCGAAAAAATTGAGAAGTGGCTCAACTAACTAGCCTCGCGCAAACAGGCGACTTGGTATCCCTTGTGCATATTCGTCGCCACAGAGGTGAAAAATGGATAACAAGCAGAACAAAGCGTTGAAATTGGTTACAAGCCAAAGCGGCCGTGTGGGCTATATCATCGCGTGGATTTTGGGAGTGCCGGTCTCGGTCCTGTTCGCCATCTTTTTGATCCGCGGCCACTAAACGCAAAGCCCTTGATGACGCTGGTGGGCTTGGATAGATTTTAGCCCACTTTCTTCCTGGGGGTTTTGCGTGAGAATGGTTCGGTGTGGGATAGGCGTCCTCGCCCTGGGTTTGGCGCTATCGGCGGACGGTTCGTTGTGTCCCGAGAGGGTACGCACCACTTTGCCGCCCCGGCTAAACGAACGCGCAGCTGGGGTTTTGCTCGCCGTGAGTTCGCTGCCGGGTTCCGGCTCGGTGGGGGATTTTGGTGGTGGCTACTCCTTCGTTGATTTCCTCGCGCGCGCGAAACAGCGCTGGTGGCAAATCTTGCCGCTCAACCCTCCAGACGAAGTTAACTCGCCCTTCAAGTCGGACAGCTCGCTGGCAATCGACGTTGCCTATTTAAGTTTAGAACGTTTGGCGAAGGACGGCTTGATTGAAGTTCCCTCCTCGGCAGCCTCGCCGGCGTCGACGGCCGATTTTCGCTCCGCACGGGGGGCGAAGCAGCAGGCAGCCTCCGCCGCGCACCACAAATTTTTTCTCGAACGACCCCGCGACCTGGTGCAGGAATTCGTTCTTTTTAAATTAGAAAATGCGTATTGGCTCCAAGCACACGCTGAGTTTCAGGTTCTACGCGGGCGCTACGGATATGACTTTACGCGGTGGCCCGCAGAATTCCGTAACCCTAGCGCTCTCGCGCTTTCGGAGTTGCGGCGGAAAGAATCGCTCGCCTTGGAATCTGCAGAGTTCGAACAATTCCTTCTGCACCGCCAATGGGCCGATTTGCGATCGTACGCGCACGCTCGGGGCATCGGAATTATTGGGGACATGCCGCTGTACGTCGGGCGGTACAGTGCCGACGTCTGGGCCAATCGTGTGGCGTTTTGGTTGGATTCCGACGGAAACGCACTCAAGGTTTCAGGGTACCCTCCGTGCAACTTCTATCGAGACGGGCAACTCTGGGATACGCCGGTTTACAATTGGGGCGGGCTCAAACGCAGTGGTTACCTCTTTTGGGTGAACCGCCTCAAACGAAATTTCGCCCTCTACGACGTCGTTCGTTTGGACCACTTCATGGGGCTGCACCAGTTCTATGCGGTGGATGCGGGCAAGCCTCACGCTAGGGACGGGCAATGGATGCCGGCCGATGGGGCGGGAATGCTGCGGGAAGTGCGATCGCGATTGGGCACGGTGCCGTTAGTGGCTGAAGATCTCGGTGCGGGTGTGCCCAAGGCAGTGCATCGTTTGCGTCAGCGTTTTGGTATTCCCGGAATGCGGATTGCGCAGTTTGGCTATGATCTCAAAGATGGCGACCCCTATCATCGGACGGATAATTTCGAAGCGGGTTATGTTGCCTACCCCGGCAATCACGACATGCCGACCCTCGCTCAGTGGATTCAGGAAGCGGGTGGGGGTGAAAGCCATTGGATAAAGCTTGGGGCGCTCTATGGCTCTAAGGCGAACACCGTGGTTGTTTCAGCGCAGGACTTGCTCGGGCTAGGGGCGGACGCACGCATGAATGTTCCGGGAACTTGGGCAACCGCTACTGACCCCGCGCACCGACGACAAAACTGGACATGGCGTTTATTGCCCAGTGCCCTAGACGCACGAGTGGAAGGCGCCCTGGAGGCGCAAATGAAAGACGCAAAACGCTAAAAAAAATCCCCCACCTACTCAAAGGTGAGGGCTTTTTCAGCATCAAACAAACGAACTAAAGTTGGAAAATTAAGTTGAACTGGGGTTTGAATACAAAGACCCCGCCGAGCGTCCCGAATTTCAAATCCGCCCCCATGAGCATTCCATTCGAGCCTTCCATGATGAATCCAGGGCGCATGAGCAATTCGTAGGTTACGCTTGAACCAATCACGGTACCTGCACTCCCCACTCCGATTGCTGGTCCGAACTCAATACCAGCCACAATCTTGATATTCGGATTGCGAGGCAATGCGAACTGGTACCAAGCCGTGGGCAGAATCGAAATGTTCATGGCCACGCCACTCGGGAAGAACAAGGCCAAGCCAAGATCCACTCCGATGAAAAGATTTCGATCATCGACCGGAGCGATGCCTATGTAGGAGTTAATCGACGGCCCCACGAGCGAACCCACGAACGTGAGACCCGGGCTGATCGAGTATGTCGATGTGCTTCCTAGAGAAGCAGATTGGTGGTTCGCCGCACCGGCGACAGAACCAAACTGGAGGGCCACAACAGCGCATGAAGTTAAGAATATTTTTTTAAACAAAGTTGTCTCCTTGGAGCGGAACGTTCACATGACTGACGAGGGAAGGCAAGAGCACCTGGCTAGGTGATCCGCCGCCCCTGAATCAGTCGAATGCAGAGCACTGCCACAGCTACTAAGAGCAGCACGTGAATGTATCCACCTAGGGTGTAAGAACTCACCATGCCTAGTAGCCACAAAACTGCGAGCACAATTAAAATAGTCTCGAGCATCTCAGACCTCTCCGGTTAGTGCTTGAGCATTTTGTCGATGCCGCTTTTGACGGAATCTTTCACGTCGCCAGCGACTTTTTCGACCTTCGCCACAACTTGCTGCACGATACCTTCGGATTCCATGCGGGAATTTCCCGTGAGGTGCCCCGCTTCTTCCTTCACTTTTCCTGCGACTTTATCGACCGTGCTATCTACGTGGTGTTTGTTCATTTGAATCTCCTTGTTGAAACAAGGGTTCTGCAATGCGGGTGCCAACCGCAGAGGCGCTCGCGGAAGGGGTTTTAGGGGGATAGTGGAGACAAATGCATCACTAATTTACGCGGCCGATATACAAAGTGTGGAGCCCGCCCGAGGTGGTGTGGGCTCGCGTCTGCACAACTTCGAGCTTGAGACCCGCACCCGCAAAGCGTTTGCCGAACAGTGGATCTTGGGCTGAAGACCAAAACGCCACGCAGCCCTGTGGCCGCAACGCTTCACGAATAAGCTTAAGTCCGTTGGCATCGTAAAGTCGCCAGTTGCCATGGGTGCTCAGAGCGGCTGGTCCATTGTCGACGTCGATGAGGATGGCGTTAAAGCCTGCTCGGCTTTCTGCGATAATATCGGCGACGTCTTTCAGCACGATTTCCACCCGTTTGTCCGCCATGGGTTCGGCTGCGAGCGGGTACTTCGGGTTGCGGTTCCATTCCACTACCGCTGGAAGCAGTTCGGCGACCACGACTTTTGCGTCCGGTGCCAAGCTTTTCAAAGTAGCCCGCAATGTAAAGCCAAACCCCAAGCCGCCGATGAGCACGCGTGCGTTTTTTTTGGTGAGCAAGCCGGAGCATCCAATCTCCGCGAGCTTCTCTTCGGAGGCATGTTGGCGCGTGGACATCAAATCCAGGCCGTTCACTCGGATGGTGTATCGCCCGTCGTGCTCGTCGAGCGTGACCGAGCTGCCATCGGGGGCAGTTGTTTTTTCAAGCAGCGTTGTTTTTTTCATTTAGAAGCGCCAGTTCGCGAAAAGCATCACGGGAGCGACGTTCTTGGGGAATTCCGAAAACCAGCCGGTGGTTTGCGTAAGCACATTGACGAAGCCGACCTGGATGCCGTTCTCCGCGCTCTGCGCATAGTTCACAAAACCGAGTTGTAGGCCGCGGAGTTTACCAGCCACGTTTACTATCCCAACTTGCGCGCCGTGCAATACGCCGGCGGTGTAGTTGGCGAATGCCCCCTGCAGGCCGGTCGTGTTTTTGCGGGCCCAGTTGAAAAAGCCCAGCTGCGCACCCGTGTAGTTGTCCGAATAGTTGAAGACTCCGAGCGCCAGGCCGCTGCTATTGCCGGTGAGTCCGTTAACCAGGCCCAAGGCGAAAGAGGTTTGTTCGTTCTCGCCCCATAGACTCAGCGTGAACCCATGAATGACTTCGGTTTTTGGGTAGAGCGCCACGTTCGGGATGGCGCTGAAGTTCACTGCTTTGGCCCCCCCTGCTAAAGCGGGAGCGGACGCAACCAGGAATGCTGACAAAATGAGCAAGAGTTTCATGTGCTGGACTTTATCCAAGAATGTCAGGGTCGTCTAGTGGACACGATTTTGAAACGATGCTAGAGACTCGCCCGCGGGAGTGATCATTTGCGTTTTATCGTCTTTAAACGGCCTCTTCTTGCTTTTTTGGCGAGTCTTTTCGGCTTTGCGCCGAGCGCGTCAGCCGTGCCTCCTTTTGAGCCGCCGGGGGAGTATGTTGTTTCCCCCCTGCTTAAGCGCGAAGCGAACCACGAAGTGGTGACCTACTTCGAGGGCCAGTTAAAAAGGGCGCTGCGTTTGGTGCATGAGTTTCCACCTCCCGGCCGCAAAAGCCCCTTTACCCCCGGTAACCAGCCGCCCTGTAAATCGGATCTATACATCACTACTTCCAGCGATACCTGGGTCGTGATTCGGCACGTGCCTCCCGGGGATACGACGGCGCTACTGCGAGTCGACGATCATGGCGAGGGGTGTGGCTGGATGCAGTCCTATTTGGTGGATCGTATCTTTTTCGATGCCGAGCACCGGGTCAAAGCCGGAGCGTTTTTGGACCTAGTCATGGCGGCGGCGTACCAAAACTATGGTGTGATTCCTTACCTCAGCCAGCGAAACGTCGCGTTGGGCAACCCGGTGGAGCAGGTTCAATTGAAGGAAGCGGCCGTATCGTCGACAGTTTCCTTCTTGGAGCGGTTGCGTGCCAATGGCAGTACGAACTCACTGACAGAGGCTGATCGCGAACGCTTACCGGTTTTGTTGAAGCAACTGCAGGTGGAGTTGCTCGCGCTGCGGTGTCGGCCCCTTTTTAAATAATCTTGTTTACCCGCTTCAGGGTGTTTTTATCGGCGTGATTGAAAAGCTCCTCGTGCCCCCGCATTTTTAGCTGAGTGTTTTCTGCATAGCTGAAGCTATCTGGCCCATGCACCGTTACGGTGGCATCGAAGCGAACTGTTTTGAATTCATCGTTGAGAAATTGATTCGAGGAAATGCCATAGGTAGGCGAACCCACGTCTGCACGTACGGTAAAAACTTTCGCATCGGCAGTGGTAACGCCACCCGCTAACACAGTGATGCCGCGAGGTATGATGATGGACCTCATAACGTGGCTGGCTTTGGCGTCCCACAGAAAATAGCCCAGTTCTTCGTGAAACGGCTCCGGGTGTCCGAGGCGCCACGCGTGGCGGAAGTAGCGCAGCCCATGCAGGATCTGTTCGTGGTTGTCGACCCGCCCCAAAGGCTCCATGCGAAAAACTTCCCGGAACTTGCTGCGGGCGACGCCACGGTCGCTGCCTGGGGCGACGTCATCGCCTTTATCACCTTCCCACGTGCCGACTAGGGCACCGAGCGGTCCCATTTCTTCGATCGTTGAATCACCCATTTCAGTATCCCCCGGTAGAATTAGCGTTTTTGGACAAAGAACCCAGCGCGTTCGCGCCGGCGCAATTCGTATAGTAACTGGCGGATGGACTCGCGGGTAGGCCCGGCTGCGTGCAGCGTGCCGACCATGGTGGTGCCGTTCACCGTTCGTGAAGCAGGGGAGCCGGCGGGCGGTACTAACACATCGCAGAAATAAGCGCGTCCGGTGGGCGGGGTTTGGCCTGGAGCGATATAGTGCGATTCCAGCCAGCGACGGCCTTCCTCGGTCGTGACGCCATCGTAGTGGGATCGCAAGAAAATCAGCGCCACATACTCATTCCACTGCGAGTAAATCTCGGGCATGGGGAGCAGGTACTCTGGTTGGGTGCGCGCCATAATATCGACCACAAAGGGATTCACGCCGGTAGCTCGCAATTCCAATAGCGATGCTTTTAGACCGGGCAGGCGGTGATTTACGTCGGTGGGGAAAAGCTCACCGATGCTGCGCGGAGATTCGCCGGGGGCCATGTATTCGGTATGGGAGGATCCCGCGTTGATGGCGGCCGCTTTGGCCATGCGCTTATCTACCTCTAGCATCATGTAGAAAAGCTGGAGCTCCGAGGGATCGAGCAAGTGCGGGGGCGGGAGCATTTCGATGTAATCCCAAACGTGTTTGGGAAAGTCTTCTCGGTTTGAATCGTCGCCGGGAATCTTAAAGCCGCGGTAATCGATCCACACGCCGGTCGTAATCCGCTTGGTGATACCGGCGAAATGTGCGTGGGCGGAATCGGCGAAATAAATGCGATCGCGGTTGAGCATTGTTTGGAAAAAAATCTCTTCGGTGTTGATGCGCATCGCGCCCGCTTCGGCTTGGATCTGCTCTAATGCGCTTGGCAGGGATTCCGCCGAAAACACGGGCGCCGAACCCACTGAGGCAAAGCTGCGGCGCGCTTTTCCGTAAAGCGGGTATTGCAGCTGGCTCGCGCTAGCGAGGGCCTGGTCTGGTGTCAGCGAAAAGGAAGCGGCAACCGGCACACGCCGCGCCGCCAAGTGGTTGTTCATCAGTTCTTTGTCGTTGCGCATCGCCATCCACTCGCGCCCATTGGTGGGCGTGTGAAATGCTTCGGCTAACCAATCGGCGGCACCCGAACCGTAGTCCATTCCCGCTACAAAGCCGGCGACGCGCAGGCCCTTCGTCTCGGCTAGGTCACGAATCTCTTTCTCGACACGGGGTAAGTCTTGGTCGCCCGCGTAAAGGATGGCAGGAAAAGAGTAGTTATCGGTGAACGACTTGGTGACTTGGGCCGGCAACCCGTGCGGGTAGATGTGCACGATCTTGTACCCAAGTTCCAATGCCACTGCGGGAACGTGCGCGCCGGACGCGCGGCCCCCGACCACGAGGCCGAGCAGCTGGCCCACGCCTGGTTTCGATGCCAGGATTTGTGCGCAGGTAAGCTCGCCGGCCCGAAGAGGCTGCGCAGTAGCGACGGCGAAAATCAGGGCGAAAAAAAGGACTCGGCAGGCGCGCATAAGGTCGCTTTCTACCACATTTGGCGGGGGTCTTGCCACCGACATGGCGGGAAACGGGCTCCTTGGGTGCGCGGTGCCCGACGCGAGTGTAGAGTAACGATATGTTGGAAGAAATCGCATCGCTCAAGACACTTTTGGACGCCGCAAACCAGGCTCCGGCCGATGGGAGTTTGGTGGTTTTAGACATTGATCAGACCCTGCTCCGTTGCTCCAGCGATTGGGGCAGTGAACCCTGGTACGAGTGGGTGGTCAGGCAAAACACCCAAGCCGGTCTGGGTGAAGTCGAAGCCATTTTGGCCGCGAATGCCGAGTGGGAAAAGGCGGGGCAGGTAGTCGCGTTTGAACCGGTGGAAAAGTCGGCTCCCGGTTGGTTGAGCGATTGGGAAAAAAAAGGACGCGCCATTGGTCTCACTGCGCGCCACGTGCGCATTGCCGCCCGCACCCGAGAGCATCTGAGCGATAACGGCTTTGCTTTAAACGGCGCCGTTGGTTTGGCCGAGCGGGTGGATATGGGTTCGCTGGGTGTCTATGAAAAGGGCGTGGTGTACGTCGGTCCGGTGGGCGAGAAAGGGCCGGCACTGGCGGAGTTTGTCGGGCGGTTGCCGGAGCGTCCGCAGCGAGTTTATTTCGCAGACGACAAGAGCCACCATATTCATAGCGTGCGGAAGATACTGGGAGCGATGGGAATCGACGTTTTTGCGGCACGCTTTAGCGCGGCGGATGGAATGGCGGCCACTTTTGATCCAGTGCATGCGGCCCGTGAAAAAGCGGTCGGCAAGCCCCTAAAACGCTAAAGGTGAGAGCTGGGACCCGCTTCCCTTCTCTCACCCCTTTGCGTCCATCAAACGCTCACGCGTTCGTGAAACTGCGATAGCTTTTCAAAATATGCAAAAAGGTAGTGCAAGGACTTTGCCAAGTGTATCGGGCACGAAAACGCGGTAGCCCTCATGGCAGCGGGACATTCTGCCTCGCGAATGGGATTTATTAGCTGATTAGAATTCGAAGCGCATCCCGGCCTGGTAGCTCTCGTAGGAAAGGTCCAGCAGGCTATTGCCGAGCATTTTTCCACGGGAGTATTCGGTAACGAGGTAAATCGCGTTTATCCCCATCGAGCTATCCAACCGATGGCTGTCGGCGAGTTCCAAACGGCTTAGGCAAAATTCCAATCCGCCGCCGTACTGCAGGGTGGCTTCAATTTGGGTGAGCTGGTCGGGCCCGCCCGTCTTGGAAGTATATTTCACACCCACGGCGCCGATGCCGCCCTTAAGAAAAGGGACGACCCATTGCCGGGGAGTGAAAGCAGCTCGGTAGCTCAGCGAGAGATCGAGCGGTACACCAATCACGCTGGTGTAGCGTTCGCCGCTGAGCGCGATATTGGGTTGGCCGTAGAGCGTGACTCCCACGCCGATACCGATGCGCCCAATCGACTTTACCGGAATATATTCCAAAGCGAGGCGGCCTCCGTGGCCGATTTCGCCGAAGACTTGGCCGCCCACTTGGCGGTCCGCCGACAACCCCATCCAGCGGAAGCCGGTGTATTGGAGGTCGAGGGCAAAATGGATTGGGCTCTCTCCGCTGCGGTAACCCGATTCGGTGATCGAGCCCGCTGTATCGGCGCGAGCCTCCAGTGAAAGAGCGCAAAGTACCAGCAAGGCGAGCGTGCGGATCATTTGGCCTCCCGGGGCGCGGGCAAGGCGCCGGAACGCCCCATTCCCATATCAGCGGGATCGGTCGGCGAAATAATAATGGTGTACGGCCCCGTGTCGGTTTCTTTTTGAGGGTAAAACCACTTATTGCCTTGGCCATTATCTGCAAACTCTTGGAGCAAATTTGCACGGACCGCGAGCCCATCCCGTTTTTCGTCGCCGCTGGCAATGTGGTCGAGGACAGTGAAATCAAGTGCAAAGCCGCGGTTTAAAATCACCGACGGGGTCACCTCGGAAACTTGCGAAGAATCTATGAAAGTGCCGAGAGCTTCTTGCTCGGGCGGCAGGCGAAGAAGTCCCTTTTGCCACGCCTCGATTTGTCCGGCTCGCTTTACCGGGTCTGCGTCGAGGGTAATCGGCACAACTGTGGTACCGCGATCGATAAGCGCCATCACCAATAACTCGTTTTTGCGTAAGCTCTCAGTGAAGCGGTAAATCAGGTGATCGCCAATGCCTTCATCTTTGCTCACTTGGCTGGATCGAACCGTCAGACGCAAACGCCGATACCGCTCCAACGGCAGGCTACTCACCCCTAAAAGATTGAGATCCTGATCGATGCCGGTCTCGCTAGCGTCTAGCACAGCCAAACGAGGCATATTGGCAAGCGGCACCAAACTGTCGACATAGTGCCCGCGTAAAATCAGAAGCTCCAGGTTCTGCATGCTCGCAATCAGATTCAAATCGAGCGAGTACCGGGTGCTGGTATCGCTCGAGAGATCCAGCTCGGTAAAGGAGAGGATTCGGTTCACTGCGTCTTCGCATCGGGTGAGGCCCGACATGCGGTAAAGCATACGGAAAGTAGAATTAGTCGCAGGGTCCACCGGTTGATTTTTTTCGATGATCTGTTGGCAGAGTTGCGTGAACACAGACTGGCTCTTCACCACGGTAGGTGGTTCGGCCAGGCGTGGGCGATGGCGATCCCATTCCGAGCAGCCGGCTACTAAAAGCAGACTTAGAATTGCAATTTGCAGACGCATCTAACTCCCCTGAGTGACGAAAATCGTCACCCGCGACCCTTTCTGAGGGTCCCCCAAGCGAACAAGAATAGTTGGTAACGCGGCGCATTTATACCAGGGGAGTGGGGGGCATTTCTAGCGACATTATTTGGCAAGGCTGCGCCCTTCTTCCTAAAATCTTAGGGTTACGACACGTTAGACCCCGTTACGAGAAAACCCTCTTTTAGGATGAATGGCCTGGTGTCGAGCCCTATGGTGAGTACTGCAAAGGGTCGTGAGATTGCCCGCCGCATGCACTCCTCCGTTGGCCACCTGGATCACGTGGTGCTGTTCCACCCAACGCCGCTGCTCGCATCTTTTCCCGTTGGGTAGGGTCTGAGTACACTGGCCTTGGTCCCGAAGGTTCACTGCGTGTG
>CAZBJE010000009.1:0-69218 GCA_964492125.1 uncultured Pseudobdellovibrionaceae bacterium | reverse complement strand
GTTCCAGGCCAAGCAACAAGCCGATTTGACGACGTACGGGTGGGTCAACAAATCCCAGGGTGTGGTTCGGTTGCCCATCAACCAAGCCATCGACATCGTCTTGCAAAAAGGCTTTCCGGTGCGGGGAGGCAAGCAGTGAGGGTTTTGTTTACCTCCTTTCTGCTTCTCGCTAGCTTCGCCTTCGCGGACGAAGGCGGCAGTGCGTACAACGTCCAGAGCAATATCGTCGCGGGCTTGGCCTTTGACCAAAAGCTCGATGCACAGCTCCCGATGGATGCGACCTTCAAAGATCACGAAGGCCGGGAAATCCAACTGGGGAGTATTTTTGGCCAAGGCCCGGTAGTGCTGGCCATGGCCTATGCTCGCTGCCCTAGCATGTGCACAGTCGTTTACCGCGAAACATTCCAGGCTTTGGAGCGGGTACGTTTCAAAGTGCCCAACGCTTATAAAGTCGTTTTCATCAGCATCGATCCGGAAGAAACGGTCGCCGCTGCCGCCAAAAAACGGCGTACTTACTTGAGAACGTACAATCGCCCCGATCTGGAAGAGGGCACCTTTTTCCTGACCGGGAACGAGAAACAGATTCGGCGGGTCGCTGATTCCATCGGTTTCAGCTACCGATACGACGAAAACTCCGGGCAATACGTCCACCCCAGCGGCATCGTCGTCGCCACGCCCAAAGGGAAGATTTCCCGCTATCTTTACGGCATCCACTACAACCCCCAAGACTTGCGCTTGGCGATGGTGGAAGCGTCTGAAAACAAGATCGGCACATTGGCCGATCACTTGCTTTTGTTCTGTTACAAGTACGACCCCTCGCAGGGTAAGTACGGTTTTGTGATCATGAGTGTAGTTCGGGGCTTGAGTGGCTTAACCGTCACCGCCTTGGGCGGGTTTATCTGGGCGATGCTGCGTCGGGAACGGCGTGAGCGCAAACGCACCGAGGAAGAAGACAGTGTACGGAAAGTTTAGTTTATTTCCCGAGCAGGCTTCGCGCTTAGCTCCCAACGTCGACATGCTCTATTTCGCGCTCATCGCGATGAGTTTGTTCTTCGTGGTAATCATCACCAGCTTGATTGTGCTTTTCGCGATCAAGTACCGCCGCCGTGAAGGCAACGAAATGGCGCGGGACGTTCACGAACATCACCTGATGGAAGTGGCGTGGTCTTTCATCCCCTTGGTACTGGGGCTCGGGCTCTTCGCCTGGGGCGCCCACCTTTTTCTGGGCATTTACCAGCCAGCACCCACGGGCAATATCGAAATTTTCGCTGTGGCCAAGCAGTGGATGTGGAAGTTCCAGCACCCCGACGGCCGACGGGAAATCAATGATCTGCACGTGCCCGTTGGCAAAGCGATCAAGATGACCATGATTTCCCAGGACGTTTTGCACAGCTTTTACGTGCCGGCGTTCCGCATTAAGCAAGACGTCTTGCCCATGCGCTATACCTCCACTTGGTTTGAGCCAACCAAGCCGGGCGTTTACCATCTTTTCTGCGCCGAGTACTGCGGCACGGAGCACTCGCGCATGATTGGGCGAGTCTTTGTGATGGAGCAGGCGGAATACGAAGCTTGGTTAGCTAGCCCGCTTATCGAGGGCGGCGCTCCGCGTGATGCCGGTCAACAAAACGCTGGTGCCGGTGGCGCTGCGGTAGCCGTCAGTGCCAACGATCCGGGCGCGAAGGGCAAGGCCGTATTGGAAGCCCAAGGTTGCCGGGCTTGTCACCATTTGGACGACAAAGTATTGGCCCCGCCGTTGGAAGGTATCTTCGGCACCACGGTGGAGTTGACCACCGGTGCCAAGGTGAAAGTGGACGAGAATTACATTCGCGAATCCATCCTCAATTCCACGGTGAAGGTGGTGAAGGGTTTTATGCCCGTCATGCCGCCGTACCAGGGCATCGTGAAAGAAGACGAGATTAAAGCGGTGATCGACTACATCAAGTCGACCTCGGGGAGTAAGTAATGAGTGCGGCGGAAAAAGTGGAACCAAAGAATTATCTGAGCGCCGGACATACCGTTAGGTCATGGCTCTTCACAGTCGATCATAAGCGGATCGCGATCCTCTATCTGATCTCGATCACCTTCTTTTTCTTCCTCGGCGGCCTGGCGGCTTTCGTTTTCCGTCTGGATTTGATGACCCCGCAGGGCGATTTGCTCCAGTCCGACACCTACAACCGGCTCTTCACCATGCACGGGGTGGTGATGGTGTTCCTGTTCTTGGTGCCTTCCATCCCGGCCACGCTCGGAAACTTTCTGGTTCCGATCATGATCGGTGCGCGGGATTTGGCATTCCCTAGAATCAACTTGATGAGCTGGTACCTATACATGGCCGGCGGCGCGTGCATCCTTTGGGCGCTTGTCGACGGGGGGGTAGATACCGGTTGGACTTTCTACACGCCGTACAGCACAGCTTTTTCCAAGAGCCATGTGGCGATTACCTTGGTGGGGATTTTCATCGCCGGGTTCTCCTCGATCTTCACGGGCTTTAACTTCATCGTGACCATCCACAAGATGCGCGCGCCGGGGATGACCTGGTTCCGTTTGCCGCTCTTTATTTGGGCGCACTATGCGACTTCGCTCATCATGGTTTTGGCGACGCCGGTTCTTGCGGTGACCTTGTTCTTGGCCGCATTGGAGCGCTTGCTCGGTTTCGGCATCTTCGATGCCGCCAAGGGTGGCGACCCGGTGCTGTTTCAGCATCTTTTCTGGTTCTACTCGCACCCAGCCGTTTACATCATGATTCTGCCGTCGCTGGGTGTGGCTGCGGAGTTGATCACCGCGTTCGCGCGTAAGCGGATGTTCGGCTACCGGTTTGTGGCGTTCTCCTCGATCGCCATTGCGGGACTAGGCTTTTTGGTCTGGGGTCACCATATGTTCGTCAGCAGCCAATCGCCGTATCTCGGCGTCGTCTTTTCGCTGATTAGCTTCTTGGTGGCGGTGCCATCGGCTATCAAAGTCTTCAACTTCACCGCTACTTTGTACAAAGGTTCGATCTCGCTCGATTCCCCCATGCTCTACGGTTTGGGTTTCGTAGGCTTGTTCCTGATCGGTGGGTTGACTGGGATCTTCTTGGCTACGTTGGCGACCAACGTCCACTTGCACGATACCTACTTCGTCGTGGCGCATTTCCACTACATCATGGTGGGCGGCGCGCTGATGGGGTACTTGGGTGGTTTGCACTTCTGGTGGCCCAAAATCACTGGGCGTATGTACAATGAGTTCTGGGCCAAGATTTCCGGCGCGTTGGTTTTCGTCGGGTTCAACCTGACGTTCTTCCCGCAGTTTATCGTCGGTTATTTGGGCAATCCGCGCCGGTACCACTTCTACCCGCCGGAATTCCAGATTTACCACGTGATGTCGACCCTCGGTTCGACCATCCTGGGGCTGGGCTACCTGCTGCCGGCTATCTACTTAACTTACTCACTTTTCAAGGGTGCCAAGGCCTCGGCCAATCCGTGGGGCGCCAAAGGGCTGGAATGGGAAATTCCCTCTCCGCCCCCGACCGAAAACTTTACGGCACCCGTTGTGGTGACCGAAGACGCATACGCTTACCCGATGCGGCCTGAGTACTCGAAATGAGGAAGAGCGAATGAGCGCAGAACACAATCCTTATCTTGCCCACCATTTCGACGATATCGTGCAACAGCGCGAGTCGGTGAGCCTTGGGATGTGGGTTTTCCTGCTGACCGAAATCATGTTCTTCGGCGGGATCTTTTTCTCGTACGCGGTGTACCGGCATCTCTACCCGGAAATGTTTCACGAGATGAGCCATCATTTGGATGTCACTCTGGGAACGATCAACACCGCGGTGTTGCTCACCAGCTCTCTGACGATGGCTTTAGCGGTTAATGCGGCTCAACGCGGGCTCACCAAACGCTTGGTGGGTATGCTCACTTTCACTTGCTTGGCGGGTGTGGGCTTTTTGGTCATCAAGTTCTTCGAGTACAAACATAAATTCCACGTGGGTTCGGTGCCCGGACCGCTTTGGAATTTTGAGAATGAGTGGGGCGACAAGGCCCAGCTTTTCTATAGCTTGTACTTCGGCGCTACGGGATTGCACGGGTTCCATGTTTTGATTGGAGTGGTTTTGATCGGCGTTTTCGCCATCAAGGCGCATTTGGGCCACTACCCTAAGGAACGTTACCAACCGGTGGAAATGGTCGGACTGTATTGGCACTTCGTCGATTTGGTCTGGATTTACGTTTTCCCGCTTTTCTACCTAATAGGACGCTACTAATGGCGCACGAACACTCGCACGATCACAGCAATCTCAAACCGTACTACATTGTCTACGCCTTGCTGATGATAGGCTTGGTCTTGACGGTAGGCGCTGCCTACCACGACTTCGGAGTGCTCGGCACCCCGCTAGCGATGCTGATTGCGACGACTAAAGCCGTCTTGGTGGTTTGGATCTTCATGCACGTGCGGGAAGCCACTCCGATTATCTGGGTCACTATCTGTTCGGGATTGGTCGGTTTGGCGCTCGGCTTTATCTTCCTGTTTAGCGACTACCTCGCTCGGTAACCCTCGAGAACGTTCCCGGCTGTGGCCTGTCGAACGGGGCTTCCCGTGGATCGCCGGCCCGCGCCGGCTGGGCACACCGGTTCTCCTATAATTTCAATTGGTCTGAGGCGCTCGCATTGCAGATTGGGTCTAGCGTTCCATTGGTTCGGGGGCTGCAATGACGGCCCCGCCGGCGCGGGCCGGCGATCCACGGGAAGCCCCTTTCAGCAGCGAGTTATCGACGCATTGTTGCTGTGTGGGGCAGGTAAGCGAGGCAAGTCTGGAGCCGAGCTAGTATCGAGGGACTGCTGGGTCGACGTCTTGGGACCAGCGGTCGATTCCGCCCTTTAAGTTCTTCGCTTTTTCAAAACCGAGTTGGCTCAGAAGCATCGTGGCTTGTGCGCTACGGATGCCGTGGTGGCAGATGAGCACCGTTTCTTTGTCGGGATCCAGTTCGGTATGCCGCATGACTAGATCGGTGAGGGGAATGTGGAGGGCGCCTAGGGTGGCGATTTGGAGTTCTTCCGCTTCGCGGACATCCACCAATTGCAGTTCGTCGCCTTTATCTAAACGCGCGCGCAACTCCGCGGGGGTAATCTCCCAGCTCATTTTTTCATTCCTTTGGTTTTGGTTTTAATCCAGCGGTGCAAACTAATAGCTAAAAAGCTGCCGGCCACAAAACCGACGCCATAGCCGGCCAGTACGTCGCCTGGAAAATGCACGCCCAAGTACACCCGCGAAAAACCGACTAATGCAGTGAATAGGAGCGATAAAAGAAGCCAAGGCCACGAATAGTAAATTGCCACTATCACCGTGATGGCCATCCCATTGGCTGCATGGTTGGAGGGCATTCCCATTTCGCTGCCGCAGATTCCACCTACTCGCCGCGCGTTTTCCAAGTAGTGGCAGGGACGCACGCGTTGAAAGAAGGGCTTTAGCCAATAGGTGCACGCGAGATCGCAAACCGCCACCGCAAGGACCATGAGGCCCAAGACTTTCAGCAGGTACCAATCTCTTCGCAAAACCGCGTAGGCGCCCAGGGCCAATGCCAACCCGCACCAGAGTTCACGCGAAGAAAGCCAAAAGAAGAACGGGTCCCGAGCGTCGCTCGTTAGGCCCGAGTTGATTAGCCGATAGAAAAGCAAATCCAACGTACTGGGGTCGAGAGTGCTGAAGAGTTCTGGGGGGATCAATGTCAGCCCTTATCTTGTGCGGGGGTGCAATCGCGGCAGTAACCAAAAAGCCGGTGATCGTGGAAGATGAGTTTAAAGCCGTGGGTGGAGCAAACGGCGTCTTGGATTTTTTCGATTTCGTCGGATTTGAATTCGATGATTCTGCCGCATTGGATGCAGATCATGTGATCGTGGTGCCCCTTGGTTCCCACCCGCTCAAAATACTCGCGGCGGCCATCGCCCACGCTTTTTTGCACCACTCCACACTCAAGCAGAAGGGGTAGGGTGCGGTAGACAGTGTCACGCGAAATGCGAAGCCCTTTGTCTTTCAGCATTTCATAGAGGCCGTCGGCGTCGAAGTGCTGCTTGATTTTGAGGACTTCGTCCAGCAACTGCTGGCGCTCGTGAGTGAGCTTGAGACCTTTGGCGTCTAACAGCGCTTTGAAAGGTCCGGAGTCATCGTGGGGCATAAGCCATTAATAGCTTTGGTGAGAAGCAGAAGCAAGTAAGCGGAAAAAGGCTATTCTTGAGGTCCGGCACCGCCGCGTTGGGCTGTCACTGCGCCGCGCGCATTCCGGAATTTTGCCTCGACCGTGGGATCTGATTTGCCCAAGCACTCTTCTTCGCTGTGGGTGAAAATGCTCATGAATACTTCGCCTGCACCGGTGCCGGCGTTGGACACTAGGCGCAGTTCGCAGTTGGCCCTGTTCGGATCCCGCTTAGGAGCCGCTTGGGCATTGGCTGTGCCCAAAATGCAGAGAGTAGCCAGAGTGAGCAAAGTCTTGGTGTAAGTCATAGGGTTCCTCTAGGGGCTTTAATTTGCAAAACCGGGACCGGCTTTCTCAGGCAGCGGGGCTGTGCAAGTTTAGTACAACGCCCAGTAGACCCCGCCCTGGCGCTAGTAAAGTTAAGGAATTTCCGGCATTTACTCTGTCCACAGCCAGTACACCTCGTTCGACTGCGCTCCAGTCAGCGCGTACCGAACCGGCCACTTACGCGCTTCGTTCTTTTGTCATCGTCCAGACGCTATGGTAACGATTGCGCATGCCTCGGTATCTCATATCCGGCGCCGCCGGATTCATTGGTTCAAATCTCGCATTGGAATTAGAAGCCCGAGGGCACGAAGTGGTGGCGGTGGATTGCTTGCGTACGGGCGCTCGCGAAAACCTCACCGGTTTCCGGGGCCGATTTCTTCTAGCCGATGTGACGCAGCCCTTTGAGGCCGAAGGCGCGTGGGACGGTATTTTTCACCACGGCGATATCACGGATCCCCGTCACGGCAACGACCAGGAAGTTTTGGAACGCAATGTGGGTGGCTTTAGCCGCATGCTCGCCCTTGCGAGCCAAGCGGGTTGTCGCTTGGTCTATGCGTCGACCGCGGGTCTTTACGGCAACGGTCCCACCCCTATGCAAGAAGATCAGCCCAAGCAGTTGATCACCGCTTATGGGCGGTCCAAACTCCAAATGGACGAATTGGCGGCGGCCCATACCTCGACGCCCGTGGTGGGTTTGCGCTACTTCAACGTTTACGGTCCGCGCGAGGCCGGCAAGGGCCGAGCGGCCTCCATGGTTTACCATTTGTTTCGTCAGATCCAGCAGGGCGACGCACCCAAGCTTTTCGAATGGGGCGATCAGATCCGCGACTTCATTCATGTGCAGGATGTTGTGGCGGCGAATCTTTGCGCGCTGACTGCGCCGAGCGGCGTGTACAACGTCGGCACGGGAGTGGGCTCCACTTTCAATGATTTAGTGAAAGCGCTGGGTTTGGCGTTGGGCAAAAACATCACCCCGCAGTACATTCCCATGCCGTATGATCCGGCGACTTACCAAAGTAATACGGTGGCCGACACGTCCCGTGCTCAGGCGCGGCTTGGTTTTACCGCACGCTGGGGTTTGAATGACGGCGTTGCGCACTACGTTGATTGGTTAAAGCAGCAATAGGTTTCTCAGATGAAGTGGATCGCGCTCTCTCTACTTGTCATTTTGACGACGACGGCCGCGTCGGCACTGCCGGTTATCGAAGGCACCGATCTGCGTAACGGTCGCTCGGTGCATTGGCCCGTCGATAAAGCGTCGGTTGTGGTTTTTCTTTCCGCCCAATGCCCGTGTTCCATTAGTCACGAGCCGGTGCTGGCGGACCTGGCCCAGCGCTACCCGCAGTTTCCTTTTGTGGGAGTGGTCTCCAATGCTGCTTTTGGCGCCGAGAAACATTACGCTCTGATGCCGTTTCCTGTGATCAGCGAAAAAGCCCATGCGTGGGCGGATGGTTTTAGCGCCTTGAATACCCCACATGCTTTTTTGGTGGATGCCCAAGGCAATGTGCTTTTCCAAGGTGGAGTCGACGATAGCCGGGATGCCCAGCGCGCAGAGCAAGGGTATTTGGCTCAGGCCCTGGCCGAAGTCGCCCAAGGAAAACCTGTTTCAGTGAAGGCGGCGCGTCCGCTTGGGTGCGCGATTCGACGATAAAGGAGCAACAATGAAAAATACATGGATCGGCATTTTGGTTTTTTTGGCACCAGCGTGCGGTAAACCGGTGGTGGTTTCCCCGGTGGAAAACACCACCGCGGCGCACCCCGAAGTTTCCCACCCGGCAAGCGAACCGCTCGCCGCGGCCGCAGTAGACGCTGCATGCCCGCTCTTTTTTCCCAAAGCCGGGCTTTGTGGGGGAGTGGAGTGGAAAACATCGCCTAGTGCGGATGCTCCATCCGACTTGGTTTTGCGGTTTTGGAAGTTCGGTGCCGGCACGCGCGAGGCCGGTCCGTACGTAACTCCGTCTGTCCAGCCTAAGGCGTTTTTTATCATGAAGTGTTGCAAGACTCCCAAGGGGTGCCCGCTCAAGGCGGGAGAGGCCGGCGTTTACTCGGCCAGCGGCATTACGTTGATGTCCGGCGAATACTGGCACTACGTGCAGTTGGGCTCGGAAAAGGCTTCGTTGGACGTGGTCGTTCCGTAGATGCAAAAGTCACGGCTAGCGATTCTCGTTTTACTCTTCTCCGGTTTAGCTAACGGGGCGGCTTGCTGCGGTGGCGGCGGCCTAATGCCGACTTTGATTTCGGGCGATCAGCGGATGCAGGTCACTGCGACGACCACCTACGCCGCGGTGGTGGCCGATGCGCCGGTTTCCGGGGGCGCGGTTCCCAGAGGCGCGCAAGATCAAGAAACAAGGGGCACCGTGCGATTGGACGCGGCTTCCTTGATCTCGGATCGCTGGCAGCTCGGCGTGAGCCTGCCGCTGGTGCGGCGGTACCGCGCGCGCAATGGGACTCAAATCGGGGCGCTGGGGTTAGGCGACGCGACTGTGATGGCTGGGTGGGAAATGCTCCCCCAGTGGACCTACTCACCCTGGCGGCCCAAGGGTTTGGTTTTCGCGACCGTGACCGCACCGACCGGGCGTTCGGCGCTGGACTCCGCGTCGCTGTACCAGATCGATGCGATGGGGCGAGGCTATTGGACCTTCAGCGTTGGGGCGCTTTTGCAGAAAACGTGGGGCGCCTGGGACGTCATGCTGATGGGCGAAGCCCACCAGCCGCTTTCTCGCACGATGGTGACGGACGCCGGCGACTTTCGTTTGATTCCAGCATGGGGCGCTTCGGCCGCCTTGGGGGCAGGGTGGAACTGGGGCGACTGGCGCTTGGGTGGGATGATTTCGTCGGTCTTTGAGGGCCCGCTCACCACACAGGGACTGGTCGATGAAGTGGGCAACGCGCAAACTTCGTTTCCCGTGACGATCCAGGTCGCTTACCTGGTTGCCGACCATATTTCACTCGGCGGATTCTACAGCGACAACGCGATGCTGCCCGCAAGCAACATGCCTCTTTCGCGATCGGTGAGCTTGCTGCTGCAAGCCCGGTGGGATCGGTAGGCCCAAAATCGCAATGGACTGGATTCTGGTGGCTGTGTTAACAGTTTGAACTCGTTGTTCTTTTGATTTGCGGGAGTAGCTCATCTGGTAGAGCGACAGCTTCCCAAGCTGTAGGTGGCGGGTTCGAGCCCCGTCTCCCGCTCATTTGACCAACGCAGTAAGCTCTCCTCTCGAGAGCGAGACTCACCTCAGCAATGTTTTTCCATCGGTACTGTCACGGAAGCTTGTTTTTGTTCCACTAATTTATTAGAGACAGTGAGCTCATCTGGAGTTCTGTGTCACTTAGCTACAAAAACCTGTGTTTGATTGGACTGCTTCTTTTTGGGGTGGGCTCTCGCGTCTCCTTGCGTGCGGGCGATTCTCCCATTATTGAGCCACGTGTTGGGGCTCAGCACGACTATGAATTGCTCTTGAGCATGGGACCGGGAATCTTGCACCGCATGGGGTTTAAAAACGATGCGGATTGTGCGGATATCATTCAACAAGCGGCCACCCGGTTGCTCCTATCGCCTGCGGGGTACACCGGCTTAGGAAATTACCGAGGTTTTCTGGCTCGGGTGCTAAGAAACGCGGCGCTGAATTCGATCCGTCGATCGAAATCGGGAATAGCCTTGTCCATCGACGTTCCCCATCGGGATGTGGCGGCTGACGAACTCGTCCAAAATAGAGAATTTACCGCACTTGTTTGGCGACGAATCACGAGCGCCGTTTCGAAACAGTCGCCCACCAATCGAATGCCCTATTTGATGGTCATGGAGGGTTTCACCTACGAAGAGATCTCCGCTGCATTAAAGATTGATATCGGCACGGTGAAATCGGGAATGAACCGTGTGACAAGGCACCTCGATGCGAGTCTCCGCGGCTTGCGGGGTCCGAGCGGTGATAGCGGGCATTATCCGGCTACCCTTCTTGGGGAGGAGGCGATTGCGCAAATCGTTTACTCTCCCTTGGGTGCCGAACCCAGTCACGCTGTACAGGCTATTGGGCTGCTGGATACCGAGGAGCGTAGGATGCTTATTTGGTACGCCGAGTTTTCCACCTCGCCAGACGAAATCGCTGCCATGTTGGGTCTAAGCACCGAGCAGGTCCAACAGACGCTACGCCGTGCACAAGCCAATCTGATGGCTTTGTGGGAGAAATACCGACTGAGCCCGGAGAACCGGTTTCTAGTGGATCCCTCCTAGGGAACTCCCCATTCTCGGAATACAAACGGAATGGCATCGGGGTACACCGGAACCCGGCGCCGATTCTTGTAAAAGCTCTCGCCCCGCATTCCTCTTAAAATATAGAACGGTACCGTCTCTCCAGCTGCGGGAAGATGTCCCACTTCGCGTTCAAGCTGGTGCTCGGTCGCCATTGTCCATGACCATCCAGCGGCGAACATCAACGCTACCGCCGCAAATTTCCCGCAGATATACGAAGCTTCCGAACCGGGGGGGATCACCGGAGGAGAGAAAATCCAACGAGCGGGTGTGGTTAGGAATTCGAGTACAGGGTCGTCCTGAAAGAAATAGGCCACGCCTGCAACGGCATCACTTAAATAGCCAAGCCCGAACACGGTCGGGCCCAGGGCCATCCATTTCACTATGGGGTACACCCTGTTTTTCTTCACTCCCCACCGACCTCGTTCCAACTCTTGAAGCAGGGTTGCCCACGCCTCATCGCTGGTTTCGACTACCAATTTGCGCTGGGTGGACTCACCTGCGAGCGCGGTTAACTCCCATACGCGGGCTTGCCCGCGACTAGTGAGAGCGACCAGCACGGTTTGCAGGCTCTTTAGCGCGTCCTGGTCGTTACCCGCTTCCCAAAGGACCCTAGCGCAGGTGCCACGGCTTCCAAATCGAGACTCGTGCGGTTGTAGAGTCGGGTCAGAGTATAAGCTCCCACTACCCAGCAAGGGTGCAGAAGTGATAAGGCCCATCAAGGTCAGCCATTGCATAGGCGAATCGCATAGCACAGTTGAGCCGGGAATAGGCAACGAGAGATAGGCAAATGCTAAGAGAGTTGGGAAAAAGGTTCGTTTTGGCTTTGGTTTTCGCTGTTTGCTCGGCTTGGGCAGATGAGGAATCTTCCCCGTATGAGCCGCAGCTCTTGGATTCAAGCGCCAGTAGGTCGGTCTTGAAAAACGCAGAGGCCCTCTTTCAAACGAGGCCATCGGCTGCCGGAGTGGGGTTACTCGAACAGTTTCAGAAAGGCGCGACCTGGACTTGCCAGCTCGTCCGCCAAACCGCCAAAGCTGGACCCGACGAGAGGCTCAGCAACCTCTATCTGGATACCTTGAAACGGCTGAAAAAAGATCCGGCACGTTTGAATAGCTATCTCGAGGCTGTTGCTGACTCTGGGGCTGAAAAGGTCTTTGCTCACGCGTTGAAATCGGCTGATCCTCGCCTGCTTGAAGAGGTAGTCTTTCGTTTTCCGCTAACAGTAGAAGCCGGGCAGGCGTTGCGATCGCTGATTAGGATCCGCTGGGATCGAAACGAGCTTTTTGAATCTAGTCTTTATATCCGACACTTTATCGATTTCTACCCGTTCGAAAAATTGCCGATTCCCACTCTCTTTCGGTTTTCTAGTCTGCTTAAGGGCCTAACTGATGGCTCCGTAAAAGACTGGCAGCTGGAGAAAGTTCAGAGCGTCCTAGTGGTTCGTCGTGCCGAGCTTGTGGCGTGGCAGGACGAAGAAACGTTGAAAAAGCTTGGCCAGCAAATCCAAGATTCGATTGTGCCGCCCAATCCTGAACCAAAAGCAGAAGATCCCGATTCAAAAACATTAACTGGTGGGCCGGTGAAGTTGACACCCAAACAGGTCGATTTCGTCTCCATGGGCCTGAGCGCAGAGGCCGAGGATCGAAGTGCCTACCGTAGACTCATGAAGCTCCATCCCGTTCCTTTTGTGCGCGAAGTATTCAGCTCGGGTTGCAGTAGTATCGACCCGCTAGCGACGTTAGAGGCTTCGGATTCCAATTTTGAAATATTAGACTTCACCATTGCAAACTTACCCGCTCCCTTGGCCCGTGATCGACTCAAATCCATTCTTGAGGAAGGATCCCAAGTAGCGGCCTTCCGCCTTATCCAATGGCTTGAGGATCGCCCTGTTTACGAGAGTGTTTTGAATGATTCGCTTCTCAATCGACTGAAACGCAGAGAGTCTGGCGCCTTTCGAGGCCACCTGCTTTCTAAGATTGAAAAATTACCACTCGATTCGAGAAAAAAAATGGTGGCGGAGTTGGTGGCGGAGTATCTGGCTGCTGGGGATATTCCAGCCGAAACGATCGGGCAAAATCTGTCGGATATTCTCTCAGAACTCTTTTTGATCGCCCCAGAACTTGGGCCGTCCCTCAATCAAGCTCTCCACTCTGGGGATGAGGTATCGAAAACTCATGCCGCGGAGCTAATGGCTAAAGTAAATTGGATCCCCGCGACTTCCGTGGATGAAATGGAACAGATTTTTAAGCGCCAGCCTGCATCGTATGAACGATATCTAGTAGCAGGAGCGCTCACTCGAAATTTGGTTAAAGGCCCGAAAGCAGAAGCGTTACTGACTTTGCTTGGCGAAGTGAAGGATCCTTCCGACGGTGTTTCCTTTCAGGTTTTGGCACTCAATCACTTTGAGCGGCTCTGTCGCCAGGGGTACGGTTTTTCCAATCCGCGTTTTCCTTTCGCTTTTCTAGGCACTGCTGCGCCGGAAGTGCTTCGCGCCGCTTTGGACGCCCTGAGCTGCTTGTTAGATAGTAAGCACGCAGGCCTTGCGCGCGCAGTTCTCTTGGAAACTTATCTAAGCGGCAGTGAGAGTGAAAAGGTTGCGGTCATCCAAGCCTACAGCAATCGTCCGCTAAACCGAGAAGGCAGCGATTTCTTTGAATCGATTTTGATCAATGGAACCCCCGGTCTCAGAACGTTGGTGCTCCGTACTTTAGGAACGCTAAAAAATCCGCGCCGATTGAGATTCCCTTCTCTTGAGGGGCCTATAAGCGTGGAGTTAACTTCCCCAACATTCTCGGAAGATACCGTTCTTGCCGTCGCTGCACTCGGGGGAATGGGCGATGCACTGCAAGGCTACCGAAAAGAGTTCTCTCCGATCGTGGAAGGGCTCGACGACGAGTACCTATTGCAATTCGTCCAGGCCTGGATTGAAGGGGACCCAAATAATCCTGATCTGATTGCGCTGATGAAGAAGTGGTTGATGACGGCTGGTTCGCGGCCTGCCTACATTGCTGGACACGGGATTTGGAAGTCGAACGAGCCAATCCCCGAAATTCTCAAAACCTTCGAAGCGGCCCTCAGGAAGCGGAGCTTTCCCTTCACGTTGGTAAGTGGATTTATTTCTCATTTACCGGAGTTGGGTCCCTACATGGCGGGGAACCCCGAGTCCTTTAAACAAGTCGCCGAGCTGGTAAAAGCATGCGCGAAGAGTTCTGAATTCCTCGTTGGCAGCAGTATTCGGTCGCTAGCTCTGAAGCACCCGATTCAGGCAACTCAATTGGCGGGCCATTTAGCCGAGCTGCTCAGCCACCGCCCTCGCCATGGGCTAGGGGAAATCCAATCGAAAGAAACGAGTCAATACAACGCTGTGATTCATGCCATCGCACGGGCCCCGCTTGCATTGGGAAATGCCGAAATCGACGCCTATGTAATGCCCGCATTTAGAAACGCCAGAGGAGTCTACGGAGATTCAGAGCAGCTACTTTCGATCCTCTCGAAAAAGGCAGAGTTTCATCAACCCATCCGCGACGAGCTGGAAAAGATGGCTTGGGACGAATTTAACGGGGATGGGACCCTGCCTGGTCTACCCCCTATGGGGGCCGCTGGCTTCTACCTCGTTGGGAATTGCCTGTTTCGTGGGTATGAAGAACACCCGGAAGAACTAGAGAAGTGGTTCACCCCTCCAGCGGCGGAGAAAGATTCGGCCCGTTTTCGTCATCTCCAATCCGCCAAAAAACTCATCGCATTGGGTATATTGAGCGAGCTAGGGGAGCGGTCCCACCTCCCCAAGATCCATGCGTTGTTGCAGGATTCGGATGCGAACGTGCAGTTCTACGCCGCTCTGGCTCTTTTCGAGCTGGATCCTAAGGAGCTTGCGGACAAGGCGGCGTTTGTCGCCGGGCTCTTTCCATCCTTCGAGCCAGGTGATGGTGATCGGAGTTGGGCGGACCAGGAGCGGTTGATGAAGGAGTTTATTCGCCGGTATCCTTCGGCGGCCATCGAGTTCGCCCGGGCCTATCGCCGAAACGAAAACAATTCACCGCAATCGCGTTCGTTAATGTCTCCCCTTCTCAAAATGCTCTTCGGAACCGATGGGCGCCACTTCAGTGATGGCCACGGCCAAAGGTTTTCCGACCAGGCTCGGATCGAAGTTCCGACCGATTCTCCGTTTCTGTCACTAAACGATGCTGCAAAAGAGGCGCTTCTGCGGGCATTGGCCACCGGCCTGCGCGATACTGAGGATGCGCGGGGTATTGGGCGGATACTGCGCAGTGTCGCACCGGCGCTTTGGGACAAGATCCCGCTGCAATTGCGTGGGGCCTAATTGAACAGATCCGCGAACTGCTTGAGAATATAGACATGCACGGGCTCTGAAATGGGCAGCCCCGGAAAGGTTCCCAGATGGAGTTGCGCCGTTCGCCAGTAGGCTTCGGCATCTTCTCGCTCATACTCTAGATGCCCCAGGATAAGGTAGTCGATCCAGTCGACAGAGCCCGATCCCTCGTCTCTGGTTCTCTTTTTTCCCGCGGCCCATTCTTGTAGCGCGGGATCTCTTCGAAAATGCCCAAACCAGCTCGCCATTTTTAAGATCGGTCTCACTAAAAAAGTACTGTCTTGATCCACTCTATACTCGGCCGAAAGCAGTTTCGTCATTTCGCGGTACTCACGAACCGCTTCATCGACTCGCTGCAAGGTCAGCAACGCATTCAGGCGTCGTCCTAGGACTTCAACTCCCGATTGCAAGACTTCCTGCACTGGTTGCTCAAGCAACTCTTCTAAAACAGTGGGCTGGGAATCGCCGACTTCCCAAATCGCTTGCTGGAATTGGGTGCCGAGTTGTTGCGAAATCTCCAAAAAACGCCGGGGGTTTTTCTCCGTAGAATGGGACAAGTGCACAATCTCTTCTAGAGCGTTGCGGCCATTTCGTTTTGATTCAATCCAGCGGTGGAATTCCTCGACACGCGCGAGTTTCGCGGAGTCTCGCACCACTTCAGGGTATCTTATTAATTCCTGGACGTGCATTTCAGCCTCGTCCAATGCATAGGCATCGCCTCGCTCGACTCCCCGGATAGCGAGCAGCAAGGCCAATTCTTTGGCTTTGGCGTGCAGGGGGTTCGCGCTTAATGCTTGATCCAAGTGCAGATAGATCGAGTCGTAGTGAATGAGCGGGCCGGCCGACCACGCGGCCGCCGCGATCTGAAAGTGCGCTTCTGCGCGTTCGAATTCAGATTGGGCTTTTGTTAAAGATGCTTTGGCTGCCGAGAACTGTGCAGGAAACGCGAAATAGTCGCGTACCCGGTTTGGGCACTCATCGTGCGCACGCGATAGAGTCGGGGCCGCCAAAAATACCAAGCATAGAATGAATCTTGCCAAACACATGAAAAGAATAGACCTCCGGGAGGCGGGAACCTATAGCCGATCGGCGACAAGAAATCAAACCAGCCGGGTTGATGTGCAAGAGTTGGGCGGCCAGAAGGCCTAAGACTTCGTAATTGCAGCCATTTAATTGGTAACGCTCAGCGGCAACTTTTAGCTAGCCCCGGCATTTGCATTCCGCTAGGTTTCCTAGAAAGAGGAGTTGGCAAGTATGTCAGAAAAGTATCGGTTTCGGTCGGCGGCGGTTGCTTGCGGCATTTTCGCAGGGCTGTGCTTTCCCCGTTTTGGTTGGGCGAAAATCAGCTACCTTCCATCCAGCGGGACGTTGACCAACAGTGCCGGGGAGTCGGTAGAGTACAAGCGGGCTAACAATACGGTTTTCACGACGACTCAAAAGCTTGAGGGCAGGGCGGTGCCGGTTGAATCCAATCTGCTGGAATCGGAGCTCTTGGATTTATTGGTGCAGAACGGTCAGCTCAGTTGGGAAGGGGTGGACAGTTCCGACCGCGGAATACCGGGTTCGGGTGTGTTTCAAGAGCACGGCGTAACTTACCAGTACCAAAATCTTGGCGAGGGGTATTTCAGAGTTTGCAAAGGCAGAAGTTCTTCCTGCAACGCGGTTTCATCCGAAGATCTCTATTTGCGGTTGGTCGAATGTGGTGAACTGGAGCCTATCGCCGCAACGAACCTCATAGGGCTTCGGATCCCCGTGTCTGGTCATTACAGTGACAAGGGGCAGGCCTACTTCTACGTCTACACAGACCAAGGTTTGGTGGCTTCCTGGCGAACGCAAGACGGGATGCGAGTGGGTAACCCTAGCGTGGAGCAGGGACGAAAATTTGAGCTAGCGTATCCTCACTTTGGTACCGACTTTCGGTCTTATCCGCCATCGAGCAATTTCCCTCCCGATTCTGGGAGCTACTCGATCTACGATCACGGCTCTAAGCTTTGGTCCGTTACTCTGTTTATGAAGCGAGGCGACGGGAGTTACTTACTCGCGCCAAGGAGCAGTGATTGGCGGCGTGCAAATAGCGGGGGTAGAACCGTGGTGAGTGAAGAAGGCCTGATTGGCCTTTTGAAGAAAGCGGATCGTTCCTGTTCCGGCGCGATCGCCGCGACCACTTTGATGGAATAGGAATCTGTTTGGGTAGGGTGGGGATTTTCCTAGAGCACTACTTCACTGACCAGCTGCGTCCGCGAGGATCAAAACGAACAGAGCAGATCTTCAGCCCGTTGATTTTGATGTCCCGCTTAACCGCGCTCTTTCCGTCGTAATTCGTCAACCGGTACTTGAATTCGAACGGCACGTCCGGCGAGCTGCCGATTGAAGCAGCCGCCGACATGACTTCGGTAATCGATGGTTCGTTGTATTGGGCGTGGGTAACCAACACATTCACATCCCCCGATACGTTGCCGCCACTTCCGGGCGTAAAGATGAAGAGAGGCTCGTTTGAAATGTCCATCCAGAAATCCGTGGCTTTATCCCAAATCTTCGGACGCTCACTCGAGCCGGTAACCGTGAGAGAGGCGACGTTTCCGGTTGTCCCAGATGCGGAAGTTGCGGAAACGGAGCAGTTTACGCTTTTCCAGTCGATACGTGCGTATTCGGTGACGGTTGCGCCGCCGGCACCCACCTTGGAAAAAGCCAGCCCCGGAAGCATAAGAAAGGAAGCAACTACTAACCCATTTACAAATTTCATCTTGATAACCCCCATAAATAGTTTGCCCATTACGCTTCAGTTAGGACGGTAGAAGCGGAAATGACAACCGGGGGAGCCTCCTTTAATTAACTAAATGTTAAGACTAAACTGCAGTCCGCAGAGAGCTCTGATTTGGGTATGCTGTTTGGCCGAGTTCGGGTACACATGGCGGCTTTGCGGGGTTCGCATGCGCCTATTGCTGGTTCTGCTTTTTGTGCCCGGGGTTGTTTGGGGCAAGTTCCCTGAGTTAACCGCCGACGAGTCTACCCGTTTGGGTTTGTTGGAGTTGCAACGCGCGCAGCTTGCCGGCGACATGGCGCAGCTTTCGCCGCTTTGGTCCGTGGGCGCAGACCCGGTTGAGTTCTTGCAGAACCACCGCGAGCCGGTGGTGGAGTTTTCCAACGATTATTTCAATTACAAAGTTGCCCGACTCAAGCTTTTTACGGAGCTGGTCTACCGCCTGGCCTGCGAAGCAGCAGCCCGTAGGGAATACCGGTCGCCCACCTTGGACTTGCTCGCTAACGAATATGCTGTCTTTGCTGAGAATTTAAGCCAGATCGAAGTTTTGCAGGGTTCTAGCGGCGAAGCGTACAAAAAAGCCCGGGCGGGGGCCGCTGCCCATTTTGATTCCATCAATCCGAGTCACCGCAAAATTATCGATCTCGCGCATACCTTGCGCGATGAACTGCGCGGGGCGCCGCAGGGGATATTGCCCTGGCTCGCGCACCCCTTCGTTTTGCTGCGTTCTTTCGTTAGTCGGCACGTGGACAATGCGCTTTTGCGTTTGGGGCTTTATCAATTGCGAGCCAAACGCGATGTGCTCTGGATGCTGCGTTTATTGATGAAGCTTAAATTCTTTTTGCGCGGCTATTCGTTTGTCGACGAAGGGCTTACCGCGGGGTTGAGCGCGCCGTTGGAAAAGCACCAAGTGAATTTCATCGTTGCGCCGCACGGTGGGCGTGAAGAAGTGGCGCTCACGGCTGCGCGCATAGCGAATGCTTTGCCCAAGGGGCGAAAGGCAGCAGTTTTGCTAGCGGCCTACCATTTTGTACCGCAAGACGAGGCCGGATTTGCGTTGGCCAATAGCCTCAGCGACCACGCGGGTTGGATTGTTGTGCTGGCAGACTCCTCTCCCTTTGCCGGACGGGGCAAGTCCGAGTCGTTTGACACGCAAATTCGCCTGGCGTTGGAGGCAGGTTACACCGATGTGATTGTTTTTTCGGAAGGGCGGTTGCCACCGAGAGAGGGAGGCTTAACCCCCAACAACTTGATGACCTTCCGCATTCCAAACTCCATCGTGCGCCAGACGATCCGAGTCGATGGAGTGGAAAAGCGTTTGGAGCCTGTGTTCACGGTGCTGTCGGGGACTCTTTCGAGTGCCGAAATAGGGCAAGGTTCGGGAGCCGAGCCTCTGGTCTTGGCTTATGAGTTTCGAGCCGATGCCGTTACCACTAAGGCCCTCGCCAAAGAAGATCCTGCCGGCTTTGCGTCGTTGGTCGACGTGATTTGGAATGCGCGTGCCTACCAAGCCAATCCCACGCGTCTGGGTTATGCGGCGGACGACCCAACGCTCGTAGGTCAGCTCATGGATCTGTATCGCTCTCTAGATGGAGATTCGTGCGCTGGCGCAGTTTTAGAATCCGCGCCGTAGCTAGCGGGGAGCGCAGCTCCCAAATGACACAATCACTTTCTCTGCGTCGCTGGCGGATTCGGAATAAAAACTCGCGTCATTTTTTAGCTTAAGCGCGGCTTGAGCGTTTCCGAACGTCGAGTAGTCGCCGAGCCGGGTGTAGTTGAACGGAAAACTTTCGCAACCGATGGAATCACAACGCTCGTATTTCGCGGCTTTGAAATCGAGCAAGAGCCATCCGGTGTTCTTTCCCTTTTTGCAGCCGGTGGCCGAGCAGGTGAAGCTTGTTTTGGGAGTGCATTTCCACAGGGGGTTTTCGTCTGCCGAATCCGTGCGTACTTTTTGAGCGACTTTACCGATGGAATCGAGCACTGCCAAAATCTCCGTCTCCGCCGCCGCAGTGAAAGGTGTCCAGAGTGCCAGAAGTAGCAAAGCGGCCGAAGTTCTTTTCATGGACGTATTTTATCACGCGGGCGTTTTTCCCATCTCAGTCGTATCTCTTCCCCTGGTGAACAATAAAGCCACCTTTGCGCTTGCCCCTTGGATCGGAGTGCGTCCAATGGAGAATCGGATCGTGGTGCCGAGCTCCGTAAACAAGCTCCCCGGCCAAGTCGACCGTATCACCCAATGAGAGCGGGACTGCCTCCGCCAGGTCGATATTGTGGACCACCGTGATCTCGCCTCCGCTTGGAATCTTCACAATCCATCGCTGGTGTCTCGAGCCATGATTATCGGTCCGCAACAGTTTCACCACGCGAGCACCGGGGATTTCGACATACTCTAGTTCTTGGTGATTGCGGAGCGCGGCTCTAAGTGTGGCGCTGGGGTTTGAGCCTAGAACTTCTTGAAGGGCAGGAGCACCAGCATTATGCGAGGTGACCGGTGGTGTACTCCGAGGTACCCACCACCCGATAAGGGCCGAAATCCCGGCCACCAACGCTGCGCCAAGCAGTTTCCCGGTTCTGTGTGAGAGCAGGTATAGCAATCGATTATCGTGCTTTTTCACGAAGGGGAGTCTCCATGTCTGGGCAAATTCACTCCAGGTCTACTTCGGCGGGTTTTCCCGGTGGTAAAGGAACAGCTCTTCGACCTTCGCTCGTGCCCAAGGAGTACGTCGCAAGAAGGTAAGGCTCGATTTGATGCTGGGGTCGTGGGTGAAGCAGCGGATTTTGATGCTCTGGCCCAGCTCTTCCCAACCATAGGCCGCCACCAACTCGTTGAGAATCATTTCTAGCGTCATCCCTTCGAGAGGGTTTTTTGGGTTGTGCGGCATTTGGGTTATTGAGTGAGCTTTGCGCTGGCCGAAATCAAAGTCTTCGTAAGTGGATCCGCCATGAAAACGTGGGTGCGCGGCTTACCGCCATCCTGGAATTGCACCGTCACCAATCGGTCTTCGGAATTCCAATGGCAATCCTGCCGACGATCTCCTAGGAACGTGTACTTGCAATTGAAGTCGCCGGATTTGTGCTTGGTATCTAAGAATTGTACTGTGACGTAGTCCCCCGCAAAAAGCCGTTCGGTCAAGTCACCTGGAATCGTAAGCGCCCCAAGATGTAAAAGAGCGGCATACAATTTGGTTTCCTTTACTTGGCAGGAAACCGTCTGGCCGCTGATCGGCGAAGTCGCTGGGCGTTTAACGGTGAGCTGCTTGGGGTTGAGGGCGTCGTCAAAAACAAAAATCAGCGATTGAAAGTGTAGCGAGTGATTTACGAAATCCCACTTCGCTTCATGCAAATAGGCGTTCGAAGCCGCCTTTCCGGGTTTTTCGACGAGCGAGAGAATATCTCCGGTGTCCGTGTGCACAAGTCGCAAAATGAATTTCCCAGGGTCTCCGCAGCGAAGAACTTCTACATCGGAGAAGTCTGCCATCGCAGGAAACGCAAGAAGAGAGAGCAAAATCAGGCTTTTCATAATTCCCCCGTCCAATACTGGTATCTCTAGATGCGGGCGGAGGCGAGCATTTTTTGGGTGGTGCCGTCGCGGTAGGTATTCACGAAATCGCGCAATTCGGCCATGGTGCGAGATCGTTTGGCCCGCACGAGAAAATCGTGCCCGAAGAAAAGCCAGCGGCTGCTGATGGTCAGGTGCAGGTGAATTTTGCGCAGCGTTTCGGGGTGGTCACCATAAAATTCTTCCAAAAGACAACTCAGGCGCAAGATCGAGGCAAAGTACTCCTGGGCTTCGTCTTCGGGTGTGAGGGGCGGCAGGTCTCGGGTGGCGTTGGCGGGTTTGTCCGTCAAGCCCAAGCCATGAGCGATTTGCCAAAGGATCCAAGGCCGCGCGGTGGCGGCGCGCGCGATCATCACGCCGTCTACTCCGTGGTTTTGGCGAACCGCAATAGCGGTTTCCCAAGTGTGGATGTCGCCATTAGCGACAATGGGGATTTTGCGCGCTTGGGCTACTTTTTCCACTTCGGTCCAGTGGGCGTAGCCGCGATGCCCCTGGGATTGGGTTCGGCAATGGATGGTGAGCCAATCGGCGCCCGCGTCTTCCAAGGCCTCGGTGAACTCGAGCAAATAGGCTTCGTCGAACTCGTTCCCTAAGGCTGCTCGCAGTTTCACGCTGATGGGGACATCCGTGTACTTTTTGGCAAAGCGCACCACATCGGCCGCCTTGGATTTATCGTGCATTAGCTGCACGCCCCAGTTGTGTTTCAGGGTCTGGGTGGCGGGGCAGCCCATATTGATATCGATGCCCCATGGGTAGAGTCGCCGCAGCTTGTGCATCGACTGCTCAATAAAAGATTCCTCGTTGCAAAGGAGCTGGGGGATGAGGTTGTCCTCCCCCGGGCTTGTGCGTAGAGAATCGACTTCGCCGACATTTTCCTGGGGCAATCGTCGGCTGGAGATCATTTCGGTAAACAGCAAGGGTTGCAGAGACGGTGGGGTGTAAAAACGCACCAATTCCCGGAACGCCACATGGCTAATGCCCACCATGGGGGCTACGAAGTAGGGGAAATGGACGCCCAGTTTTTCCAGTCGATTCACGGACCGACTCTCCCCCATGCGACCTCAAAAAGGGAGTGCTTTTCGTCTTTTTCGCGGCTAGAAACGAGGCATGAACTGTGCGTGTGGAAACGAAAAGTCTTTTGAAAAGTGCTGCGGCCCCTTCCTGGAAGGTAAAGCAGTCCCCGAAACCGCCGAAGCCCTGATGCGTTCGCGCTACTCGGCCTTCACTCGGGCGGATATCGACTACATCAAAAAAACGATGGCTCCCGAAGCCAAGAAAGATTTTGACGAAAAAGGCACCCAAGACTGGGCCGAACAAGCCAAGTGGTTGGGGCTGAAGATTATCGATACCAAAGACGGTGGCCCCGACGACAAAACCGGAATGGTCGAATTCACCGCCACCTACGAAATCAAGGGGGAGGGCATCGACCACCACGAAGTGGCCGAGTTCCGCCGGGATAAGCAAGGTGCCTGGCTATTTGTAGAGGGGGATGCCCATACCCACAAAGCCGGAGAAGGGCACCACGAGCACGCTCCGGTGGTCACCTCCGTGCGCACCAGCCCCAAAATCGGCCGCAACGATCCCTGCACCTGTGGCAGCGGCAAAAAATACAAGAAGTGCTGCGCGGACGCGGCTTAAAACACGATTTCGGGCACGTTCGCGGGCACCGTCAACTTGGCGGCAGTGGCTCGGGTTATTTCCTCAATCGAAACGCCAGGCGCTCTTTCTCTTAACACCAAGCCTTGATCTGTCACGTCGATGACCGCGAGCTCCGTCACGATTTGTTTGGCCACCCGAACCCCCGTGAGCGGCAACGTGCATTTGGGTAAAATCTTGCTTTCGCCGGTTTTGGAGACGTGCTGCATGGCTACTATCAGTCGACTGCCGGAGGCCACCAAATCCATCGCTCCGCCCATTCCCTTCACCATTTTGCCCGGGATAATCCAGTTTGCGATGCTGCCGGTTTCGTCCACTTCCATCGCGCCCATCACGGTGAGGTCCATATGGCCGCCTCGGATCATGGCAAATGAATCGGCGCTGGAGAAAATGGACGAGCCTTTCATGGTCGTGATGGTTTCTTTGCCGGCGTTAATGTAATCGGCGTCTACTTCTGCTTCGGTGGGGTAGGGCCCGATGCCCAAGATCCCATTCTCACTTTGCAAAACGACTTCGATTCCCTTGGGGATGTAGTTAGCAACTAGCGTGGGAATGCCAATACCCAAGTTGACATAGTTGCCGTCTTTTAATTCGCGCGCGATGCGCATCGCGATTTGTTCTCGAGTGAGGGGCATATTAAGCCTTTCGGGTAGTCCGTTTTTCGATCCGTTTTTGGTAGTCGCTGCCCTGGAAAATCCGTTTTACGTAAAGCCCCGGTACGTGAATGTGGTCGGGATCGAGTTCGCCGGCCGGCACCAGTTCTTCCACCTCTGCAATCGTGCGGTAGCTGGCGGTGGCGACCATCGGGTTGAAATTGCGGGCGGTGCCACGAAAAACTAAATTCCCCATGGTGTCGCCCTTCCAGGCTTTTACGAGCGCAAAGTCGGCGAAGAGAGAATGTTCGAGAACATAATGGCGGCCGCGAATTTCGCGCGTTTCCTTGCCGTCGGCGATTTGTGTGCCGTAGCCAGTCGCGGTGAAAAACGCTGGGATTCCGGCCCCGCCCGCGCGGAGTTTTTCGGCCAAGGTGCCTTGGGGAGTGAGTTCCAATTCCAATTCGCCCGAGAGCACGAGCTGTTCGAAGAGTTTGTTTTCGCCGACGTAACTGGAGATCATTTTTTTGACCTGCCGCTTTTGCAGCAACAAGCCAATTCCAAAATCATCCACCCCCGCATTATTGGAAATGCAAGTGAGGTTCTTGACGCCTTTTTGGACGAGCGCCGCCAAGCAGTTTTCGGGAATCCCGCAAAGCCCAAATCCACCGATGGCGAGTACCGCCCCATCCGGAATATCTCGGACCGCCTCTTCGGCGTTTCGCACTTGTTTGTTCATTTTTTTCGCCCCAATATCGGCATCCTACGCCTGTTCGGCCAGAAAATGGTAGGCTCTTTCCCACGAGGCGACCGTGCTGTTAGTCATCCAAGGCCCTAAAACCCGCTTGGCGCAGGCTTTTCTTGCGCTGCCAGAAGTCCGCGCCCAAGACGTCGCGCTCGTCGCACGGCATGAGCGGGATTTCGATTTGCTAAAGAAAATGTACCCCGGCGCAAAGCTCTTGCGCGCCTGGGATCCGGCTTGCGAGCTGCCCGACGCCACCGAGGTTGCGGTGGTTTGCTTCGCTCTGGGGCCCGTACATACCGGGGCCCCGCGGACGGACCGCGATTTGGAAAGTGGCTTTGCCGATCTCGACTTCTTGCAGACCTTGCTTGCTCTTTACGCCCCACAGCCCGTGCACGTGGTTTACCTATCCAGTGTCCTTGCTTTGGCCCCGCGCCGATCCCGCCGGTATTATGCGGGATGGAAGCTGCTGGTCGAGGGGGCATTGGATGCCTGGGTGGCGCGTTCTAAGGGAGCCTCGCTTTCGGTGGTTTACCCCGGGCGTTTGGTGGAGAAGGGTGGGCTCCGGCAGCGGGTCCATACCCCTTATAGTCGGGCGGCCGAGTTGGTGGCGAAGATGGTCCTAGCGCGGCGCGTTTGCCGACGCAGGGTGGTAGGTTGGGACAGCCGAATTTTGCTGTTCCTGCGTGGTCTAACGCTTTCCCGCATGGTATGAGGACGTCATTATGTCCAAGATCCGCAGTGAAGCTGTGAACCTCGCCAAGAAACGGGCCTTCGACCTGGTGGTTTGCCTGGCTGCGGCGCCGCTTTGGGTGCCGTTGTTTCTGGTATTGGCCCTGCTGAATCTGATCTTTTCGGGACTTCCGATTTTCTATCGCTCTGAACGCCGCATTTTCCAGGGGCGTCACCTGCTCGTTTTGAAATTCCGCACCATGGTCCGCAACGCCTCCCAAATCGCCAACCGCGAAACGATTCCGGTAGAGCAGCAACGCTTTTTGAACATCCCGGCCAGTTCGCCGCTTTACACCCCGATGGGGCGTTTATATGAGCGGTTCTCGCTGACTGAATTGCCCCAGCTCCTGCACGTGGTAACCGGCAAAATGAGTTTGGTGGGCAGCCGTCCGTTGCCCGAAAACGTGATCACAGCGCTGAAAGAAAAACACAGTAACGTTGAAGAGCGTTTCTTAACCAAGGCAGGGCTCACCGGCTTTGCTCAAGTCATGCACCGCGATTGCGTGCCAGACGATGTGCGCTTGCGCGTTGAGAGCGCCTACTGCCAACACGCGCTAGAGACTTATTCTCTGCGCATGGATTTTTTGATCCTTTTGTATACGGTGTTTTTCATTCTAAAAATCCGCAAGCCTTTGACCGGGCAAGAAGTGGAAAATTTGCTTCGCAAATATTCCATTACCGATCCGCAAATTGCGGACCGCCGTATTCGCATCCTGCGTCCTATTAACCATTAAAATCCGATGCCGCGCCTTGAGGATTGCTTTGCTGCGTATGGTCCCTACCACCGGGATCGCCGCAATCAGATCACCCATTTTATCGGCGTGCCGCTCTTGGTTTTTTCGGTCCTACTTCTGCTGCCCCTTTGGCTGGGCGCTGCACTGACGGCGGCGGCCACGGTGTATTATTGCCGTTTTGATTTTGGCTTAGGTATTTTCTTAGGCGGTGTATTCGCTGCACTTTGCGGGGTAGCCCAGTATTTTTCAGGGCCACGTGCCTATGCGACCTCGGCCACCGCGTTTATCGTTGGGTGGGCGTTTCAGTTTCTGGGGCACTATTGGGAGGGCCGCAAACCCGCCTTTGTGGACAACCTGACTCAGATTTTCAACGCCCCGGTTTTTTTGGGGGCCGAGTTTCTCTTTCTAATTGGTTGGCGGCACGATCTTGCGAGGAGGGTTACTTCACTTCGTCCCAGCGGCTCGCGCCGTTGAGTGCTTCCAGAATATGCCGGCAACGGGGATGCCAGGAGCTCGCCAAACGTTGAGCGGCGTCGCTATGTGTCGCTAGAATCCGGTAATCCACGACCGATAGTGCAGGGCTGCCCAAAACCGATTCCATCGCCACAAGGCCATCCCTGGCTCGCCGGGTTCCGAAAAGTGTGTTGAGAGTGGCGCGGATCACGGTTGGGGCGCCATAGAGAAACCCTAGCAGGCCGACTGCTACGCGAGGGTGAGCCGTAAGATACGCGATGCCCATGTCGGTTGCCGTAAGCCCCAGCGCAAGCATACCGCCGGCAATAAAACCGATCCCCACCGTGGTTAGATTAGGCGCGATTCGTTTTAGTGAGAGGCGATTCTGCAGATAGAGCATTCCGCCCAACCCAAACAGGGTGATCAAAATATCCCGCTCAAGAGCGCGCAACTCCGGGTTAGTGCGCAGGTCATTTTGGTAAGTTTGGCGATAGGCCATCAGGGTCGGCACGTCGGTCCGTTCCAGAATCGTCGCCCGAATGATCGTCTCGAGCTCCATCAGCGCCGAAGGGGGTGTCACCGCGAAACTGTTTCGCAAGTCCGCATCCTTCGCTGAGGGAAAGGTACTGCGCAAAACAGCGCGGGCGCTATCGGCTGTCGTCTGGGCGAGAGTACCCAGCCGCTGCCTGAATTGCGATTTATCTGGGTCCGAACTGAGGGCGCGGGCTTGCTCGTCAAAATCCCGACTCAGATTGACAAGGTTTGGCCATAGGGATCGGTGATCCAATTCCACTGCCGGGGATTGAGGAGGAGAATAAGGATTGGATCCGTCTATCGGAGGTCCTGCCCAGGCGGGCAAAGCCAGCGTTAGAAGAATGAAAGTGAGCGCTTGCACTACGGGGCGTTCCCAATCGCCTCGACTGCGGCCCGCGCCCGTTGCAGGTCGACCTCGGCTTGGGCCAATTCCGTTTCTACTTCACTTAGGTTCGATAGGGTGGCCTGCCGATAGCCGGTCGCTGCGCTGACCCAGCGTGGACTGGCTAAGTAAATGCTCAGCTGGTAGTCCGGTGTGTTGTCGGGCTGGTTGCGCACTTCGATTAGCTTGCGCAAGGCTGATTGAACGCGCTCGCTGTCGCCAGACTCAAGGGCGTTGGGCCGCGTGAAAAGCAGATCGAAGGCGGAGGAAAGCAAAGTCTGCCTGGACTTTTCGTAGAGAAGTTCCGTTTCTTCATCATCAAGAATTCTTAGAATGTGTAGGCTAGCTTCTGCAATGCGGGCCGCTTGTGCGCTCCCCAAGCCAAGCCTCCTTAACATCCCGAATAGTTCCTCAATATATTGGGTTTCCGAATTCTCGTCGTCGGGGGAAAGTTTGTTTTTAAAGGTATGAACTATTGCAAGATCGACTACCAAAGCCGTAAACCGATCAATGGAAAGTGCCGTATGGGCCGACCGCAAGGTGAGCATCACCGAATTTATCGCTGAGCTTGGGTCGCCTTTATCCAGGGTGGCGAGTGCAGCGCGCAAATCGGCGCGGATTTGTTTTTCGCGGTTATACGCAGCCATCACAGCCGAATCTTCGCGCAGCGGGCGAGAAGCCTCGGCAAGTGCGCGCCAGCGATCGTGGAGAGCTTGGATTTCGTTCGGCAAAACTTCCGGACCTACTGGTTTCCCATTGGCCGCTGCAACTGCGGCAGGTGCATCTGGGATTAAGTCTTCATCCTGTGCAACGACAAAGCGTTTCGATAGGGTGTCCCAATTTGAGTTGCGTAAAAAGCCGCCTACCTTTGCTAGCTCGTCATTGTCACTGATGTTTTCAGTGAATTTCTTGAGTTCATTGCGCAACCGTTCGATCTGCTCGTCTGAAAGACCGGCTTGGTATGACCACAGGGAAGTGCAAAGTTTATTTACCAGTTCGGCGCGATGCTCATCTGTTTCTGGATTCGCTTCTGCTAGCCACAGAATCAGCTGCCGAGTGAGCTGCTCTGGGCTGATGCCCCTTCTTCGGACTAGCGAATTGAGCGCAGCCTCGACTTCGTCGTCTTGGTCTTTGCTCAGCTGCCCCATTTCAAATAAGAAATTGTCTTTGCGCAGAATGCGTTCTTCTTGAGACAACGCCTCTTCGGGGTTTCGGTCAATCATTGAAGGCAAGAGCCATTCGAGAGAGTGAGTCGCACGGAGGTATGCGATGGTTTCATCATCTTCGTGGTCTTCCGGGGCGCTCAAGCGGTCGGCCACAGTTTTGAGCTGGATGCGCAGGGTGGAGATTTGTCGCTCGGTGAGGTCAAAAGTCTTTGCGGCTTTCAGCACACTCTGGGCCACTTTGACTAAATCGGTATCTTCGTAAGAAACGTCCTCGTCGGTTTGCAGAAAGTTGAGAGCGAACAGAGCTAATTCCGTGAACTCTTCCGGTGACAATCGACGCGAGGTCTGCGTAATCGCATCGTGTAGTTTATCTGGGTCGATTTCGTCCTCATACAGAACATCTGCGATAGATTCACGCTTGAGCTGCTCCGCTATCGGAACCTTTACCGCGACAGCTAAATTCTGCGGTTGAGAAGCCGGTCTGGCGACAATCGGTCGCGTGCTGGCGCGCCACTCTTTGCGAGCAGCAAGAAATTTGCGGCGTGCGGCCGCTACTTCGCGCAGCGTTTTTACCCCGGCCGAGGTTTTCTCCTCATCTCGATTGGTTAGCTGCTGGTATCGGGCGTATTGCGTCTCTTGACGGCTAGCGCGGGCTAGCAGTGTGTCGCGCCGTTCGCGCAGGCCGGCAGCGCGCGCCTGGATTCCAGTGAGCGCCTTCAAAGCGGCCGCGGCATCGCGCTGTTTGGCTTCTTCGTCTACTTGCTCGATCCGTTGGCTCACGGATCGGGCGAGATCTTGCTGGGCGACAAATTGACGTTGTTTGTGTTGGGCCCAGGACAGCTCTCGGAAATACTTCGCACGGTCCTCAGCCTGCCGCATCACGGGCAACTCCTGCAAAGAGGCACCGCGGAGTTTTTCGATTACAGCGTCGACTTGCTTGGCGTCTTCACAATCCAAACGCCACTGCGCATCGAAAGTAACCACCTCTGCGGGCAGAACGGCGTAAGAGTTTAGCACTTCATCCAAGTTCGGGGGAAATCCCGCCAATAGCGGCACACTGGCGCGCGGGAATAACCGGCGCATACGCGCGGCCAATTCCTCTATGACGAGTGGGAAATCGCTGAAGATTTTTAGCTCCACTAGGTCTTTCCAGCGAACCGTAGGCAGAAGGGTTCGCAACGTTGCCTGCGTTTCTAGAAAAAGTTGCGCGCCCATTCCAATGGCTTTGCTGGCAGCCACGGCCTGTTCCAGGGTTTTGGTCTGGGGTTGGAAAAACTCGTAGAGCAAGCGGCTGGTGGTTTCGGCGATGATGGCGTCTCGTTGGGGGACCATGTAAAAATCGGCCACAAACGCCGCCCAGGTTTCGGTGTTCCGGGGGGTGATACCTTGCGCCTGCAATGTGGCGGCTAAGGCGGAGTACAGCAGGCCATTTTTCTGCAGGTTCTCTATCACAACCCGCGACTGATCCAACTGCTCGGCCGTAAGCCCCCCCTGCAAGGCGCCCAGGTGCATGATCCTGCCCCTGCATTCATTAGTAGCCGCTTGAGACGGGCTAGATAGGCCAACGAAAACGAGAACGAAACAGGCTAAAGCGCGCACGAGTACCTCTATGGTAAAAAACGTGACGCACCATAGCAAATCTTAACGGGATAAGTAAGAACAGAGAGGACGGTGGTTGGCTTCGGAGATGGCGCAGGCTTGGTTGATGATAACGCGGTTTAGGGAGCGCGCCTCGGTGGTGGTTTCCAGCGCTTTTACCGTTACGGTGAGCGGTCGGCCGGCGCGTAGAATGGCGAGTTCCAAACGCTCCTTATTGGGCGCGCTGTCCACGGCTATCCCGAGTTGAGCGACACTGAGCATTCGAACGCCATTGATCTTGAAAACGATATCCCCCACCCGCAGGGAGGCTTGGTTTTGGGAGCCGATGTTGAACGATTCGATGCGAACGCCCTGGGGAGAATCGGTTACCAACCGTTTCATTTCCTCCGCCGGAACCTGCCCAAAGGAGGCGCCTAGGCTAAAGGCGCGGGCGCTGCAGCTATAGGCGGTGTCGAAAGTGGGGTACTCAAACACGGTTTTGCTGAACGGCTCATTTTTGAAATGGTCGTTTCCGAAGGAGCTCCCCCAGATGCCGCTGTGGCCACTGGTTTGGTTGGTGAAGTAGCTCGGCGAAACGTAAGAAGCGGCGGCGCTTTGGCGCACGGTTTGGGATACCGAACGGTCGGTAGTGCCCCAGAAGCGGGCGATTAAATTGCCAAGCTCCAGGCAGACTTCCACCGCCCTAAAATGCGAGAGCACGTCGGCGTTTTTAGAGGAGGTGCTTGAATTGCCGGCAAAGCGGGCGATACGGATCTCTTTATCGAATTTATCGTCGGCATAACCGCCATCTCCATTCTCGGCGGCATAGCGATTGGGCCACGCGCACGCACCCAGCGAGACTAAGAGCAGCAATATGAAGGGCTTGCGCATCTGCCCTACTTATCGGCTAAATAGCCGCAAAGATTGAGAGATTGCTAGGGAAAGCGACGCGCCAGGCTAAGCGAATGGAGCAGGTGAATGAGCCCATCTCGGTTGCCGGCAAAAGTGCGCAAATGCAGCTGCTCGTCGGGCCCATGCAGATTAGTATCGGGGTCGTCGATACCTATGAGCATTTGGGGCGCGCCCTTGGTCGCGCGCGACAACACCGTCATCAAGCCAATGGTGCCACCCGATCCCATAAAGAGCGTGGGTTCGGTGCCAAAACCAAAAGAGAGGGCCGTGCCGACCAAATTCAGGGCGGGGTGGTCGGCGTCCGCGTGCCACGGGTAGGTGGCTCCGGGGTCTTCGGAAACGTCGACCTGCAAATTGAATGGAGTATTTTTTCGGTAGTGCTCGACCAAAGCCCGGCGAACAGCTTGGGGATCTTTCCCCGGTGGAACACGAACCGACAAATGCGCTTGGGCAAAAGGCGGAATCGTCGCCGTCTGGCCATTGGTTCCATCGATACCCAAAATGGCAATCGAGGTCTCACGCGCTAATTGTGCATCAATCGGAAAAACGCCGTGGGAGAGAATTTGGGCGTGCTCCAGTAGGCCGGCGTTGGCCCGAAAGGCTTGCTCGCGGTTTTGCAGACGCCGGAGACTTTCTTGCTCGGACGCCGAGACCGGGATCAACCCTTGGTAAAGCGACGGGATCGTAATCGTTCCATTATCGGAATCAAAAAGTTTTGCGGTGGCCATGGTTACGGCGGTACGAGGATCGGGGTAGGCATTTCCATAAATCCCCGAATGCACGCCCTTTTCGCCGGCGGTGACGGTAACCGAAACTTTCAAAAGGCCACGCAAGGAAGTGGTAATAGTCGGTACTTCTGAACGTAGATTGACACCGTCGGGTGCGATCACCATATCGGCATCACTGAAAAGTTCCGGGTGCTGTTTGGTGAGTTCGATGAAATTCGGCGAACCGATTTCCTCTTCGCCATCCAGAATCACGCGAAAATTAAAGCCGAGTGCGTTACCCGAATCGAGGAACGGCTTGAGCGCCGCCCCGATGACATAAACCCCGCCCTTGTTATCGCCTGCGCCGCGACCATAGAGCGATGTCCCTATGATACGGGGTTGAAAGGGTTGGGTGATGGTCCATTTGTCTTCCGGTCCCGGTGGCATTACATCGTAGTGCGCATAAAAGAGAATCGTTGGCAGGCCGGGGCGCTGCTCCGATTCCGCAACCACGTACGGAAGACTGCCATTCACCGTGAATTTTCGTACCCTCGGTGCGCCCACGACTCCTTGGTAAAAAGCAACTACCTCGTCTGCCGCTGCCTGCATTTCAGTTTTGGAGCTGGAATCGGGGCTCACCGACGCAATCGCCATGAGGTTCATTAGCTGCTGCAGAATGACAGGCTCTTGTTCCCGGGCCTTTTGCAGCAACGGGGTTGCCTGGGTCCTATTGCCAACCAATTGAACCAGGCAGTCTGTCAAATCCCAGGGGTAGGTAGAGGCCTGCAAAGAGGGGCTAGCCAAAAGAATCGACGACAGTAGTGCGGTTTTAAACATGCGGCTTACTAGCACATTTCGGCCCCACCGATCAATCCTGGCGCACCGCGTCCACTTTGCGGTGTTCGGTCGGCCAACAATCTGGTATTACACGCAAAACGAGAAAACCGAATGATTAGCACTTCCAATTTAAATATGAGTTACGGCGGGCGTCGCCTTTTCGAGGACGTCGAGATCAAGTTTGTGCCTGGCAATTGCTATGGCCTGATCGGCGCCAACGGAGCGGGCAAATCCACCTTTTTGAAGATTTTGGCCGGCCAAATCTCTCCCACGGGCGGAAGTGTCAATATCACCCCTGGAGAGCGTCTGGCGTTCTTGCGCCAAGATCATTTCGAGTTCGATGAAGTCCAGGTTTTGAAAACGGTTTTGATGGGTGCCCCGCGTTTGAATGCGCTTATCGAAGAACGCGAAGCGCTTTACGCCAAGGACGATTTCACCGACGCCGACGGCGACCGCGCCTCGGAACTCGAAGAAGAATTCGGCGACCTAAACGGTTGGGAGGCGGAGTCCGACGCCGCTGTGTTGCTGGCCGGCCTGGGCATCGGCACTGAGTTGCACGACAAGAAAATGAAAGAGCTGCAGGGTTCGGAAAAGGTGAAAGTCCTTTTGGCCCAAGCCCTGTTTGGAAAGCCCGACAATCTTTTGCTCGATGAACCTACCAACAACCTCGATGCTGCGGCTGTCCGTTGGTTGGAAGATTTCCTCTACGACTTTGATAAAACCGTCGTGGTGGTGAGCCATGATCGCCATTTTTTGAACAAAGTTTGCACGCATATCGCCGATATCGATTTCGGCAAAGTGCAGCTGTTCTCCGGTAATTACGATTTCTGGTACGAGTCGAGTCAGTTGGCGCTTCGGCTCCAGCAGGAAAAAAACCGTAAGAACGAAGACAAAGCCAAGGACCTCAAAGATTTCATCGCTCGGTTCTCCGCCAATGCTTCGAAGTCTAAGCAAGCTACTTCGCGCAAGAAGATGCTCGATAAGCTGACGCTCGACGATATCAAAGCTTCCACTCGCAAGTACCCGTTCGTGGGTTTTAATCCCGAGCGGGAAGCGGGCGATCAGTTGCTCAAGGTGGTGAATTTATCCAAAGCCGTTGAAGGCACCGAGGTGCTCAACAACGTCAGCTTCGAAGTGAAGAAAGGCGATAAGATTGTTTTTGTCGGCGATGAAGTAGCCATCTCGGCTTGCTTTGAGATCTTGATGGGCGAAGCCAAGCAAGACGGCGGGACTTACTCGTGGGGCATTACGACTTCGCAAGCCTTCTTCCCCAAGGACAACGCCAAGTACTTTGATGGTTGCCAGTACACCTTGGTGGATTGGTTGCGCCAATTTTCGGAAGATCAAACCGAAACCTTCATTCGCGGGTTCTTAGGGCGGATGCTTTTCTCCGGCGAAGAGTCGATGAAAAAAGTGTCGGTGCTTTCCGGGGGCGAGCGAGTGCGTTGCATGCTGGCGCGGATGATGCTCACGAAAGCGAATGTCTTGTTGCTCGACGGCCCGACCAACCATTTGGATTTGGAATCAATCACCGCCGTCAACAACGGGCTGATTCGGTTTAACGGTACCGTGCTCTTTACGTCGCACGATCACCAGTTCAACCAAACCATCGCAAACCGTGTAATTGAAATCACCGGACGCGGGGCCATTAGTCACGACATGACTTACGACGAGTACGTCGCGATGCGTTTCCCCTCAAAATAGAACCTGCCGCCGCAAAGACCTTTCGATCTCAACGGCGGCAGTTGGAGGGGAACTTTAGGGGGTAACTTTTAACCCTGGCTCTCTTCGTCTTTCTTGGGATCGGGTAAGCGCCCAATCTGCACATTTACCGTCCGTTTTTTACCGTCGGTATAGTTGACGATTTGCAGGGAAACTTTGTCGCCAGGGTTGTAACGGGTGATGAGCCGTTGCAACTGCTCGACCTTAGTCACTACCGAGTTATCGATTTGCACAATGGCGTCGCCCGCGCGCAGACCAGCCTTTTCGGCCGGGCTATCTTCTTGCACTTCATGCACCAGAACACCGGCTGTAATGCCCATTTCTTTTTTGATGTCTTTTGACGCGGGCTCAATGGCCACTCCCAACCAGCCACGCGTTACTTTACCGTGGGTGATGAGTGTGTTCACCACCTCGCGGGCGAGGCTCGAGGGAATGGCAAAGCCAATGCCCATGTAGCCGCCGCTTTGGGTGTAGATGGCGGTGTTGACGCCCATCACTTTACCATCTGCGGAGCAGAGCGGCCCGCCGGAGTTACCGGGGTTGATGGCGGCGTCGGTCTGGATCATTTCATAGCCAAAGTCGGCGCCTATCAAGCGCGAGGCATTGCGACCCTTGGCGCTCACGATTCCGGCAGTGACCGAGTGGGTGAGCATGAAGGGGCTGCCGATGGCGATGGCGGAGTCTCCCACTTCGACGTTGTTGGAATCGGCCCACTCGACAGCAGGGAGATCCGCGCCGGTTTGGATTTTCAAAACAGCGAGATCGGTGCGGGGATCGGTGCCGATGACTTTTGCGACGACTTCTTCGGCGTCGTCGTCAGGCAACTGGACTGTGATTTTGTCCGCGCCTTTGATGACGTGGTAATTGGTTACGATTGTGCCGTTTTTATCGATAATAAAACCAGAACCCGAGGCTTGTTGAGGGCCACCCTCCAAACCGCCTGGGGGCATTCCTCCCGGAGGGGCACCAAACGAAAACCCGAACCGCTCAAAAAGATCGCCGAGATCGCCTGGCATTGGCTGGCCACCTTGGGCGCCACGTGAACGCCGCATCGACCGCGGCGCCTTGGCCTCGCGGCTTGCTTTAATGGTGATGACTGAAGGGCCTACCGCTTTAGCGACAGCGCGAAAGTCTGCAGCGGTGCGCGCAAGCGCTTGGCCATCGACTTTGGCGGGCATTTCCGGCACGGGGGCGACGGGCAGCGAGGCCGCTGCTGCGGTATTGGAAAGAGGCGCGGGGTGCGTGAGGCGCGCACCGATGGCGATTCCCAAGACGTTAGAGGCCAGCGCGGTTCCCGCGATGGTCCACACGATATTTTCTCGAAAGCGTCTTGGTACAGCGGGCATTTACGTTCCTCCCTAGAGTTGTATGTCGTTCGGGGGAGAGACGCGTGGAGGGGGGCGAGTGTGACACAGGCGCCGTAACGCGACGCATACTGGCAGTGCCGCCGGAAACGGGGGGCACCGTACTCAGAGAGTGCGTACTCAAAGTTTACTTCAATGCGCAAACGCTCTACAATTAAGACTCAGTGAATACATGGGGTTTGCGTTTCTTCCGCTGAAAAAGTTTTTCGTTTTCATTATTTAACGTGAGTGCCCAGAGGTGCCTTTCATGGCCTGGAACTTGCGATACCTAGACTCAGTCTGGAGGATACCTGTGAAAGCTATTACGTACCTATCGGCGGTGGCTATTTTGGTGCTGGGAAGCTCCAATGTTTTCGCGCGGGACAAATTCGGTGGGATTGTCAATCCTGGGCGCACCGGCACGAACAAGGTCCAGGATGTGGAACGCGCGCAATCCGAAAAGGCGACGACTGATCAAATTAAAACTCAGGAAGAACTCATTCGGGGAAGCGGTGCTGCTGCAAGTGGGGCTGTACCGGGACAAGCGGCGGAAAAATCGTCTGGAATTTTTGCACCTGGACAACCGGCTGCCCAAGCGCCCAAGGCAGGCGCCCCCGCTCTTCGCACCCCCATTGGCTCCGGCGCCGCAAAGGCGCTGACAGAGGGAGGGGACGGAAGCCACGCTCCCGGATTAATGCCTCACGGCGCGAAAAATCGTGTCAGCACTGCGGACTCCGATATGGACGCCGCCAGTAAGGAGAAACGCCGTTTAGAGGGCGCGGCTCGCGCTGAAGAGCTGAGTAAAATGGACCTCATCGCGGAAATGGCGGGATTGAAGACAAATGCCGCTGGTTTAAAAGGACTAAGTTCACAAATTGAAGTCCAGTCGAAGGTTTTTGACGGAATCGGATTAACGAAGAGTCAACGGGACGCTATGGAAACCGCTGTGCAGTACGTCTATAGAAATGCCGTTGGCGACAAAGGGGTGCGCGCGACGGAAGCGCTTCCAACTACTCTTAAGGAAATTGCTGAAGTTCTGAAAAATGCGAAATCTAAGGAAGAACGGGAAATGTTAGTCCAGTTCTTTCTAGGGGCGATTCCGTTTCACGCTGCTAAAGGTACCTTAGGAACGATGATGAGTAAGTGGAGAGATATGAAGAAGGGCAACGCTGACGCGTACCACGGCTTCATGGAGTACATGGCGGCCGCTGGTAGAGGATTGGTCGTTTACACAAAGACCGCCGGCAAAGACTACGACCCCAATAAGGTCGACGCCGAGATGCGTGAGGCAATGAAAGACTGGGCGCAAAAGCGCTTAGCCGACAATCATGTCCCGGACGTTGATGCGGTTGCAAAGGAATTAGAGCTTTGCGCATTGAAGTGAAGCGCCTTTATTTTGCGTTAGCTGTCGGCGTGGTAATGCAGTTGGCCGGGGGGTGCGCCTCGTCGTCCAATCGAATTCCCGCTTCATCCGGATCTGTCGAACCCATTCGTTTCCTTTACGCGGGCAACCGCCATCTAGAGATGGAAGTTTGCGGTTGTTCGATATCACAGTTGGGCGGGATTGATAGAGAAGCGAACTTGAAGGCCGGCATGAGTGAATCTCTTGCTGGCCTTTTTCATTTGAGCGCTGGCCGAACTTTTTATCCTCGAGCAGGAACGAAACTTCGGCCTCGCCATCTCCAGACTAAGCGGGAAATGCTTCTGGATGCGCTCAATGAGTTGGGACTTTTTTCTTTGGGTGTCTCTGCCGCGGATACGGAGATGGGCCTACTTGAGATGCGGAAACTCGTCGCGCGGGCGCAGTTTCCTTTTTTGTCGACCAACCTAACTCATGGCGAAGTAAAGTCGCTATTTCGCAAATCCCAGATGGTTTCCATTCATGGGAAGAAAATATTATTCTTGTCCGTAACTACGCTTGCTAAGGGCGAGAAGTTGGGCGCGGGCTTTAAGTTGGATTCTCCCTCCAATGCAATACAGAAGGAATTGAAAGCACAAACGGAGTCGCCCGACTGGGTCATCTTGCTATCTGATCTAAAAATCCAAAGTGCGCGTGAACTGGCCGCGCAATTCTCATCCATTCGCATTGTTTTTGGCTCTGATAATCGGGACCCAGACCAAGAAGATCGAGGTTTGCTTCTCACCGCCAGGGCTGTTTTTTCAGATTCTCTCGGTTTCGGGCGAGGTGTTTCCTGGGTTGATTTGGAAGGCGCGAGAGGGGACCTCTTTAATTCCGAGGCCGCCGCTGCTCACATATCGTACCGAAAGCTTCTTCAGAGCCGTTTGAATGAATGGAAAGCGCAAAAAACAAAACTTTCCGCATTGCAACGGTCACTCAGAAAAGACACTGAGGTTACGTTAGCCCAGCTTCCGACTATTGCTTCGACAGATGCTGAAAATCTTGTTCGATATAAGCCTGGTGCCATGCGTCTAGATGCGTCCTTTGCCAAGCCTACCAACCTCCTCACCAAGCGCCAGGAGCTTCTCCGTGCGGCGCTCCGCGAACTCGCCCTGAATACTGACTAATTGCTCTGCATTGCCGTAGCCCGTCACCGTGTATTCATTAATGATTTCATATTTGTATACACGCACATTCAGGTCTTTGTCTTGCACCCTAGAATGCCGATACGCACAGGGGAGGGGCCTTGATTACGAAAAGAATTTCCACGCTTTTGTTGCTGCCACTCCTCTCGTTTGGCGCGTTCGGCCAAGAAGCGGCTAAGCATTCTTCCCCCGAGAAGCGCACTATCGTTCCAATTGATTTCGGTCGCCGCTTAGGTTCGCCTTGGTGCGAAAAAGGCGTGAAAGATGTGATCGCGGCCGGAAGAGGTCTATGTGACCCCAATCACTTGCCGACGGTGGGCGCCCAGTCCCGCCCTTTCTTGCCCAACCTGGATCGACCCGCTGCGGGAATTCAATCTCCCGGGCCAGCGGGTGAAGTGCGCTTTGATGCACAACCCTCCAGGCCGTCCTTCTCTGGTTTGTTCGATAGCAAAAAAATCAGCGGCGCAGTGAATCCCTTCGAAGTGAAAACGGAAACGTCTTACTCCCTCTTCATGCCCGATATCCTGCTGCTCTACGAAATGAGCCTGGTCTGCGATCCCGGAACGCCGTTCACCAACTCACTTAAAGAATTTTGGGAGATGGGAATGAAACCAAGCCAGGGGTTTGGAGTAAAAGCTACCCCTTCACGGCTCAATGTGATGTTCCAGTACCTGCACGAGCAAAGCGCGGAACTGGAGAAACTTCCGCCCTCGGGCCTTGCCAATGCCGTTGCAGATGAAATTTCCGTCAGTCGCCTTACCACCCTCAGCAAACGCAAAGAGTGCTCGAACGCAAAGCTTCATGCGGCGGAGTCGACCCTGCTAAAGGAAATGGTTTTGGCGTTCCACCAAAAGCTCCAGGGCAAAACTATACGCACTCAGGCCGATTTATACGCCTTGGCCAGCGACGATGAAAAAAGAATGTTGAATTTTCTCTACGGGGAAAGGGTAGGAACTTCTCCTCCCGCTGATTTCTTTTTGGAATGGGACCGCGCAAACTACTTCCGAAATCTATTGGTCAATGGTGAGATCGCCCAATCCACCAAAGGGTACAGCCTTTCACCGCTAACCGAGGGCGGCGATGACTTGTTCCAAAGCGATCTCTTGCCTAGGGAAAAACTGAGCGCCGCTCGATCGCGTTTGGCTGATATCGCCGCCCACCATTCTGACAATGCCCAGTTTTATCACCCACAAGAGGACCGTGCCGATCCTGCGCTACGCCCGTACTACCATCAAGTTCTGTCTCGCCTGGAAGAACGCGGAGTTTTTGCGCGCCTCGGGGAGCCGTGGAAGGCAATTGCCGCAGAAAGACTGCGCAGCTATTTGACGAGCCAATTGGCGGCAATGGACCATGCGGCACCGCATGATACCGACTTGCTGAAGGAGATAATGCCACAAGAGAAGGTCGCATTGATAACGGCGGCGAATAAGAATGCCTTTTTGGGAAGGGGAGAGTTGCGCGCGGCACTTTCTCACCCGCTTACGGCGGATCATACCGCGGGATTGAACGAAGGAGATCTGCAGCTAGGCGATCGCTTGCACCAGATGCTGGGAGATGAGCGGTTCGAGTTTCAACGCGCCACCGACCTGCAGAAATTTCGTCCCGAAGTAACTGACTTGATGAAACGGTTAGAAAGTGCTCAGAGTCAGTTCCGAAATGAAATTTGGTCCGACTATGGTGCATCCACGCCTCATTTTTATGGCAGGCAACTTTCGTCCGAACGCAATGCCTTACAAAATGGAGAACACCTCTTTTCGGCTCCACTCATTGATCGCATCGCAGCAGTCTTGCGGTCGCGGGGGTTGGGCTTGAATGCACAGGATCGAATCGCTCTTCAAAAAGACCTCAATCTCCTAAGTCTTGAGCTGTTGGCAAAAATGCTGGAACACACTGCCAAAGACGATAGGGATGGGCAGGCGCGCCTAAATAAAGACGGCTTTCATGCCAACTTCATTTCTTTCGATGAGTTAGCCCAAGTTGCCTACGCTCCAGCCGGCAAAAACGCACTCGTCCAGACAATGGCTTTAATTTCGCGTTTGAACCAAGGGGATTCCGACGAACCCCTTCGTGAGCTTTTGCAAGGTGTGCTCGCCCATTCCTCGCTCGTTCTGCCGGAGGGAGTTTCGATTGGTTCCAAGAATCTAAGTGGCCGCCAGCGTGACTTAGTTGCCGAAGCTGCGGAGAAAGTTTTGCTAGAAGAAAAGAACTTGGGACCCGCGGAGCGAGACGCGCTCGCACTAGTATCAATGGTAATGCGGGCGAGGGGCCACGATTCGAAAACTCTCTATGGCGATGTTCCAGACGCTGCGGCCCTCACCATCTCGCTGAACTCCGCCAACGTGGCACTCCAAGCTGCGACTCTGGCGCAGCAGAAAGCGTTGGCGGTGGAAGCGGGCGAAGTAGGGCAGAAACTGCTCGACGCGCTAAAGGACGCAAAGGCTTCGCGCGACCCGGAACTGGGTTTACCGATAGGCGCCGAAGGCGCCTTACTTACTTACCTGGGGCAATCTCCGGATCTGGGCCCCTCCGTGCTCCGCCAGCTGCAAGCCAATCTGAGTCCCAAACGCTACGCAGAGTTATTGGCGACAGCACCTGCAGAACAACCCGAAATCCATTTGGCGGAAGCATTGCGCGCGGTATCGCCGCGTATGCATCACTTGCTTACCGACGGAATCGCTCAGAGAAATACGCTGGAGGGGGATGCGGTCCGAGAAATAATGGCGAACGGCGAAATTAGTGCAAGCACGGCGGGAATGCTTCCCATTTTGGTGGACGCCGAGCGGATGGATGCGTTTTCTATCTGTGCGAAGGCTGCGGATAGTTCGCAATGTGTCTACGGGGTCCTTTATTCGCGTGCTGTCATGGCCCACCTTGAAGCCGGGCAAGCTGAGAAGGCGGACGATCTGCTTAAATTCGTGATCCCTGATTCCGCCATGCGTGCGGAACATTTGGCAGCAATGAAAAAGGATATGGGGTTTCACAAACGTATCCGCAGTATCGCGGAATGCAGTCGGCGTTCGGTGGAAGAGCTCATACGGGATCCTTCTTTCATGGAACGTAGCGATACGATGACAGGGGCGGAGGCAATGCGGCGTCGAGCTCTTTCGCGCTGGCAGGCGCAGCACCGGGGTGTGCTTTCGGACACCATGTCGGACGCTGCCGTGCGCGCGCGATTGGCTGCCGAAAATCAAGAATTTCTGAAAATCCAGCGTAGACTTCACGGTACATTGTTGAAGCAACGACGCGACGCGTACCCCAAACTTTCCGATAAGGAATTCCGGGAGTTGGTTCAACGAAAATCGGAAGCCTTTGCGATCCAGGAGAAAATGAAGGCCATGAGGCCCAGTCTGCCGAAAGGCCGAAGCCCGCGCTTACCGGCTGCTTACACCAATCTTGTGAGCGAATTAAAAGAATTGGAAACGCGCATCGCAGAATTGACGAAAAGCTCCGGTTTTTACTGGCAGGCGGAAGATAAAAAGTTTTCGGTGGAACAAGAAAAGAAACTGAAAGAAGTCGAAGACGCCATCGCCGCGGCGAGTTCTCAAGAACGCAGAACCACAAACTCTCCCCAGCAAGATGCTTGGGGGCTATTGGCACTTGCCCATTTGCGCTCCTTTCCGGCGCGTGCGCCGGCCGACCAGGATCCTATTCCACTGGAAACGCGTGTTGCACGCCTCATGCAAATAGCGCAAAACGATCCCGAATTTTCGGCTAAGTTGGGCTCCACCGTATTACGGTATGCCCAACTAGGCTTTATAGCAGAACGCATCGATGGCAGCGATCCTAAGCGGGATGATGCGGCGACCAAAGAACTTTGGGACGAGACTTTGAAGATTACTCAGTACGATAAGTCGCAGCTTCCCTTGCAAGAGCAACTAGATGCGGTTTTGAAGCAATGCCAAGTGCAGGAAACTTGTCCACTCTCTCCCACTGAGCTGGAATACCTAAAAGAACTCTACGCCAAACACGGGCCGCAAGGTTCTAAAGATCTGCTTTTCAACGCGGATCATACTCTCGAGGAGCACTCGGCTCTGCAAGCGGCAGAAAATGCCCATGAACTTGAAGTATTCCGGAGAAACTTGATGGCGATGGCGCGTAGTTCAGAACCCGTCGTCAAAGAAGATATGTTCGTAGAAACGCTTCCAGGTACGATTGGCCAGAATTGCCCAGAAGAATTGATGCCAAAAGACGGGGAGTTGGAATCCGCTTACCGTCACCAACTCATGTTGCGCCGCTATTTGCATTGGGGGCGTTCCATCGCCGACGGATTGGTAAGCAGCCCAAATGCACACCTAGTAAAAATGGATTTCGCCAGAATGAAGCAATCGCCAAAAGAGCGAGACGCTTGGCTGCAGCGAGTGGGTGGTTTGAAAATGGCGCAAGACTGGGTCTTTCGCATGAGCTCTGGAACTCAGGCTCACAAGATGAGCGAAGATAGGGCTTGGAGCACCTTCATGCAGCTAATCGCACAGGCTGCAGCCGAGTCGATGGAAATTGCACAGAAGAAGAAAAAGATTGAAGCTGAATTTAAAGAGATCGGTATGACTCCGACTGGCGAATCGGTCGGCGATCTGTGGAAGTGGGATGCCGCCAATCTCCATAAAGTCTCCGACGATGAGATACTCAATCCGGGCCAAAAATTCACTCGATCCCAGTTCATGGGAAGGCTCAATCAATACTACGGCCTTGTAGCCGCGCAGACGCACGCCCTTAACCCTAATGCCCCGGCTGGGTCGATGGGCGAGGACGAATTGCACCGAAAAGTGCACGATGCCTTCATGGAAGCAGGCTACCAGCGGGACGCTGCCGCGCTGGGCCCCCGTACGGTAGTTCGGAAAAGAGATAGCTCTGCCTATCATAACCAACCAGAGGAACTCAGCGGGCTTGAAAACGCCCTCCACTATGAATTCAAGGATTACACCGCGCTCCGTCCGGAGATAGAAGCCAGGGCAGATAGGGCTCGCCGATCCGTTTCCAACAACGGGGACTTGTTTCTAGCTATTGGAAAATCTGGCGGCGCCTGGGAGATGACCAAGCGTGCAGGCATCCAGCCCATCGGTCCCAATGGGAAAACTTCTGCCGAAATGGCCCGTCACGTTGGGGCCACGTCCCCGCTAGGCCCGCTCGGCCCCCTCGGTTTGGTTTCTACTTTAGGCATTATTGCCAAACCGGGGAACGAGCACGGAGCTAGAGAAGTACCGTTGGACACCGCCAATGATCATGCAATCGGCGAAATGTTTAATGAGTACGCCTCCACCATGACTCAGCTCAGTGAATTGGGTAGCGCAAAAATCACCTACGATGGACATGAAGTTCCTGCCGACCAAGCTAGAAAAGACCTAGCGCTCAAGTACGCAGCGATGCTTAGCCAGAACCGAGAAATGCTGGAAGGCATTCTTAAGACATACGGTACATTGAGCGACGAAATTTTGCCGCTTTTGGTGGAGCTCGCTGCCGGCGGTGCGATCTTTATGGTCTTCGGGCCGGCTGGGGTGGGAATCGCCTTTCTCAAGGGCGCCGCTAAATTGATGAAGTACCGTAAACTTATCAAGCTTCTTAACCGCTATGGCACATATGGAAGGTTGGCCTCAGGGAGCCTGCAAGCCGGTAAAGTTTGGTGGCTTAAACAAGGCGTCGACCTGGCCCAAAGTTCTTACAAAATGGCCAAGACGGGTGCCGCCGGTTCGCTTTGGGCTCTGCCTGCGAATAGCTTGTTTGGGGCGATTCGATTGGCACAAGCTACTGGCCTGGCCAATAAAATCGATAAAGACCACAACGGCGTTCCTGATTGGCAAGAAAAGATGGCCGCGGGTCAATGGTACGAGTTTCCCGAAGACGTCCGGGCTGGTATCGATATCGACAACAACGGAGTGCCCGATAGCGTCGACGTGTTGCGCGGCATGCCGCCCGCGAAATACACGGTCGGCGGTTTTACCGATATTTATGAAAGCGCCAAGAGTAATGCGCTCACAATGACGCTAGCTCCCGGCGCCGGAAAACTTTTCAAATGGGCTACGATCAAACCCATCAACTGGGCTCTCGCCAAAGCAGCGCCGAAGTTAAAGAGTGCTCCGTTCTTCAATAGTTTTGAAATGGCTGGAGGCATGTTCACCATCGCGATGGCGAATAAGCACGGGTTAAACGACGGCACGAAGTCATTCGGCGAAAATTTCGCAAACAATTCTCAATGGCAGACCTTCGGTCGGAACTTCATCGATTCTGCAATCGATAGCGGCACGGGCATGGCTCCGATCGATGATTTATGGGCGACATACAAGTTAAACAAGAACCCAAATATCTCGCCGGCCGGGCTCTATCTCATCAAATCTCTGGTAAACCATGGTCAAGACGGATTGCAAGGTATAGTGGAAGAGTACCGCAACGGATTTTATACCACCGCCAACAAAACTCAGGTCAAAGGGCCCTTTTGGGCCGCCCTCGCTAGCATGATGGAAGGTGCGTACCTCAGTCAAAAAGCTTCAAATCCAAAAAACACCGTCATCGATGCGCTACCAAAAATAATTGCGGACCAAGTAATCTCTCGCAGCCGAGCGGGCGAGGTGAATATTCAGGCGCCTTTGTTGGATTACGTCTTGATCGATACGGTGGATAAGAAGGGAAATGCAGTAAAGCAGACGGTGCGCGACCTTATTGCGAAGGATGCCAATTTGGGTGATTTCAATCACGCCAATTCTGCTGAAGCGTTTATGGCTATCTTCAGCACAAAGCTAGTACAAAAAGGGGTGCCGGAAAAAGAAATCAAAGGTTTTTTCAAAGCGGCGCTAGCCAAGACTCCCGTATTGGAGCGGCACTTAGGCGAGGTTGAGCCATTCTTAAGCTACATTGTGCGAGAAAAACTCACGGCCGATGTGCTCGCCGGAACCGCGCGCGCTGAAGCACTGACGCGCGCAATGACCGATTATGGTGCGTTAGAGAATTTCCATCGCCAAGTATCGGCGGTGGATGTGGTGACACCCGGTACGCGTAATTTCAAGAACGAGGAAATCGCCCGTGTGGTGGAAAAAGTAGCGACGGATTATGGGTTGGCGCCAGGAGCGTTTAAGACCTACGTCGCCAACCGAGTTGCCAACGAGCCCAATGGCCTTAACCCCACCTATTCATTGGGATTACTAGCCCGCGAAATGCGCAATCGAACCCGGTATTAGGTTCGCCCTGAACACTGCCTAAATCCTCTACATTGCCGTAGTCCGTCACCGCGTATTCATCAATGATTTCATAATTGTATACACCCACATTCAGGTCTTTATCTTGCACTTTAGAATACCGATACGCACAGGGGAGGGGCCGTGATTCCAAAAAGAATTTCAACGCTTTGCTTGCTTGCACTCCTCTCGTTCGCCGCGTTCGCCCAAGAGCCGGCAAAGCATTCCACACCCGATAAGCGCACAATCGTACCGGTCGGTTTCGGTCGCCGTTTGGGATCTCCCTGGTGCGAAAAAAGCGTGAAAGATGTGATCGCGGCCGGTAGAGGCCTCTGTGATCCTAGTCACCTGCCGACGGTGGGCGCCCAGTCCCGTTCTTTCTTGCCCAACTTAGATCGTCCGGCTGCGGGACTTCAAACTCCAGCGCCAGCGGGTGAATTGCGCTTCGATGATCGATCAACCAAACCGGCTTTCTCTGGCTTATTCGATAGCAAAAAAACCGGTGGCCCGGGGAATCCTTTCGAAGTGAAAACGGAAACGTCTTTTTCGATTTTCATGCCCGATATTCTGTTGCTCTACCAAATGAGCTTGGTCTGCGATCCGAGTACTCCCTTCAGCAATTCGCTCAAGGAATTTTGGGAAATGGGAATGAAACCGAGCCAAGGGGTTGGGGTGAAGGTGACTCCTTCGCCTCTGAACGTGATGTTCCAGTACCTGCACGCGCAAAACGCGGAGCTGGAAAAACTTCCGCCCTCACGACTCGCGGCGGCTGTTGCGGACGAAATTTCCGTCAACCGCCTGACCACCCTCAGCAAACGCGAAGAGTGCTCGAACGCAAAGCTCCATACGGCGGAATCGACACAGCTCAAAGAAATGGTTTTGGCGTTCCATCAAAAGCTTAAGGGCAAAACTCTACGCACTCTGGCTGATCTGGATGCCTTGGCCAATGACGACGAAAAAAGAATGCTGAAATTTCTCTATGGGGAGCGGGCAGGAGCCTCCCCTCCCGCTGATTTCTTTTTAGAATGGGACCGGGCTAACTACTTCCGAAATCTTTTGGTCAATGGCGAGATCGCTCAATCAACCAAAGGTTACAGTTTGTCACCGCTGACCGAGGGCGGGAATGACTTGCTCCAAAGCGATCTTTTGCCCAAGGAAAAACTGAGCGCCGCTCGAGCGCGTTTGGCCGAAATCGTGGCCCCCCATTCCGAGAAGGGACAGTTTTCTACTCATCAGGACCGCGCCGACCCTGCGCTACGCCCCTACTACCAACAAGTTTTATCTCGCTTAGAAGACCGCGGAGTTTTCGCTCGCCCCGGGGAGCCGTGGAAAGGAATTGCTGCGGAAAGACTGCGCAGTTTTCTCACTAGTCAGCTGGCAGCCATGGACTATGCCGCGCCCCACGACAGCGACTTACTTTTGGGGATCATGCCGCCGGAAAAAGCCGCGGTGATCACGGCTGCGAATAAGAATGCCTATTTGGGAACGGGTGAGTTGCGCGCTGCGCTTTCTCACCCGCTGACGGCGGATCATACCGCTGGCTTGAACGAAGGTGACCTGCAGCTGGGCGACCGCCTGCATCAAATGCTGGGTGATGAGCGCTTCGATTTTCAGCGCGCCACCGACCTGCAGAAGTTTCGTCCCGAAGTTTCTGACTTAATGAAACGGTTAGATAGCGCCCAGAGTCAGTTCCGAAATGAAATATGGTCGGACTTCGGCGCATCTACTCCCCATTTTTATGCTCGCCAACTTGCGCTCGAACGCAAGGCTTTACAAAACGGAGATCGCCTACCGTCGGCTCCTTTCATCGAGCGCATCGCTGCTGCTTTGCAAACACGTGGATTGGGTTTGAGTGCGCAAGATCGAATAGGCCTCCAAAAAAACCTCAACCTGTTAAGTCTCGAGTTGCTCGCCAGTTTGCTCGAACACACCGCCAAAGATGATAAGGAAGGGCAGGCGCGGCTCAATAAGGATGGATTTCACGCCAATTTCATTCCATTCGATGAATTGGCTAAGATAGCCTTCGACCCGGCGGGAAAAGATTCATTAGTGCAGACTATGGCGTTGATTTCTCGGCTAAACCAGGGCGATTCAGATGAGCCGCTGCGCAATCTTTTGCAAGGTGCACTTGCTCATTCGGCGCTTGTTTTGCCCGAGGGAATTTCGATTGGTTCCAAAAATCTAAGTGGCCTCCAGCGTGACTTGGTTGCCGAAGCTGCCGAGAAAGCTTTGCTGGAGGAAAAAAACTTGGGACCGGCGGAGCGTGATGCGCTCGCTTTAGTTTCGCTCGTAATGCGGGCGCGGGGACACGATTCGAAAACCCTTTACGGCGATGTTCCAGACGCCGCGGCCCTGACTCCCACGCTGAACTCCGCCAACGTCGCACTCCAAGCCGCGACCCTGGCGCAGCAGAAGACATTGGCCGGGGAGGCGGGCGAAGTAGGGCAGAAACTGCTCGAAGCGTTAAAAGAGGCAAAAGCTTCTCACGATCCAGAACTAGGTTTACCGATTGGCGCCGAATCCGCTTTGCTTACTTATCTTGGGCAATCGCCCGATTTAGGCCCCTCAATGCTCCGCCAGCTACAAGCCAATCTGAGTCCCAAACGTTACTCAGAGCTATTGGCGACGGTACCTACGGAACACCCCGAAGCCCATTTGGCGGAAGCCTTGCGCACGGTGTCGCCGCGTATGCATCACCTGCTCACCGACGGAACGGCCCAACAGAATACGCTTGCCGGCGATGCCGTTCGAGAAATCCTGGCGAATGGTGAAATGAGTCCGAGCACGGCTTCGATGCTTCCGGGTATGGTGGGTGCTTTTCCTCAGTGCGAGGGTACTCCGGACGTCGCGGAGTGCATTGCCGGAATGCTTTATTCCCGGGCGTTGATGGCCCATCTTGAAGCGGGCCACACTGAGAAAGCGGATGAGCTGCTCAAACCCTTTCTCCCTGATCCGACTGCACGTGCGGAACATTTGGCCGGGTTGAAAGAACAGCTGGCGGAACGCAAACGGATTCGTGCCGTGGCAGAATGTGGTCAACGTTCGGTGGAAGAGCTGATTCGGGATCCCTCCTTTATGGAATATGACGATGGGATGACGGGGGCGGAGGCTCTGCGACGCCGGGCCCTCTCGCGCTGGCAGTCGCAACACCGGGATTTGCTATCGGAGACACTTTCCGACGCGGCCGTGCGCGTGCGAATAGATGCCCAAAACAAAGAGTTTTTGAAATCCCAGCGGAAGCTGCAAGAGACCTTAGCTAAGCAACGACGCGAGGCTTACCCCAAACTTCCAGAAAAAGAGTTCCGGGAATTGGTTGCAAAAAAATCAGAAGCCTCTGCGATCCGGGAAAAGATGAGAGATATGAGGCCGAGCCTACCGCAAGGTCGGAACGCGCGTGTACCGGCTGCCTACAACAAGCTGCTGAATGATGTCCGAGCTTTGGATGCGCGGATTGCCGAACTGACGAAAAGCTCCGGTTTTTACTGGCAGCCGGAAGACAAAAAGTTTTCCGCGGAACAAGAAAAGAAATTGAAAGAAGTCGAAGACGCCATCGCCGCAGCGAGTTCTAAAGAACGCAAAACCGCAAACTCTCCCCAGCAAGATGCTTGGGGCCTATTGGCTCTCGCTCATATGCGCTCCTTTCCGGCGCGTGCGCCGGGTGACCAGGATCCCATTCCAATGGAAACGCGCGTTCGGCGCCTGCTGGACATGTCGCAGAATGATCCAGAGTTTTCGGCTAAGTTGAATGCCGCGGTCGCACAGTATGCCGTGCGGGGCTTCTTAGTGGATGGGAATGACCCCAAAAAGGATGATGCTGCGACTCAAGAGCTTTGGAACGAGATTCTGAAGATCACCCAGTACGGCAAATCGCAGCAGCCCTTGCAAGAACAGCTTGATGCGGTCTTGAAACAATGCCAAGCGCAGGAGACTTGCCCGCTTTCTCCCCCCGAGCTGGAATATTTGAAGGAACTCTATGCCAAGCACGGGCCGCAAGGTTCGAAGGATTTACTTTTCAATGCCGATCACACTCTCCAAGAGCATGCGTCTTTGCAGGCTACGGAAAACGCCCATGAACTGGAACTGTTCCGAAAAGACCTGATGCTCTTGGCCCGTAGTTCGGAACCCGGCCTGAAAGCTGATCAGTTGGTTGCGACGCTCCAGGGCGGTATTGGGAAAAACTGTCCCGAGGACAAGCAACCAAAGACGGAAGCCGAGGCGAACGGAGCGCTTTATCATCAATTCACTTTGCGCCGTGATTTGCAGTGGGGCCGTTCGATTGCCGACGGGTTGGTAAGCAACCCGAATGCACATCCAGAAAAAATGGATTTCGCTAGAATGAAGCAATCGCCGAAAGAGCGCGAGGCGTGGTTGCGGCGTGTAGGTGGCCTGAAAATGGCCCAAGACTGGGTCTTTAGGATGAGTTCCGGCACGGCGGCTCATAAGATGACAAAGGAAAAGGCTTGGAGTGCCTTCATGCAGCTGGTTGCCCAAGCGGCTGGCGAATCGGTCGATATCGCGCAGAAAAAGAAAAAGATCGAATCGGACCTCAAGGAAATTGGAATGACTCCGACAGGCGAATCAGTTGGAGATCTCTGGAAGTGGGATGCTGCCCAACTTCATAAAGTATCCGACGATGAAAAACTTAAGCCGGGTCAAAAATTCACACGCTCGCAGTTCATGGGAATGCTCAATGACTACTACGGCCTGATTTCCGCGCAGACTCACGCCCTTAACCCAAATGCCCAAGCCGGGTCGATGGGTGAGGACGAACTTCACCAGAAAGTACACAATGCGTTCATAGAAACTAGCTACCAGCGCGACACCGCGGCGCTGGGGCCCAACACGCTCGTTACCCGACGAGAGGGCTCGGGCTACCAAAATCAGCCCACGGATCTCAATGGGCACGAAAAGACGACCCACTACGTTTTCAAGGACTACGCTGCTCTACGTCCGGAGATAGAAGGCAAAGCGGATCGGGCTCGCCGCCTGCTTTCAAACAATGGTGACTTGCCTCTAGCCATTGAAAAATCTGGCGGTGCTTGGGAGATGACCAAGCGCGCAGCAGTTCGGGGTGATACGGGCAACGATCACGCGATCGGCGAAATGTTCAACGACGTCGCTTCCACCATGACCCAGCTCAGCGAGCTGGGTAGCGCAAAAATCAAGTACGATGGCCATGAAGTGGCTGCCGACCAAGCTAGGAAAGACCTAGCGCTCAAGTACGGAGCAATGATTACCCAGCATCGGGATATGCTAGAAGGCATTCTCAAAACGTACGGCATAGTGAGTGACGAAATTCTGTCGACGGTACTAGAGCTGGCCGCCACCGCGGCGATCGTGATTGTAGCCGGGCCGGCCGGGGTGGGGATCGTCGCACTAAAGGGCGCCGCTAAATTAATGAAGTACCGCAAGCTTCTCAAACTTCTCAACCGCTATGATACGTACGGCAGGTTGGCCGCCGCGAGTCTACAAGCCGGCAAAGTATGGTGGATCAAAAAAGGCGTCGACTTCGCCCAGAGCTCCTACAAAATGGCTAAAATGGGGGCCACCAGTTCGTTTTGGTCCATGCCGTTGAATGCGGGTATGGGCACCTACCGACTAGCGCGGGCTACGGGCAGGGCTAATGCCATCGATGAAGATCGCAACGGCGTTCCGGATTGGCAAGAAGCGATGACCGCGGGTCGGTGGTATGAGTTTCCCGAAAGTGTTCGCCATGAAATCGACACTGACAATAACGGCGTGCCCGATAGTGTCGACGTCGCTCGCGGCATGCCGATTGCGAAGTACACGGTTGGTGGCTTTACCGATATCTATGAAAACGCCAAGAGCTCTGGGATGGCCATGGCTTTGGCGCCGGGTGCGGGAATGTTCTTCAAAGGCGCCGTGCTCAAGCCTCTCTCCAATTTGCTCACTAAAGCCGCGCCGAAACTAAAGCTGGCGCCCGCCATCAACAGTTTTGAAATGGTCGGGGGTATGTTCACCACTGCGATGGTAAAAAAGCATGGGTTTAACGACGATAAGAAGTCGTTTGGTGAAAATTTCGCAAACAATTTTCAATTGCAAACTTTCTTACGAAACCTCAGCGATTCCGGAGTCGATAGCGTCACTGGCATGGCACCGTTCGATGATTTGTTGGCGCTGCGAATGCTGAAAAATAACCCAAATGTCTCGCCGGCCGCGATTTACCTCGTCAAATCCATGGTCAACCATAGTCAAGACGGTCTCCAGGGGGTAGTGGAAACCTACCGCAAAGGGTTTTATACGACTGCTAACGGAACTCAAATCAAAGATCCGTTCTACGCCGCTCTCGCTAGCATTGGGGAAGGCGCGTACATGAGCCAGAAGTCTTCCAATCCAAAAAATGCCGTTATCGATGCGCTACCTAAACTTATCGCAGACGAAGTAATTTCTCGCAGCCGAGCGGGCGAGGTCAATATCCAGGCCCCGTTGTTGGACTACGTCTTGATCGACACGGTGGATAAAAAAGGAAATAAAGTAAAGACTACGGTGCGCGACCTCATTGCCAAGGAAGCCAACTTGGGGGATTTCAATCACGCCAATTCTTCTGAAGCTTTCATGGCCATTTTCACCACCAAGCTAGTGCAAAAAGGCGTACCGGAAGACAAGATCAAAGGCTTTTTCAAGGCGGCCTTGGCCAAAACCCCTGAATTGGAACGGCGGTTGGGCGAGGTCGATCCATTTTTGGATTACATTGTACGGGAAAAACTCACGGCGGATGTTCTCGCTGGAACGGCGCGCGCGGAAGCTCTGACTAGGGCCAAAACCGAATACGGCGCATTGGAAAATTTCCATCGCCAAGTAGCGGCGGTTGACGTGGTCAATCCAGGAACCCGGAATTTCAAAAACGACGAAATTGCCCGTGTTGTGGAAAGCGTAGCGACGGACTACGGCTTGGCGCCAGAAGCCTTCAAAACGTACGTCGCCAACCGAGTTGCTAACGAAACTGGCGGTTTAAGCCCGGCTTATTCGTTGGGGCTTCTCGCCCGCGAAATGCGCAACCGAACCCGATACTAGTACCCCACCGCCAACCGCTCCAACCCACAAGAAGGGCCGAGCGCGGCCTTCATCCACTGAAGCGAGTGCACACGCGTGCGCATGAGTTCCCCCTGGGCGAAATTTTCGTAGTTCTCCCAAAAATCCTCTCGTAATTGTCGGCGTAAGTCGGCGTCGTCGACGGCGTCTTCGGTCTGCACTACCAATTCCACAAGTCGCGTCACGTATTCGTCCACTGCACGGTTATCTGTTTCTTGGGGGCGAGAGAAGGGAAAGAGGATGCCTTCGGGGTTTTCTTGGTCGAGCACGACTCGCGCGAACGTCTCTAATCTTGGGATAGATCGGAATTTGCGCAGCCGAGCGTGTTTTTCTAACAGCGTTTTGGCGTGGGTTGGATCCAGGTAACGGCTGGAAACATGGTGGTCCTCGGCGACGCCTTCCACCAGTGAGACTGCAAAACTATGCACCCCATCTAAGTAGCGGCGCGCATCATTCATTTTCGCGCGGGTGGTGTAGCTCGACGCAAATTCATCCACTCCTAAATCCACCTCTACACCCCGCAGTTCAAACGACAGCCGCATCTTGCCCTCGTGCATGCCGAGAAATTTCAAGCCGAGGTAGGTGCCGCTGGGATCGTATTTATCGTTTAAATCGTGTTCATAGGGAGTCGCTAAGCGCTCCGCGATAATACCTTCAGCCCGCACCTTGTGGCCCGCTTCCCACGGGCGAATTTCGGGGTTCACAATATTCTCCACGCTTCGCATGGCTGCTTCCAAAAAAAGCTCGTCGTTCACTTCTTGGAGATAAGAAAACAAAGCCGTGCCCTGAGACTCGAGCCGGACGGCATCGATATCGAACACCACGCTGAATAGGGTATCGGACAGCCCGGTGTGGCGAATCACTTCCTCGGCGCGAGTTAACGCCGCGCGCACGGACTTCGCGGGCAGGCGTACCGCCACTTCTGGGAACTCATAAGACAGCGTGGCGTCGATCCCTGCGCCTGGCGCGTGGGCCATGCGGGGGTGTTCGTCCAGCCATTCCGGCGCTCCGCGTTTGCGTTGCAAAATCAAACTCCGCGCGCCATCCCAAGCGAGGAGGGGGAAACGGTGCACCTCCAAAAGCTGGAGGTAATTTAGTTTTGCAGCGGGAGATAAGGCTTCAAAACCGTCGGCGCCTAACGCGCGTTTCTGGGTCCACGCGATGCGAGCTTCCCACGACGTTCGGGTCAGGACTTCTTCGATTACCTGCTGCACGATTTCCACCGGTTCGTAATACAGAAAGAAATTGCCGGAAGAATCGCTCCGGCTGTTTGCTTGGAAGTTTCCACCATGGGCCTGGTAAATCGAGACATCCGGGTGGGAGAAAGCGGGGGCGTCTATGGCAAACGCGGGTAGGGCGCCGACCAAAAGCAGAAAACTGAAGAGAGACGCGAGACGGAAACGCATTTTGCACTCCAAAAAACCGGGGATCTCGTGCCCACCCTGAGCAAATCCGGTGCCAATCTAGCGCGCCGCGTCGTTCGCTTGACTTTCAGACCCCGTATGATTCAGATTGTGTCTGAATTGAAGGGGTCACCATGAGAACGATTGCAGCAGCGGTGGGACTGGGAATTATCCTTGGGGCGAGCCCGGGGGCTTGGGCCGCGGAAGAAGAGGCCGTCGAAACCTTGCCTACCATCCGCGTGGAAGACATGCGCGAGCAACTCGAGCGTGCCGGTAAGCTCAAAGACACCATCATTAAGACCGAAGTCATCAACGACAAAAAAATCGAACGCAAGCAAGCCAAGACCCTCACCGAAGCCGTGGCCAACGAGCCTGGCATCGACGCCGCTACGGGTTGTTCCATTTGCGGGATGAAGCGCATCCAAATCAACGGTTTGCGTGGTGAGTACACCACCATTCTTGTCGACGATGTTCCTATCCATTCAACAGTTTCCTCCTATTACGGTATGGACGCGCTGACCACCGCTGGAATTGCGCGCGTGGAAATCGCGCGGGGCGCGGGTGCCTCTTTACTGGCGCCGGGTGCGTTGGGTGGGGTGATCAATATCATTTCCCAAAAAGCGGTTGAGAACGGGCTGATCTTCGATCTGTCCGGTGGCAGCCGAGAGTACCGCACGCTTTCGTTGGTGGGTAATTCGGTTAGCAAGAGCGGCACGCGCCGCACCACGGTTTCCGCCCAGCACAACCACCAAGGCCAGTGGGATTCCGACGATAACGGCGTGAACGAATCCCCACGCCTCGACAACTACACCTTGGGCTTACGCATCTCCGACGATCTCACTGCCAACGACAATCTCGATTTGCGCCTGTCTCTGCAGCGGTCGGATGTGTTTGGAGGGCCGGTATCGGACGCCGCCTATGCGTCGATTCTTCCCACAGGCGCTGTCGCATTTGAGGGCGGCGATGTGAGAAAACGCTACACGGGCGCGCCGGGCGCGACCATGGAGCAAATCAATACCCAACGCATGGAAGGCACCGCTCGTTGGACCCGCCGCTTCAATGAGTCGACCAACAGCATCCTTACTGCGAGCGCCGTTAAGCAGACCCAAGACTCATTTTACGAGACCAACGACTACGCCAATTTCAACGAGACCTTTTACGCCGATGGACGGCTCAATTATTCCCTTTCGGACGCCTGGTTGCTCACCGGCGGTCTAGATGCCCGGCATGAGATTTTGCGGTCCTCTAGCTATACGTATTCCCAATTGGCGACTTACAAGCCGGATGATTTTGATTTCATGGCGGCCGGTCTGTACGCCCAAGCGACTTGGACGCCGAATACAAAATTTGAAATGGCCATGGTGGGCCGGCTCGATCACCTCACGGTGAACTGGCGGGGACAGACCGCACTGGAAAACGAAGTCGACGGGTTTGTGCTCGTCCCGCGGTTGCATATGCGCTGGATTATGTCTCCCGAGCTCACTTCGCGCTTATCCGTTGGGCAGGGCTACCGCGCACCGCTTACTTTCTTCGAATCCGAACACGGGATTTTGGATAAAGGGTACGACGTCGCGGTCAACAATATTGAGCGATCCAATTCGGCGGTCTATTCTCTTTCGTTGGACAACGAACGGACGACTTCGACGGTTTCCGTGGCCTGGACCAATATCCAAAACCTTGCGTACATCAACATGCAAGGCGCGCGGCCGCAGCTGGTAAATGATCCGGGGCGCTACGATGTATTTGCGGCCGACGCGGTGGCGGGCTATCAGCTGACTAAAGAGCTGACCCTTGGCGCTAGCTACGAGCATTTCTTTTACAGCGCGGGCTACAAAAGTATTTCCCCCTTTGCTCTGGTGGAAGATCGGGCGCGTTTGCTTCTGGATTTCGAAACCGGAAAACTCGATTTCAATCTCACTACGACTTTCGTAGGCGGGCGCGATCTGAATCCCTACCGTTACAACGATCGGTTCAACGTTTATAGCGCAGGAGTGGGATCTTTTCCCAAGCTGACACAGGCTCCTCCGTTTGTGACGATGGATGCCAAAGTTTCCTGGGAGTGTTCGAAAGACTTCAAAATCTACGGTGGCGTGAAAAACATTCTGGATTTCACGCAAGCAAAGGTAGAAAACGCTCTGTTCTTCGAACCGAACGGCGATTACGACGTCATTCACATATGGGGCCCGCTACGCGGGCGTGAAATCTATTTTGGGGTCTCGGCACGATTATGAAAAATGCGGTGCGGGTTTTGCAAAATTGGGGAATGGGATCATCGATGGCAACATCGGCCGCGTTGCACGCGGTTTTGTTGCTGGGGGCGCTCGTCGGCTGGCACGCCGCCAATCCTTCTAGTTTTCCGGTGGACGCGATCGAGATCGCCATGGGTGATTTCATGATCCAGGCGGGGGTCTCTAAGGCCCCGCAAGTCGCCAAAGCGGCTCCCGTGCCCAAGGCGATTGCCTCTGCGGTCGACCTGAATGTCGAAAAAGAAAAAGAGGCCGAGCAGCAGCAGGCCGTAGAAGAAGTCCAATCGCCCCAAGGTCCGGTCGGGCAGGGCGGAGAAACCGCCGCTAGCTCCGGGCAAGCGGTGACGGAATGGGACAGTTACCGCATGCGCCTACGCGAGAAAATCCACGAGGCTTTGATTTACCCGCGCGCCTCCAAGAACCTGGGCGAAACCGGTCAGGTCACGGTCAAAGTCAGCGTGCTGCGCGACGGGACCATCGCCGACATCAAAATAGCGGCGCCTTCGGCCTTTGAACGGCTCAATACCGCCGCCATGGATACGGTGAAGAAAGTGGCGCGGCTCGACCCCTTTCCGCCGAGTTACGCGTCTGCGCAGTACTCCGCACTGGTCCCTATCGACTTTTCGTTGCGCTGATTGGCCGTCAATTAAAGCGCGTTTTACGCCGATAAGGTGAGGCAGGTCCGTGCCTGCGTCACCATGAACCAACGCAGCGCAGCAAGACCTCATTTACCGCATCCTACGTCGGCTCCCGAGCCGCTCCGCTTGGTGAAGCCAGGGCGGGTTAAACGCGCCCTGCGTGGCAATATCCGCATTTCCCTCATTGAAGGTTCCGCTTTCAGCGTCATGGTCGGAGTAGGGGAAACCTACTTGCCGGCCTTTATGCTTTGGATGGGGCTAGGCAATGTGGCCGCTGGGTTAATCACCACGTTACCGCTACTAGCCGGCTCGCTGTTGCAGCTCGTTGCGCCGTATATGGTGCTGCGTTTGGGATCCTACCGACGGTGGGTGGTGCTCTGCGCCTGTGTGCAAGGCTCGATTTTCTTGCCGCTGATCGCCTGTGCGATTTGGGGGCATTTGCCTGTTTGGTTAGCTTTTGCGTGCGCCGCTATTTATTGGGGCGGTGGATTGGGCGCGAGTGGCGCTTGGAATAGCTGGATGGGAACGCTGATTCCGCCGCCCGTGCAAATCGGCTTTTTCACTCGCCGCACTCGTTTGACTCAGTCGATGGTTTTTGCCGGGTTTTGTATCGGCGGCTTGGTGTTGCACCAATTGCCTCGTTTCTTCGATAAAAGCTGGGCCTTTGTTACCGTGTTTGCGATCGCTTTCAGCTGCCGGTTGATTTCGATTACTTGGCTGCGGCGCCAAAGTGAGCCTATTCCGCCTTCGCCGGCGAGCCACGCCCGTTTGCGTTTGAAAGACTTTGCCCATCGTTTGAGCCGCAACCACGATCAGGGGAGGCTCTTCACCTACTTGCTGGCGGTTACATTCTCGGCGCATTTGGCCGCGCCGTTTTTTACTTCCTACATGCTGGGCGACATGAAACTGCCCTATGCCGGCTACGCGGTTTTGGTGGCGTGTTCTTACTTAGCCAAAGTTTTGATGATTCCCTATTTTGGGCGCATGGCCACTGCGCGCGGCACGCGGCCGCTTCTGCTTCTGGGTGGAACAGGGATTGTGATTCTGCCCGTGCTCTGGCTATTTTCGCACAACTATTACTACTTAATGGCGATCCAAGCCCTCTCCGGTTTTGTTTGGGGCGCGTACGAGTTGGCTTCCTTGCTCCTGATTTGGGAGTTGGTGAAACCGGAAGAACGCACCTGCGCTATGACGACCTATAATTTATGCAGCGCCACCTGCATGAGCGCGAGCAGTTTGTTGGGTGGCACCTTGCTCGCTTACTTTGGTGCCGACTCCTTTGCCTTCACCGTGGTGTTTGTGATTTCGACTATCGCCCGCGGATCCACACTCTTTTTGCTGGGGGGAATCTCCAGCCACCGACTTCGCTGGCTGCCGGTGGGGTTTCGCACGCTCACCGTGCGTCCGGCATCCGGATTTTTCGCGCTCCCCATCGTATCCCACATTAAAACTTGGCGAGGGCGCAGAGCAGGGCGACACTAGCTCAATGCTAGCTGCCGTTTCGCATTTGGTTCTCACGTCTCCCGACGTCCCTCGCATCACGCTGTTCGTCCAAAACTATTTCGGTATAACACCCCATTTCGCCAACGATCAGTTTGTGGATTTCGTTCTGCCCGGAGGGTTCCGAATCGCTTTTTTTGTTCCGACAGGTGCGACCACACAGAATTTCGGCGTCGCGGGCGAGCGCCATTTTGCTTCCATTGGAGTTACTACCACCCAAATCGACGGTCTTTTCTCTCGGGCACTGGAGCCCGTGTTTCTGGCCCAGGGGGTAAAGGTGAGCGGCCCCCCGAAGGAACACCCCTGGGGCGAAAAGAGCTTTTTGCTCATCGACCCGGATGGCAATCGCTGGGAAATCACCCAATCTCCCAGCCCTTCGGGCATGTTGGTGAACCGGGGTTGATTTTGCTAGCCGCGCTCGGTACAAAGAGCGCCCTTGAAAGCTCTGTCCACATTTCTGCTGGCCGTTTTGCTTCTGAATGCGCCTCGTGCGAGCGCCCACGATCCATACGATTTCGCCGCCCTAATGGTCGCTGGGCGGTTTAAAGATCAACCCGTCGACACGACCGAGCGCCGGCCTTTGTACCGCACTGAAGAAAACTGTTACGCGAATTTCTGGCACCGGGGCCGTTTTTGGGTGGTTTGTGTGGACCCGCAGGGTGCCGAAAAAGTGGCGGTGCAGAAAACCCCCTTTGGTGCCACCCGGCCAGGCTCGCACATCAGCTGGCGCTTCACCTTGCGAAGCGGATCCGAGGCTCGATTGATACCGCAATCTCCTTTGCCCGGGGATGAACCGGTTTTCTTGCGTGATTTGGTTTTCTCGGCGGAGGCGGCCTACGCAGTCAATCAGGCGCCCAATTTTTCGGTGAGGGAGGCTTGGAACGGAGACTACAATATTGTTCTGCGTGCCTTGTCTTTGGAGACCCAGGCGAATCAAGCGATTGCGCGCGCGAGTTCCCGGGTGCAACAGTTTGTGCTGCGACTGGAACCTCAGCGCGTACAAAAAATGCTGCGAGAGTCGCTGGAATTGAGCCACCGCTTGGGCACCGGCAATGCGTACACGCTATTAGGCTCCAACTGCCGTACGGTCTTTTTCGATGCGCTTGATTTGAGTTCGTTAGACGGTAAGCGACTTTTTAATCGGACGCCTGCTTTTCCCATCTGGAATCTGCGCTGGGCCCGACTAATCGCGGGTAAATCGGTGGATTTGCAAACTGAGTACTTCGGGCCGGACTGGAAAAGCAGCTGCGCGAATCTTTTGCTCACCGATTCCCACGACGGGGATGCTTTGCTGCCCGGCGATTTCTGATGCTATACTTTGCGGTATGTCCGCATCCTGTCGGCTCTGCGAAACCACACTGACTCATAGCGTTGTTGATTTAGGGCTCACCCCGTTGGCGAATTCGTATGTGCGGCCAGCGGAGCTAGATAGCCGGGAAGTTTTCTTTCCTCTGCACGCTCGGGTTTGCGAATGCTGTTGGTTGGTCCAAGTTCCGCAATTCCAGACGCCCGACGCTATCTTTCGCGACTACGCTTATTTTTCCTCCTTTTCCGACAGCTGGGTGGAACATGCCCGAAGCTATGTGGCCCAAGTAACGGATCGCTTGGGGTTGGGAAAGTCGTCTTTTGTCGTCGAGCTGGCCAGCAACGACGGCTATTTGCTCAAGCATTTTTGTGCTGCCGGCATTCCCTGCTTGGGAATAGAGCCGGCGCTCAATGTTGCCCAAGCCGCCCGTGAAGTGGGAATTCCTACGGTCACAGAATTTTTCACGCAAGAATACGCCGCCCGTATGGTGGCCGATGGACAGTCCGCCGATCTGATTATCGGCAACAACGTGTTGGCCCAGGTGCCGCAGCTAAAAGATTTCTGTCAGGGTATTTCGTTGCTGCTAAAGCCCGATGGGGTGGTGACCATCGAGTTTCCTCACTTGCTCAAAATGCTTGAGAAAAATGAATTCGATACCGTGTACCACGAGCATTTTTCCTACTTTTCCTTTCACGCCGCTCAAGGTGCGTTTGCCCAGGCTGGTATTCGCCTTTTTGACGTCGAGGAATTGTCGACTCACGGTGGGTCGTTGCGTTTGTACGGGTGTAGAAAGGCTAGCGACCGGTATGCCACGGCTCCAGCGGTAGAAGCGCTTTTGGATCGCGAAAAAGAAGCTGGTCTGCTGGATGTGCGCACCTACGCGCAGTTTCACCAGCGGGTGGAAACCGTTAAGCGGGATTTGCTCCGGTTTCTCATTGATGCCCGCACCGCTGGCAAAACTGTTGTGGCCTACGGCGCCCCTGCCAAAGGGAATACGCTTTTGAATTTCTGCGGCATCAAGAGCGATTTCATTTCCTATACCGTCGATCGCAATCCCCATAAGCAAGGCTGTTTTTTGCCTGGTAGTCGTATTCCGATTTATGCACCAGAGAAACTGGCTCAAACACGGCCCGATTACGTCGTCATCTTGCCCTGGAACCTGGCCGACGAAATTATGAGCCAATGTGCCTATATACGGCAGTGGGGCGGTAAGTTTGTATTGCCCATTCCTCAGTTGGCGGTGCTATGAAATTTCACCCAACCACTATCGTCGGTGCTTTCTTGGTGGATCTGGAGCCGATTGCCGATGAGCGGGGTTTTTTCGCGCGGTCTTGGTGCAGTGAGGAATTCACTCGCGCCGGCTTAAATGGGGAGCTTGTGCAGTGTAGTGTTTCATTTAACCATAAACGCGGCACTTTGCGGGGCATGCATTACCAGGTGTGCCCACACGAAGAGGCGAAGCTTGTTCGCTGCACCCGAGGACGTCTTTACGACGTTATTTTGGATCTACGGCCTGCTTCGCCCAGTTACCGCAAATGGGAGTCCTTCGAGCTTGATGCGCAGGGTCGCACCGGTCTGTACATCCCCGGAGGGGTCGCCCACGGGTTCCAGACGTTGGAAGACGACACCGAGATTTTTTACCAGATGTCCGATCCCTTTCACGCTGCTTCTGCCCGGACAGTGCGTTGGAATGACGCGGAGTTCGGGATTGCCTGGCCCGTCGAAAATCCAATTCTCTCAGACAAAGATCGCGGTTAGTGCCGCGTTTGGTATAATTCTTCCATGTCGGCAAAACGTGATGGCGTGGTGAGTACCCAGTCTGTCCCGGTTTTGATCCTGGCCGGAGGCTTCGGCACTCGCATCTCGGAAGAGTCGTCTTTCAAACCTAAGCCCATGATCGAGATCGGGGGCATTCCGATTTTGCTTCACATCATGCGGCACTATTACGCCCATGGCTTCAACGACTTTGTGATCTGTGCTGGCTACAAGGCGATCGAAATCAAAAAATATTTTATGTACTACCAAGTCTTGCACAACGACTTGGATATCGATCACCGCCTTTCTTTCGACGAGAGCTGGAAATTCGGAGAATCAGACGGCACCCAAGAAAAGTGGCGTGTGCGAGTGCTCGACACCGGCACCGACACCATGACGGGCGGCCGAGTCGCGAAAGCGCTGAAAGTTCTAGCGCGCGACAAGGCTTTTTCAAATTTCGCCGTCACCTATGGGGACGGGTTGTCGGATGTCGATTTGCGCAAAGAGTACGCCTTCCACTTGGCCCACGGCGAATTGGGCACCGTGCTAGGGGTGAAGAATTTCGCCCGCTACGGTGAGCTCAATACGACGGCCTTGGGCAAGGTCAGTTCGTTTTTGGAGAAGCCAGAGGACAAGCAAGGCTTTATCAACGGCGGGTTCTTTTTCTTTCGTCGTGAGTTCGAGCAGTACTTGGCGGGCGGCGATAGCCTGATCCTCGAAAACGCGCCTTTGATGCGGTTAGCCGCTGATGGGCAACTCAATTTCTATAAACACCTCGGTTTCTGGCATGCGATGGATACCTTGCGCGATCGCACTATTTTGGAAAAACTCTGGGCGGATAACAAAGCGCCTTGGGTTGCCAAACCTGCCGCCTCCATCTCGCACCCGTTGGAAACCGAACCTACGCTGGAGCCACGCGCTTAATGAAAATATTGATTACGGGTAATTTGGGGTATTTGGGTCCCGTGGTCTGTCGTCATTTGCGGGCGACTATTCCGGGTGTCCACATCACGGGCTTCGACACGGGCTATTTTGCGGATTGTTGGACGGTCAAAAAATTCGCCAAGGAAGAAGAGCCGCATAAGCAAGTCATCGGGGATCTGCGCAGCTTTCCAGCTCCCCTCTTGGAAGGGATCGACGCCGTACTGCATTTGGCCGCTATTTCCAATGACCCCATGGGCAAACAGTTCGAGCAAGCAACTAAAGAGGTCAACTTCGAGGGGACCGTCAAGCTCGCCAAGTTGGCTAAAGAGCAGGGCGTTCCGCGTTTTGTTTTCGCTTCGAGCTGCAGTGTCTATGGTTTGGATGACGGGACACTCAAGAGCGAACGATCCGACATTCACCCGCTTTCCGCCTATGCGGAATCCAAAATGAATGCGGAGAGGGAAATTGAGAAGCTGGCCGGGAAGTATTTTCGGGTCACGGCTTTGCGGTTTGCTACTGCATGCGGTTTTTCCCCTCGCTGCCGTCTAGACCTCGTATTGAACGACTTTGTGGCCTCCGCTTTATCGACTGGCGAAATCACGCTGCTGAGCGACGGGACGCCTTGGCGTCCGCTGATCCATGTACTTGATATGGCTCGGGCGATGGAATGGGCGCTTACTCGGGACTCCGACGCTGCCTTTTTGGCAGTAAACGCCGGAAGTTCGGACTGGAATTACCAAATGAAAGATCTGGCCGAGGCGGTAGCTGACCAAATGGATGGCATTCCCGTTAAGGTTAACGAAGCTGCCGCGCCAGATAAGCGGTCCTACAAAGTGGATTTTTCGGTATTCCGTAAGCTAGCACCTAAACACCAACCTGTTTGGACTCTCGAGAAAGCGGTGAGTGAGTTGGTTGAAGGGCTGCGACCCGTCGTGGCAAAGGGGATGGATTTTCGCCACTCTTCTTTCGTGCGCTTGCACGTTCTGTCGGAGTTGATGGGCGCTAAGCGCCTAGATGCCGGCTTGCGTTGGCTTAAGGCGCTGGTCGCTTAGTTCAAACCTGGCCGATTGTAGCTTGGCTTTCCCATTCGACGTATTCGGTGGGCGTGGCGTGCGTCGGCCCGCGCGCAGCCGCTTGATCTGACGGTGGCAGCCAGCCAAAGAGCGACTTCACCGATCGATAGAGCCCCGCTATACGGCTTTTCTCAAACAAACGACGAGCTGGCGACGGAGTGGGAAATTCCCGGGATAGGATACTGTGCACCGAATGGCGCACAGCCTTCGGTTGTTTGGCAATGCCTCGTTCCCAGTCTGCCTGAACGGTGTCCATATTGATGCCGGTAGATTGCACCATGCGGATATCCCGGGCCGCCTCCAAAAAATATTGGTGGGGATCGAGCGGGAATCTTTCGAGGCGGCCGGAAACTTGGCTGCGGATCAAGACGTAGTCGTTGAAGGTGTAAGCGGCCGTTATGTAAATGGGCGCGGGTACCGCTTTCCAATACTGATCGTAGCTATCCAGGCCGAAATCGCGTTTGAGGTAGCTGTTGGAGATCACTTGCTTGGTGGTGGCCCAGCCGTGACTGAGTTTGCAACTGCCGTACACCGTCAGGCAGTCTTCGATGTTGAGCACTGTATCGGCGTAGTTTAGCTGCAGGTACGCCATAGTGTAATCCGGCGACACGGGTGGGCAAAGACGCCCCAGAGGCCCACTCAAAATCGTTTTGTATAGGTCCACGTGGATAGCGGAGTTCATTCCACGAGGAAGCCGCAATTCAGCGATACCCCGCCGCTCCGTCATAAAAAGTTTCAGCAATTGGTCGCTGGTAAACACCTGCGTGCCTCGCGAAGCCATGCCGCGGCCTACGTAGGGCGGCTCGACGGTGTCGTTGAACATGTCCTGAGGCCAGCTGACGACCGGGGCGGGAGTCTTCTCCAGAGCGGCAAAGATTTTGGCGAGGGCGCGTGGCTTAAGCACCGACTTGTCTTCTAGTAGCACGCGATAGGTTCCGCGGGCCTCAGCGTAGGCTCGCTCCCAGTTATCTGCCATCGTCAGCCCGCCGGTCCGCACGTGGCGCAGACGAGCGTCGTCAAAAGCCTCGAGCACTTCTTGGGTAGCTTGGCTATCGTCGTTATCCACTACCACCACTTCGAAGTCGGCAAAAGTCTGATCCAAAACGCTCTGGATCGCGTTAGGCACCACAAATGCGCGGTTCTTAGTGGGAATCACCACCGAGAAAAAAGGGACTTTCGCGGTGTGGGTCGGATTCAAATTTGGAGCTCGTTGAAATTGGTCACAAACTGCGCGTGGCGGTCAGCGAAAGAAACGCCTTCGATCATCCCGCCAGGCCACTTGCGAGCGATGGCAGTGCTTTGTTCGAAGTTTCCGTGGCGCACTTGCAACGTCCAGCGCGCCCGCTGGGTTCTGTTGGGCGAGCTACGGTGCAAGAGCAGTTCGTTGAACACCAAGATTTCCCCTGCTTTCACTGGCACCCCGATGTGGGGGAACTTGTCGAGGACAGCTTTGTTGGCAAGCGTCATGGAGGCTGCGCCATTTTTGTTCTTATTCGTCGGATCCACAATGGCGACTGGTTGAAGGCCGAGTTTATGTGACCCAGGAGCGATCACCACGTTGCCGTTGGTGCCATCGACATCGTGGAGCGGAATCCAATAAACCAGGCCATCTTCGGAGTCTTGGATGTACGGGTAGTCTTGGTGCCATTCGAAAAGGTATTTGTCTTCGCTGGGCTGATCAATCCGCACGGCTTTGAAGTTGGAGCACATGAGCGTCTCGGTCTTCATGAGGCGTTTGGATAACGCCGCAAGCCGGTAGTCTGAAGAAATCTGGTGCACGGGCAAGACACGGCGACAGGCGTTGTAGATCAATCCGCCAAAGTCCCGATTGAGGCGATTGAGCGCCATGAACCCAGCGTCGAAGTTTTCTCCGGGCTGAGGTTCTAAGTTTGTGTGTTTGTTTTCGTGTGCGATCAGGCGGATCAAATTACGAATATGATCCTGAATGGGCTTTAAATCAGTGGTGTCGATAATTCCCTTGGCTACGAACGCGCCATGTTCATTGAGCAACTCGCTCGCCTTTGCGCACGCGCTGTCGGAAAACGGAATTCCGGTCCCGGAAAAGTCGACACCTAGGTCTTGAGGATCCAACATGGTCAGCCCCCTATTTATTGTTTGATGAGATACCCACCCGGAGTGGAGGCAAAACCCAGCTTGTGTACTTTGGGTGGCTTACCTTGAAAATAATCGTCGAGCGCGCCGCTCTCTCCGGCCCACTCGGTCATGCCGTATTGATCGAGCACCACCAAGCCGCCCGGAACCAGCAGCGGGTAAAAAGCCTGCAAAGAGGCAAGGGTGGGCTCATACAAATCCACGTCTAGGTGGATCAGTGACAGGCGTAAACCCGGGTTGTCCTTTGCGTACTGGAGCGAGGTTTGGCAAAGATCCCCGTGCACCAACTCAATACGTTTGGCGCGTGGAATGAAACTGTCTTCATGGAAAAGGTTAATATGCTCTACCAGTTCCTGGTAGTAGGGCGCGGAGTTCCAGCCACCTAAAACTTTGGATCGGCTAGGTTCCGCCGCTCCGTCTTTTTCGTGAAACGATTGAAATCCGGCGAAATTGTCAAAGCCAATCACTTTGCGTAGGCGATCGCCGGGATGAAAAATCTCGAGTAGCTTTGCCCAGGTGAGCAATGTGTTGCCGCGGTATACGCCGCATTCAACGATCGATCCCGGCAGGTCGGCGATCATTTTGTACAGTTCGTAGTGTGCGAGAAAACGAGTGAGATTTACTCGCCGCGCGTACACCGGAAAAGATTCCATGATGTCGGAAACCGGAAGGTTGGATTTGGTCGCGGCTTCATTCAGCCGGCGAGACATTTCCTGATCGTGGGGATACAAGCTGCCTTGGCGTTCGCGATCCACCTGTGGGGTGAGATTCGGCTCGGTAACTTTCTCCATTTATTCCTCCGGTTGCGCAAATTGTACCACAGCGATTTGCCTGCCCGTACGCGTCAAGGAAAGAAAGTCGGGCGCCCGTCGCGTCGCAAATTTTCGCCCACCGCCGCTGCGATATCGGGGTTCAAACCTACATACAAAATGGGGCTGCTGACGCCCTCTCTGGATGGCGCGCAAACCGGAATCGATGCAATCCGCTTTCCGGCGAGGCCCACGTTGCCGTCAAAAAAGCTATCGATGCGGTTGGGCAACCGCAGCTGGCTCAAAATGAAGGCGCCGTAAAACCCCGCGCCATAAATAGAAGCGGGTTCGTCTGCTTGAGCACTTTCAAAAGCCCGGACCCGCTCTCCGAATTCAGACCAATAACGGCTGATCCGCCGGATGGTATCCAAAGTGGAGGCTTGAATCGGCTCAAGGTTGTGTCGCGATGCGACGGCCTTGGTGGCCACTGCCACCAAGCGGCCTTTGAACGCGTTTTCATCCACCCGTACTTCTGCGAGGGAACTTGTTTGCAGGAGGTGCCGGAGCGAATCAAAGGTGTAGTGGGTAAAGTGATTGGCCACCACCATGTCGCCCGTATTCGTAGCTAGGTTTGGTACAGCAATCAAAAGTCGGCCATCGGGTTTGAGCAAGTCGATCATGGCACCTAAGTGCGAAAGGGGATCTGCTTCGTGAGCCAAGTCGTACAGGCTCGCCACGGCATCGAAGTTGCCAAACCAACTGGGGGGAATTTCCGCTACCGCTAAGTTATCGGCCTTCACGAAACCGCTGAAGCGTTCTTCGTAAACAGGGGATTCTACGACGGCCGAAACAGTTAAATCGGGGCGCCGTTCGTGGAGAACCCGCGCGCTTTCCGATCGTACTCCGCCCAGAATCAGCAACCGCGATCCGGTAGCTAATCCCAGCATCTGCTCCATTAAGCCGGCTTCTTGCTCGGCGCGGAAAACCACTTTGTCGCCATCTTTGAAGTAAACCGGATCGGTAGAATGAGCCTGGGTGCCGTGGTACTCCGACCAGAAACCGTCCAAAGCGATTTGCGGCGTATGTACCGTCTGCACCAGAGCGCACCTGCCACAAAGAAGGGCTTTGAGCGCTGTCGGCAAAACCGTGCAAATGGAAGTTACCGACGCCTGAGTGCCGGAGGTGTAAATCGGCTCTTGGGGTGAATCGCAAACGGGGCAGTTCAAGTGGCCGTTTCCTCGGGGCTGGTGGAAGCCACGAAGAGTTCCGGGTGCCACTCGGCAAAACTTTTCCCGTGCGCGTAGGATTTGGGCCATCCCATTTTGATTCCCGTTTCCTCGCGGAAATTAAACCAGCGCAGTTGCATCGACCAGCGCGTTTGCGGGCTGGCGTTATGAGAAGATCGGTGGATAGTGAGGAAGTCTATCACCGCCAAATCGCCCACTTCCAAAAGAGGTGCAGTTTGCTCGAAATGACTCACCACTTTGTCTTCGTCGAGCATGCGCAAGCCGGTTCCGTAGAGTGTGGTATTTTTCTGGTGTTGATTGGCAGGTGGGCATGTCAGAGGGAATAGGCCCGACTTTTGCGACTGCAGACAAAACCGGACCGGCCCGAGTTCGTCGGTCATGGTGCGCAACGGGGTCCACAGAACCAAGCCATCTAAACTGCGTAGCTGTCCGTGGTAGTCCTGGTGCCAGCCCGTAAGGTGTTCATCCTCCGAGGGGTTGTCGAGTCGAATTCCATAGCCGCGATCCACTACTCCGGGAAGGTTGGTTCCACGGAGTGTGTTCATCAAATTTTCGTGCTTCTCACTGGCGAGTAGGCGCATGAAAGCGGGAATCTGTTTTACGGCGTCGTAAATTTCGCCGCCGATACGGCGATCTTTGGCAAGCAGGGCCAAGTAGCCATCGTCAAAGTTTTCGATGCTGAAGGGCGCCTGGGTGTAATCTACCCCATACTTTTTCAGGCAGATGCCGATGATTTCCCGGATTGGCCGTAAAATCGGCACGATTTCTTTTTCGACGTCGTAGAAATGTTTAAGAACAACAACGCCGTTGTTTTCGAAACTTTCGCGGTCGCTTGAGTTGATCATAATGGAGCGATTTTATCAGGCTGAATCGAGCCAAGTACAGAGTTATACTGCCACCAAAGCGGGAGAGGCATGCACGTAGACGAAAAATTTGCCGAGATTTCCAAAGCGATGGAGACCCACTATTCGGCTACGTTCGCCAAGCATGGCGCTACGAGTCGGGGAGTTGATTGGGGACCGGAGGACCAGTGCGCTCTGCGGTATTCCAAAATGCTCGAAGTCATCCCCGATCGCGAGCGGGCGAAAGAGCAAAATTTTGAGTTGTTGGATGTTGGGTGTGGTTTTGGTGGGCTCTTGGGCCATGCCACCCAAGCGGGCTTGCAGCTGAACTACAGCGGTCTCGATGTTTCGCAGCCATTGGTGGAGCAGGGGCGGGCACTTTACCCAAACGCCCAGTGGATGCAGGGGGATGTGCTGCAGGTGGATGACGCGCAGCGCTACGATTATGTGGTTTGCAATGGCATCCTTACCCAAAAGCTCAAAGCCTCGCACCTCGAAATGAACGCGTATGCGCACGCGGTAATCCGAAAGTTGTTCGGGTTATGCAAGAAGGGAGCGGCCTTCAATGTCATGTCGACGCATGTGAACTTTCAAGCCGACAATCTTTACTACCACAGCCCCGTGGAGATGCTGGCGTTCTGCCTAGGCAATCTCACTCGCAAAGTGCGCCTCGATCATGCTTACCCGCTTTACGAATACACCGTCTATCTCTACCGTTGACCGTCGCCCGCCGCCGATGTCCGACAACTCTGACAGACGCGTCGAGTTATCGACGATAACTAGGCACTGCAGGGCTTGGCATCGCCGTTGCAATTTGAGAGTCATCATGGGAGGGAAAATGGAATACAAAACACCGCCGCAAAAAACCGGCCCCGCGTCTCGGAGACTTTTTGATCCGTTTTATCTTTTGATCGTTTTCTTAGTTTTTGTTTTGTTCTCTTGGGCGGCGCGCGCCGACACTTACAATTTCTATTTCGAGCCGAAGAACAAAGGTGCCAAGCCCGCGGCGCAAGTGCCGGAGGAAGAACCGCCCCCACCGGTTGTATCGCCTGCGCCCACGAGTTCGGCCGGCCCGGGAATGCAGCAGCCGGTGATCATTAATAATAATATCTCGGTGCCCAACACTTTTTCTTACCCTCAGCCGGCCGTCGCACCCAGTTCCCCGCCCGCAACCGCTGCC
>CAZBJE010000008.1:0-69549 GCA_964492125.1 uncultured Pseudobdellovibrionaceae bacterium | reverse complement strand
CTACCAACACGACCAAGAACCCCATCACGGGCACGGTTAAAACCGAAAAAGTCGCCAAACACAAACGCACTCACGGCGACGGATCGGTGTCGGAAAAGAAAGACACCACCACTACCAAATACAAAACGGACGGCGCGGTCGAAACCAAGACCACCCAGGAATCGTCTGACGCCCCTAAGTAAATGGAAAATGGCCCGGCCGGCTCATACCGGCTGGGCGTTTTATAAGCAATCCCCAATCCGACGCGCAAATTTATAACTCACTGCATAATATCGATTTAACTAAACAAATCAATACTTAAGAAGCGAACCCAACATTATTGCGCACGGAAAGCATGCGCACTCACCCCCCTATTCATGTTAAACATCGCTCTCCAGGAGGACCCATGGCGACTATCAATCCAAATGATCCCGAAACGGTTCTGAAATCCGCAATCTCTGACCCCGAAGTGCTGAAAGAAATGGCCAAAGACGGTTTGGAACAGGCGCGCAGTTTTGCAAAGGAAAACCCGCTCTTGGTCGTGGCGGCGGGCTTCGGACTCGGCGTTCTAATCGGTGCTTGGTTGAAGCGAGACTGAAATGACGGATAACCAAACAACGGGCGAATTAATCCACGGCGCGATCGACGACGTTAAGAAACTCGTTCGCCTGGAAGCAAGCTTGCTCAAGCATGAAGCCATTGGCTTTGGCCTTAGCTCCAAGCGCGCCCTAGGGTTTGTCGCGATCGCGCTGGCCATCGTCATTCCCGCGATCACCTTACTTGCCTTCGCCCTGGCGTCGGGCTTGCAAATTTTTTCTCTGTTCCCGCAGTGGCTCTGTTTCGCTCTGGTAGGATTGGCTCTGGCAGCAGTCTCCGTGCTCTGCCTCGCCGTCGCGCAACGCATTGTGGAAAAAAGTATCAAGGAGCTTATCGATGGAAAAAGATCGTCTTACATTGGAACGGGAAATCGCGAAGACTACCGAATCCTTGCGCGGCAAGATTGAAAAGCTGGAAGACCAAGCGCGCGAGGCAGTGGAAACAGTTACCGACGGTGTGAAGCAAACGGCGCAAACGATCGGCAAGACAGCGGAAGCGCTGAATCTAAAATCGCATATGGAAAAACACCCGGGCGCGGTAGTCGCTGCGGCACTTGGCGCAGGATTGCTGGCGGGCCTTCGCTTTTCGCGCGGTCGCGGCGCCGTGGCGGCCTTGGCTCGCCCCACCCTAGGCAGAGCGTTGGCAGCAGGCGTGATGTCCCAAGCCGCGGGCATTTTACTGCCTATGGCTGCCGGTGTTGCTGCCACCGTAGTGGGCGAATGGGCCAAAAAGAAATACCCTGCTGCGAGTCCGTACGTAAATGTCGTGCAATCCGCCCTGGGCGGGAAGCCAAACAGCCCAGAATCAGCTTCCACCAAGCCTGAACAGGCAACCTGAAACTAATTTTGAAGTTTGAGTATTGTGGCGATTGCTGCATTGCGATATGCAAAATGAGTGAGGTGTCTTAAGTTAGCTGGGGGGCTAGTGAATGAATGGGGTTTTTGCTTTCCTGTTTCTGATCGGGACTGCCAGCGCTCAGGCGGCATTTGAAATTCCTGATTTTGAATCGAACTGCGCTCGGCTTTTTTTAAATGTTCCGGGCTCGATCCTTTTCGATGATCCTTTCATCTCCAGCGAAATCGTTTCCCGGCTCGGTATTTTCCAAGGCGCCCTCACCGCTTTGCTCCGAAGGCCCGGTTATTCGTTTTCCACCAGCAGAACCGAACTGGCGGAGTTCCGAGAGTTCTTAGAACCCGACCACTCACTTTCTCGGCCCCAAATCGAAGCGATACAATCTGCGCTCATTCACCTGAAGGCACTTATCCTATTTCAAAGCGATCTATCCTCGGAATACGAAAACTGGGTGGGCAAAATTGAATTAAAGAAAGACAAACCTATGCCGCATCTGCGGCTGTTGTCGGACAATAATGTCGACCGCAAAAACAACACCATTGGCGGCAAGACGCTTGAATCTTGGAAGGCCGTCGGCGCCCCGCAGGCATGGGAGCGAATCAACTCGGATATGTTGGCCCAGCGAGACATTCCCCATGCACCGCACGGGCCCCGCACCAACCATGAGGACCTCGACGCGCACCACGCTCGGGTACCGGAAGCGTTTATGAGCTGGATCCGCGCACACGCCGAAATGGCCGACTTCTACCGAATTCCTCGTAGTCCCGTCTACTACGAGCTGGTGGCAGAACTAGATATTGCTTACGCCGAAAGCGTCGCTCACTAAACTTCCCGTTCGCTTTCTGCGGTGTTATTTTACCGCGATGGAAGCTTTGCAAACGAACGTACTCGGAAATTCGCTCCAATCTTGGGCAATCGCCATCGCGGTGGCCATTGCCCTTTACTCGGTACTTACGCTGACTCGCCGGGTGGTGGTCAAACGCCTCACTCGCTTAAACGAAACCCTCAATTATCACTGGAACCGAGCCCTCACCGCACTGCTGACGAGCACCCGCGCATTTTTTCTTTTTTTCATCAGCATCTCCACCGCTGCGGAAATATTGGAACTGCCGCCGCGGGCCTCCAAAATCCTGACCAACGTCGCTTTTCTGACACTCATGGTGCAGCTATGTCTTTGGGGAACGGCTGCCATTCGCTCTTGGGTGGAGTTTGATATCCGCGAAAACGCCGTGGGTGATGGCGCTCGCACGCAGTCCATGCGGGCAATCGGGTTTTTGGCGACTATCTTGCTCTACATTGTAGTCGTACTGTGGGGCCTGGATAATTTCGGCGTTAACATTACTACCTTGGTCGCCGGCTTGGGCGTGGGTGGTATCGCGGTGGCGCTAGCGGCTCAAAACATTCTGGGCGACTTGTTTGCCTCGCTTACCATTGTGCTCGATAAGCCGTTTGTGTACGGCGATTTCATCGCGGTGGGAGACTTCAAGGGAACCATTGAGCATGTGGGATTAAAGACAACTCGGGTGCGTAGCCAATCCGGAGAGCAGCTGATTTTTCCCAACTCCGACTTGCTGCAAAGCCGCATTCGCAACTTCAAACGAATGCAGCAGCGTCGGGTATGTTTCAAGTTTGGGGTAGCTTATGAAACACCCATCGAAATGTTACGGGCCATTCCCGAACAAGTCCGAAAAACTATCGAGGCAAAAGATCTAGTCCACTTCGAACGCGCCCACTTTATAAACTTTGGAGATTCTTCACTCGAGTTCGAAGTGGTTTATTGGATCTTGGATCCGGACTACCTGAAGTACATGGATACGCATCAGGCGATTAACTTGGAAATTCTGCAGGCGTTTACCGAGCGCAAGATCGATTTTGCGTACCCCACGCAGGTTGTGCACCTTAAGAAATAGCTCAAACCCGTTCCAACCATTTTCGGAAAGACTTGATTGCTTGGTCGCTCGGAAAAAGCGTTTCTCGGTTTGCCTCATTGAGGTCTCGGACATCCTGCGGAGTTTGACCGAGAACAACCGAAAGGTCTTGGCGCAGAATGACGCGATTGGAGAGTTTCATTGCCCAGCCTACGAGATGGCGCAAGCCGATCCAAGTCACCATAGACTGGTATGTTCGAAGGTAAATGCGCGTAGTCTGATCGTCTACCGCCACAAAGGCGATAAAGGCCTGCATCTTGGGAGAAATTTTGAGTCGCCAGAGCCCGGGGTAGAGAAAACGGATCCCCGTGGCTTCCTGGCCGCCCTTCTCGGCCCGGCTCATGATCATCCGGATGTCGTTTTCGGTGGAGATGAACTCCACCGTTTTTCGCACATCCATTTTGGCGCCAATGGTATTGGCATGCACAAACGGGAGGTGAGCGTAATCGAGCTGGTTTTCTATGCAGCGACTCACGTGCTGTTTCCACTGCCGCGCATCGTGGGTCCCCCATGATCCGCCCGACAACTCCTCGAACCACGGCGGCGACTCAGTCGATACCGATCCCCGCTTCCACCACAAAAAGCCGTGCGCCTCGTACAGAGTATGGCTTTCTATTTTCAGACCGGGGGCTTCGCGTCCCATCTCCGGCACGTGCGAGCATCTGCCGGTGGAGTCAAAGCGAAAACCGTGGAAGGGACAGACCACGCAATCGTTATGGATTTTTCCCTGACTCAAACGCGCCGAACGATGCGGGCACCGATCTTGTTTCATCAACCAAGAGCCGTCGGCCTTGCGCCACACCACCCATTCGCGACCATGGCGCCGCAGGGAATTGGGGCGCCGAGCGCTCAGCTCGCGCGGTTCGGCCACGACATACCAATGATCGGGTAGCTCCATCATGACGATTCTCCACCTCAGTCTAAGGGAATAAATTCGATAAAAGGTCCCGGATCGCGGCTAATTTCGGCCGCCGGCTCGACGGCTTCTTCAAACGAACGGAAAAACTGTCGCATGCTTTCTAGATTCGGCTTGGAGTCGGGGCCGAAGTTAGCGGCCATCTGCGCCGCTATAGTCTGGCGTTTTTGCGGACTCATTGCACCGTCGTTGACCATTCCATCAAAGTACAGACTGAGCTCCGAAAGCAATTCCGTCATCTTGGGAGCAAATTCGGCATAAGCACTTTTAAAATCACCTTCGTTGAACTCGTCTCCGTAAAGGTTGGACGTCAAGCGCTCCAGGTGCATCGTGGCGCTAGAGATAATACCGTCTGCGCGGTGCCGCCCCACCAACATCGGGTCGAGGTGTACCTGGTTTTTATCAAACTCTCGTAGGCCTTTTGGATCGACGGGGATTTTATTTTGCGCCGCAAGAGCCGAGCCTAGGTTTGCGATCGTATTGCTATGCCCGGGTTTGCCATCGTATTGTTTATGCCAGGTGCCTGAAGTCGGTGTGGCGGCGGAGATTTTACCGACGGCAAGTTCTTTCGATTTGTTTTCAATCTGCAGTTCACCCCACATGCGCGTGCTGACGATTCTATCGCCGTATTTTTTCTTAGCTTGTTCGAGCAGATCCGAGTGCCCCACCGTCACCCCCCCGCCGACCACCAAAACAGGGGGGCCTTCTTTGAGCTCAACGAGCAAAGCCACCCCAAACCGCTTGGACTGCGGCAAAGCCTGCAAGACACTCACCCGCAGTGACGGTTTCGCCAGTTGAGCGGCGGCGATTTCGCATTCCACTAGCGAACTAGCAAAGACGCTAGGGCCGCCGATGACCAGCCACCCGATAAGAGCAATATTCATCCAAATATTATTTCATGAAATCGACGAAAACCAAGGGGCGGAGCACGAGATAGGCTCCGAGGTTTTCCTAATGGAGGGTGTTTCCTTATTTTAGGCGCACGGAAACGCGGATAAGCACTGTCGCATAACTTTGATTATGGTGCGTAGAAAAAGGGGAAATGCCGCCGGCAGGAGTTTCCTCCCACCAGCGGCACGTGAGTCGCTTCGAGCTTTTATTCAACGTTTAAAGTGTGAAACCAGATATCGATGACCTGGCGGAGAGTCGAAACTCCCCCCACCGTGCGCCGATAGACAGCCCGTTGGCGGGTTTCGTTGCCGTAGCCATCTACTTCCATTGCACTGACGTCGTTCAAGCTAATCGATTCGATCTTGGCGTTGTCGAGCGTATAGAGCTCGCCCCGGTTTGCGATCCCGTCGCGGTTGCGATCGATCCACAGCCGAAGGTTGCTCCACTCCATGTCTTCGGCATCAAACAAGCCGTTGCCGTCTGAATCAAGCTCGCGCAAGGCCGCAAAACCATTGGCAGCGCGCGCGCCATTATTCAGACGAGTGGCAGAACCGAAGAGCTCCGCACCCGAATCAATCTGGCCGTTGCCGTTGATATCGCGCACTAAGAACGCGTCGTCCTTGCTCACCGTCCAACCACTCAGCACTGGATTACCGTCGTCATTCAAGTCGAAGAAGACGCCGCTCTCCGCAGAAGAGAAGTTGAACCCGTCGCCATTCAAATCCAGCACCAATGGGCTGATTTGCTGTTCGCACATCTTCGGGTCGTCCCAAATATTGCGCGTGCGGCCGTTCCAAACCATCAAGCTGACCGTGCGAGGAACTTGCCCCAACCGGAAACCATAGGCGGAGGCCAGCAGTTGGTACGGTTCAATTTCGCCGTAGCAGAAGCCGTCGCCGTTGGAATCCTCGCAAACCGACGCTTTCACATAAAGTGAGCGCCAAGTTTGCGGGAACCAAGCTTTGATTTCGGTAATGGCCATCGTCAGACGCGTTTTGTACTTGCCCTTGAGCAGGTTGACGTCTTTCAGATCTTTTTTAGCCAGCGCCAAGCGCGACGGCCCTTTTTTCGCCGGGTTGAATAGCACGTTCAACAACCGCGATTGCGAGGCTGCCGGCATGCCGCCGCCCACCGACGCGAGGCTGCGCGAGCTGGTGTCGACGCAAGCATTGATCTCCGATTCGAAGGTCAAGATAGGCTTACGCGCTTCTTCAAAGAAAACAAATTTCGGGTACGGAATCCCGCTCCGCCGTTCGGAACAAACGCGGTTGATCACCACGTCGAACCCCGGGCAGATGCTCGGATCGGTGCAAGGTTTGGTTCCTCCGTCGGTACTGCCGGGAGTTCCCGGAGTGCCGGGGACATGCCCACCGTCGCTCGGCGGATTTACCACGACCGGTCCGCCCGGAGTCGTGGGCGGGTTCGTCGTACCAGGAGGCGTGGTGCCCCCCGGAGGATTCGTTCCACCCGGAGGAGTCGCCGGCGGATTCACCACCACGGGTCCACCAGGAGGAGTCGGGGGATTCGTTACGCCACCATCCGGAGGGTGAGTGCCCGGAGTAGTGGGCGGGTTTTGTACCACGCCACCGTCGGGAGGATTCGTCCCCGGTGTAGTGGGCGGGTTTTGTACCACGCCACCGTCGGGAGGGTTCGTTCCCGGTGTAGTCGGCGGGTTTTGCACCACGCCGCCGTCGGGAGGATTCGTTCCCGGTGAAGTGGGCGGGTTTTGCACCACGCCGCCGTCGGGAGGATTCGTTCCCGGTGTAGTCGGCGGGTTTTGCGCCACGCCGCCGTCGCCAGGAGTTCCAGGCGTGGTCGGAGTAGTGGGAGTCGCACCGCCAGGTGGATGGGTGCCAGGCGGATTCGAAACAACACCGCCACCGGGAGGCTCACTTCCCGGAGTCGTGGGAGGCTGAGTGCCACCCGTATCACCGGGGTTAGCGGGCGGATTCTGTACCACTCCACCATCAGGAGGATTCGCTCCAGGAGTAGAGGGCGGATTTTGCACTACGCCGCCATCACCGGGAGCTCCGGGATTGTTCGGGTTGGTGGGAGTTACGCCCCCGCCGCCACTCGGATTGGACGGGTTAGTCGGAGTCGTAGGATTTTGAACCACGCCGCCACCCGGAGGGGTGGTGCCGCCGGGAGTAGTCGTTCCCGGAACGGTGGGTGCAGTCGGATTCGAAGGCGTTGAGGGAGTGGTCGGGTTTTGCGCCACACCACCACCAGGAGGAACGGTTCCGGTATCGCTGCCGCCGTTAGCCGGAGGGGCGATCGTGCCGCCGTCCCCAGGAGCTCCCGGAGTAGGACCGGCGATTGGCCCCGTCGGTGGAGTTGTCGTCCCAGGAGTTGTGGGAGTCGAAGGAGTGGTGGGCGCAGTCGCGCCCGGAGTCGAAGGCTGAGTGGGAGTTGTCGGGTTTTGGACTACTCCGCCGCCCGGAGTAGAGGGCGTAGACGGAGATGTCGGTGACGTTGGAGTGCTGCCGCCCGACGGGTTGCTACCCGGAGCCGCGATCACACCGCTGTCGGTGCCGCCGTTCCCGTTAGGATTGGGAATAAAGCCACCATCGGTCGGATTGGCTGCTAGCTCCCCTTTAAAAAACGAACTTTTAGCTAATACGGATAGTTCTTCCGCGCTGCGTGCCCCTGTGTTGGGTTTCACGCCGCAAGCCGAAATAAAAGACGCCAAAACCGCTGCCGCGATTACCCGAGTAGTTGCCTTCATATACGTTCCTCCTTCAAGAGAACATCCGTGTTCTCTCTTCCGCGTTGGCACGCAAAAACTATTAATTCGTTCGCTGTGAGTAGCTCACCTGAATCACCGATCCATTCGCCGGGATGATTCCTGAGAAAATGATCGAGTTGCTTGCCGCATCGAAGGTGTAATTGTCCGGCGTGCCGGGAATCAGCACATCGTTCACAAAGACGCGTAGTCCAGCGGCCGTACCGTTCTGACTGAGCTTGAAAACCATCCCACGGTCACCAATGACCGAGGCGATTCCGTTGTAGCTCGCTTGCATGTCGTCGTTACAGATACTGGCGGTCTTTCCTAAACCACCGACATCTTCTTGCGTCGACTTGTAGCGATCCCCATTGCTAGCAACTGTGCACGCACCCGAAGTGACCCCGACAATCGGGAACACAAACGTGGAGGAGTTTTCAGAAATTTTGTAAGCCGAGAAATAATCCGAGTACCGGCTGGACGGGTACAAAACAGTATCCGGATTATTTTCCGGTTCCACACCGAAGCAGTGGCTGGAGCAGGAGTAATCATTTTCATCGGTAACGAAGATCACAATCAACGGCACTCCAGTCCGAGAAAATTCACTGCCGTGCAACTTAATCGCTTGATAAGCCGACTCCAAACCTTGCTCCCAGAAGGAAGTCGGCGAGTCCACTACTGCGTTGACGAGGGAGGCAAAATCCGCCACCACGTCGGAACTCGTTGCACTCTTAACCACCCGCAAACCACCCGGTGCGGTTACCAAATCACCGGCGAAGGTCATCATGTCTGTAGTGGTTACGGCCATTTGGTAGTCCACCGCTTTACGGCTATTCAACGTATTCAAAAAGGTTTGCAAGTTATCCCGTACGAACTGGCGACGGTTCACCATGCTCGCCGAGTTATCCAACACCCACAGAAAGTCGTACTTGCTGTCGCTGTACTGCTGCACGTAGACGTCGCTACGTAACAGATTGGAATAAAAGGTTGCGTCTTCCTTGCAGCCTGCGGCTAACAACATCAACCCTACGACAACTACTTGCTTTGCGATGTTGGTCTTCATGACTTCTGTGCCTCCTGCACTTTTCGACAGCTTCAGGATACCGCGATGCATTAAGTTTTTTCTCTACCTTGTCGAAAAGAGAGTGAGAGACCCTCTTGAAACTCACTGAAATGAGCGGTTTTTCGTGGACTATTGAATTATCCTCAACACGATTCGCACAATGTTAGTCTATGAAAACACAGGGTTTTTCGCGACCAGTGCGCCGTGCGCAGCTTTGCGCCCATGCCAAGCCCTCTATACAATAGGGTTATGGACGCAAAGCGGCAGGCCCCAGGTTCCTTCCCTCACTTCCGGTTCCACCCTCGCGCAAGAGTGGTGGGGCAGGTGCTGATTCACAATGAGGAGCGGCTCTATATCGCGCCCCTCACCGACATCAGCGTGGGAGGCGTGTTCGTTAGCCAACTCGTGGCCATCGAGCCCGGAAGCCTAGTTAAGATTGTGGTGAAAGGCCCACGATTCCACCAAGCCGTTCAGGCTGAGGGAAAAATCGTGCGGGTAGAACAAGCGAGTCGGAAAGGACTCGCTGTTGAGTTCACCGAAATTTCGGACTTGGCGAAGCAAGCGATTCAATCGTGCGTTTTTGAGGTGCGGATGGAAGCCGCCCTCAAAGCCGCTTAACAGGGGTTGTATATATGTTCGTGAGCAAACGACTGCTTTTGACCCTGGTGGCGGCAGTCACCTTAGGCTCTGTGCAACCCAATGCCTCGGGCGCTCCCGCTCCCTCTCGCGTAAAGATCAAAAAACGCACTACCGTACTGCGCGCACCTACCACCATGGCAGGAGAAGAAGCGGAAGTTTACAACACCGAGAAATCGACCATTCTTTCCCAGAAACGCCGTTCACTCATCGAAGACATCAAACGCTTCATCCGCGACTCACGCGATAACGAGCAAGCCGCCGAACTTAATTTGCGTCTGGGTAAACTCTATATGGAGGATTACTACGCCAATATGTCCAAGGCGCACCAAGAGTTTGATGCCGCTTCCACCGCCTTTGAAAAACGTAAAAAAGGCAAGGCCCCTGTTCTCGACACCGCCGAAGCCAAAACCTCGCTCACCAAAGCCCGCAGCGTCTATAAAGACTTGCTCCGTCGCGCCCCCAATCACCCGCGCCGCGACGAAGTCCTCTACTTCCTGGCCGTGTCCTCTATGGACGAAGGCAAGTTGGAAGAAGCGATGCGCAGCTTCGAGCGTATCGTGCGCGAGCTGCCCAAATCGAAATACTTTAACGACTCTCTCGTACAGCTAGCGGACTACTTTTTTGACAAAAACAAATTCCGCGACGCTGAGTCGTACTACGACCGCTTGATTGCCCGCAAGTATGTCCAACTCTTGCCCTACGCCACCTACAAAAAAGGCTGGTGCGCATACAACCGCGAAGCGTGGCCTGAGGCGGTCAAACAATTCAAATGGGTGATCAACTTTGCTGACTCCGAAGCAGATAGCTCGGCTCTGCGCATCCGCGGCGAAGCTATGCGCGATATCGCCCTGCCCTTTACTGATTTAAAGGCCACCGACGAAGCGATTGCTTTCTTCCAAAGCCAAGGCATGCCGCACTTTCGCACCGGCTTGGAGACCATGGCATCTATTTATTCCGATAAAGGCCAATTCGCCGAAGCCATCAAACTCGACGAACAGCTTCTGGCGATGGACCCCAACTATGCCAAAAATCCCGACTACGACCTGCGCGTCATTGAATCGCTCAAGGGCATGAACCGCGATGACCTAGCCGTGGCCCGACTGACCGCGCGCCTACCCAACTACGTCAGCCAGTCAAACTGGTACGAAATCAACTCCAGCAACCCGGCGGTGGTACAGGGTGCTGTTAAAAACTACGAAGATCTTACGCGTAACTTTGGCGTGCGAATCCACGCGGTAGCACAGAAAACCAAGAACGAAGGTCTCTATAACCGTGCCAAGCAGATTTATGAAAAATACGTGGAGTTTTTCCCCGCTACCGATAACACCGCTCAAATTCGCTTTTCACTCGCTGAAATCCAGTTCCGGCAGCAGGCGTTTGTTCTCTCGGCGGAAAATTACTACAAGGTGTACGAAGATCCCCGCGGCGGAAAGCTGCGCAAAGAAGGGATCCGCGCTGCACTTTCTGCTTTGGACCAACAGTTAAACATCGACCGCAAAAAGGCGGGTTTAACGGCGATTAACAGCCACACCACTTCCAAGCTCGCCAATAAAGACGACGAATCATTGGAATTGGTTCCCTATTCCTCGATCGAAAACCGGTTTATCGCAATCAGTGACGAGTACCTCAAAGCCTTTGCCACTGCCAAAGATGCGGGCGACGTGCTCTACGAACAAGCCTACTTGCGCTATACCCACCATGACTTCAATGACGCCTTTAAATGTTTTTGGACGCTGGTGCAAAAGTACCCAGCTCACGAAACCGCAATCAGCAGTGCCTACCTTATCTTGGATATTTTGAATCGCCGTAAGGAGTTCCCGAAACTTATTGCGGCTTGCCAAAAGTTTCTAGAAACAAAAGAATTCAAGAAGCCGAGTTTCCGTACCGAAGTTGCCGACATTTTGCGAAAAGCGGAACTAAAACGGATTGCTCAATTTGAAGAAAAAGGCCAGTTCCGCGAAGCTGCCGATAACTACGTTGAGTACACCAAAGCGTACGGGACGCAAGACGAGACGCTTTTTGAAAAAGCACTTTATAATGCCGCTATCGACTACACCAAGGCCGGGCTGCTTTTACCTGCCGTGGAAACCCAAGAGCGTTTCTTGCGCCGATTCCCCAAGAGCAAGTACCGCGAGAGCATGGTTCTGCAAGTCGCCAAAACTTACGAAACGCTGGCCAACTTTGATAAGTCGGGCCGTTACTTCGAAGAATTTGCGACCCTTTACCCCAATCACCCCCAGGCCAAAAACGCCCTGCGTTTGGCGGGAACTTACCTGGCCGGTAGCGGACAGGCTGACCGAGCCGAGCAAATTTTTGCCCGGTTTCTCCGGGCGTACCCAGGCGACGCAAAATTGGTGGAGCGCGACTTGCTTTCGCTTTACGAATCGCAGAACGCTACCGAGAAAACCTTCCGCTACTACCTAAACGCCCGCGCTGCTCGCGGCGTGGCGTTTTCGGAATACCTGTCTTACACCATGGCGGCAGCGGAAGTAGCGGCGGCCAAATCCGGCCACCTGCCCCCTGCTTTGATGGATGAAGCCCGCAAAGTTGCCGAAAAATATGGTGACCAAATTCGCAAGAGCCCCAAGGGCGTCGAAGCCTTGGCAAAAGTGCGGTTTTGGTGGGTGAGCCAGCGCGAAGCTTTATTCCACCACTACAAATTGGCGCTCCCGCAAGCGACTCTTGAAGCCAACTTGAAGCGCAAGCTCTTGCTGCTGCAAGAACTAGAGCGCGAATACGGCAAGATTGCCTCCTTGGGTAACGCCGAGTGGGGTCTAGGAGCGATCTACAAAACTGCCGCTGTCTATCGGCATATGGCTGAATCCATTCAGACGGCTCCGGTGCCGTCGGAACTCAATGCAGAAGCGTTGGAGCAATACCGGGGTGAATTAAAACGCCAGATGATTGAGCCCTTCAACGAGAAGGCAAAAAACTTCGCCGCTAGCTGCTTGGATAAGTCCCAAGAGTATAACGTGATGTCCGCTTGGACTTCGCAGTGCTACGGGTTAGCCAGTGAATTGGACCCGGCCCGCTACCCGCGGGTGCGCACTTTTTACCTGCCGCCGATGACGCTGGCGTTGCAAGTACCACCCAAGGATTCGAAGACCGAAATGGGTTCCTTGAAACGTTTCGCCTACCCGTTCTACTCATCGTCTTTATTTAGCGGTACTCGCCAACTGGCGAGCATGGCGCCGATAGATTTGCCGATGATTTATGATCTGTCGCGCGGCAACGACGGCCAGGCTTCCTCGCCCAACCCGGCGAATTATGAAGCACTCACAACCGAGCGTCGCAATGTACTCAAAAGCAATTACGATTCCGAAAAGCCCGATGATCTGCGCAAAGGCGCTTCGTTTTCTTTCTTGAACCTAATGCGCCTGGTGTCGGCGAGCCGTGCGATTCCCATGATCGAAACTGCGATTGGCCGGGATCCGGAAAACAGCGCCCTGGTGAACTTACTGGGGCTAGCGTATTTGGAGTCAGGCAAACCACAAGGAGCCAACGTAGCCTGGTTGTCGCTGGTCGCGCGTGGCCAAGCCACTGCATCGGTGTGGAATAACTTGGGCGTGGCGGCGGCTAGAGAAGGCAATGAAGCCCAGGCAATCACCTACTTCGAAGAGTCGATGAAACTGCCCGGCGCGAAGGAAGCTCTGATCAATATGGGATTTCTGGCGCTTAAGTACCGCAATGGTTTTGAGGCCAAGAGCTTATTCAAAAAAGCGCTCAAATTGGACGACGACGACGTCCCGGCTCAGGTAGGTCTGGCGGTCGCTAGCCTGCAAAACCGCGAAGTCGACGACGCCAAGGACATGTTGGTGGATCTGTCGCGGCGTTATTCCAAAGATCCCTATCTCAAACTATCACTCGGGTACTTCCTGATTGACGTGGAGCACGAGATGGAAGCGGCCCAAAAGATTGTGAACGAGTACATGGACGCCCAGTCCCTGGACAAAGACATGACCTTTCGGCAGTTGCTCCTAGAAACCCGCCACCGCGCAGATGCGGGCAGCGTGGATACGGATCCGATCGACTAAGCGGTTTGGGCCCCGCCCGCGCGTTTTTTGCGGCTTAGGGCAGCAAAGAAACCGGTGAGGTATTGCAGACCGGAGGCGACCGAAATGAGAAGCGCGATATAGAGGATGAATGTGCCGACTTTCACCGCCGGCAGGCCAAAGGCGCTGCCGTACCACATCAAGAACCCCAACCCCACCATCTGAAAAATCAATTTGAACTTACCCGCGCTGCCGGCGGCAATCACAATTCCCTCGCCTACCGCAATCCCGCGTAAGCCAGTCACCAAAAATTCCCGAGACAAGAGCACGATAACCAACCACGCCGAAACCCGATCCAGATCCTGGAGCATGATAAGCCCCACCATCAGCACCAACTTATCCGCCAAGGGGTCCAGAAACTTGCCCAGCAAACTCTCCGTTTTCCAGAGCCGCGCGAGGTAGCCATCAAGCAAATCGGTCACACCCATTATGGCGAGCACGACTGCGGCCACTCGACCAGGGGAATAGCGAAACATCCAGTCTTGATCAAAGGGCGGCTGCTCGGAGTCAAACCCTAGCAGCAGTGCCATGACCGGGACTAGCGCGATGCGCAGAATGGTCAATAGATTCGGTAAATTCCAAAGATTGCGCGCGGAATAAAGAGAGGCTGGCAGTTTCATGGAATTCCACTTTCACCGCAAACGGGCCAAAGTTCAAGCCGCGCCCCGGTTAGAGCGAGGGATCGCTGTACTTGGCGCGGATGACGGTTTTGATATTTCCTCGGACGTTGAAGTCGCCGACGACTTCCATGGTCCAGGGTTGGGTGGCAGCCACGAGGTCGGTGAGGATCTGGTTGACCGCTCCTTCGTGGAAAATATGCCGGTTGCGGTACGAATTGATGTAGAGCTTTAAAGATTTGAGCTCCACACAAGACTGATTGGGCTGGTAGCGAATCGTAATGGTGCCGAAGTCGGGGAACCCGCTCCGAGGGCAGTTCGCTGTCCACTCCGGGCAGATAAACTCGATGTCGTACTTACGCGACATCTCCGGGTTGGGGAAGCTTTCCAAGTCAATCGGCGCGTCGGGGCTATAATCAAATTCGTTCACGAGCCAGGGATATTACAACGTCGACATGAGTGCAATAGCCAAGCGGCCCCCAAAGTAATGACTGCCTTGGGTGGCGGTAATATTGTAGAAAACCTGAAGCCGTCCGGCAGCGAGCAGCCAGCGAGTGAGCTGAAAATCCACTGAAGTTCCCAATAGCGCGAGAACAGGCCGATCACTGTTGGCGAAATTCTCGGCCGGCAGGCTACGAATGCTCTGGGACGCCGAAACCGGGTACAGATACTCCATTCCGGCCTCCACCCAATAAACATTGTCGCCCACAAGCGAGCGCCCTTCATAGTCCGAGCCGAGCCCAGTTAACCGGGTCGAAAACAACAGTTGGGCGGTGAGATAGCCCAGCGTTTGGTTAAAAGGGGCCGGGTTCGAATCCACTAACGAGCCGCTGGCGTTGATGGCGTGGCTGATAAAGAGAGTCTGGTACCCTACCCCCGGCGAGAGACGGAACCGCGCCAGCGGAATGTGCAATTGCATCAAACCGTAGAGACTCATGCCCGAGCTGAGCGAAGCTTCGTAGGGCACCACCGCGCGGGAAATGTCCACGTTACCGCTGAGGGCGAGCAGCCAGCGATGGGAGGGTGAGACTTCCGTCGATTTCGGAACCGCACGTGGAGTGTCCGCGGTCGAAGGCCCAAAGCAAGTATTGGTGAGATACCCTTCGCAGCGACCAAAGCGCACGAAGTAGAACCCCAAAACGGCGGACTTCTCGAGCTCGTCCACCGGCGTGCCCGCGCGCACCCGACAGACTTCCGAGGAAGTCACCGCAGGTTCCGCCAACACCGAACACCCGCGCGTGACCGCGATGGGCCCAGCCGCCCAGGCCGCACTCGAGACGAGCCATGCCGCAGCTAACCACTTCATGGTGTTTTCACCGCGACCCGTACCGCGGCCAGTGTAGACAAGAGCCAAAGGCAGGCGCTCACCCAGGTCCAAGGGGACATCGGCCGGTGGTGCGCGGCTGCGCAGCTACGAAGTCCCATTTCCGCAATGGCTTTGTCGGGATCGCGAAATTGGCCGGTACGCCCGCCGATAAACTTAACCTCTTGGTAGAAAAGCCGGCGAATACGGACTACGTTCACCCCCGCGTTGAGCGCTTTGTCCGCGGCAACCAACGCTTCGACGGCATCAACAAATCCCGGTTGAGTCGGTAGCAGAAAAAGGGTTTTGAGCGTAAGCAGATCAACGGTCGTTGCCCCTAACTCGGTCCGCAATCGCCACAAACCACTTGCCCAGGACAATCCGTAAATATGGGGGCCCGGGTCGGAACTATCCTTGTCGTACACTTTGAGCACCGCCACATCTCGCTGGATGCTTGTGCAGTTTTGAAAGGCGTAAGCCCCCACCAGCGTTACGTCGACGCCTGCGTCTTGAGAAACATGGGACGCAGCCATATAGTCCGAAAAACCTTCATGAAGGGCGTCCCCCACGTTGTATGCGTTCTCGCCCATCGGCATCTGGGTCAAGGTATCGGTGATGTAGTGCTGGTACTCGTGCACAGGAATCAGCGCCTCGCGTCCCAACGGATAAAACGTCACATTATCGCCGCAAGTCGTGCTGCTAGCGACAGCCGGAGGCAAGATTACTAAACAGCGCGAGGTAGAAGCGTCGGTGGAGTGGCAAGGGACATTCAGGTAGGCAGCGTTGTTCGTATCGTTGTAAGTGAGGCCGTCTCCATTGGTGTCGACACTTTGGGCGCTAACTAAAACCGCCAAAGGATCGGCGGGAAAAGTTACATTCGCACCCAGGGTGGTGAAGTAGCCCGCCAAGCGCTCTCGAAAACTTTCCACATGATAGTAAACGTTCACGGCGTCAAAGGCTTGGTTGGGGCAACCAGTGGTGCTTGCCGAAAAACAGCTTGCGGAATAGGTCGCCGGGCTAGCCGTGATAGAACCAACGTAAGCTCCGGCGGGGTCCACCTCGTTGGGTGAGGATACACCACCACTGAGCTGATCGCGGCGCACATGAAAATAGGGGCTAGTGAGCGAGGTGCCGCTCGTGAGCCCGGGCAATGTAACCGGATCCGTACTGGCCCCACCTAGCGGACTACTCTTGTACACATCGGCATAGCGAGCTACTGGACGCTCCGCCAACCGCTCGCCGGTGTCGCGCGCAATCAAAAATCGTCGATAGATTCTCCGAGCCGCGCAGGTAACCACGACCTCATAGGCTGGAGTAACTCTATCTTGCTCAGCGTTTAGCCAAATCACGGGGTCCAGCTCGACGCGATCTGCCGGTTGGGCATAGCGAGCGGCGAACCGCTGCTTAACTTCCGCCAATCGCTGCGCGCGAACCGCCGACGAAAAGTGGGCATCGACCGAGAAAACGGTGCGCCAATCGGCGGAAGCATACTCCACGTAACCCGCATGATTGAAATGGATCTTCAGCCGCCGATCCGCGACTCGTATTCCTTGGTAAAAAAGCTGGTAGGTCAAATGCGTGTGCTGCGCGTCAACAATCTGGTGGAGTATGCGCCATTGGAAATCGGGTGAATGGGCGCCGAAATGGGCCTGTAGAAAACCATCCACACTTTGATGATCGGCCGAATTGTCGACGGCGAAGCCGTGTAGAAGCCCAGAAGGATAACGCGACGCGATACCTTGTGCCGATACCACGGCGATACTCGCCCAAAGACCCAGGCCCCAAACCCAAGCTCCGAATGACATTCAGCAATCCCCCGAAGTATTCTATAATGGTTCAAAATTTCCTCCCAACGTTTTAGGGAGTTCCAGAAACTGGGGCCCATCATGTCGTACTTCAGAGCACCCTCTCGATTTCGTCTATTCATGCGCAAATGGGGAACGAGCTTACTCTTCGTTTCGAGTTTTATCGTCGTCATCGGTGCCCCCTTCGCCCTCACCCGCTATGTGCACATGGCGATTGAAGACTACGCGAGCCGCGTCAATGGGGCCCAAGTCTCTATCCGAGACTTTGACCTTTCGCTATTTAGCGGGACCTGCCGAATGGAGGGCGTTACGATCGCTCACCACACTCAAGTGATGCGCAATATTTTGGAGTTGGACGAAGTGCGGATAACGTTTGAGCGTTTGCCGCTGCTAGCTTTCAAGTTAATCGTTCCCAATGTTCACGTCGAAGGCGTGCACTACGGGACTGCGCGAGAACGCTCGGGAACCTTGGAGAGCGAAGACTACACTGCTCTGCCCTCCACCGCTCTACTTGATCGCATCTTGCCGGGGGCCTATGACTCAGTGAAAGCTTCCTTGGGAGAAACCCCTCTACGCAACCTAGGCCAACTCACAGTCGGGCTATCGATGCGCAATAGCGTGGCGCCGCACCAGCAGTCGCTCGCCATATACCAAAACATTAAGTCGATAGATTCGGAATTGGACCGCGCCCTGTCTGAGTGGGAAAAGGAGAATGAGCGTATTTCCCGGCTTACCTCCAACAACCAAGATCGCACGGGACAGTTCTCGGCCTTGCGACAGAGAGTAAACCGTGAGGCAGCAGCTCTTTTAGAACGAGCCAATCGCAGCTTCGATTCTTTGCCACAGGACACGGAAGTGATCCTTGATAAACTGGGCGTCCCCTCACTTGCCTCGCAAGACTTTACCCGCGAAGTGCTAGGCCGACGAACGTTGAACCACCTCGAACGCATCGCTTACTGGATTGAGATGTCACGCCGAAAAATGGGACTGCCCTCTCCCTCGAGCAGCCTGCTCGCCGGCGGGGATCCTATGCCAGCCAATTCGCCCAAGCCCCGATTCTTGGTGCGGGCCGTGACTATCCATTCCGTGGCGGGTTCGGCTCTACACAAAGGCAATGTCCAGGGCGAAATCCGCAATGTCGCTTCCCGCCCTATGGGTGAGCCGCTGACTGTCGACCTGCACGCGGATTTTCCGGGCCTTAAAATCATGGGAGTCACGATGCAAGCATCGGTTGACCACTCCCGCCCTCAACCAGAGGAAACTCTCGACTTTAAGCTCGATTCCTACCCGCTCGTCGACTGGGCGGTCGAACAAACGCCGGATCTCACCTTGGCAGTTGCTCGGGGCAATCTGAAAGTTTCCTTCCACTCCCTATCCGAGGGGGCGTCGGTCTCCAGCAAATGGACGGTCGGGCTCAATGATTCAGCCCTCCTGATTGATTCCCGCTTCCCCCCTATGGAACGGACTCTGAAGGAAACCTTGATTCCGCTCGCTCCCGCTATAGAGATCGAAGGGCGCCTCACCGGCACGAATGGTAAAGAGGTTTTTGAAATTCAAAGCGCGGCTGGGCACGAGCTTGCGACTGTGCTGGCTCAACGTTTTGCAACCCCGCTGCAAAATGCACGAGCGACGGTGCAAGAAGAAATCCACAACCGATTCATGCCGCAGCAAAAGCGGCTCGAGACGCGCATCCTCAACACCACGTCGCGCCTGGACCGGCGATTGGCCGATGCGCTAGGAACCGTAGTCGGCCGGCCATAATTTCGCAGTGCTAGTGAAACAAGCTACGTGGAAAACGAGCGTCTTTGTCGACGATCTTAGCGGAAATATAGCCCGGAGCACCCATCACGCCACCGCCCGGGTGACAGCCCGAGCCGCACATATAGAGATCTTTTACCGGGGTGCGGAAACTCGCGTACTTCGGCAACGGCCGCATGAAGAAGAGCTGATCCAAAGTCATTTCCCCATGGAAGATATTGCCGCCGGTTAAACCGTATTCGCGCTCCAAATCCACGGGACTCAAAACATGAAAGTCGTCTACCCGACTCCGGAAGCCCGGCGCGTAGTCATCTACAATTTTAAAAACGCGCTCGGCAAATTCCGCATTCGTAGCTTTGTTCCAAACTTTGCCGTCGGTTCGAGTATAGGGCGCGTACTGCACGAACATCGACATGAGGTGTTTTCCATCTGGGGCAAGCGTATCGTCGACGGTACTGGGAATACACATTTCGATGACGGGATTTTCAGATGGCTTTCCATGTTTGGCGTCGTCGAACGCGCGTTCCATATACTGCATATCTGGAGCGATGTGGATCGTGCCTCGGTGTTGCGGCCCCATAGCATCTCCGGGGAGCGCCGTAAAATTAGGCAAGCCATTCAACGCCACGTTGATTTTGATGACTCCACTGCGCATGCGGATATTGCGTACGCCGTCAGCAAATTCGGTGGGCAAATTCTTTTCCCCGACCATGCCCATAAAAGTTCGGATGGGATCAGCGTTGGATATGACTTTCTTCGCGAAAAACTCCCGCCCATCTGCCAAAACGACACCGGTGGCGCGATTGTTCGTAATGGAAACATGATCGACTTCCGCTCCAGTGAGCACATCCCCACCGACCGATTTTAACGACTGCAACAGAGCTTGGGTCACGGTGCCCATTCCTCCACGCACATAGCCCCAAACGCCTTGGGCTCCCTCGGTTTCCCCCATCACGTGGTGAAAGAGTACATAGGCCGTACCGGGTGAATAGGGGCCAGCCCATGCGCCAATCACCCCGTCGGTCGCCATGCGCGCCTTGAGCTGATCGGATTCAAACCAAAGCCCCAAATAATCCGCCACGCTCATCGAAAAAACACGCAGCTGCTCGTAGATGCCACGGCCAAGGCCACGTACTTTGAGCAAGAGCTGCAAGGAGCGAATTAACTCGCCCGGGTTCATGCTGGTGGGGTCGGGTGGCACAGACAGGAGCAGCGGAGTAACAAAACTCGCTAGCTCCGTAATCTTTTTCTCAAATTGCGGGTAAACGGCCGCGTCTTTGGCGGAAAACTTGGCAATTTCCTCACAGGTTTTTTGGAGATCTTTCCAAAACATCAAGTAGCGGCCGTCGAGCTGGGGTGAAAAGGACGACGGATTGCGTTCCAGAATTTCGTAACCGTATTTTTTTAAACCCAGGTCGCGGATGATTTCCGGTCGCAACAAACTGCAGACATAGCTGGTGGTGGAAACTTTATAGCCGGGGAAAACTTCTTCAGTGACGCAGGCACCCCCAACCATTTGGCGGCGTTCTAGCACTAAGGTTTTGTGGCCCGCGCGTTGCAAATAGTTGGCGGCGATCAGGCCATTATGGCCCCCGCCGATGATCACGACATCGTACGACTTCATGCGACTCCCCCTCGAGATAGTAGGGAGAGTAAACTTTACCCACGCCGCGCAGGCAAGGTGAGACTAAACGCCGTTCGGCTTTTTCTTCTTCAAATGACGCATCAAGCCAATGTCTTGGCGGGTGCGCGCATACGCAATCGCGTCTTCCCATTGGTCGGCATCTTCAAAATAATCGGTAGATATCTTCAGCAAGGTCGCAACCGCCTCGGGGTGATTGCCCAAGTCGCGCTCCAAGGTAAACCGATAATAGTGTAGCCAATCGAGCTGGGAGTGCACCGATATCTGCTTCAAGGTTTCCAACGCTTGGTCTTTATCGCCGGAAGCTTCCAAGCATAGGCTCAGATGGTATGCCATCGACGTATCCGAAGGATTGAGGGCGTGAGCAGCGCGAGCAAAACGCAATGCTTGTGCCTTCATCCCGTTTTGGAAGCAGAAAGTGGACTTATAATAATCCACTTTATTTTCCCAGCCAGCGAGCGAACGCAAAGTCTCGTAGTATTGCTCAGCAGCTTCTTCGTCACCCAAAAGCAGGTACGCGTCGCCCAAGACATACAGGGCGGCGGCGCCCAAGGACTTGTCGGCCAAAATGCGGGTGCTGAGCCGATCCAAATCCTGTCGCCGATTCATGCGGGCGTAGGTAAATGCCAAATTGAGAAGGGCGGGCCGCAAGCCGGGAGTGAGCTGCAGAGCGGTTTCAAAACACTCGGCGGCATCGGCATAATTGCCGGCGCTGTAGCAAAGGTTGCCTTCCACCACGAAAAGGTAGTCCCGGGAAAACGCCTCTTGGCTGCGTTTCCACAGTTTTTCCCAAGCCGACCGGTGGTCGTGGATTTTGCTAGTACGCCCGACCAGAGTTTCCATCGCACTTTGGAAAACAGGGTCAAAATCCCCTTCGAACAACTCCCAAAGATCGAGCAAGGAACGCATTAGGGTCTCACGGTAGGTCAGCGCTTCATGCGCCAGCTCGCTTACCGCTTCAAACTCGGAAAAGAACTGGCTGTCGATTTCTAAAAAGCCGGCGCGGTCGGGTGAGGTGAAGCAAAGATGGTACAAGTACCGCAAGGTGGTTTCGTGGCTTAGCTTTTCGTTCGCCCACGCATTAGAGAACCAAAGAATTTCAGCAAGCCAGTACAACGCGCTAGCCCGGTCGGCGTCTTCTAACTCCAAACCTTCGGTCAGAATATGGCGACCGATTTCTCGGGCTTCTTGCACAGCCCCTTGGCGTAAAAGATTCAAAATCAAAAAGGGAATGCCCATGTCTTGTTGCAACGTATCGGTGAGGCGCATAATCCGTACGCGCGCTACATCCGCTTGGAAGGGTGTTCCAAAAAGAGCAAAATACAGCTGCAAGCCCACGCCTTGTAATTCAGGGATGGTGCCGAGGCAGGTTTCATACAGTTTCCAATACAGCTTAGCCACCACCGTGGCGCTTTCGGTAATATCCTGGGTATCAAACCGGAACCCGAAGCTTCCTTCACCATCGCCGAGCGGAAAGGCTTGGCCGGCGCGGTTAACGAAGCCTTGGCGCAGGCGATTTTTTCCATGCGAGGTCCGCGCAAACGCCAGCGATCGCAACGCCATAATATCCCGCAAACGATCCATCGCCCGCGCTTCATAGTCCGAAAGATCCCCTTGGAATTGGAGCTGGGAAAATTTTTCGGCAAGCAAAGACTCGGAAGCTTCATCGGATTTGGAAAAAAGCGCGAGTAAAGAAGTCAGACGAGCCAAGCGTCCAGACGGCACCAGCGTGAGGCGCGGCTGCGCGCCCAACACGGCCTGGAACAAGGCGCGAGAGGAACTACCGAGAACTGAAATCAAACTGCCCATTGCAACTACTCCAACTGTACGGACCACGTGGTCGGGCCGCAGTTACATTCAGCAATAGGAGTGCCAGCACAGGCACAGCCAAAACGAGCCAAGGGACGTAAAGCGGCACCAGGTGACTATGGTTTTAGGCAGAGTAGATCTGATGAGAAAACCCGCATTTGGAAGGCGGCTTGGCCGAGGCGAGAGTATTCTGTCAGGAATCAGGCACCAGAGGAAATTTTGCCCGGTGCCCGTTTACGCTGACAGCTGTTGAAAAGCCGACAGGGAGGCCCATCGAACGGGTCTTGCCCGCTTTAATTGGGCTGGCTGCTAGGGGCACACCAGCCGCCTCGCTATCTGCCCGTTTCGGCAATCACTCAAAGGATTGCAGCGCTTCTCCACTTTAGAGTGAGACGAACGGCGACCGGCACTGCTTCGGCCTGGCTCCCAGGCCGAAGCAGTGCCGGCCCCCGGCCCCAGAAGTTACTGAGCGCTCAATGTAGCTCGGAATCGCTTGTTGGTCTGGGTGTTGCCTTCTAGCTGAGTAGGGGTTCCGTCGGGGAGTTTGGAGACGGTCGCAAGCCGCATGTCCATCGTCGCCCCACTCCCGCCCGAGATCACATTGTTAGCGAACAAACCCCACTCTTCTTGCGAGCGGCTGCTGCCGACCGGGCGCTTGGCGACGACTGGTAGAACCTCTTCGCTGCCGTTGCTGTATTTGACGTGAATGGCTTGGGTGAATCCGGTGTGGTTGACCGTCGGGTCTTTCTTTAAAGTGCCGATGCACACTTTTGAAATCCCCGTCGCGCTGCCGTTGGAATCGGCCCCGCAATAGCTCATGACCAATCCGTAGTTGGGGATGACCGGCGGCACGCCACCGTCGTCTACGTGGTAGTCGGCATAACAGTTCGCCGAAGCGCCGGACCCGCTGACGAACCCAACGGAAGACAAATCGCCTTTTTTGGTGACCTTCACCATTAACTTATCCGAAGGCACGTTTACTCTTACGCCGTCAATGGTCGCGCTGGTAGCACCGCTGGACGCCGTGATCTCCAGCGTAACCATATCGCCAATCACTAAGCGTTTAGGCGTCGCGGTGAGCGTGCAGGAAACCGAACCGCCCGGATCGGTTTTTGGCACCACCGTGTACGGCGCGCTACAAGTGGCCACCCTGCCAGAAGCGCTGGTCGCCGAGCCCAGGGCGGTTTGCGATCCCAGATTAGGAGGAAAGAACGTTAAGCTGCCGGTCGGCACCGTGACGTTATTGCCGTCGATTTTGGCACTCGTTGCACCGGTGGTCGAAATGGTGAAAGCAACCGACTCACCTAAACGCACTGTGGGCGGGGCCGCTACCAAAGAGCACGTGGGATCGACAGGTGGGGTTACTCCCCCGCAGGTTTTGTTGATGCCGCAAATTTCCACGGCGTTGTCGGTGGCGATCTTTTGCAAAACTCCGCGGTGTTCGCTGCCGTCGACCCGCGCGCTGTAATTGGGGCCGGTGATTTTTCCGGAGGCATCGACATCCACGCGGTAGTTCACGCCCATGATTTCCCAACCCGAACCGACCTGCACGAAAGCGGGACTACCCAAATCTCCTTTGCAAAGAAACGGCCCACTGGAAGCCGAAGTATTAAACACCCGCGTTTTCACCCCCGAGATGAGCGACTTACCGGCGAAGAGTCCCGGATCGGTGGCCGGACCCGCAGCGGTACAACCCGTACCGACTAACATGATTTCGGTTCCGGTCGCCGGAGTTTGGGCGGAAACGGTGACCGGCGGCAGCGGGATATCTTCGGTCGTTACCCCTACGGCCAACGAGTGTTCTTCCTTGAAGTACAGCGGGCTCTGAAAAATCTTTGCGCTATAGGTTTTTCCATTCACCACGAAAGTTCCCACGCTGCCGGTAGAACTGCAGGTAGCGGCAGTTAAAAAAGTGCGAGGCCCGACTACCGTTGCGATGCAACCGGAAGACACGTTTGTTTTGATGGTGATGATCGATTTCCATTCATCCGCGCCGGCTTTGGTACCGCCGATGAGCATGGGTTTGATGGAAAACGCTTGGGCCTGTGTGAGACACACGGTCGCCAAAACACTCCAACAGATGCTTCTCATTGCGCCACTTTTCCTTTTTGGGGGATGGATGGAAGGGTCGCTTTGATTATAGCACTTGGCGCGAGAACCCACCGGGGATGGGTTTTTCAACCATAGCAGCTGTTAAAGGCTAGGCAGAAAGTGAGTTGCTGTTTGCCGCTGTGCGCGACGGCGCTTGCGCATCGAGCCAATTTTGCAGGCTGGAAACGAAGTCGGACCACAGCCCGGCTTCCCACTCTTTGGCGCGGCGTTTAAATTCTTCGCTGAAGGCTTCGTCGCCGAACATCGTGCTATGGCGTTTTTCCTGCGCCAGGATGCGAGTGAGCACGCGTTTGACGCCCAAATTGCGAGTAGCCAACACATAGCGAGGGTACATATCCAGCACCCGCTGCTCCACGATCCAACTTACAGCTGGGTAGCGAAAACCGGTGGGTTCGAACTGGCTCACGCCATGGTCTAAGGTTTGGAAGTACGTCCAACCCATTTCGGTGAGCGGCGACTGCGTCCAACGCCGACCCACTACGCCCATCTTCTCCACCTGCGACTTGAGCAGATAAGCGTGCGAAGACTCCTCCATAACGTGGTTCAAAACGTCCATCGACACCCGTTCGAAGGGAACCGCTTTAATGATCTTTCGACAGCCCGCGTACTCCAACTGAGAGAGAAGATCGAGCCACTCCACCTCTAAAGCGGGGTCGGCACAAAAGCGGGCCAAGACGGATTCGAACTGTTTTTCACTCATAATGGTCTTCCTGTCTTACTTGCGCATACAACACATCAAAACAATGCCGCAAGTCTTCTTCCGTGCTGCAGTACGGCGGAATCACGTAAAGCGCGGCACCCATGGGCCTCAGCCAAACCCCCTGCTCCCAGGCGGCGTGGCAAATCTTCCACCCCGGCCCGTTCGCCGGAGAGTAGAGCTCTCGCGAGTTTCGATCTTTTACCAGCTCGACGACCCAAATCATTCCCAGTTGGCGCACATTGCCCACGTGAGGCAAAGCTTCGAACCGCGCCGTTTGGCCAGCCATAAAGGCAGAAAGTGTACGGTTCCGCTCTAGCGTTTTTTGCCGATCGAAGAGTCGAATACTTTCGAGTGCGACTGCGCACCCCAGCGCATTCGCGGTGAAAGTATGGCCGTGGTAGAACTTTTTTCGCTCACTGCCCACAAACGCACTAAAAATCTCGGAAGTGGTCGCAGTGACTCCCAATGGCAGCATCCCAGACGTAAGACCCTTCGATAGGCAAATCAAATCCGGTTTAGAATCCAAGCCATCCATCGCGAAAAAGCTTCCGGTGCGCCCAAAGCCGGTGAATACTTCATCGAAGATCACCAACACCCCTTTTTCCCGGCACAACCGCATCAGCTCATTGAGATAGGCCGCCGGGTAGGTAATCAATCCCCCGGCTCCCAAGACCAAGGGCTCCACGATCAGGGCGGCCAGTGTTTCGCTCTGGGTTTCCAAAATCCGGCGCGCCTTGTCTAAGCAAGCAATTTGGCACGAGGGGAACTGCAAACCCAGCGGGCAACGATAACAGTACGGCGCCGTGCTTTTTTCAGTTTCGACCAATGGATTAAAGAAACGGTGGAACTCATCCAGGTGACCGACGGAAACCGCGCCTAAGGTGTCGCCGTGGTAGCCCAACTCCAACGACAGAAACTTACGCCGCTCGGGATTGCCCCGATTCACCCAATATTGCAGCACCATCTTCAAAGCGGCTTCGATGGCGGTGGAACCATCGTCGGAGAAGAAAACTTTGCGAAAAGGCTCGCCCATCTTAGTGAGCAAAGCGTCGGCCAATTCCAGGGCAACTGGGTGCGCGTGAGGTGCAAACAAGACTTGATCGAGCGTCTGGGCTTGGGCGTGTAGTGCCGCTACCAAGTCGGGGTGGCAGTGGCCATGAAGATTGCACCACCAACTACTGGTGGCGTCAAAAAGCGGGCGATCCTGCGAGTCGTAAACATAGGCACCCTTGGCGCGTACAAGTAACTCGCGAGGACCCGTTTGCGGGATAGCAGTGTAAGGATGCCAAACCGGAGACGTTTCGATTGGTTGCAGGGGCCCGGAACCCATTCGCTAAACCGGCATCGACGCAACACCCATGAGCTTGCGTAAACGTGGGTGCGCGCCCACCTGGGCAACGACCGTGCGTGCCTCTTCGAAGTGAGGGATTTCCGCTAAAACTTCGACTTTGCCAAAGTGGGTGATGCTTTCGGCATTGCCCAAATTGCCCTTGGCTTTAGCCAACACGACTCCCAGAATTTCAATGCCCGCCTGGCGGCACGCTTCGATCGTCAGGACCGTGTGGTTGATGGCTCCCACTCGATCTTCGGCGGCAATAATGACCGGCAACCCCAATTTCTTGATCAAGTCCCGCTGGGTTTGATCGTCGTTGATGGGTACCAGCAAACCGCCCGCGCCTTCCACGATCATGAACCGGGATTTATCAGGTCGATTCTTAAATTGAGCTACGATGGCATCGACATCGATCGTCTTATTCCACTTCTGAGCGGCGTGTCTCGGGGCCAAAGGCTCGGCGAAGCGGTAAGCAGGCTCCATGAAACAATCAGCGCCGAGTTCGGTGTAACTTTTGACGTCGGTGGTATCGTCGGAAAGCACCGTTCCGGTTTGGATGGGCTTCCAATAAGTCATCTTGCGTGACCCTTGGCTCAGCTTCATCAAGCCCGCAGACAAAATAGTTTTTCCGACGTTTGTGTCGGCGCCAATTACAAAAATTCCGTCCATTGTTTCACCACTTCTCGAGTCATTAAATCGGTTTGTTCTTCGGTGACCGTTAGGTTCAGCGAAATCCGAATTCTTTCCAGGCCCTGAGGCACCGTGGGGTACCGGATGGCGCGCAAATCCCAGCCTGAATCTCGCATATTCTGCGAAAATCTTAAAGCCCTATCGTTTCCGGGGACGAACAGCGGAACTATCGGCGAACACGGGCCCCAATCGCCGCCCCCGTCGCGAATCGGAAGACCCGCGTCCTTCAAGGCTTCCCGTACTTTTTGCGCACGGCGCCATAACCGTCGCCGCAAACCTTCCCCCTCTTCCTCCATCACGTCTAACGAAGCGGATAAAAGCGCCGGCACCACTGGCGGCGATGCAGTGGTGTAAATAAAAGTCCGCGCGGAGTTCACTAAAAGGTTTCGCACTTGGGGGGCGCAAAGAACGGCGCCACCGGAAACGCCAAAGGCTTTGCCGAAAGTAACCACCACCGCCATGCGCGACCAATCTCGCCATGGCTCCGACAGCCCACGCCCAGAAACCCCAAAAACGCCCGCCGCGTGGGCTTCGTCTAAAACTAAAAAACCTTGGCTGCGATCCCAAGCCGACCGCAGGCCCGCTTCGTCGACAAAATCGCCATCCATACTGTAAAGCGATTCAGCCACCAACAAAGTGCGTTTGAGCGGCGGAGCCTCCCAGTCGGCCCAGGCCTGATGGGCAATCACTTGCCGATCGAGGCGGCCTAGGCGAATGCCATCGATGATCGAAGCATGGTTATTGGCGTCCGAAACGACCAAGTCAGCAAACGGCGCTAAAGCCGTTAATAGCCCCAAGTTGGCCTGGTAACCGGTGGGAAAAAGCAACGCTGCGGGGCTACCAAAGAACTGGGCAATCTTGCGTTCCGCCTCGCCGAAAACTTCGCTGTGACCGCCCAAGAGGCGGGACCCGCGGCCTCCCGCAGGCAACGTTTCCAACGCGCGCCGCCCCGCCTCCCGGATTTGCGGGTGGCTCGCGAGCCCCAGGTAATCGTTATGGGAAAATGAAACGCCCTCGTCTACTCGCACTTCTCGCAGTCGGGATTCCGCTCGCAATCCCACCAATTCGGTTTCGATTCTTTCAAGCCACATCCCAAAGCTGCTACACTCGGCCCCCATGGAACTCAAGAATAAGCATGTTTTAATAACCGGGGCCGGTAAACGATTGGGCCACGCCTTGGCCCAGCATTGCCTGGCGCAAGGAGCGCGGGTCACGGCACACCATTTTCGCACCCCGTGGTCCGGCCCGCCGGGCGCAGTACAAAGCGTGGGCTGCGATTTGAGACAAATCGATCAGATTGCACCAATGGTAGAAAAAGCACGCGCGGGTTTTGGCCCCGTCGATGTGCTCATCAACTCAGCGAGTGATTTTTACCCCACCGAAACCGCCACCTGTTCGCAAAGTGAGTGGGACGATCTGCTCGGCCTCAACTTGAAGGCGCCGTTTTTTCTGGCCCAAGCTTGCGCCGCCGATTTAAAGATGCGCCAGGGGTACCTGCTCAACCTTTGCGATATCCACGTTTCCCAACCCTTGCGTCGGTTCGCACCCTATAGCGCGTCCAAGGGCGGCTTGTGGACTCTTACGCGGGTTCTAGCGGCGGAATGGGCACCTCATGTGCGTGTCAACTCCATCAGTCCCGGCCCTGTTCTCCCACCGGAGAATTTCACCACCGAACAGTTGGAACGGGCAGCGACGCGCACGTTGCTGGGACGTATCGGTAGCGCGCAAGACATCGTCAACGCGGCAGATTTTCTGCTGCGCAACGACTACATCACAGGATTTGATTTGAAGGTGGACGGCGGCGCTTCGCTTACTTGAATTACTCTTCGTGGCGTTTTACCCAACGATTCAATACCGGCAAGTGCACTTGATAAAGCGAAGTCACGACCGCAAGGCTACTGGCCAGGGTACGCATCGCGTTTTCGGCGGATTCATCGCCGGCAAACGCCTTGTTAGCCCTATCGCGTTTTTCCAGCTGCGCCAGAAACAGTCGCGGGAACTTCTTTTCAATGTCTTCGTCTTTGATCAGGCCCCAACGATTGAGGGCGAGTAAGAACGCGACTTCAATGGTGTCAGGCGGCAAATCCAAAATCCGGGGAACCATGGTTTCGAAATACCCCGTTTTAAGTCGATTAAAATTCGAAACCGGCATGCCACCCTCGGCCATGCGGTTCCAGGCCTTAACCCAGGCGTAGATGAAATTCTGCTGCACGGCTCGGCCGAGCTGTGGGTAATTGAGGGAAGCTTGAAGCAGCTGGGATTTCACGTCATCACGCAAAAAGACCATTTGGGGAGTGAGACTCGCGGCCACAGCGTCTGCCAAGGCTGGCTGGCTGGGTGACTGAGACAGAATGCGAGTAGCTTCCCGCCAAACACGCCGCAAACTCGTCACTGTGAGAGATTTCCCGTCGACCAACGTACCCAAGGCTTCATTCAACTCCGAGGAGCCTGGCTCCAACAAACCGCTACCGCCCACCGCCGCGCGTACAGCATCAAACACCGCTTGTAGCAAGCGGGCTTGCTGATCGGCGGTCATCACATTTTTTCCTTTTTGCACGCCGCGGTTCAAAGCGGTGGCTGATAAGTTAAACGTGGGCGCAAGAGTCGCGTCGGCGGTTGCTGCCGCAGCCAAACCGCGAAAAAATTTACCCAGCGAATCCGCTTGAACAGTGAGCGCCATTTCTTCCACCGCCTCGCCCAAATCCGAAGCCACTACTGGATCTAGAATCCCCATCCGCAAAAGAGAAACCGCCAAATCAGTAGACACAGCCGGCTTCAAACCCGGCTTGGCACTAGCAATTTTGCTATCGGCCACCTGAGCTTCCTGGCGAATCAATGTCGACAGAGTGACCCGCGCGGCCGTAGGGCTCAAGATCGACAACTGCCCGAGCAGAGGTAAGAGCTCGGCAGACGTAAGCGGGTTGTCTCCCAAAGCCGCCGGAATCGTTTTGCCCAGAATTTGATCCAGGCTAGATGCGGTGCCAGACGGACCGGTTGTAAGATTGCGCGCGTGATTGTCTAACCGAAACGGTCCGGAGGTATTCCAGTTGATTCCTTCCGCGATGGCGGCCTTGGCCACTTGTTGGTGGACCACCGCGCAAGCCGGGCTGGTGATAAAACTCACCACGGAATTGAAATCAAACTTGTCGCCGTTGGCGAAATCGGCCAAACGCGAGGGATTCGCGTTGCACCCTTCATCGCCGCCACCGGAGGCTTTTCCCACCGTGGGGCGGCCCGGTTTGGGCGCATCGTGATCATGGTCGTGATCGTCGGCCCCCCAGGCCATCACTGCTAACAAGAAAGTAAAACAGATTAGCTGTTTCATGGTGTGCATCATTTCTTCACTTCAAAGGGGAAAATTTTCAGCGTGTATTGTTTTCCCGAACCTTCACGCACGCGGCAGAAGTAAGAACCCGGAGCCAAACCTTCCGAGGGGCATTTGGGTTGAGCCGCCCCGCGTGTCGTAATCACGACGTCGAACTTTTTGCTCCTGGAAACTTCCACCTGGTATTTATCCGCTTCGTTTAAATTGAAATTTTCCGCAACGGTCCGGCTACCCTTCGGATACAGCGAGAACAGACGTGTCTCGGATTTCACTACTGCCCCTTTGCCGATGGCCGTCACCCGCCAAAAGTACTTACCCGGCTTATCCAGCGACACCACAGCGGTGTTCGTGGTGGACGCGAAGGGAATCGCTTTTTCAAAATTGTCCTTGAGCGCGAACTCCACCACATAGTGGACATCTTTGTTGGGGCTCGGGGTCCAAACGACTTTCGTAGTCGCCCCCGCTTTAAACGGAAGATTGAGTCCCGAATCGGGATACACGAGTTTGAGTTCGTAGCTATCGACTTTCTCAATCTCTTGCGAGACGACTCTTAATTTCTTTACGTCGTGCAAAATGATCCCGCGCATCCGCGACAGAGCATTCTTCTTGGCTAGCCCGCTCGCTTCCAACTCCAAGTAAATCGGATCCGCCAACGCCACAGATTGTTTCGCTTTGGGCAAGGGCAACAAGCGGAACACCGGCGTCTTTTTCGGAAGAGCCAATTCTTTGAGGGTAATTTCCAAGTTGCTAACGGTGATATCGTCAAACTGGATCAATGAGTCGGGCGGCAGCGGCATGGTGCGGCCATCGGACATTACCACTTGGGCGGTCACGCCGGCCGGCGTGTAAACCAAGTCGCGCAAAAAGATCGGGCCCGCTTCATCGATTTCCGACCAAGCTAACGATCCGGCGTGGCGGCGCCGCACGGCCGTATCGGTCCGTACTTCGCCGATCGCAATCAATCCGCCGGGGCCATCGTAAACGGGTCGGTAGCTCACCATCCGGTAGAGCGCGAAGCAAAAAAGCGCAGCAGCGCCGATCACCAAAAGGCGATCGCCCCCTCTTAACGTTGGAATGGCGTAGGACACCGACAACGCGAGACCTCCCATTGTCGTTATCGGCAAAAGAGCTTTGGCTTTTGATGCTTTTTTTCCGCGTACACCGACGGTACACACGGACAATTGTCGGCACGGCGCGCAAAAGCGTTCGCCTAATTCGTCACTGAATACGTCCCGCATACTCAAAAGCGTATTTAAACTACTGAAACCAAAGCCATTTTCACACCGCTCCCTACCCGCTTTGGTGGCATATCCCTTGCTCTTTCAAGCTTCCGGAAGTTGACGCGGTAGAAGCGGATGTTGCGGAGGTAGTGGGTAATGGCGAATCGTGATCGTAGTCAGGGTTTTGGTTTTGTTTATATGGATTTGAAGAATCTGTTGTCGAAAATGGGTGATTGGGCAGATCAAGGTCCTGTTCCAACCTTCGATGCGAAGGTCGTCAATTTTAACAAAGACAGCGCTTTTCCCGCTGCCGATAAAATCAAAACCGAAGTGGCCACTCCCGTGGTCGCTCCCGCATCGGCTCCCGCCGAGCGCTCGCCGGTAGAACAAATCCGCCAGAACTTGGATCGGTTGCAGACTTTGCACCACCGCATTCATGTGATGTTGGAAGAACTAAACCAGTTGGGCGACCGTAAAAAAGATCCGAAAGACGAGAACTAAGATCTCGGCCAACGCGACTAGGGCATAACGGGCTGGCGCCCGTACGGCAGTCGCTTAGCATTGGTCGAAGCGGGGCCCCGCGTGGGCGTCGCACTGCCCGGTTTAGGGCAAAGTTCTCGGTGCCCGCTGGTGTCCCCCGGGCAATACCAAGTATCCATCAATTCAGCCTTCATAACGCGGTACCCACTGTGCCAGTGCTCGTATTGCAAGTGGTCGAGAGTGGAAAGCACCTTCTCTTGCTTAATTGGCTTCCCGGCAGTGTTGTAATGGGTGAGCTTGAGCACGTGTACGCGGTAGCTCGCCATCGCGCCAGAGCAAACCACAGCCAAAATCAGGGTAACTAAACGCATACCCACTTATCGGTCGAGTCGATGATTTTACGGAGTCGGCGGGCCAGGGTTCACAATGCGCACGCCCACAATCCCCAATTCGTAGAGCAGGTAGAGCGGGAACATCACCAGCAACATGGTGAGCGCATCTGGCGAAGGCGTCGCCACGGCGGCAACGACGGCAGAAATAACGAACGCATAGCGCCGGTTTCGGGTGAGAAAAGCGCTATCGATGATTCCAAACTTACCCAGCAAAACCAGCAAAACCGGCAACTCAAAAACCAATCCCAAAGCCAACATCAATTTTAGAGTGAGGGAAAAATACTCGGTCAGCGTAATGATCGCTTGCTCGGTCGGGGAACCAAACTCGATGAGGAACTTATAGCCGTAAGGAATAACTAGGTAGTAGGCAAAGGCGAGTCCCACGACAAAGCTCAACGTGCCTAGAAAAAGAAAAGGAACGAGAAACCGTTTTTCATGTCGATGCAACGCCGGCGAAATAAACCGCCAGACTTCGTAGAGCAAGTACGGAGAGATAACCAGCATCGACGTCAGAACGGTGACCTTCAGGTAGATCACAAATTTATCGGTGAGACCAGTGTAGTAAAGCCGGGCCTGGCCCGCGGGCAGGACATCGAGCAACGGCTTCTCCAAAAAAGTCATGATGGGTTCGATATAGGTGTAGGTCGCGATGCAACCCAAAACGATCGCAACCAAAGAGCGGATCAGCCCCGAACGCAGTTCGTCCAAGTGTTCCCACAACGGCATGCGGTATTGCTCAGCGGGATTGGATGATTCGGGCGCGTCGGGCGTCGCCATGGATTAAGAGGGTTTTTTCTCGTCGGGTACCGGCGTCTTCTCGCGCGCGATGGTATTGGGCGCGGAAGTTTCGGCCGGTGGAAGCGTGGGCTTGTTCTCGTCTTCGCCTCTGTCTTCCAACGCTTTTTTGAAGTCGCGGATTCCCTTGCCCAACCCCTTAGCCAACTCTGGCAGGCGTTTCGGGCCAAAGACCAATAAAGCAGCAACGGCAATCAACAGAATTTCGGGGGGGCCAAGACCAAACATGGAGTAAATTTACTCCACCCCCTGTCTAACGCCAAGTTTTCTTTGATTGAATTAGGCCCCAACCGCTTTAGAATAGGAGAAACCACTCCGCATTTAGAGCTGCTCCGAGGGCCCCATGGGTGTTTGCCACACGCGCGTCGCTCGCAAACATATGAACACGACGTTCGATTTCGTCGTGTCTTGCGACGACAAAAGAGCCAAACAGGCGCAGACCGTGTTGCTACACGCCCACACCTGCGTGCGCCAATTGGAACAGGAACTGAGCGAATTCTTGCCGCAGAGCGCTGTGAGCCGACTCAATAACGCAGGGGTGGAGGAAAAATTACCGGTCCCCACTTCCGTTTTGCAGCTGCTCGAACTGAGCGCGCAAATGGAGGAAATTTCGGGCGGGGCGTTTGATTGCGCCATCAAAGGTGCGCGCAAAGTCCGGCCGGCCTTTGGGTGGGATTTAGAACTGGGAGTGGCGTGGCGGCGGGGCGAAAATGAAAAGCTTAGTTTCGCCGCGATCGGAAAGGGCTACGCCCTGGAAATGGTGCGCATGCAATTAGCCCAAGAAGGTTTTACCGATTTTAATTTAGATGCCGGTGGCTCGAGCCTCATTCTTTCTGGCTTCAGCGCGCCCCAAACACCGTGGACGTTTGGTTGGGCGTGGAAAAAAGACGAAGACGGAAACTGGCTGGGCATTCCACTGCACCATGAGACGGGCGAGACCATCGCCATCGGAGTGAGTGGCACGTGCGAGCAAGGCTTTCACCTCACAGACCCCCGCACAGGGGCTGCCGCGGTGAGCGCGCAAACCGCTTTGGTAGCCATGCCGAGAGCCGCCGAAGCCGATGCACTTTCCACCGCGCTTTTCGTCAGTGGGTGGAAAGAAGGTGCCGCACAACTCTCCACTGGATTGGAAACTCCCGCGCTGGCGATCATTGATCACGAAGGCTATCCCAGCTGGAACGGGCGCTTTCAAAAACTCTGGGGCAAGATTGCAACCACCTGCCTGGCCCTCTGGCTGCCTGTGCACGCTTTTGCCGACGAAGATATTAATCTTTCCGATCTCGGCTTTAATGACTTCATGCCCTACACCGTCACTCGAGATCCCCTCTGGATCGCCCTGCCCCTATTGGCACTAGCCCTCGTACTCGTCCATTTGAAAAAAAACCGCCCTGAAAAAAAGGAGAAGCTGAAATGAAAAACTTCCTAGTTAAAACAGCCGCCATCGCACTATTGCTAGTGCACCTAGACCGAGCCACCGCAATGGAATTTGAAAAGATGGGCACCGCAGTCGCCTGTGCGCTCAAAGTTACCAAGGCGTCCAAAGCGAGCACCGTTGTCGACGGCAAACCGGTTAATGCTTTTTACGCAAAAAATGGCGCGGGCAAAGCGGCTAGATTCGCGGTGGTGCAACAAAGAGTTTACCCACCCAATTGCAGTCACACTTGGGTGATCGGCCTCGATGCGTCGGGCAAAGTAGACGATATCCACGTAGTGGAACTGGGCTGCACGCACGCGTATCCCACTAAAGAGAAAAGCTTTCTCCAGCAGTTCAACGGAAAGTGCCTAGCGGATGTAAAATCGCTCAAAGGCTCTGTGCAAACAGTCGCCAAGGCAACCGGCTCCAGTGAACTCGCCGCCGATGCGGTGGTAACGGCTATCACCGCCGTCGGACAACTGAAGAAAACACTATGATACTGGGGATGCCTACTCGCCGAATTCGAATTGCGGTTCAGACGGCCGTTTTCGCGCTTTGGGTCGCGCTGATTTTAGCGACGGGCCATCCCATGCAATCCTGGCTCGCCACGCACATTCCCGTCTCTCTCATGCTGCGCATTGATCCGCTGGTGATGACGGTGGTGTGTGGAGCGATGCGTGTAGGCGTGACCATAACTTTACTCGGGGCGGTCACGCTCGGCGTGAGTATGCTACTTGGCCGCGTTTTCTGCGGGTGGGTTTGCCCACTCGGCGCTATTTTCGATGTGTATGGTTGGATCTTGCGTCGGCTGAACGTGCGCATTGAGGGGCCTTCTCCGTCTTGGTTTCGCTTTAAGTACTATCTGCTCGCGGCCATTTTAGTGTTTGCCGTTCTGGGAGGCGTCAGCCCCCTGATGGGTTTTGATCCGATTGTTTTGCTCACGCGCACAGTGGCCACCGTCGGAGCGCCGCTGATGCGCAAATCGAGCGAGTTGATCTATTCGGTCGACTGCCCGCCGGGCACCTATGGCAAGTTCATCGATCTGGCGACTCTGGTTTTGTTTATGGGCATCATGAGCGCCACCACCCGACTCTCGCGCATCTGGTGCCGCACCGCTTGCCCGTTGGGCGCATATTTAGCCGTGAGCTCTCGGCACTCCGTCCTTCGCCGCGACACCCAAGGTTGCGTCCACTGTGGCATTTGCGCCACCCACTGCCCCACGGGGGCGATTAACTTTCAGAACGAAACCATTTATAACGAGAGCGAATGCATCAAGTGCTTCAGTTGCTCGCAAGAATGCCCCGTCGACGCAAACTTTTTCACCTTCAAATCACCGCTACCGGCGGTAACAGCCACCCAACACCCGGTCGCGCTAAACCGACGAGCCTTGCTCGGAACAGTGGCCGGAGTGGCGGCGGCGGCACCTGGTATGCGGCTATCGGGGGGCAATCCCCAATCTCAAAAAACACTTTTGCGCCCTCCCATGAGCCGGGAAGAAAGTGATTTTCTCACCAGCTGCATCCGCTGCTCGGAATGCATCAAAGCCTGCCCTACCGGAATCCTAAAATCTGCGGGCACCGAATTTGGATTGCGCGCGCTTTGGACGCCCGTGATGGTGCCAAGCGAAGCTCCGTGCTTGAAGGGCTGTAACGCTTGCTCCCAGGCCTGCCCCACCGACGCTATTTTGAAATACCCGATTGAAAAGAAATACGCCTACAAAAGTGGCACTGCGATCCTAGAAAGCTCTCGCTGCATCAGCTACACCGAGAACAAGTATTGCAGCGAATGCGTCAGAGCCTGCCCCACCAACGCGATTGAAATCACCCAAGGTTGGACTCCCGAAGACCCGAGCAAGGGGGCCGACATCCCCGCCCCAGAGGGCCAAATTCCCACGCGGCCAATCAAGGTCAACTTTGACAAATGCATCGCATGTGGGGCTTGTGAGTATGAATGCAATCGCATCGTTTTCGGAAAACCCGCCATGGTCACTACGTCGTACGGACGGGCCATGCCTTCGCGGGTACTTGAGCAAGATCCCGCTTAATCGCGGTCGGAGGAGAGCAACGTGACGGGTTATGGTGAATGGTTGGTGATCATCGCGGTGATCATCGTCGTATTTAGTTTTCGCAAACTTCCACAAATCGGCGGCGCTTTGGCCGACTCAATCAAGTCGTTCAAAAAGGGGATCAGGGAAGAAAATCCTCCGCCGCGCGAAGTAACCGAATACAAACCCGACTCTACCAAAACACCCGACTGAAAAACCGACAGCGTGGCGCCCGCTTACCGGCCAAAAACCTAGCTTTTCAAGCACTTGCGTGCTTACCCCACTTTCCCGCACGCTGACACCCAGCCAGACAGTCCAACCTCTTGAAAGCACGCGGCAATCGCCCCTGCTTCGGATCTGTCTAAGAGTTAGTCGACTGCGGAAGCAATCGACAGCCTGAAATCCATGGCACGGTGCCTGCTACGTAAAGCAGCAATGCTCGCCAAGAAAACCAAATGCACGATCGAAGAAATGACCTGGATTTCGCCAACGACTCTGCGGATCCGATTCCACGCGCACAAGCGATTTCATTTTGTTCCCGGCCAATTTATTAGTTTGGTCATCCCTTCCGCGCGCCGACTCACAAAACCGATCAAGCGTTTATACTCGATAGCTTCGTCGCCCGAGGAAGGTAAGAACAACGGCACCTACGAACTCTGCGTGCGCTACGCCAAGGGCGGAATCGGTTCAGAGTTTTTGGTGACGAGCCAAGTCGGCGATACGTTCATTATTTACGCGCCCTACGGCGACTTTAAATATCGCCCGCCTGAACCCGGCCGCAACGTCTGCTTAATTGGAACAGGCTCGGGGTTGGCGCCTCTACGGAGCATCGTCAGTTCGTCGCTATTTCAAGATTCTCGCCCGGAAAAAACGCTCTGCTTGCTGGGCGTGCGCAACGAACAAGAAAAAATTTACGAAAAGGATTTCGCGTTAGCGGGAGTCGATGCCGTGTACGCCGTATCCCAACCGCTGTCGGACAAATTCACCGGTTTTAAAGGACGGGTGACGGACTTTTTGAAGTCCCCGCCGCCGGGTTGGAATTGGCACTCGACCGATTTCTACCTCTGCGGCAACGCAGACATGGTGCATGAAGCAGAGCGCATTTTGCGAGGCGCCCACGGCGTGCCGGGTTCTGCGATTCAACTGGAAGCGTTTAACGTCACCTCGTCGCGCCCCAAGAACGTGATCGCCTTCCCGGGGACACAAGATAAAGAGTCGTGGCGCGAACGTCTGCTCGGCCCCAAAACCCGTTCTAAAATCTAACTCTCCAAATACATCTTCAGGGTGGGATCCACTTTTTCGGTGGGTATTTTTGCCAACGCCGCCGGCGAAAGCGCGAATACTTTCTCCACGAGCGGCACGAAGTCGGCCGCGAGAACGAGATAGGTCTTTACCCCCGCCAGCGCTTCCCCCACCACCGGCCGAACGACCTCAGTAACGGCGTCTACGGCGTCCTCCCGAGCCGGATCCAACAAGCCTAGGTTGAGTACCTTTCGACTGCGAAATAGCCCTGGGACCGTTTTATAGCCCAATGGAAGGGCACCAAAGCGCACAATAGCATCCACTGGAAGCAGCTCCCGGGTCACCTCCGGGAAGTAGCGCGAATCGAGATGGAAAAAGTCGATGAGGTAGTTTTTGCCAAACGCTTGGATCATGGACTGGCGGTCCAGTAAGCCCAGCTCCATCCCTGCCTCGCCGAAGCGCAATCCGGAGGTGCGGCCGAATGCCAAAATTTGCTCCACCTGATCGAGCTTTAGGATCCCCCTTTCGACCAAGTACTCGCCGATTCGTTTACGCATATTCCTCCGCCGGGTGTATTTATGATGTTGCCATTTTTCCCAGCGATCTTGAAGATCTATTGGCGCCAACCGAGCCCGACGCCATGCCGGGTACTTGCGGAAATTTTACGAATTCTCTATATTGCGTCGCGTCCATGAAAAACACGAAAGACATGCCTGTGCCTTCGGTTCCGTACACAGTGACGATCGACGACGATCCGATGGTGTCCAAGATCATCGAAGCCGCTTTAGGGACTCGTACGATTTCCTTCGCAGGAACACGTGAAGTGCTTGAAAAAGGCGACAGCCTCACACCGCAGGCGATTTTCGTCGATGTTCATTTGGAACAAGAAAACGGCCTGGCCGCTTTGCCACGCCTGCGCGAGCAGTACCGCTATTGCCCGATTATTGTCATCACCGGCGACACAGGCGATCAGGCAATTGCCGAAGCACTCACTTTAGGCGCCGATGATTTTATTATGAAACCGCTACGGCCCCGGGAAGTGGTGGCTCGTCTCCAAGCCCGCCTAGCGGATCAAGCTTTGAAACAAGCCAGCCAGTCCTTGCAGTATAGCGACGTGCAATTGGACCAAGTCCACCGCGTTTTGCGTGGACCCAAGGGCGAGCGTTTCTTGTCTCCCACCGAACTCAATTTATTGGTGGCTCTCATGCGCAGCGCCGGCACCACGCTGGAACGCGCGATGCTGAAGAACCAATGTTGGGATCATATTGCGGTGAGCGATAATGCGCTCGATCGCAAAGTATTTGAAGTGCGTCGCGCACTCGCGGACGTCGGCAGTGGTTGCTCCATAGGCACCGCCTACGGCGTCGGCTTTTACCTCGAACCGGCCGCCGAGCCGACTTCACTCGGTGCTGGAAGGTAAATGGATTACCTCAACCCTCGCACTCTTACCGTGCTGTGGGCTGAAGACAATCCTGTGGGTGCGGAAGCTAACGCAGCCACTCTCCGGCGGTGACTGAAATGCAAAATCCTTCCAATCCCCCTACCCTAGATGTTGAGATGCTCCGTTCCTGGCAATCGCTCAGCCAAGGCAGCGACGATGATTTTCTGGCGGAAGTGATTGGCTTGTTCTTGGAAGGCTCGCCGATCATGATCGAGCAGATGAAGGGGGAATGCGCCGCAGGCGACTCCATCGCCTTGCGCAAGCTCGGCCACAAGTTGCGTGGGAGTGCAGCCAACCTGGGAGCTCTAGCGTTGGCGCAGCTCTGCTTCGACTTGGAGACCCGAGCGGGTGCCGAGACGGAGACCGCTCAACTAAGTCCTTTGATAGCAAAGATTGAATCGGAGTTTGGCGCGGTCCGGGCATGCCTGGAGACCCAGTACCTGGGCAAACCACCTACACCGGATTACGAACTTCGGGCCCGAGATTGAGTTCGTACTTTTGGGCTTTGCGGTAAAGCGTCGCCCGATCAATACCGAGAATTTCCGCCGCCCGCGACTTATTGTAATCGACACTGGCTAGCACCCGGCCGATGTGCTCTTTTTCCATCTCATCCAACGACAAGTTTACAACCACCCGCACGGGAGTGGGAACATTCTGCGTGGGGACCGGCTCGCTCGAGCTGAGACGGGATTCCGCCGGAAAATCTTCGGGGTACAGCACGCACCCTTGGGTCATCGCCAGCGCGTGTTGCACAGCGTGCTCCAGCTCGCGCACATTTCCCGGCCAAGAACGGGTGCGTAAATCCTGCATCGCCTCGGGGGAAACCGAAACATTTTCGCGGCCAGTGCGGGCCACGTGTTTAGCGATAAAAAACTTCACCAGCGCTTCGACGTCTTCCATGCGCTGTCGCAGTGGCGGAATCTCGATGCGCAAGATTTTTAGGCGGTAATAAAGATCTTCCCGAAAGCTGCCATCAGCTACTTTCTTTTCCAAATCGCGGTGGGTCGCGGCCAGTACGCGCACGTCGACTCGATGGGTTTCAGTGCCGCCGACCGGCTTCACGTCGCCATTCTGCAAAACGCGCAATAGCTTGACCTGCATCGCGGGGCTGACGTCGCCTATTTCATCTAAAAAAAGCGTTCCCCCGTCTGCTTCATCAAACAGCCCGCGTTTATTGACCGTGGCTCCCGTGAAAGAACCTCGCAAATGACCAAAAAGTTCAGACTCTAAAAGGGTATCCGTCAACGCCGCGCAGTTCACGGTTACAAACGGCTTCCCCTTGCGCGCGCTGTATTGGTAAACCGCGCGGGCCACGAGTTCCTTACCGGTGCCGCTTTCACCACAAATCAAAACGTTGCTGTCCGACAGCGAGGCCATCGCCGACAAACGGTACACTTCCACCATGCGGGAGGACCGACCGACCAGCATCGGCATCTCCGCTAAGCTTGGGCGAGGAGATTGGTCGGCGCGGTGCGCCTGCCAGTGGCCCAAGGCCCGACGCACGACCTGGCGAATAGTGTCCGGGCGAAATGGCTTGGAAAGGTAATCAAACGCGCCGTTGTGGATCGCACTGACTGCGCCCTGGAGTGTGCCAAAGCCCGTCATCAAAACCGGCACAGCGGTCGAGCCGCGCTCGCGCAAAACCGACAGCAAAGCCAATCCGTCGACCGGAGACATTTCCACGTCCGAAAGGACGATTGCGTACTCGCGCTTTTCGGAAAGCTCCAATGCACTTTGCCCGTTGGCCGCTACATCAACGTCGAAACCATCTGAGGACAAACTCGCGCGCAGTAGTTCACGCGTCACAGCATCATCATCGACGATCAAAATAGCCGTCTTCTGTTCGCTTCGCTGGGGTTGCAAAGTCGCGATCATCGGTCAACTCCTGATGGTGAAAGAAAAGTCGTGTTAGCATGACAGCAAAAGAGGGGCCAGAGAATAGCCCCCTGACGCGCCATGATATAAACCAAAGAGTCTTTATAATGACGAAAATTCATCTAGTTACCGCTGCATGCTTGGTTTGGCTAAGTTACCCTGCCTGGACGGAACCGGTCGCGGAACAAGCCGAAATTTTGTTCCATAAGGGGCTCTACCAACAGGCACTGGACGCCATGGAGAAAGCGGTGCCTTCCGCTACGGGCGAAGCCAGTTTCAAATTGTTCTACCGCATCCAAGAAACCCGAGGCCTACTGTTTCGCTACGGAGAGGCCGCTCAAGCCCTCTACGATTCGACCCCGCCTACGGAAAACCACTCGAAAGCTCGCTGGCTCTTGCTCCGCGCGGACATGGGACGGCAGTACCTAAAACAATACGCGCACCAAATGCCGGCCGATGCGCAGCCCGGAGTTAAGGATATTTCTAAATGGACGGCGGATCAATGGCGGACGCGCATTGCGGGCGACTATTTGGCGCTTTTGCCGCTGCGCGAGTCCGCTCTCGCTCAAGAACTCGCAAACGAAAATTATTTCGTCGCCGTGCAGGACACGGATTTGGAAAAAATCCCTACGCTCTGGGATTTCGCGGTGAGCCGCTGGACGGATTACCTGCTCAATGAATCCGGCGACTCGGAACGCCCAGATCCGCGTGATTGGATAGACAAACCGTTTGTATCAGACCTTTCCGCCCAAGCGCCGGCAGCGGTTTTGGCGGCCTCGCTTTGGGAGCAAGCATCTGCAGGGGGGGCTGCGGCCCGCGCTTATGCACGCGAAAGTTGGAAACTAAAACGAGTTTACCCGCCCTGGACAAACAGCGTTCAAACGGCGGATCCGCGCGTCGCCAAATGGGCGGGCCTTCTGGAATCCGTCGCTAGCGCGATGCACGATCCCCGCAGCCAAGCCGCTGCCCGTACCGAAGCGGCCAAACTCTTTGCGCAGCTCGGCCAATTCAGCCAAGCCGTCAGCCTTTGCAAGCAGGTGATTGCTACCTCTCCCACCGAACAATGCCATGGACTCGCAACCGAGATCGAAAGCCCTCGCGTGGAGTTGGAAGCTTTTCCCTCCGCCCCGACCGACTCTAACCGCGTAAAAGTGCGCACCCGCAATTTGGAAAAAGTGTACGTACGCCTCTACCCCACCTCGGTTAAAGAATTGGGAGCCCGCAACGGACGCGATAACAACAGCGACTGGTCGGAGCTGCGGCTGCTCAATCGCCAGGCAGCCGATTATTTTCTTAACGAAAAACCCACTCATGCTTCGGAGCTAGTTCTACACCCCTCAAAACCCTACGATTGGGCCACAACCGATGCCGGTCTCCCTCCCGCGCTCCCTCCCGGCCTTTACGCCGTATTGGTGAGCGACCGGAAAGACTTCGGCTCCGGCGCTCGCTTGCTGCGCGGGGCGATTTTAAATGTCACCGATCTGGTGCTATTTGCCGATCGCCCGCAATTGGAAAAGCGTGCGCAGAATTCGCTCAGCCTACGAGTATTCGATGGCGCAACCGGTGAGCCGGCCCCTAATGCTGGAGTGCAGATCCGCCTGGGCGGCGCCAAGCCCAAAGTTGAATCCGTGCGTACCGACTTAGAGGGTGCCGGCGACTACACTTTTGCCGCCGGACCCGCCGATCCCCTAGTGGAGAAGAACAAGAGCGCAGCGTATCTGACTAGCCCGCTTTGGTTGTCGCTCGTGTCGGGACCTCGTCAACTGGAAATCCACATCGACACGGACCGACCCATTTACCGGCCTGGGCAAACGGTGCAAGCCCGCGTAACGGCGTTTGGCCATTCCGGAAAAAACTATTCCGCCGTCGGTAAATTAGAAGTCGACTTCACCGCTTTGGACGCAAACGGAAAACCGCTTTTCAAAAAACGATTGAAGTTCAACAACTGGGGCAGCGCGGCGGTCGCTTTCACCCTTCCCACTCGCGGAATGTTGGGGCGGTTTTCACTAACAGCGGGGGGCCGGGAATCCGGCACCAATACTTTGGGCAATGGCTTTGCCGAAATCCGAGTGGAAGAATATGTGCGACCGGATTTCGAAGTAACGCTCGACCCTCCAGCCACCGCTTGGAAACTAGGGGAAACCGCTGGCGTGCAAGGGCACGCTCTGTACTACTACGGCGGGCCCGTGGCCGCCTCCACGGTCCGATACCGCATCTGGCGCGAATCATACCTACCACTGCACTGGTATTTTTGGCGGATGCCCCCCGCCACCGAATCACGCCGCCAAATTTCCGGGGGTGAAGTAAAGACAGACGCCAAAGGCGGCTTCTCGTTTTCTTTCGTCCCAACTCGATCCCCAGACGGCCTGCCGGGTCGTTTTACCGTCGAAACCACCGTGGTCGGTCCCGCCGGCCGCACCTTGAGCGCCGAGCGCACCTATGTCGCCGGGCCAGAAGCGTTTGCTCTCGAACTGCGCCAAGAGGCGGCCTTCCACTTGGCCGGCGCCACACCCCAAACAAAAGTGCGCGCTGTTTCTCTGGAGAACCAACCAGTGGATACGTCGGTCTCTCTGCAATTGGAGCGTTTGGAGATAGTGGAGCTACTGACCACCGATCGCGATTTTTCGGCTACCGGCCTCGCAGATAAACTCAAAGCTGCCAAAGCTAGTGCGACAATCCAAAGCCAAACCGCTCGCACTCTGCAGGGTGCGGCTGCTGTCACTTGGCCCGCCCTCAAAGCGGGCGCCTACCGCGTCTCTGCCAAGAGCCAGGATTCCAATGGTTCGCCGGTGCTACAAACCAGTGAGTTTTTAGTACACGGCCCCGATCTCGCTTTATCGGCAGTGGCCCTGACAGAAAAACCAAAATACCGGGTGGGCGAAACCGCCAAGATTTTGATCGGCTCTGCGGACTTACGGGGCAAGCAAGTGGTGGAAGTGTGGCAGGGCGAGCACCGACTCAAAGCGTGGCTCGTTGGCGGGGGCGTGCAAGTACTCCCCTTGCCCATTGAAGTCGCCCACCAAGGCGGGGTCATACTGCGCTGGTATGGGGTGTACCGCCATGCACTGCGCGGAGGCGACACCAAAGTAGAAGTGCCGTTCGACGACAAAAAACTCACACTGAATTTACAAACGCCGGCTCGTGCCAAGCCCGGCGAAAAAGTTACTTGGACTGCTGAGTTAGTCGACGAAAACGACAAACCGGTGAGCGGCGAGGCAATGGTACGAGTGACTGACCGGGCGCTGGATGCCTACGCCGCTTCCGAGCCGCCCTGGGTGCATTCGCTGTATCAAAGTTCGTTTTACACGCCGGCCGTAAACCGATCGTACGCACCAGTGAGTTTTTCTTGGTTGCGCGACAACCCGTCTCGCCGTGAGTACACGCCTCCGCCGCCTGAACTTCCCTTGCCAACGCTTCGCTTTGCCAAAGCCATCACCACTTACGGTTTAGGCGGCGGTATGCGCATGATGCGAATGGCGATGCCACAAGGCGCGTCGTGGGAAAATTCTGTCGCCGAAAAAGCTAAGGTAAATACATCGGCAGCCCCCGCGAACGAAACTCCCGTGCGCAGTTCGTTTGAAGAAACCGCTTTTTTTGGGCCTCAGCTGGAGCTCAAGAACGGGCGCGGCCAAATGTCTTTCCGATTTAGCGACGCCACTACCAGCTGGAAAGTACAAGGCTACGCCCTGGATTCGGATCTCCGGTGGGCTACCGTCGATACCACCGTTTCCACCCGCCAAGAATTTTTCGTGGAGGCCCGCACGCCGCGTTTTGTGCGCGAAACCGACACCACGACGCTCCAAGCAATCACCCACAACGACACAGACAAAACGCTTGTCGGTAAATTGGGCGGTAACCTCGCCTTCACCGGAGAACTGCCTCTGCGCCTCAAAACGTTGAACTTCAAACTCGCCCCGTACTCCAGCCAGACTCTGGGCTGGGATGTCCAAGTCCCCAAAGGAATGGGCGAAGCCAAATTCAAAGTGGAAGCACAGACGCCCGCTTTCCGCGATGCCCAGTCGAGAACCTTTCTTTGGCTGCCGGGTCGCCAAAGACAGATCCAGTCTCAGGTCGCAAGCTTCACTGCCACCGAGCCGGCCGAATTAGCAGTGTCGAATTTGCCCGCGGATGCAGCGATTGAATCCTCCACTCTGCAGATAGACCCACAAATCGCCACCGCACTTTTTCGCGCGATCCCCCTGCTCACTGAAAACCGCGGCGAGGATGCACTGAGCGTAGTGGATCGTTACGTACCCGCCGCCATCGTTTCCAAGATCTTTGAAAAGACACCCGGACTCGCAAAAGCGATGGCCCAAGCGCCCAAACGCAAAAGCCGCACCGCGACCTGGGACGCAAACGATCCGCGTCGCCTGGTCGCATTGGACGAAACGCCCTGGCTCACTCTATCTGAGGGCGATGGCCCAGCACTTTGGGATTTTGCGGACGACAAAGCGATTGCTCGCCTGGCCAAGCAAACCTGGACAAAACTGGCCGGATTGCAAAAACCCAGTGGTGCTTTTTGTTGGTTCGCGGGCGGGCCCGACGATCCTTGGGTGACCTTGCGTGTGCTGGGGCAACTGGCCGAAGCTAAACGCAACGGAGTCGACATCCCCTCTACCATTGCGGCCCAAGCATTGCCGTACTTGAAAAAGGGATTTCCGCAATGGCTCGAGAACGATCCCCATTCGCTTTCGTTTATGCTCTACACGGCTTCGGTGCTCACGCTGCTGTATGAGCCCGCAGAGTGGAACGATCTAGTGACCCAAGCAATCGCGTTTGCCGAGAAGAGCCGCGACTCGTTGACGGCACTGGGCAAGGTTTACCTGGCTGACATCCTTTTTCGCCGCCAGCAGAACGCTCGCGCGCAAACGTATTTGGATTTGGCGCTCGATGGAATGCGGGAAAACACATGGGGTGCCTACTGGGCCCCGGAGAAGCAGAGCTGGATTTGGTACAACGATTCACTCGACAAGCACGCCCTTTTTCTGCGCGCGCTACTAGACTGGAAGCCGGGAGATGCCCGCATCACCCCGATGGTGCGCTGGATGCTCTTCAACCGAAAAGCATCCCAGTGGAACTCCCCTCGCAACGCCGCCTCGGCGGTGCTGGCCCTATTGGCCTACCAGAAAAAGCAAAAGACGCTTTTCCAGAACGAGACGTTTAATTGGAAATGGAACAAGCGAGAGAACAAACTCACCCTGGGTGGGACTGATATTCTCGATAAACCGCTGACTTGGACGACAACCGGAGCCGATCCCGCGGCGTCGCGTGCAACCGTTTCCAAAACGGGAGGCAATCTCGCCTTTGCCTCACTGAGCACGGTTTTCACTTCGCAAGAATCAGTGGCAAGCCAAGGAGGCCCAATCGAATTGGGCGCCACGTATTTTCGGCGCGTTGCCGGGGCGGGCGGCATAGTGACGTTGGAGCCGATCAAAGACGGAGCCGGCGTGCCCGCGGGCGCAGAAGTCGAAGCCCACTTCACGATCCGAGCGGCGGTGCCGATGGAATACTTGCGCTTGCGGGTTCCGCGAGCCGCCGGTTTCGAATCGGTCGATAGGACCAGCGAATGGAGCTGGGAGAACGGAGCGGTTTACCATGAAGTGCGCGACTCCCAAGACAGCTACTACCTTCCGCGCGTGCCGGCGGGTGAATGGTTGATCAAGACTCGCTACTTTGCTACGACCCCGGGACGGTACCGTTTCGCGCAAGTAGGCCTGCAGTCGATGTTCAGCCCTGACCTGACTGCCAACGCTTCCAGCATGACGTTGCGCGTTACCCCTTAGGACCATAAATGCCGATAAGCAGGTAGGAGACCTGCAAAATGGCACATGTGCTGTTGGTGGATGACGACGTCGAGTTACGCACGCTCTCGCAGAAGTTCTTGCAAGGCGCAGGCTACGACGTGGTGGTGGTGGGCGACGGTTGGGATGCTATCCGTGAAATTGTCGTCAACAAACCCGATATCGTCGTGATGGACATCGAGATGCCCAAGCTGTCCGGCTTGAACGCGCTCGATATTTTACGAGTCAGTCGGCTGACAGATCAAATCCCGATCATTGTGACTTCTGGCCATGGCGACAAAGACACCATTTTAAGAGCGGTGCAATTGGGCGCAGACGATTTCATCGTCAAACCCTACTCCTACAACGAATTAGTCTCCCGCATTGCCGTACACCTCTTCCAGCTCGATTTTCAGACCCTACAAACGGTGCTCGCCGGGTTGAAAGAGATCGGCGATCAAAACAAGCCGGCGTGGACTGGTTTAGATGCCAGCCACTACCAAGATTGGGGCGCATTCACCGCCAACCATGGCGAGCGGGAGCTCACGATTTTACTCCAACAAGGGGTCACCATCGCTCAAGCCGCCGCACTCAATCAAGAGCAGGCCGCCATTAAAATCATGGTGCTCGCCAAGTTTCGCAGTGTTTGGAAATGCGTCTGGCCCGCCCCTGCGGGCTTAGCGGCATCGGCAAAAAAGGCTGCGTAGTCCAGTACTTAGCGGTTTATAGTTGAAGCGGACGCTGCTGTGCGTTATACTGCGCGCCTTCACGAAAAACCGGGCTTGGGGGATTTTTGGAACAACTACTTCCCGTTCTGATTCTAGGGGTGAGTTTCATCGCAGTGCTGACCTTCATCCGCACCCTGGCGACTTTCCTCCGCTTAGGCGTCGTCGCGCTTTTACTGATCACGGTGGGCTACACCGTACTCCACGGCAAACTTCCCTTCTCGACTAAACCGCTCAAAGTTTTGCAGTCTGCGCGCCTTCGATAATACTAGCTGGACCAGGGGTGGTTGCGGGTAATGACATGCAACACTGGCGTGGTCATGAAGGTCGTTACAAGAGCCATGATGACCAGCATGGTGAAAAGCGTGGGCGAAATAACCTGCAAGTCCAACCCAATATTGAGCACAATCAGCTCTACTAGCCCGCGGGTATTCATCAGCACTCCCAGCGCACAGGAATCACGCCAGTTTAGCCCAGTGAGCTTGGCTGCCGCCGTGGTACCACCGAATTTTCCGATCGTGGCCACGCCGATAATTACCGCGCAAATCATCCATTCTTGGCTGCTGTACAAAAGCCCAAACTCGGTTCGCATTCCGGTGAACGCAAAGAAAGCGGGAAGAAAAAGAATGCGCACCAGATCATCCAAACGGTCGGTGAGCTCTTTCGCTACCCGGCTCCCGTGCGGGGTAATCGCTCCCAACAAAAAGGCGCCGAAGATGGCGTGGATACCAATGAACTCCGTGGTGAGAGCCGAGAGCAATAGGGCTATGAAGATGAGAGCCATCCCCCCTTCGGTGATCCGATCAAAAGCTTCCAGCCAAGGGACCGCGCGCTCGATCAGCGGCCGCACTACCAAGAACATCAAAAACACGTAACCGATGGTTAGGCCCAAAGTGAGAAAGGCGCCGTCCAAACGGGCTTGAGTGAAACTCACCACGAAGGCCAGCAAACACCAGGCCGTCACGTCGTCCACCGCGGCGCACGTCAACGCGATGGTGCCCATGCGGGTTTTATTCACTTTGCGATCCGTGAGAATGCGCGCGAGCACCGGAAACGCGGTGACCGACATGGACACTCCCATGAACAGAGCAAAAGCGGTAAAACTGACACTGCTATTGGAAAGCCCCTCATAAAGATGCAGCGCTAACCACCCGCCCAGCAAAAAGGGGACGATGATACTGGCATGAGAAATCGCCAATGTGGCATGCCCGCTCTTTTGCAAAACTTTCAGATCGAGCTCCAACCCGACCAAAAACATATAAAGGATCACGCCCAGCTGAGCGATTACGCCCAAGAACGGGGCGGTAGAGGCAGGCAAAACGAAATGGTAAAACTCCGGAGCAATCATCCCTAAAAAAGAAGGCCCCAGTAGGATACCGCCGATAACTTCCCCGATAACGGGTGGCTGGCCCAGAAGTTTGAAGAACGACCCCACCCCCCGCGCAGTAATGATAACGGTCGCAAGGGAGAGTAAAAAATGGAGCAATGTGTTGATGGGCGCCGAATTGGCAGTTTTGGCTATCGCCTCAACATGCGGCGCACTGAGGTGCTTGCCCTGCTCCCGAATCAAGAAAAAAAGCCCCAACCCGATGATCACCATCAGCAGGTAGAAACCAATGGTTGCCAGTTTTCCGCCGCGAATGAGTCGAGATTTCGCCATCCGCTAAGGTTATCACGGCAAATTAAATTCGGCGACGAGAGGCAAGTGATCAGATAGAAAATGCCAGGGGCGCCCGCGAATCTTGGTGGCTTTGTGCAATTTAAGGGCACGGAAATAAATCCGGTCGAGCCGCAGCACAGGAAACTGAGCCGGGAAGCTTCGGGCGTGCTTTCGGTCTTGCTTCAAGAAGGCTTCGTCAAATTTCAGCTGTTTTTGGATCCGTTTGGAAAGCCGCTCGCGCCAGTCGTTGAAGTCGCCCCCAATCACCACAGAGGAATCAGCCGGGATTTTTTCCCGCACATAGTCGCAAAGGCGGCGAATCTGCCGGACCCGCTCCGCTTCCAACAACCCCAGATGGGTGCAAATAGCATGGAAATCCACGCCTTCGATTTCGAGCTGCGCGTGCAGGATGCCACGCTTGACCATCCCCTTCACCACGCTGATGTCCGTGTTATTGAAGGCACGAATGGGGTAGCGGGAGAGAATGGCATTGCCATGAAATCCGCCGGCGAAGACGGAGTTGCGGCCGTAGGCCATATGGGGCCAGATTTCATCCGCCAGCGCCTCCAGCTGAAAGGGAGAGACGTTCTCCCCCCCAGCTTTGCGGTCCGCCTTTTTGCGGGGCCCCTCCACCCCGGCGACTTCCTGAAGCAACACAATGTCGGCTTTGAGCGACTTAATGGCGTCTTTAAGCAGGGAAAGGCCCAGCTGGCGCTGGAACACAGTCATTCCCTGGTGAATATTGTAAGAAAGAACTCGAATACGTTGCGATTTACTCCGGCGTTTCACGTTCTCATGCTATCCCAAGTTTGCGCCGCTTGCGAGATGAGGCCGCACCGATTATGGATGACTTAGCCATGGAAAATACCCCGCCCACATTACCGCCGGAACAGGTGGAAACCTGTTTGTCCGTCCTCCAAGCCATTGTCGACAACCGCCTGGTCTTGGGTGACATGGACCCAGAAACTCGCAAAGCCCTCATGATAGCGGCAGGGCGGGCCTCGCGCCCTGACCGGCTCGAGATGATCCGCATCTCCAAGGATTTTCGCCGCAATGCCCGCAAAAAATTGCGAAAAGAAGACCGCGTGGCCCGTGCCGCGGCCGGCATTCGCAAGGCGCGTGAACGCACAGTGTTTTTGCCCCCTGCCCGGGTGGAAGAGCCCGAAGTCGATGCACGCACGCTCAATCACCCGCGCCAATGCTACGTTTGCAAAATCCGCTACCAGGAATTGCACTCGTTTTACGATTCGATGTGCAAGGCTTGTGGCGATCTGAATTATGAAAAACGCTTTCAAACCGCTCGCCTGGATGGCCGGGTAGCGTTGATTACTGGCGCGCGCCTTAAGATCGGCTACCAAGCCGCTTTGAAGATGTTGCAAGCCGGCGCCCGAGTCATCGTCACCACGCGCTTCCCGCGCGACGCCGCCGCCCGCTTCGCCCGGGAACCGGATTTCGCCGAATGGGGCGACCGGGTGCACGTGCACGGGTTGGATTTGCGCCATAGCCCGAGCGTGGAGCTGTTTTGCGATCTCGTGGAACAGCGCTATGAACGACTAGATATTTTAATCAACAACGCTGCTCAAACCGTGCGGCGTCCGGCCGGTTTTTACTCCCATATGCTGGACCTAGAAAGCCAGCCCTATGCCAGCTTGCCGGCAGACGTCCAAAAAGTTTTGGCCGAGCACGAAGGCCTCAAGCAGCGCTTATTGGATCACTCCAGCCGCACCAAGCTTGCCTCCCCGGGTGCCGGCAATTGGTTGGAGATCATGCGCGATCCAGGGCCTGGTATCGGCATTCGCCAATCGGCGGCGCTTTCCCAAATTCCGTACCACTTCGATGACCTTCGCCACGATCCGGAGCTCTTTCCCGAGGGGAAACTCGACGCCGATTTGCAGCAGGTCGACTTACGCAAGCGCAATACCTGGCGCCTGAAACTGGGCGAAATCAACACCCCCGAAATGCTGGAAGTGCAGCTGATCAACTCGGTGGCGCCGTTTATCCTCTGCGGGCGTTTGCGCGACTTAATGACCCGCGATTTCACGGGCGAAAAACACATGGTCAACGTTTCGGCGATGGAAGGGAAATTCAATCGCCACACCAAAACCGATAAGCACCCTCACACCAATATGGCCAAGGCCGCGCTCAATATGTTGGTCCTCACCAGCGCGCCCGATCTCGCCCAGCAGGGGGTGTATATGAATGCCGTGGATACCGGCTGGGTCACCGACGAAGATCCGATTCACCTCATGGAGAGCAAACAGCGGGAACACGATTTCCACCCCCCGCTCGATATCGTCGACGGGGCGGCACGGGTATTGGATCCCATTTTCTCGCAGCTGATCACAGGGGTACCGGTGTACGGGAAGTTTTTAAAGGATTACGCCCCCACCGCCTGGTGAGGCCCGTGCGCGTAGCTTCTGCGCCTGCCAACCCGAGTCTTGCCTTTCCCAGACTCTTCGCTCAATATGCTCTCAGCTTTTAGATTTACGCCTTTCCCTTGAGCCATGACGGTTCCCGGGGAAGACAAAGCAAAGTTGTCCGGAGCACCGATTCCGGAGGACGATGAAAGGATCTGAAATGTTCTCTACTGAAGACGGCCACTACGACACTATTCCTCCATCATTCAAAACTATGCATTCAACACCGACGAAGAAAAAAATCGCGTCCAAAGGCACTCCTACGCCCATCTCCGAATACTTCGGAGAACTCACTTTTGGTTTGGGCCAAATGCGGGAAAAACTCCCGCGCGAAGCATACGCCGACCTGCTCAAAACATTAGAGCATGGCAAAAAGCTCACCCGCGAAACTGCCGACGCGGTGGCGACGGTGGTGCAACAGTGGGCGGTGAGCAAAGGCGCTACCCACTACTGCCATTGGTTTCAACCGATGACGGGCCTGACGGCCGAGAAACACGACGCTTTTATTTCCATCCAGCATTCCCACCACTCTGAACTCAAAGTGGTGGAGCGCTTTAGCGGCGGCCAGCTACTGCAAGGCGAACCGGATGCCTCGAGTTTTCCTTCGGGCGGAATGCGTTCCACCTTTGAAGCCCGCGGTTACACGGCGTGGGATCCTTCCTCTCCGTTGTTTATCGTCGAAGGCGAGTACGGCAAGACGCTTTGCATTCCCAGCGTTTTTTTCGGTTACCACGGCGAAGCGTTAGATCTTAAAACGCCGCTCTTGCGTTCCGTGCAGGTGCTGTCGCATTCGGCCTGTGAGTTTTTGAAATTGCTCGGCGATGTCGACGTGAAATCGATCTCGGCCACTTTGGGCGCAGAGCAAGAATACTTTCTTATCGACCGCAAGTTCGTAGATTCACGTCCCGATATCGTAATGACCGGCCGCACGCTCTTGGGCGCCGCAAGCCCCCGTGGCCAGCAGTTGGAAGATCACTACTTCGGCTCCATCCCCACCCGGGTGAAGACATTCATGGAAGATCTCGAAATCGAGCTTTATCGCCTGGGTATCCCGGTTAAAACCCGGCACAACGAAGTAGCACCCAGCCAGTTCGAACTCGCTCCGATTTTCGAGAGCATGAACATCGCAAGCGATCACAACACGCTGACGATGGAAACGATGAAGCGGGTGGCGCATCGCCACGGCATGGTTTGCCTTATCAACGAAAAGCCTTTTGCCGGAATTAACGGCAACGGCAAGCACTGCAACTGGAGCGTCAGCAACGATAAAGGCGAAAACCTGCTGGAGCCGGGGCGCACCCCGCACCAGAACTTGCGCTTTTTGGCGGTTTTGGCAGTCGTACTAAAAGCCGTGCATAGCCGCGCGGCCGCGCTGCGGGCTTCTATCGCCTCCCCGGGCAACGACCACCGCTTGGGCGGCAACGAAGCCCCGCCTGCGATTATCTCCGTATTTTTGGGCAGCCAGCTTTCCAAGATTTACGACGAAATCGAGAAAGGCTTGGTCAGCGCTGCCACCGAGGGACAAATCATCAACCTCGGGGTCACGCACCTACCCGATATTTCCAAAGACTACACGGATCGCAACCGTACGAGCCCGTTCGCCTTCACCGGCAATAAGTTCGAGTTCCGCGCGGTGGGTGGTTCGGCCAACGTGGCAACGCCTTGCACCTTCCTCAACGCGGCAGTGGCCGATGCCTTCATGGAATGCACCGAACGCCTCAAAGCCCTATTGAGCAAGAAGGGCGCGCGGGATGAAGCGGTAATGGAATTGGTGAAAGAACTCGCCAAGGAAACCCGCGCCATTCGGTTTGAAGGCAACAACTACTCCGAAGAGTGGAAAGCAGAAGCCAAAAAACGCGGTCTACCGATGCTGCCATCGACGGTAGAAGCCTTGGGCGCTCTCGCTGATAAAAAAGCAGTCGATTTCTTAGTAAAGACCAAAGTGCTGAGCGAAGGCGAAATCCACTCGCGCTATCACGTGGCGGTGGAACGGTACAACAAAACGCTGGAAATCGAATTCCATACACTCATTCAAATGGTGCACGGGTATGTGATTCCGTCCATCGAAGAGCAGATTACGCGCTCTTCGACCACACTCTCCAAGATCACCACCGAACCGGCCAAGAAAAAACAGGCGGCGCGGGTGGAAGGGCTTTGCTCCACGTTTGGTGAGTTGCTCGGATCGCTGGAAGCGCTCGAGTCTACTCTAGCCTCGGTGCAGAACGAAGCCGACGACGCCAAGCGGATGCATAAATTCAAATACGACGTAACCCCCTTGGCGGAGAAAGTCCGAGCGGCTTCCGACGCTGCGGAAATCGTCGTCGCGGAAGATCTTTGGCGACTGCCAAAGTACCGCGAAATCCTCTTCGGGGTTTCATCTCCCTGAGTCTTCTGGGTTCGGGGTGTCTCTATGGGAATGCGGGGTCCTTCGGGACCCCGCTTTTTTTTATTGCGGCATGGGGACGAACTGGTCGACGGTAGGCTTTTGCAAAGTTTCTGGTCGCGGCACGAGGTAGTAAACCTCTGCGCTGTCCTTCATAAAACCGGCGTAGCGTTTGGCTTCGTCGCCCGAACCCCAGAAGAGATCGACCCGCCCTCCTCCGCGAATGGCACCGCCCGTGTCTTGATCAAATACGAAGCGAGACGTTTCCTGCCACTGGCTCGGCTCACTTTCGGTGGGCGAGGCGAAAACCGGTTTTTTAAATTTCATAAAAGCCAGCGCGCCTTTTGGGAAAAAGCGCGTATCCGTGGCAATGGTGCGGCCGGGGAAAACGGGGTTACCCAAACTAGTTTTGGGCGCGCCGTCGATTTTTTCAAAGAAAACAAAACTGGGGTTCTTGTTCATCACCTCGCGAGCTTGCTCAGGAGAGACGGATTTGAGGTACGACTCGATCGTAAAGAGCGACATTTTTTCCAACGGGATGATGTTCGTCAGAAATTTTCCGATGGAGTGGTACAACTGCCCATTTTGATCCGAATAGCCTAGGCGCAGCTTCTGCCCGGCGGGCAGCAGCACCGTGCCCGACCCTTGTATTTGCATGAAAAATGCGTCGACTGGGTGCACCCAGCACAGTTCCAGCCCCCGGCTGCGCAAAGCGCCCTGCTCGATTTCGGCGCGGGTGTAGTACGGGATGAGTAGGTCCCGTTTGCGGTCGGGATCTTTCCACAATCTACCGCGCACACTGCCGGCATCCGCCAGTCGCTCGTCGTATTTGGACGCGGCGACTTCGATCAAATCATCCGGGCGCCCCAGCAAAGGCGCCTGAAATGCCCCCTGCTTCACGTGAGCGCCTTCGATCTGGGGTTCAAAATACGACGTCAAAAGGACTTCGCCCCAACGGTTAGCGCCGTACACCTGCTGAAATTCAAAGGCCGCGTCTACGGCCGCAAAAAATGAAGCATCCTCTGGGTGCTGGCGCGAGAGCTGTGCCAGATAGCCCAAAGCGCGGGTGTAGTCTCCCAGAGTCAGCACCGTCTTTCCAAAACGGAGGGAGGTTTCCGGTTTGAGGGTGGACAGAAACGCAGTATGGGCTTCTAAAGCGGCTAGAAAATCAGACCGTCCCAAATCGTCGGCAAGTACCGGCATTTTGGTGGGCCGCATCGCCTCTTTTTTGTCCTTGAGTGGAGCTCGGGTACAACCAAACAAAAACAGCGCCAGCAACACGCTCCCAATTGTGCGCTTCATGCCACGGTATACCGGTTGAGCAACCAGTCCTTGAAGCTGCGGGCCAACAGCAAATTAGCACCCCGGCGGGTGGTAACCGGGAATACTCCGTGCAAGCCACGCATTAGACGGCCGTTCCAAGTGGGCACCACTTCGTCTTGCTTGCCGCGCAACGCAGAGAGAATGGCATCGGTCACTACTGAGGGAGGAGAGAGCGCCCACTGCAACCACTCAGGGAAACCTAAGGTTTGGGAACCTTTTTGAATAAGCTTCGTGTCCACAAACCCGGGAGAGACTAAAATCAAACGCACATTGGATTGCTTGAGCCGCAGTTCTTCGTGGAGCGCGCGAGTGAAGCCCACCACTGCGTGCTTACTCGCGGAATAGGCGGCTAGGTACGGCGCGGGGACGAAGCCGGCCACCGATCCCATATTCACAATCGCTCCGCCTCCGCGCTCGGTCATCCATTCTAGAGCCAGGCGCGTGCCGTGGATAACCCCACCGATATTCACCGCTAAAACCCGATCGAAGTCACCCGGCGTTTGAGTAGAAAAATCCCCCATACCCGATATCCCGGCGTTGTTGACCCACACATGACAGCGTTTATCTCGAGCCAGAATCTTATCGCCAGCCGCGCGGAGTGCGGCTTCGTCACTCACATCTACTGCCAAGGTGCGTAGTTCCCATCCTTGCCGCCCGGCATGGCGTTTTAAGTCCGACAGACTCGCTTCCGTGCGGTCTAACGCCCAGACAATGGCTTTTTGTTCCAGCAGGCGCTCCACGAGATTGCGGCCGATGCCACCTGCGGCGCCCGTAACGACAAAGACTTTTCCGGCGTTCAAAGGGTCCTCTCTTGCTCCAACCAGCGAGCTACTCCGTTTTCCACCACCAAAATTTCTTCAAACTTGGCTCCGAAACCCGCGCCGTCACCAATGTGCGGTTCGATGGCCCATAACCCGTCCAGTTTTCCGCGGTAATCTTGGTTGAGCAATTGGCCGTAAAGCCCGCGGGAGAGAAGTTCCCAGTAGGATTGCCAACCAAAATTGAGTAGCCCCAACTTGCCGGCTTCGGGCACTCCGCGGTGTACCCGGTGTCCCAAAACCGCAAACGGGTAGAGGTGGTGAATCGGCGCGTAGCCGGCTTTTGTAATTCTATCGTCGACAGCCGAGCAAATCTGTCCACCGTTGGCCGCTTGCGTGAATAGCCGTGGAATGGCCGCGCGGATTTCAGACAAAAAGCCCTGCGCCTTCGCAAAGGCAGAGTTTTCGCCCAAGCACGCGGTGTAGCCGATGTCGCAGGTGTACCCTTTCAAAATCGGCGCCACGTCGAGGATGTACGGCTCGCCCGCCTGGATCACCCGAGAAGTGGGAGAAAACTGGCCATAGCTTCCCACTCCCTCAAAACGGGTCCGCTCACCGAACCAGACAAACGCTTTGTGAAAGAAGGCCTGCACGCCGCAGTCTTGCAAGTACGTATTGAGAAGGTCGGCGGTCTGGGCTTCCGTCCAGCCTTCTCGAATAAGTCCACTTACCGCGTGCGCCGCCTCGAACGCTAGGTGCTGGCAGGCAGTGAAACCAGCCAATTGCTCGTCGGTAAACGAGGGAGCTGCCGCTGGTGAGAGCCAGTTCAACACGGGGAGCGAAGGCACGCGAGATAAAACCTGGGCAATAGCACTCATGCGTTCCCCTTTGGTACGGATACTTTTTCTTTGAGAAACTTTTCGATCAGCCGGTTAACTTCCGGCGCGCGCTCACGATGCACCCAATGCCCAGCGGGCAAAATCCGTGTGGTGATATCGGCGGCAGTGCGCTCCCACTCCGAGACGGTAGGAGTTACCAAAAACGGATCTTCCTTACCCCAAATGATCATCACCGGGCATTGCAAACGCGGCACGACTCGCCTGCGAACCTTGGGAATATCGCGGACAAAAGCGCGGTACTGATTGATGGGGTGTTCGAGACAATCCTCCACCTGATCCGGGGCCAGGCGGTGCGGCGCGGGAAGTTTGCCCACATCATGAGCAAAATTCAAAAGCGCGTTCGGAAAAAACCTCGCCAGCATCTCGGGAAACCAGGGAACTTGTAGGCCGTAGATGTACCAGGAGCGCCGATGCTGGGCGATGGAGCGCAGACGACCCGTCATGGCGGCGAGGCTCATGCCGTTGAGAATAATTAAACCAGCCAGGCGTTCACCCAAGAGCGGGGCCAAGCTCCACGCATGGACCGCGCCCAAATCATGCCCCACCACCGTCACCGGAGTGCGCCCACTGGGATCGATTTGCTGGAGCAGCTGCAAAAGGTCTAGTGCGCTTGCGTCGCTGCCGTAGCGGGCCACGGAATCCGATTTTTCGGATCGGCCAGCACCTCGGCTATAGGGCGCAATCACATGGTAGGAGCGGCCAAAATGATCCACCTGGAACTCCCAGGTTTCGGGAGAATCAGGAAAACCGTGCAGAAAGAGTAGGATCGGCTTACCCGGTTCGCCGGCTTCCATCCAACTGGTTCGCAGCCCACGCAAGGTAGCGGATTCCAAATGGGCCATCATGGCGCGACACCGTCGGTAAAGAGGCGCGGAATGACCGGCGTAGGCAGAGGCAGGTGCCAGATTTTATATTTTTTCGCGAAACGCGCCGTCTGTTTTTGATGGTGCAGATTGAGAACAAAACTGATGTATGGCGCCGATTTGAAAAGTCGGCGGCCTAGTTCAAAGAGCCCCACTTTTTTTATTGCCGGCAAACACTCTGCGATCGTTTTGAAAAAAGGGTGTTCATCCTTTAAGGCAGCGGCGTCAAAAATGCGGTGTAGTTCGGCTAATACCCAGCCGGCGGTCATCACTTGCGCCAGCATGAGATCCGTCTTTCGCACCAAGCGTTCTTTCAAACTACCCGGAGAACTTTGGGCGAGTTCCAACATTAAAAAAGCGTAACCCCGGTGACGAGCTTCGTCTTCTAAGTGTTTGCGGTGCACATTGAAGAAAAGCGGGTCGAGCTTCGCTTCGTGCTTGTGCATCATCTGGTACACCTGAATCGAAACTTCCTCGACGCCTGCCACCACCCACCAAAAGGCGAACCCACCCGCACGGGCGTTGGCCCGGATGGCAGCCAGAAAATGGGAGCCGTACGATTTGGGCATGAGCCGCTCGAGGCTTTGCCGAGGGACACCGGTGCTGGCGCAGAAGACTTCAATGTAGCGCGCGAAAGCACGCGCATGCTTTTGTTCTTCCGCGAAAAAAAGCTCTCCGAGTTCGCGCATCTCCGGATTGACCGGATAACGGCGCAAGAGTTCTTCCCAGGCCACATCCCGCAAACGATCGATCACCCCTTCCATCTCGCCGATGGTGGAATTGATCACTAGTCCCAAGAGCTGCGAAAGGGCTAAGCGTTGTGTGGGATTGAGTTCGGGAAATGCGATAGATTCTTTGTCGAGCGGAAGGAAATACTTGGACAGATCCACGCCCTGGGACCAATCGATATCGTCTTCAAGATCCCAGGCTTGCTCTTTTTGAAGAGCCACCTGCTTCTCAAGCGAAAGATCGTTGTAGAGCGTGGGCGTCATCAATTGCGCCCATTATATCACTCGCCCGCCACCGCCCACGGCAAGGCGCGTTATGAAATTCCGAAAGGGTCCAGTCGCTTTTCGGAATCCTTTAGGCCTTCAGGATAGACCTTAGAAACTCGGCTGCGAAGCGCACTCCAAATCCCGTGAGCTTAGCGGGCACGTGTCCCAGCCCTTCGTCGCTCTCCGCCGCCGACAGATCCACGTGCACCCAACCCGTTTCCTTGGGCACAAACTGACTTAAGAAATAGCCCGCTTCGATGTGATCCGAACCGCCCGTCAGTCGACATTGTTTGATGTCGGCGATTTCCGATTTCAGACAGACTCCGTAATCCGGATCATTGGGAAACGGCCAAACCCGTTCGCCGCTGCGGCGTCCCGCTTCAATGATGGGAACCATCCACTCAGAGCGATTGGTGTACGCGCCGCTGTAGTTTGTACCGATGGCGCGCACGCAAGCACCCGTGAGGGTGGCAAAGTCCATCATGAGGTGGGGCGCTTGCTGGCCGGCGATAAAAAGGGCGTCGGAAAGCACCATGCGGCCTTCGGCGTCTGCATCGATCACCTCAATGGTTTTGCCCGACGCCGTCTTCACAACATCATTGGGTTTGTAGCACTTAGGCCCCGTCGCATTTTCAGCAATAGCCAGGTAGGCGCTGATTTCCCACGGCCACTTCTGGCGCGCCGCTAAGAGCACCAGAGCGAGTGCCACGGCCGATCCGCCCATGTCGCCGTTCATGCCGAACATATGCTCGCCCTGCTTGAGCTGGATGCCGCCCGTGTCAAAGGTGATGCCCTTGCCGACGAGCGCCACTTTCTTGGCTGCTTTTGCCGGGCGGTGCGTAATCTTCAAAATGCCGGCGCCGCGATCGTCGCTCGCGCGTGTGACCGCAAGAAAAGCCCCGGCTTTTAGCTTTTCCAATTTATCGAGGGAAAAAAACTCCGTCTTCAATCCTGCTTTTTTTGCCAGAGCGGTGGCCTGACGCACATAAGAGGTGGGCGTCAGATCATTGCCGGCGAGCCCCGAAAGGTAACGCACTAGATTGGTCGCCGACACAGTTTCGGCTGCCGCCATTAAAGAGGGCGTATCGAGCCCCTGGCCTTTGGGCGCGACGAAGTGCAACGCGGGAAGTTTTTTTGTATCGCCTGAAGGCTCGCCATAATTCTTCGCCTCAAAAGCCAGCGCCACATTGGCGCAGACCACCGCTTCGGCGGCCAACGGCGCCAGCGCGCTTGCCGCGCGCAAATCCACGCGAACTCGAGCCGATTTTGCGTCGTGAAGTGGTCCCAAAGCTTTACGCGCCAGGTCTAGCAACGCAAAGAGTTCGGCTTTTTCCGGCAGAACTGCTAGCACGACCCGCAGCGCCGCGCTCTTATCGAACACCAGCACTTCGGCGGCCTTGGGCTTAAATTCAAAGCGCTGCACGTACGCGGAAATTTCGGAACGTAAGGGCGCCGCGAGGTGCCCTAACGCATCGTCCCAGCGAGCGTTTTTTTTGTCGGAGGCAGGAAGGAAAATTACCCACCCATCTGCGCCATCCGCATCTGGCTTGGCGGAAGAGTCCACCGCGATTTGGGTGCGTTTTACGTCAGCAAATAATTCGTAGTCCAACTAGAGCCTCCTAATGCAAAACCAATAGAAATATTACGATACACGAGTTGTCACGGAGTTACGGGGATGAGATAATCTTTCGACTATTTCGGGCATGCCCGAATGATAAACCACCAAAAAAGGACAGCATCAGATGAACAAGAACGTAACGAAACTTTTAGCAACGGCAATGGTAGTTGGTTTGATCGCGGGCGGCTCGGCCATGGCAAACGAAGGCGCTCACCCGGCGAAAAAAGCCGCTGCCGGCAAAGACGGTTGCAAAGGTAAAGAAGGCTGCCACGGCAAAGATAAGCACGCCAAAGGCAAGCACGACAAAAAAGAAGCTGGCGGCACGACCACCACGACCACGACGACTGAAGAAGCTCCGGCCAAGGCCGAGTAATTTAAGTCGGATAAGTACTAAGGACGGGGTGGGGGCAACCCTACCCCGTTTTTTTATATATGAATGACTTTCCTCATTTAGGTTTCGGTTGTGGCTTGCGCTACCCGCACCACGATACTTTTCTGCAGACACCTCCGGCGACAGTTGGTTGGTTGGAAGTCATTGCTGAGGGATTTTTGGACTGGTCCGACGGCCGCAAACTTCGCTCCGTCGAATTTTTAGAAGAAATCCGGAAAAACTATCCCGTGGCTCTCCACGGCGTTTCGCTTAACTTGGGATCCACCGACCCGCTGGATCGCCAGCACCTGCGCAAAGTTAAAGACCTGCTACAGCGAGTGGACGCCGCCTGGTTCTCCGATCACCTCTGCTGGACGGGCGTCGACAACCAGAATCTCCACGATCTCTTTCCACTGCCTTATACCGAAGAAGCCATCCAAGTGGTGAGCGACAATATTTCTCGTACGCAAGACTTCCTGGGGCGCCGAATCCTAATTGAAAATGTTTCGAGCTACATTACCTTTGCCAGCTCCACCATGCCCGAATGGGAGTTCTTAGCGCAGGTACTCCAAAGAGCCGATTGCGGCATCTTGCTCGATATCAATAATATTTACGTCAGCAGCCGTAACCACGGCTTTAACCCACACGATTTTCTGCGCGCCATTCCCCGCGAACGGATTGGCCAAATCCATCTGGCCGGCCATAGTGACCACGGCGATTATATCGTCGACACACACGATGCCGCAGTTTGCGACGCGGTTTGGGACTTGTACCGCTGGGCGACGGATGAACTAGGGAGTTTCACCACCATGATCGAGTGGGACGACAAAATACCCGCCTGGGAAGTTTTGGAAAAAGAAGTGCTCAAAGCGCGCACTATTGGAGAGAAAACACCCAACCATGACGACACTGCGCGAAATACAGCACGCCTTTAAAACCGCAATGGCTGAGCCGGCCCGCGATTGGCAAGCGACCGAATTGGGCCTGCGCGAACAGCCACCCTTAACGACTCAGACGCGCGTTGGAATCTACCACTACGCCTATTTGGCTCGAGTGGGGGAATCGCTGCAGGAGGATTTTGCGCCCCTCTTGCAATGGGTCGATGAAAACGGCTGGGATGAAATAGTGCGCGCGTACTTAAACACTTTTCCCTCCCACTACCGCACGCTCGCAGAGGTAAGCCGCCACTTCCCCGAGTTCTTAGATTCGATCATCCAGCCAGGCGATCCAAAATTCCTACCCGATTTGGCTCGCCTAGAATGGGCGAAGATAGAGGCCCAAGTTACCCTCACCACCCCGAGCAAGAAAGTACTCCCCCTTACCGCACTGGCTGGCCAGAATCTCAGCCAGGTGGAACTCGTGCTCAATCCCTCGCTGCAACTCTTCACCAGCGAGTGGCCCGTCGATAAACTGCGGCGACGCGGCGATACCGTGGCATTCCGCGAATTAGTTCGTCTAGCCATCTACCGAGATACCGAGCAAGTCCGCACGGAACGCTTGCGCGCCAGACAATGGGAACTGCTAGCCCGAATGGAAGCAGGCGAAAGCCTAGAACAACTCTTACTGTGGATGACCGAACGCCGGATCACACCGCTACAAACTCAAAACTGGTTCACCCAATGGTCAACCAAAGGAATCATCCAAGGCTATCGCCTCCACGATTAGCTATGGTAGCGCAGTCAGACTTAGAGAGACGGGCGCAGCGGGGTTTTCTTTTTCTTGGCCGCCTTGGCAGAAGCAATCAAAGTCTTCGCGTTAGCCAAGCTACTGGCAGAAACGTCGCGACCCGAAAGAAGGCGGGCGATTTCTTCGGCGCTTTCTTGTTTCGACAGCGGGACAATGGACGATTGGGTGCGATCGCCTTTACCTTTCTTGGTAACCAAGAAATGGGAGTCGGCGTAAACCGCCACCTGCGGCAAGTGGGAAATGCAAATTACTTGGAAACTCTCCGTGAGCTCGCGCATTTTGCGGCCCATGACATCGGCCACCCGCCCAGAGATACCCGAATCGATTTCGTCAAAAACCAAAACACAGGTTTCCGCATCTGCAGCCAAGGCTTTTTTCAAGGCCAGCATAATACGGGACAACTCTCCACCTGAGGCGACTCGCGACAGAGGCATGGGCGGCTCACCGGGGTTGGCAGAAAGATAAAACTGCGCTTTCTCCGCTCCATACTCGGAAAGACCAGCGAGGACCTTGCGTACTTTTTCCCAACGCGGCACGAGCTCGGGGCTCATTCCCGCCAACTCCCCAAACTCCCTCTCCACCGGTGTAAACTCGGCCTGAAAAACCGAGCCGCGCATGTGCAACTCTTCCAACTCGCGCTCCACGTCTTGCTTGATCGCGGTGGCAGCTTGCATGCGCGCAACAGAGAGTTTTTCACTAGATGACTTCAATTGGCGTGCGGCGGTTTCCAGACGACTCAATTCTTCTTCTAGTCGCTCTTCGATATTATTCAGGCCGCCCAATTCCGCGGCGATGGAATCGGCTTGCACCATCAAGGCTTCGATGTCGCGAACAGAATGTTTGCGGAAAAGATCCTGGTAGCCGTACAGACGTTCCTGGCATTGTTCTAAACGCTCTTCGTCAAATTCCATGGACGACAAGATGCGGCCCAATTCAAAGCCCACATCATCGAGCTCGCGCGCGCAGGCCAAAACCCGATCGCGCAGACTGCTGCCTTCTGCAACTCCGGCCAAAGCCTTACCCACCTCGCGAATGACCGAAGAAGGAGCTTCCGCGCCTTCCGCCCCTTCCAGTAGGGCCACGGCTCCCGCTACCGGATCACGGTGTTTGCGAAAGCCTTCGGCTTGCCGGCAATAGGCCTCGACAGTCTCGAAGTCGTCCCGAGAGGGTTCAAACTTTTTAAATTCCTCGTGGCGAAAACTGAGGTAGTCGCTCTGGCGCTGCTTATCCAACGCACCTTCTAAGAGCTCGGTGAGCGCACTCAGACTCTGCGCGCAAAGTCGCCCGGCGGCGCGCACAGCGTCTCGCAAGCCGGGTGAATCGAGAAAACTATCGACGTAATCCACATGATCGCCGGCGTTGAGCAATTTTTGGTTTTCGTGCTGGGCAAAAACATCCAGTAACGAACTGCCCACCACTCGGAGTGAAGGCAAGGCCACGGGGATATCATTGATCCAGGCCTGAGAACGCCCCTTCGCTTGAACCTGGCGGCGCAATAAAAGGGTGACGCTGGGCCCTTCTTCCAACTGGATTCCCAGCCCTTCCAAGAGCCCGACCGACTTATGGACCCGCGGCACCACAAACTCGCCAGAAACCGTAGCAGCCTGCCAACCGCTGCGAACCACATCGGAGGAAGCCTTGCCGCCAGTAAGAAAGTTGAGCGCCCGAATCAGAATGGATTTCCCCGCTCCCGTCTCTCCCGTAATGACGTTGAACCCTGTGGCAAAGTCGATCTCCAGGGTGTCGATGATGGCGAGGCCTTGAATGGAAAGCTGTGTAATCACAATGGGCCAAGTACCATGCGATTAAACGGGGGGTCAATGCGCACTGGGGCGCCCACCCCAGCGACTCCTTTTGCCCAAAGCCCAGACTGTCTGGTAGGGTTTGGACCATGAAAATTTCCTTGCTCGTCCCCTTGGTTGCCTTAGCTTTTAGCGGGATTTCCCACGCTTCCGTACAGGCCCGAATCTATGAACTCCAAAAGCCAGAAGGCACGCCGCCCCTATATATTTACACCATGGATAGGGGCCGTGAAGGCTCGGTAGAAAGCTGGAACGCCAAGATTACCGATGACAGCGGCAAACAGTACGCCTCAGAAAACACCGTCTTCAAAAACGGCAAACTCTTCCGCTATACTTTCTTTCAGACCCAAATCGGCGAAGAAGGGGAAGTCCGAGTCATCCCCAAAGGCGTGCTTTTTCGCTATTTCAAAGAAGGCAAATGGCGTGAGGACTGGGAAGAAACTTCCCAGGAAGTGATCACCGGCCCCCAAGTGGTCGACACTCTCATGCGGCATTGGGACACGGTGATGGCCGGCAAAGATTTTGAAGTCCGCTACGCGGTACCGGAACGACTGGAAACATTTGGGTTCCGGTTCAAAGTCGAAAAGAAAGACGCCGAAACCACCGTGGTGCATTTTATCCCCACCAGTTTCTTCATACGCCAAATGGTAGACCCGGTGGTGCTGACGATGGAGACGGCCACCAAGAAGGTGAAGTCTATTGTGGGACCCACTCTACTGAAGCGGAAAAATGGGGATAGTTGGGAAGAGCTAAAGGCCGATATCCGGTTCTAACTCCGTTTACGGGCTAAGCCCAAATACCCCAGTTGGAGCCCCTTCTGTAGGCGAAATTCAAAATCGGGGGGCACTCTGCCGGTGAGCAGAAGTTTCCCGAAGGCCCGTGAAAATACTTTCGGGCCAAAGCCCACCACCTTTTCGCTCACCATCCCCAGGCCCTCGCAGGCGGCAGCGAGTTCCCCAGGAGTAATGAACATCGCGTGCAAGTGCAGGTTCTTGGGGGTGTTTTTTACCACCCACTCAATCCCCTTCACCGCGAATAACCAGGCGAGCAAGGTGCGATTGAAGGTGTAAAAAATAAACAGTCCGCCGGGCTTTAACACGCGGGATGCTTCCGCCACCACGCCTTGCCAGGGCAAGACATGCTCCAAAACATCCATGGCGCAAACGACTTCGAAACTCTCCGGCGTGAAAGACAAAGCCCGCGCATCCCCCAACAGATATTGGACGGTCCCGGTGCCGTCGTGGGCGCGAGCGACGTGCAAGGCGTTTTCGGCTTGGTCGATACCTGTTACTCGGTGCCCTTGCTTGGCCAAGGCGTTGGAAAGAAAGCCGGCGCCACAGCCTAAATCCAAAACCGAAACGGGCAGTCCGTACTTTTCCCAAATCCGCTGCTGCACCCAAGGGTTGCGCGCCCGAGCCTCGGCGCGCAGGAGGGCCACAGGATCGTCATCAGCATGGTACCAGCGCTGCTGGAGCTGCTCGTAGATTTGGTTATTAATTTCTGCCACGGGGGATCCAATAAATTATTTGGTAGAAAGCAAAACCCACAAGCGCCGCCAATTCAGCCCAGAGCAATAGCCGCGGAAAAACACCGAACTCGCTCCACCACGCCCATCCCAAAACCCCAAACACCACCGGGTGCAAAACGAAAAGCACCGCGTGCAGCCAATGCTCGGTGGGCGAACATTCTTCGGCGTGGACCCACTCGTCCTTGGTTACCAACAAACAAGAAAATAGGCCGAGCCCCACATACACCCCCATCCAGGCTTCGGTTGGCGGAGCAAAAGCGGGTACTGCCAAAGCCAACCCCACCGAAACCGTGTCGAGTGGATGGCCCCAGCGCTCCCAACGTTTCAAACCCCGGCGGCGGTGGAAAACGAACTCGTCTACTAGCATGAGCAGCGCCTGCACACCCAAAGGCAGCGCCACGATCATGCCGGCCCCACTTTTTGCAAAAGCACGCCGGCGATGGTGAGACCAGGGCCAAAGGCCACCGAGGGAATGAGCGAGCCATTGGGAATGGTCGGGTCTTTTAAAATCGCGTTCCAAATCGTGGGTAAAGTGACCGACGACATATTGCCCTGCTCCGCCAAAACCCGACGACTATGGCGGATTTGGGAATCGTCCAGTCGCAGCTTGTCTTGAAGCACTTCGATGATGCGGGGACCGCCCGGGTGCAAGGCATGGGTTGCGCCTTTGAGATCCGGCGGCAAAAGCCCCGCGCGGGAGGCCAGTTTTTCAAAGAAAGGCTCCACCACTTGGGACAAGAGTTCGGGCACCTGGCGAGTGAGCGCCATGCGAAAAGAGTACGGCTCGAGTAGCCACTGCATTTCATGCGGCGTATTGGGAATGATTTCCTCGTGCACCGCCAAGACGCGCAAACCCGGGGTAAGTTTGTCCCACGGGCGAACGGTGTAACGGATAAAACCATCCGCGAAAAGAGTGTGCACCACCAACTGGTCGGGTTCTTGCGAAAGCGGATCCAAGTGTAGGCTGCACAGTTCGGTGTGCACGATATCGACGCAAGAATGCGGGGCCCCGGTAGCCGGAGTCATTCCGGCGGCCGCAACCGCCAACCGGACCGCGGGCACCGCAGCATAGCAGCCCGAATGGTACAGCGGTGTCACCCGCGTGCTGCGTCCCCAGCCGCGCGATTCCACAAATAACTGCGCCGGACTGGGCGAAGCGTACCCCGTGCAAGTCACGTGAATCAGCTCACCGGGCGGGCGATGGCTGGGATCTTGATAAAGCGCCTTAATCCCCCGCAAAGCCCCTTTGGCAAAAACTTGCATTCGCCTGCCCAAGGCCACCCCGTGCGGGTTTTCAGTCAAGCGATAGACCTCCATATCGGCCCAGCGGGTATGGTGAAAATCCCCAATTTCATGCCCGCGCCGCTGCACCCGGGGCGCGGAGCAGCCATAGCGGTGGAGCAATTTTTCGATACGCTCTTTAGCGTGGGCACCTTCGGCCGAAACCCCGAAGCGCTTTTCGCGCGCCACTAAATAAGCCTGGGTCAGCCATTCGAGCACAGGCCCCTGCTCCGATTCGAATAGTGGACGCGTTTCTTTGAAATCCGTTAAAACTAGCACCCCCCCACAGTTAGTGGAGACGCCGCTCTTTTCCAAGCTTTCAATTAACGCTCAGTCGGGGCCAACCTGCCCCCAGCTTAGTCGGTAAATTTTCCGCGTTGTTTTTCGTCAACGCGCAAAACGTGCGCCGATGCAATCGATCTGGCGTGGAACGAGATTTGCTCTACACTATTAGTGAGGGTTACGCGGGAAGTACTATGGAGTTTGGAAACGCAATCATGGGGGCTAAATGGGAAATGCTTTCAGGGGGAAGTTTTATAGTTTAATCGCCGTCATTTTAGTAGTGGGCTGCGGCAAGCCGGTGGCCGATCTCGGGAGCAACTTCGTCGCTCCGACGGGTCAACCAGTCGAGCGATCGATCGGAGAAGCCACCAAACCGTATCTAGTTATCGACGGCGGAACGCTTCAGAAGCATCTGTCGATGGGTGACATTCTCGCCAGCGACTCCGTTGCCGGCGCCGCCCAGCTCAAAGCTCTCTCAACCACCACTGCCGAAGCTCCCCTAGCCGCTAACGCCGATGCTACCGTTAAAACCTTGTTGATGGGATTTCCCATCGGACTGCTCGGGGAAAATTACGTCTTCGGGGGTGTCATCACCAAAGTCTCCGCCAAGACAAACGATAAACTGGGCAATCTCAAACTCACCGACCTCACCCCATTGCACGTGCGGCCGATCGTGGCCGCCACTGGCCCGGGCAAATACGCTTTTGCTCTCGTGGGTTGCGTGCAAAAATGCGAGGAAGGTGCGGACGAGAATGTCTTAGCGTCGATTCCGGTACTAGCGATAGACCCGGTGCGTAAGCTTCTCATTTTCGACCTGGCGCCACTGGGCAACGCTTTGAATCTGGTGCAGATGTTGGATCCCACCGGAGCCGGCTTGGAACTCAAAGCCAAGTCCAACGAAACCACGGCCTACGACTACTCTCTCTCGACGCTAGTTTTCGATGTGGAAAGTCGGATGGAGCCACTAAAGGCAGTGACGCCTGCGGTGCCCGATACGTTTTTCACGGTTCGGTGGTATTTGCGACTGGACAGCACTTTCGACCCAGCTTTTATCGCACGGGGCCCGACGGACGGCGTGGGGTTTTTCCAGACCGAACGCGGCGTGCAATCTCGCATCCAGCGCTTTGGTTTACCCAAAAAGTTAAACGGAAACGACGGCGGCAGTGTGCACTACTACATCAAAGGAGTTCCCAAAGAGTTTCAACCCGCTTTCCAATCGGCGTTTGATGAATGGAACGGGCAATTCTTTGGTCTGCTGCGCAAGAAGTTGCTGACGTACGAATTTATCGACGCCACCGACACCCGTTACAATCAATTGGTCACGGGTGATGTTCGCTACAATATCGTCGAGTGGGACACCGAAAATGTGGCCACCTATGGCGGTTTAGGGCCGTCGATTGCGAATCAATTCACCGGCCAGATTCTATCTGCCAACGTGCTCGTCCAAGGTCCGACGGTGGTCGCGATCTACACCAAGTGGTTCAAGGTTTCCAAAGTGGCGCGGGAACTGCGCGCCGCAGGTGATTCCGCAGCCGCCGATCGA
>CAZBJE010000007.1:42416-72378 GCA_964492125.1 uncultured Pseudobdellovibrionaceae bacterium | reverse complement strand
AAAAAGAGTACTACCTGAATGAGCAAATGCAGGCCATTCAGAAAGAACTCGGCGAGCGGGACGAATTCAAAAACGAAATTTATGAGCTTGAGAAGTTGATCAAGCGCAAACGCATGCCGGAAGAAGCAGCCAAAAAGGCGAAAGGTGAGCTCAAAAAGCTCAAGATGATGTCGCCGATGTCTGCCGAAGCCACCGTAGTGCGCAACTACCTCGACTGGTTTCTAAGCATTCCGTGGAACGAAAAAACCGAGGATAAGATCGACGTCGAAGCAGCCGAAGTCGTGCTGGATGAAGATCACTACGGTTTGAAGTCTGTAAAAGAACGGATCCTCGAACACTTGGCCGTGCAAAGTTTGGTCGACCGCGTGCAAGGCCCCATTCTTTGCTTAGTCGGGCCTCCGGGCGTGGGTAAAACCTCGCTGGCGCGTTCGATTGCAAAATCCGTTGGCCGCAACTTCGTGAAAATTTCTTTGGGCGGCGTGCGAGATGAAGCAGAAATCCGTGGTCACCGCCGCACTTACATCGGCGCGCTGCCGGGTAAACTCATCCAAGGCATGAAAAAGGCCGGCACCGTTAACCCGGTCATCTTGCTCGATGAAATCGACAAAATGAGCAATGATTTCCGCGGCGATCCTTCCGCCGCTTTGCTCGAAGTCTTGGATCCCGAACAAAACAAGTTCTTCTCCGATCACTACCTCGAAGTGGAATACGACCTGTCGCAAGTGATGTTTGTTTGCACGGCGAACTCGCAGCACACGATTCCGTACGCGCTGCTGGATCGCTTGGAAGTCATCAGCTTGTCGGGTTACACCGAGGAAGAAAAAGTCCAGATCTCCGTGCGCCACTTGATCCCGAAAGTGACCAAGAGCCACGGCTTGGATCCGGAAAAGATCGTGTTCCCCAACAACTCCATCGAAGCGATTGTGCGTCACTACACCCGCGAAGCGGGCGTACGTAGCTTGGAGCGGGTCACCGCTTCGGTCTGCCGCAAACTCGCGCGCCAATGGGCAAAGAAAACCACCGAGCGCAATCGCCTGGTGGTTACGCCCAAAAAACTCATCGAGTTGCTCGGGCCCCAGAAATACCGTTTCCAAAAGATCGAAGACAATTCCGAAATCGGCTTGGTCAACGGCCTGGCGTTCACCGAAAGCGGTGGCGACATGCTCACGATCGAAGTACTGCAAATGCCGGGTAAGGGAAAACTTACGGTCACCGGGAAGTTGGGCGATGTGATGCAAGAGTCCGCGCAGGCGGCCATGAGCTATGTGCGTTCGCGCGCGAAGCTGCTCGGGCTAACCCCCGATTTCTACGCCAATATCGATTTGCACATCCATGTGCCGGAAGGCGCCATCCCCAAAGATGGACCTTCTGCAGGGATTACCATGGCTACCGCGCTGGTCAGCACCCTGACTGGCAAACCGGTTAGCCGCGAAGTCGCCATGACGGGTGAGATCACGTTGCGCGGCAACGTGCTCCCCATCGGCGGCCTCAAAGAAAAGATCTTTGCGGCGCACCGGGGCGGCATCAAGAAAGTCATTATCCCGCACGACAATGTGAAGGATCTCGAGGACATACCGAAAAACATCCTCAAGGACCTGGTCGTCGTGGACGTGACCCATATGGACCAAGTCTTGGGTCATGCCTTGGTGGCGGACGAAGTTTTCAAGGGCGCGCCGGCCGACCCCGTGGTTGGATCGGTACTCCCCGAAGCGGCGACCCCCGTGGTGGAGACACCCCCGGCCGAGCCTCTAACCTCGCACTAAGGGGCGGTTTTAGGCACGAAATCGGTGGGTGTATTCAGCTAGAATACGAAAAGTTCTATATTTTCAACTGTTTGTATTGCGGGATCTGTCGCAATGCGTTAATCTAGAACTGTCACTTAGACACCCACAAGCTTTAAGCCCTGCTACACCGGGTACCGCGCATCCAAATTAAGCCGGAACCCAAAACAACCAAGCCGATTTCAATACTGACCGCCAGCGTCCTTTACGGGCGTTTTGGCCAACCAGGAGATCTTCGATGTCCGTCTGCAAAGTCTGTCAGAAGCAGCATTCCAAATATGTGATGAACAACAAGCCCGTCTGCCTCCACTGCGACGAGCTGCTCTTCGATATGGAAATTGAATGCGAAGAGTACGAACTGCCGCAAACGGCTGATCGCCGGCAGCCAGCCAAAGAGCCGACAGCCCCCTCGCTAAAGCGCGGCAAGACGACAACCAAGTAATCCAACTTAGTCTCAACCCAAAGTGAGAGGCCCCTAGTGCCGAAAGGCACGGGGGCCTTTTTCTTTCCGAAAGTGTCCAGTCGCTTTTCGGAAAGAGGAAGGTTAGAGGCGGGTGCGGTAAACTCTTAGGCCGTGGGCGGCGTGGAAGTACCCGCCAAGGGTGGTGTAGCGGTCGAAGAGTTCCTCTTTTTTTTCGTCCGTCGCATCGGTTCCTACGGAGAGGTAGTCCTCGATGTCGCGGTCGCTGAGTTCGGCCTGTAGAAGGTTTTTTGCCACCGATCGTGCGCCCCGCACCACCCAGTCTTTTCGCAGCTCATCATCCGGGAGCACCAGCATCAGCCACTCGAAAATATGGCCGTTGCCGCCCAGCGAATCGCGCCACGTTTCCCCTTCGCTGGCCATGTAGAAATAGTCGGCGGAGAAACTCCCGTCCTCGTTTTGCTGCTTTTTGGCCTGGCGAATGTATTTCTGCTCGAGATAATCCGCGATGACCCACGATCCGGTGAGGGGTTTGCCGGTGGCCTTGTAAAGTTTAAGCGCGAGGCTCATGGCGTACAATCCGTGCAGCCCGCCGCAGGCCGCGTCGTCTAGATCGCGAAACGTTTCGACGCGCACCAGTTTTTCGAAGTTTATTTCTTCGCCTTTGGCATTGGTCCAGGTTTCGTCCACTTTGGCGTACCCAGAGCGAGCCAACGCCCAAAGCGCCCAAGAACTCTCGTTGTCCTTATCCTGCGATTGCGGCTCTTCGAGGGTGACGTTTTGTTTGATCTCCTCGTACAGCAGAGAGAGGGGGCGTGTTTCCCAAACGCGGGTTTTTTGGTTCCACGCTTGAAAAGGAGTCGCCCAGTCCAATTGAAGTTCCGAAAGGTAGCCGCCAAACTGCGCCATATGCCCTTGGAAAGCAGGACCGAAAGGGTTTCCACGAAATCCGCCGGGGCTGGTTAAAAAGCTGGGTTGGCTTCTCCAGATTCCGCCGCCTTTAATCCAATCTAGAGCGGAGATCTCCTTCTTGCCGCTGCTGTCGTTCAACTTGAGTTTGTCGCCGTAAGCCAAGACCCCATGAACGACATGCCAGGGCGTGTGCAGCCCGACGGTCATTCTAATTTCTTTGTCCACTAGCATGCGATTGATCGCCTGATCTATTTCTGCGTTCGTCTCGGCGGGTTCATCGGCGAAACAGATTTGGAAAGCTGAAAACAAAACCAAGGTTAGTAGGCGCATTTGTGTCACTCGAATTGAAAGTTAGAGGAGAATCCTTCTAGGGCAAAAAATAGCAAACCGCAAACTTTGGTAAACTCCCGCCCACTTTGACAAATAGAAGCCAAATTAAGATAATAATATCAGGGGGTTACAATGAAAAAAATACTTGGTATTCTGAGCGCGGTGGTCATTTTGGCACCAGTTTCCTCATTTTCCTACGATGTGGGCGACGCCATGATGCTTTTGGAGGAACAGCGAGCGGGACTCGTGGAGTTATTGAAAAAAGCGCCAGCCACCGTGACGGATAGAGAGCTTCGTCGTGCGGCGGTTCGCTGTGAGGGAGCCGAATTGGTTTTGGATGTTTTGGTGGAGAAAAAAGGAGCAGAAGTCACAGAGACTGACCCAGCGACCGGAGTCACATCTGTTCGGTTCGTACCAGGAACGCTTACGCCGGAAAAAATCGCCGCGGCTGCTGACGCTGATCGGACAGCCTTGCTCGTGGAATATGCCGCCTTGCTAGTTGAAGCGCGTACCGCTTTCGCCGCGGTGAACGCTGAAATCTCTGTCCAAACCGCCTTACAGCCAGCAGATCGCAGTTTCGCGGTTTTGGGAACGGCGACAGCGCAAATCGCAGCGGTCATGCGCAAGGGGCATAAAATTTTCCGTTAGATTTGGGGCTGCATTTTGTAGAAATAAAAAAAGCGCCGGCGTGAGCCGGCGCTTCCTTTTTGAATTCCCAAGGATTCCGAAAAGCGACTGGACCCTTTCGGAATTCGTAGTTAACGCATCAAGTTCTTGAGGTCTTCAACGCGGTCGAGGCGTTCCCATGTGAAGCCTTTTGCGCTGGTGCGGCCGAAGTGGCCGTAGGCTGCCGTTTCTTCGTAGATCGGGCGCATCAAGTCCAAGGACTTAATGATTTCAGCGGGCTTCATGCCGAAGATTTCGCGGACAGCGCTGGTCAATTTTGCGGAATCGACCGTGCTAGTGCCGAAGTCTTCGATCATCAAGGAGACGGGTTCGGCTACGCCAATCGCGTACGCCAATTGAACCAAGCAACGCTTGGACAACCCAGCTGCCACGATGTTTTTGGCGATGTAACGAGCCATGTAGCTCGCGGAGCGATCGACCTTCGACGGATCTTTTCCGGAGAAGGCGCCGCCACCGTGCGCGCCGTGGCCGCCGTAGGTATCGACAATGATTTTACGGCCGGTGAGACCGCAATCGCCCATCGGGCCCCCGACCACAAAACGGCCAGTGGGGTTGATGTAAAACTTGGTTTTGGAATCAATCAGTTTCGCTGGAACGGCTTTCGCAATCACTTCTTCTTGGATGGCGGTGCGCAATTCTTCGTGCGAAACGTCCGGGCTGTGTTGAGTGGAAACAACCACTGCATCCACGCGTTTCACGCCGCCGTTTTCGTACTGCACCGTGACCTGGGCTTTACCGTCGGGACGCAAGAAGCCGAGGGTGTTTTCCTTGCGGCATTCGGCCAAACGCTTGGTTAAGCGGTGAGAAAAAGCCAAGGAGGCCGGGAGGTATTCCGGAGTCTCGTCGCAGGCATAACCGAACATCGCGCCTTGATCGCCGGCGCCTTGTTCCTTGAACATGCCTTCGCCTTCCGTGACGCCCTGGGAAATATCGGGAGACTGACGGCCGACAGCAGTGATGACTGCGCAGGTGTTGTAGTCGAAACCTTTATCGTCGGAATCGTAGCCGATTTTTTTGACCGTATTCCGCGCAATGGCGGTGAAGTCGACGATGGCGGTAGTGGTGATTTCGCCGCTCACCATGACGAGTCCCGTCGTGAGCAAGCATTCGCAGGCAACGCGACCGCGGGGATCCTGCGCCAAAATGGCGTCAAGGACCGCGTCGCTCACTTGGTCGGCCATCTTATCAGGATGGCCTTCCGTAACGGATTCCGAGGTGAACAAGCAGTTTTTAAGGTTCATACCTTCTCCACATTTCTTGGCTAAAAAGAGCCATGAAAGTGGCGTGCTAGAGGGTATTTGTCAAACCGCTATGTTCCAGACTGGGCGCTAATCTGAAGGAATAAGGGGTACTTCCGAACGACTACCGGCGCTTCTTTTTCTCAGGAGCCGCGAACGCGTCTTCCGAGAATTCATCGGCTCCGCCGCCGCCCGTACGTTTGCGCTTGTTGATCATCATTAAGGCGATGAGCAAAACGCCAATTCCGAGCCCCATCGCCAAGGCGAAGGAGTTTTGGCTGATGAGCTTGCCCAAGCTAACGCTTTGTTTAGCTGGTTTTTTCTTGGGCACATTGAGTTCTTCGCCCGCCGGGTCCACCGCCGGAGCGATACCCGTCACCGGAGGAACAGCCTGCGCCAAATCCGGCACCGGGGTCGGCGCGGTTTGGGGTGGGGCTACTTGCTCGGGAGTCGTTTCGGCAACCTGGGTCGCGGGAGCGGTATTGCCGCCGCCGAGAGTCTTGAAAACCTTGATGGTTTGACCGCGTTTCAACCCGTCCGGACGAGTCAGGCCGTTTACGACGGCCAGTTCTTTCCAGCTGGAGCGGCTGCCCAAAAGCTTCTTGGCAATCGTCGACATCGTCTCGCCTTTGCCGACTTTGTGTTCATCGGGGGTAAGACCGCGTTCGTCATAGAAGGAAATCATTTGTGCGTCGTCGGCTTGAGTGGCCGAAGCGTAATAAATGACCTTACCGGCCATCCAATTACCCTTGTTCCACTTCTTCAACGATTTGGCGTGGGAAGCATCGCCGTAGAGCAATTCGGAAACGCTCTTGGCGGTGTCGCCCTGGCGCAAGAAGTAGTAGCGGTTCAGCGAAACCCCTTTGCGAGTCATCGCGCGGCCCGGAATCTTCGGGGCGGAGGCGACCACATGCTTTTTGGGTTCGGTGACCGTCGGAGTGGCGGGATCCGTCAAAGCCGGGTTGGAGCTTGTTGAGGCGCCTGCCAGCAAAGGATCTGCGCTTACCGAAGGATCCGCGCTTCCAGTGGGCGGCGTCGCCGAAGGGTCGGTGGCGGCGACATCAGAGCCGGGCGCTTGTCCGGTCAGTTCGGCAAAGTTCGGGTCGGCAGAGGCGTTGGGGTCTTGGTTCGGTGCGAACAAAGATTCCATCGCCGGGTCGGTGGCCGGTGCCGCGCCGGGGTCCGTCGCCGCCGTAGTGGCAGCTGGGTCGGCGGCGGGTTCGGTTTTTTCACCGAAGAGCTCTGCCTCGGTGGCAGCGGTGTCGCCGGTGGCGACTTCTGCTCCGCCTTGTTCGGCGGCTTGTCCATCGGCAGGTGCTTGTTCACCGTTTTCGGCGAATCCGTCTACCTGCTCGTTTTCCGAGACGTTAGTTTTGTTCGCACAGCCGCTGGCAAGCAATAGAGCTACCAGACAAACAGCAGTACGGAACTTCCAGGCATTCAGCTGGGTTTTCATGGCGGTCAAGGCCCCCAAAATTGTTAATTCTCCAAAGTACTTGTCGGAAAACGGCGGGAATTAGTTAATACTTCGGCATCGATCGCGCTGAAGGATGGGCGCCCACTCTCTATGTCTTCGAAAAAATTGAAAATTCTTCCGTTAGGTGGACTCGGCGAAATCGGGATGAATTGCATGGTCTTGGAGTGGGACAAGCAAATGGTCCTAGTTGACTGCGGGATTCAGTTCCCAGACGTCACGTACCCGGGGGTCGAATTGCTGACTCCCGATCTTTCCTATGTGCGTCAAAACCGCGACCGCTTGAAGGGCGTCGTCATGACGCACGGCCACGATGATCATATCGGCGCGATCCCGTTCCTGCTGATGGACACCGATGTAGATGTCTACTGCACCAAGTTTCCCCGCGGTCTGATTGAAAACAAATTGGTCGAGTACCCTCAGCTGGAAGAAATCCGCTTCCACAACATCGAACCCGGCAAAAAATTCAAAGTAGGCCCGTTCACCTTCGAGGGGATTTCTGTTGCGCACAGCATTATCGAAGCGATGGCGTTGGCTATTGAGACACCAGTTGGAGTCGTCATCCATTCGGGCGACTTTAAACACGATGCGTCATTGATGGAAGACGGCCACACAGGGTTCGACGCCTTCAAGGCTTATGGCGACAAAGGTGTGCGTCTTTTGCTTTCCGATAGCACCAACGCTGAACGCACGGGCCATACGATTTCTGAAACCGACGTCACCGAGGCCTTTGAGCCGATTTTCCGCGCGCAAACCGGCCGACTCTTCGTGGCCCTTTTCGCTTCGAATATCCGGCGCTTGGAAAACTTGCTCAAACTGGCTAAGGCCCACGGCAAGAAAGTCGCGTTCGCCGGCCGGAGCATGCATTCCTACACTCGCTTGGCCCATGGTTTAGACAAAATGGAGTTGCCCACCGACACCATCGTGCTGGCCGAAAACTTGGAACGCTTCGAAGATAAAGACTCGATCGTCTTTTTGACCGGCAGTCAGGCCGAACCCGGCGCGGCGCTTCCGCGTATTGCTCACGGCACCCACAAAGAATTCAAGCTGCGTCCCGGCGATCATGTGGTGATGTCTAGTCGCTTCATTCCTGGCAATGAACGCAATATTACCAACATGATCGATCAGCTTTATCGCGCTGGCGCGGAAGTAACCTACGAATCGATTCACCAAATTCACGTCTCGGGCCATGGCTGCCAGGACGAGTTGATGATGATGCTCAAAGCCTGCCAGCCGCAGTGCTTCGTGCCCATTCATGGCGAATACCGCCACCTTTCCAAGCACGCGCGCTTGGCGGGCAAGGCAGGGGTGCCGCCGGAAAACACTTTCATCATCGAAGACGGGCAGCAGATTGAGCTCGATAAAGATTCCATCAAGCTGGGTGAGCGATTCGACCTGCGCAAAGGCGTCATAGTCGAAGGCCAGTTTATGGAAACCGATCCGTTGGTTTTTGCGCAACGCAGCCAACTGGCACGCACCGGAATTGTGTTCGCTTCCTTCGTGCGCGACGCGCGCTCCCACAAGTTGCTCGAGCCGCCGGTTGTGACGTACTACGGCATGCTTTTCCGCGAAGGCGTTGAGCAACAGCATGTGGCTTTGGATGCGAGCGACTTGCTGGAAGATCTTTGGCCCGACATTTCTCGTCGGGAAGACTGGCGCGATGTGGTAAAATTAGAACTACGGCGTTTCTTCAAAAAGCGAGCAAGTCACAAACCTGTGGTAATGCCGGTTCTCCAAGACGTCTGATCCGACGCACTGCTCCCCACTTAAGCCGATCGACTTTTCATCCGATGAGCGGACGAGGTTGAACACCTATGTCGACTGCCCCACAAACGACTGAACAAGCGAAATTTTTCGAAGTGCGTTTGGCCTCCCTGCGGGTCGGCAAACCCTTGCCGCACGATATTTACCTGCTCATCAGCGGCGCTCCCGTGCTTTTTCGCAAAACGGGTGATTTGATTTCGATGGATCGCTTCAAGCAGTTGCGCGATCACGGCGGGGTCACGATGTTGATCCCCGAAGATCAACGGACTCTCTACCTCGATAGTTTGAAAACCGCGGTAAAAGATCCGGGAGTTAAGACCGAAGAAAAAAGCATCCTAATAAAAGAAACCGCGTATCTGCACATCCACGATCTCTTCACCAAAAAAGACATTGAGCCGGTTGTAACCGAAGCACGCGCTTTGGTGGACGATATGGTTTCTTTCGTCTCCACCGACGTGGCTGCAGTAAGTAGCCTCATGCGTCTTTCCGCTCACGATTACTACACTTACAACCACTCGGTGGACGTGGGTGTTTACTCCATCGTGCTCGCGAAGAAAATTTTTGGATCCGACAACCGCGAACTCCTGATTCAAGCTGGATTGGGCGGTTTGTTGCACGACATCGGCAAGCGCCGCATCGATTTGGCGATTATCAACAAGAAGGGTTCGCTCACCGCCGCCGAGTGGCAGGAAGTGAAAAACCACCCTATCTACGGCCTGGAATACCTCAACGAAGTCGGTACAGTGCCCGACGAAGCCAAAAAAATTGTCTGCCAGCACCACGAGAACTTCGACGGTACCGGCTACCCGAACAATCTGGCCGGAGAAGATATTTCCAAGCTCGCTCGGGTCGTCGCGATTGCCGACGTTTTCGATGCGCTGACGACCAAGCGTTCGTACCACGATGCCATCAGTCCGGCCCAGGCGCTGGAAATCATGGCGGGTATGCAGCCTGGCAAGTTTGATCCGAGTTTATTCACTTCTTTCGACCAAAAGTTCATTAACAAAGCACCGGTTACGCTTGGCAAAGACTTCGATGCTTGTTCTCCCCAAAAACCAGCCTTAGTAAAAAAATAATATCCGGAGCCAAGATGAAGCGACTCGCGTCTGCTCTCTGTCTACTTAGCTTTTCACCGCCTTTATTTGCCTGTGAAGACCTGCCCGTACCAGTGACTATTTCAGGGTCTTCCTTTGAAGACGAAGCCTTGTCTGTTGCCACCTCGGGCATTCGTACCGCCGAAGGGCGGGTTTTCTACGATCTCAAAACTAGCCAGTGGTGCGTGGAAAAGCCGGGCGTCGCCAATGAGTGTGGGCTGAGCAAGCTGAAATTCACTGCCGCTGCCGGCCCGGATAAAGGGAAAATAATCGGAACTTTTCGTTTCGTAGGCCGCCAAGCTTATCTCTACGAAAATAAAGTCCCGCATCACGAAACTAATTTTGAAACGGATGAAGGCATCGCTTACTTCTCGTTTTATGAAGCGTCGGCCAGCCCAGTTTCCGTTTATGGCCTGGATCGTTTAACGACCAAAGTGGTGGATAAATCGGGGGCGTTGGGCCAAGTCAGTTCTTCCCGCGTGCGCAGTAGCCCGCCGGTAAAGGGCATCGCGCCCATTCGCCGCGTGGATCTACGCCGACCGGAAACCTATTTTTCAAACTGCGGGGGCCTAGTGAGTGATGCGCGTATGGCGTGGGCGCCTGCGGTAACGTCTTCCGGGCCGGCAACTGCCTCCCGCGCCGTGGCGCGCACGCCCGGCCTGTTTTAGAAGAGAAAAAGTGGTAGGCGAAACAGGGGTCGAACCTGTGACCTTCTGCGTGTAAAGCAGACGCTCTAACCAACTGAGCTATTCGCCCTCGATAACGGGCTGCTATAATTGCCGATCTTTTTAAATATTGGTACTCTAAAGAATGCCAAACAAACTCTCCGTTGGAATCATCGGCTTAGGCACGATGGGACGTTGCATTGTTTCCGGCTTGCTGGAATCCAAGAAATTCACCAAAAACACTATCGGTTTTACCACCCGCCAAGAGACCTCGCTGGATAAGGCGGCCGCGGAACTCGGGATTGTCGCCTGCAAAACCAACGCTGACTTGGTTTCGCGCTGCGAAACCCTGATCTTGGCGGTGAAACCCCAAAACCTCCTTGAGGTCCTAAAAGAGATTGCTCCCGGGGTCCGCCCCGGCCAGACCATTATTTCCATCGTGGCCAGCGTGCCTACGGCCTCGATCGAGCAGCATTTGGGAAAAAACGCGGTGGTTTTGCGGGCCATGCCCAATACGCCGGCCCAAGTGCGCGCCGCCATCACCGCGCTATGTGCGGGTTCCCGCGCCAAGGACGTTGATTGGCAGCGGGGTAGCGGAATCTTTGAAACGCTCGGGACTGTGGTGCGAGTGGAAGAAAAGCATATGGACGCTGTGACCGGCCTTTCCGGGTGCGGCCCCGCTTATATCTACGTGATTTTGGAGTCGCTCACCGATGCCGGCATTAAAGTGGGATTGCCCCGCGAACTGGCTACCCAATTGGCTTCCCATACGGTGCTGGGCGCCGTGAAGATGCTGATGGAAACGGGCCGTCATCCTGCCTCACTGAAAGATGACGTGACGACTCCAGCCGGTTGTACAATTGATGGGTTGATGGAACTAGAGGAAGGCCGGCTCAGGGTGACGCTGGTGAAGGCGGTCGTGCAGGCCACGAGACGAGCCGCTTCCTTGACGGGTCCTATTTAGCGCACCACTATTGACTCTGCACGAGGGGAAAAATGTCCAAAGCAAAGCTGACCTACGACGGAAAAGAATACGAATTTAATATCGTGGAAGGTAGCGAGGGCGAACGCGCCATCGATATCTCCAAGCTGCGCGACCAAACGGGGTTGGTCACGCTGGACTCCGGTTATATGAACACCGGTTCCTGCCAAAGCGCGGTCACTTTTCTCGACGGTGAAAAAGGCATTTTGCGCTACCGCGGCTACCCCATTGAGCAATTGGCCGAAGGGTCCACCTTTGTGGAAGTCAGCTACTTGCTGATTTACGGTCGCTTGCCCAACCGCGCGGAGCTGACTGCCTTCCGCGAGCGGCTCACACGCCACACCATGCTCCACGAAGACATGAAGCGTTTTTACGATGGTTTCCCTCGCGACGCGCACCCCATGGCGACTTTGTCGGCGGCGGTGAACACGCTATCCACCTTTTACCAAGACGAGCATAACGAAGACCTATCTATCTTCCGCTTGCTCGCCAAGGCGCCCACGATTGCCGCTTTCTCGTACAAGAAATCGATCGGACAGCCGTTTGTGTATCCCACTAACGCCCTCGATTATTGCTCGAATTTTTTGAAAATGATGTTCGCGGTGCCGGCCGAAGAATTTGAAGTCGATCCGGTTGTGGCCAAGGCGATGGATCTGCTTTTGATCCTCCACGCCGATCACGAGCAAAACTGCAGCACCTCCACCGTCCGATTGGTCGGCAGCAGCAAAGCTAATTTGTATGCGTCGGTAAGTGCCGGGATTTCGGCTCTCTGGGGACCTCTGCACGGCGGAGCCAACCAAGCAGTCGTTGAGATGCTCGAGATCATCCAAAAAGAGGGCGGCGACGTCAGCAAGTACGTCCAGCGCGTGAAGAACAAAGAAGAGGGTGTCCGCCTGATGGGCTTCGGCCATCGGGTGTACAAGAATTTCGATCCGCGTGCCAAGATCATCAAACGCGCTTGCGACTCTATTTTGGAAAAAATGGGCATCAATGATCCGCTGCTCGATATTGCCAAGCGCCTGGAAGAGGCCGCGCTGTCGGACGACTATTTCGTATCGCGTAAGCTCTACCCGAACGTCGATTTCTACAGCGGCATCATTTACCGCGCGATTGGGATTCCGACCAATATGTTCACCGTGCTTTTCGCTCTCGGCCGTTTGCCGGGATGGGTGGCGCAGTGGAAAGAAATGAACGACGACGCTGGCGCCAAAATCGGCCGTCCGCGCCAAATCTATACGGGTTCCAAGGAACGAAATTACGTTCCCGTCGACAAAAGGTGAGTTTTTGAACCTTCTGCGCAGTCCCAAAGAGGCGCTCGCCGGTCTACTAATGCTGGCGAGCCTACTCGCGGCCCCTCTCTGGGGGGCCTGCACCGGCTCTTGCTCCGACGACAGCGACTGCGCCGCCAATGCGTGCCACTATTGCGACACCAATATTGGTTTTTGCGCGGATTGCTGCGAAATCCTCGACGAACCCACCTGCCCACTCGCTTGCACTTGGGATAGTGGAAACTTGGAGTGCCGTAACGAACCGGGCACGTCCTGTGGCATCACGGTCCCGGAAGTCCCGGCGGCCGGCCGTAACTACTTCTTCATCGGAACCTTGCTCGCCGCCTTCTTTGGCTCCGCTTGGTGGGCTCACCGCCGCCGGCGTGCGCCTCGCGCCTAATGCACAAACTGTCAAAAACCTACTGGGGTTCGGTCGCCCTGGCGCTAGCCCTTTGGTTTTTGGATTTGCCGTTGCTGGCGATTGCGCCTCAGAGCGGCGATGCCGCCGAGCAACTCATCAAAGCCTCGCTGGGAGGCATCCTCCACCCGCCGGGTTTTCCGCTGCAAGCCTGGCTGAATCGCCTATTCGTTTTGCTCCCCTTTCATTTTCCCACCACCGGACTGGCGTTGCTGGGATCTGTAGGGCATGCGCTGGCAGCGTTTTTTATCGCCGAGAGTCTGCGTCATTTGGAGGCTAGGGCGTGGGCGCGGGTGGTAGGCGTGGCGGCCTTTGCTTTCTTTCCGTCGGTTTGGTTCAACAGCGTGCGTCCGGAAGTTTTCGCACTGTCCAATTGCCTGCTCGCTTGGATGATTTACTTGCTCGTCGTTTGGCGCGCGAAGCCGCTTGTGGCGTGTCCTTGGACATGGGCAGTCACCTTGGGAGTGACCGTTGCGCTGGCGGGCGCCCAGCACACCCTCAACGTCGTGGCACTCCCTGTATTTGTTCTTTGCGCTTTTACTCTGGCCGCGCCGCGCGCCACGCGCTTGCCGACTTTGGTTTTGGGTTTGGGATCTTTCGTGGCGGTTTTTGTGGCCCTTTACGCTAGCCTTCCAGCGATGGCGGGGGGCGGGGTTTTAGATTGGGCGCCGTTGGATTCTGCTGCGGCAATCGCGCGCCATGCCTTGAGAGTGGATTACGGTATTTTTACGCTCGGTTCGGGCGAAGAACCAATGACGGCAAACGGACTTGGGGTTTTCGCACACGATAGTTTGCGGGCTTGGGCCTTTTTTGTCGGGTTTGTTTTTCTGGGCGGGTGGGTTTTGTGGCGTCGGGGAGATCGGCCGCTTTTCTGCGCGCTACTAGGAATGGGCGGGCTGTCGCTGACCCTCTTGTGGCGATCCCTTACTTTTGGGCGCGAGGGAGTGGCGGAAGCGATCGTTAGCCGCTTTCAGGGCCCCGCGGTGATTGTGGCGGCTATCGCGATGGGCTTGGGTTTTTCTCAGCTGCAAAACGAATGGCCCGATGCGGGTCGCCGTCGACTGATGGCGGGTGCGGCGGCTTTATTTTGCTTTTTAAGCATGGCGCACTACTGGGGCTATGTGAATGCGGGAAGCGTCTACACGTTGGAGCTTTTTCGTGGGGCCATTGCGGAAAGTTTGCCGAAGGACGCGGTGTATCTTTCCGCTGCTGATACAGAAGCGTTTTACGGCGTGCCGACTCCGGATGGTATTCGCTTTCCCATTGAGAATGGGGCGTTAGCACGGCCGGCTTATGCGAAAAATCTCCCATTGATTGACCCGCGCTTTGAAGTAGCCGGCCCTATCACATCTGCGCAACCATTGGTGGCTTCCGCTTACGAGCGCGGGCTCACCGTAGCGTCAGTGGAAGTGCGCTTGCTTTGGAATGGCGGCCATACGCCGGAACTGCGCGGTTTGCTTTTTGCTTTGAACAAAAACACCAAAGCAACCTTTGGGTCAGCCACTGTGGACGCGGCCTTGGCGCTTTGTCCGTACATCGACCGGTTGCGAACCTTGCCCGCGATTGTCGATCCAGTGGAACTCAATTTCTACGCCCATTTCGCGCGCGCCTACAACGGTGCAGCGCAGTACCTGGCCCAAACTGGGAAGCAGGAGTTGGCTGCTTTGGCGGCGCAAATTTCGGAAGAATTGAAGCAGGGCCGAGATTGGTTGGCTTGGACGAGCGGTTGTCGTCGATTGACGGCGGCACTCAAGCCTAAAGAGCCACCCCAAACGTCGCCAAATAGCTAGTCAGGGTATTGATCTCGCCAATGATACGATTGCTAGTGGCAGCATCAGTCAGTACCCCGGACCCTTGTCCCCGGATAACGATCATGCCGCCTAACCAGAAGTGATCAAAGAATCGGCCGTTTAATCCAAAACGCAAACGCTGGAAACCCGAGGGGCTGGCACTGTCGCTCGACGATCCACTTACCCCACCCAAGGTCTGGGACGCGGAAGTGTTGATGCTGCTTGCGTAGTCGACAAACGCGCGGACGATGGTGCCAAACTCCGCTTCCAGCCCGCCACCGGCGTAGATGCCGGTGACCTGAATGGCGAAACTGCCGTTTCCGCTGGAGGTGCCGGAAACCTGAGTGGTGTTCATGATGCCGTAACCCAAAAAGACGCGGGGGCGGAGGACGGCTTTTCCTAGCGTGATCGGGTATTCCGCGCGAACGCTCATAAGCGCGCCCATTTCGGTGAGCTGGCGGGTCTCAATCGGGCCGCCATTTGAAAGCTGCACTTGCTGGGCGGTGCTAAAGCCATAGTAACCATCGAAGTCCGCGCCGAAATATTTCAAAAACTGGAAGTCGGCCATCAGCCCCATGGCTACGTGGGAGTTAATGGTAATGCGCGCAATGAGCGCATCGGCGGTGGCGTTACTGGATGAAAAATTAGTTAGCCCGCCAAAAGCTGACAAGGTGAGTCGGCGTTCGAACGGCGGTGGCTCGCCTTCTTCTCGCAGTGTGGGGCGGCCTGCTCGCCGCGGGCGACGACGCGGAGCGGGAGCTGTCTCTTCTTCGGAAGTGGGATCGGTAGTCGGGGGCGGCTGGGCAGTCTGGCGGCGCTTGCGCGGCGCGAGGTACTCTTCTTCGGCGGCTTTGGATTCACCGTCTTCATACGCACCCTCTTTGGCCGGGGCCGCTGGCTGGGTTTCTTCCGGAAACGAATCCGGCGGAAATTCCGCGCGCAGAGATGCCCCACCGAAGGCTACGAAAAAACAAATAAGAAAAGAATTCCGGGAAGAAAGTCGCATTTTGGCCCGAGATCTTATTCTAGCAGGCCGTGCGCATTAAGAAGGAGAGATTTCGCCTTAGCCCAGGGTTGCCCCCGGGCCAAGGCGCACAGTTGTATGACTAGTTGCGTTCTCAGTTGCCGTACGTGTTTGCGGACCAAGTTGAAAATCGAAGGGCTAGTTATTCTGCCAACAGGGGCCGCACGACAAGAGCTAAAACAGGGTTGGGTTGGCGGGGATCCAAAGTAACGATAGCGGTTGCTAACACCCCGTTCCGTAGATCCACGGGTTGACATAAGGCGCTATTCACCCTGATCATGGAAGGAGTAACCTAAATCTCCTAAAAAAAACACGCGTGGCAAAACAAAAGATCACATCTAGCAGCACGGCGGAATATTTTTCCAAGAACCTACAACAGGTAGGTTTTTCCTCGCCCACCAAGGCGGTGCTCACCACTTTGAAAGAAGCGGTCGACAACTCTTTGGACGCTTGCGAGGAAGCGGGGATTCTTCCAGAGATCTCCGTGGAGATCACCAAGGTCGGCACAGGCACCTTGAAGAACACCGATTTGGTTCGGGTCAAGGTGGAGGACAACGGTCCTGGCCTGGAGATTGACGACGTTACCAAAGTTTTCGGCGAGTACCTCGCCTCGTCCAAGTTCGGCCGTGGGCGTTGCTCGCGCGGTCAACAAGGGATCGGGATTTCGGCTGCCACCACTTGGGCCCAGCTCACCAGCGCCAAGGGCGTGCAAGTCATCACCAAAACCGAACGCATGCGCCAGGCTGTGTCGACCATCGTGCAGGTCGACATCAAGAACAACAAGGGCATGCTCGCCGACAAAAAAACCGTCAACTGGACCAAACCCCACGGCGTCAGCGTGGAATTCCACATCGACGGCCGCTTGCAGTTGCAGGGCGAGGGCGGGCTTTTGACCTACCTTACCGGCACGGCGTTGGTGAACCCCCACCTTACTTTGAAATATAAAATCGGGGACAACCCGGTTGAAAAGATTGAACGCGTCTCCAAGGAATGCCCCGAGATTCCCGACGCCACTGAGCCGCACCCGCATACTATGAAGTTGGGGGAGTTCATCGCCCACTCCCATTTGTTTGGGCGCATCACGGTAGCGGCCTGGTTGAAAAAAGGTTTTTCCCGAGTCACCGACAACACGATTCAAGATCTCATCAAGGCCGGGATCAAAAAGGCGGTGTTTGAGGCGTCGGTGGATAAAACCACCGAAGTCGAATTCAAAGACATTTTCGCCAAACTGCAAACCGTGCCGTTGATGGCCCCCAGCACCCGCTCGGTAATGACCATCGGTGAAGAAGCTTTCTCCAAGAGCGTGCGCCGTTTGGGAGAAGTCGACTTTTTCTCGGTGGTGACCCGCAAACCCACCATCTGCGATTTCAAGCCCGTGGCTGTAGAAATCGCGATTGCGCGCTTGAAAAACAGCAACCCGCGCGCGGCGGGTGAAGACGAATCGCCGGCGCAAGTGCTGCGCTTCGCCAACCGAGTGCCGCTGCAATTTGATAAAGCCGCCTGCGCGATGGTGAAATCCATCGAAAGCGTGAATTGGCGTACGTACGGTCTGCAACAGCCCAAGAGCGGTGTGCCGATAGGTCCTTACGTCATTGCGGTGAGCTTGGTCTCGCCGTTCATCAAATTTAAAAACGCCTCCAAAGAGACCGTGGATGCCAGCGATGAGCTGGTGGAAGAAATCCGCCGCTGCTTAATCCAAGCGGGTCAGCGCCTCTCGCGCCACATTCGTCGGGAAAGCCGGGCGGAGGATCTTGAAAACAAGATTCGCCACATTGAACAGTTTTGCCCCATCTTGGTCGACTGCCTCTGCCGCATCACCAAATCTCCGGACAAGCGTAAAGAGAAAGCGACTGCCGGCTTGGTAAAGCTGCTGGGCCGCGATGTTTCGCACGCCGAGAAGCAATTGGAAGAAGCCGTCGAGGATCATAAAAAGGCCCAAAAAGAGGGCAAGATCCAGATTATCGACGACCCCAAGGACAAGGAACTCGAAGCGGATGCCGACGTGGTTTCCGTGGAAGATCTGGCTGACGACACCGGCACCGGTGCCGAAGCCAAGCCCAAATCCAAAGGCGCCAAGGGCAAAGCGGCCAAGAAGGCCAAGAAAAGCAAACCGGCTCGTCGGGAGAAAACGGCATGAAGGGCAAGAGTCACGATGAAACTATTCCGGAGCTATCCGAGAAGCTTTGTCTTCGTTTACTAACGGATTTGGAAAACGCCCGGCGTCCGGTATTGGAAGCTGTAAAGTGCTCGCTGGATAACGCCGAGTACAACCCCAAAGTGGGTTACCTTACCCCCGGCGATAAGCGCGTTCGCACCGAGCTCAATGTTTCGTCGGTGCAGAAAATGTCGCGGGCGATTTTCATTTTGGAAATCCTGCTGCGCAACCTGGAAACCGGCGCGGTCAACACCAAGCGCGAACTTTATTACATCTCCAAAGGTGAAATTAAGCATAATTCCAAGTTGAAGCCCTTGGACTTCGCCGACCAGAACGAGAGCGATTCGGTCATCGATTTCATCTGCGAAATGCTGGAATGCTACCGCGAAGAGTTGAACTGTTTTGCGAACGATCGCGGCGGCCAAACATATTCCCAGCAATTGGTGGTTACCGAAACCATGCCCGACGGCGAAAAAGCCGTAGTGGATTTGAGCACACTCGGTACCAGCCCGTTTCAACCCAAGAACCGCCCTCAGAGCCTAAAGCTCAAGGCGCGCAAAAAAATCGACTTTTGCTTGGTGGTGGAATCCGAAGGTACCGCGAACACTTTCGTGGCCAACGGTTTTTGCAAACGCAACAACTGCATCTTGATGGGCGCCCAGGGCGTACCCAGTAACGCGGTTCGGGGTTGGTGCAAACTGATCCAGGACGAACTCGCCGTGCCCATTTACTTCTTCGGCGACTTGGACGCGTACACCATCCAAAACATTTACCGCACGCTGAAAGCCGGCTCCGCGGCGAGCTTGATCCGCAACTCGGATTACTCCGCGCCCGACGTGCGCTTCTTGGGCGTATTGCCCGAGGACATCAAGAAATACGATCTCAACGACTACCCGGTCCGTGAGAACGATATCGCCGAGGCGCGCGCCTTGAAAAAGGCCGCTGATGCGTTGAAGAACGACCCCTTCTTCAAAGACAAGAAGAACAAGGGTGTTGCGCAGATGCTCGAGTGGCTGCTCAAAAACAAGCGCCGTTGCGAGCAACAGGCTTTCTTCACGGTGGATCCACGCGATCCGACCATGCCCGAAAAAATCATCGTCGAAAAAATCAAACGCGGTAATTTCGTCTAGTCGCGCTATCAGAGAGAGCCTCACCTCTCGCGCGAGAGGTGACGTGAGTGCTTGCTCGATTAGTTGGTCGGGCGACCTGTTTTCGCTGTCGCTGCGCTCGCAGAAAGACAAATAGCACGGCCGAATTCGGCGAATTTTTAGACCCTTTTGAGACCTCGGGCGAAGGCCCAAGCCCACAAGCCCAGCGTGCCCCAGGTTTTGCTTACGTGGCCGATGGCGCGCGGGTTCCACAGTTCGCGGGGCCATAGATCGGAAAAAGCGAACGTCACGAAAAACGCTCCTAATAAAGTGACGACGATACCCAAGTTGCGTTGGGCGCCGCGCTGGTGGAGAGCGTCTCGCATCAGGAAGAGATAAGCCGGTGCCAGAAGGACGAACGTGGGCGATTCGGTGCGAGGGCTAAAGAGCAATAAGCAACCTACGGCGACGGTGTACCAGTGTCCCCAGTCGGCCCAGGCCTTGGGTCGGCGCATCCAGACCAAAAGTCCCAGCGACAAACCGAGAACAGTCCAACGCAGCCCTTGGCCAAAATCTTTCCAACCGAGTTGCGCGCAAACAGTGCCGACATCCAGAATGCCGCGAGCCTGCAGATCACTCGCTAGGATGTGAAACCATTGCTGGTGCGCGAGCCAATTTCCCTGCCACCCCAAACGCAGCATGGGCAAGAGAAGCAATCCCACCGACGAGAAAACCAACCAGAACCAATAGCGTGCCCGGACGGGGTAAAGCAGCAAGCCCGCGACAAGGCCCGGGAGAATTTTTAAATTTGTGCCCAGAGCGAGGCGAAAGCCCGCCACGTCCAACCGGGCGTCCCGGGTGGCGGCCAAGCCGGCGAGGGTGATTCCGGTGATGAGCGCGTTTACTTGTTGGTACCGGGTGGAGATATCGAGTTCCATCGCGCACACGGCCAGCGCCAACCACATCCAAATCGGGCTGCCGCGGTTAAACAAAAACCACCGAGATACGCCCGCCCAGAAAACAAAAATTCCCGCCAGAGCCCAAGCCAGGGCCTGTGCTCGGTCGTGCAGCAAAGTAAAGACGCCGTAACCGGCAGCAAAAAGGGGGGAATACTTATACCAATCACCCCGTCCATTGGGGGCTGCGTATACATTGCCGCCCGCCCAAAAGTGGTGAGCCGCCCGCTCGTAGGTTTGGGTAACTACGTTGGTGCCGGTTTTCCATAGCATCGGCACGACGAAAAGCCAGCAAAGCAGGGTGAGGGCCCAAATCTGTCGTCGGTAAGGCGTCATGGATAGTTCAGGACACGGGCAGAGAGGATTTTATCGCCTCCCTCAAGTCGGTCGGCGACTTCCATGCCGCGAGTGACTTCACCGAATAGAGTGTACCGGCCATCCAAATGCAAGTTGGGCGAAAGGTTGATGAAGAACTGGCTGCCACCAGTGTCTTTTCCGGTGGTGGCGAGTCCGACGGTGCCGCGTTTATGGGATCGGGGCGATACTTCATCGCGGACTAAATACCCCGGGCCGCCAAACCCGTCGCCGCGCGGGTCCCCGCCCTGAGCTACAAAGTTAGGGACCACTCTGTGGAAAACCAACCCGTCGTAAAAATGCCGTCTCACGAGCCGAACAAAATGTACCGCCGTTAGCGGGGCTTGCTTTGCCATTTTAATTTGAATTTCGCCGCGGTTGGTTTTGAGGACCACTTGGCATTTCAAGGCTTCGTCTACTTCCGCACCGGAGAAGGCGAAGGGCTCGGGTTTGCTATTGAGCGGAATCCGGGCGCTTTCATCTCTTCCGGTGGACTCGCGGAGCGCCTCCGCAGCGGCAGCTACCACCGATTTGTCGGGGTCTTTGAGCTGAGTTTCTAAAAAAGGCCCGAGAGAAGAATCTCCCAAGCTCCCTAGGGCGGTGAGCACGGCGACGCGACTACCGATGGAATCTGGTTTGCTCAGAGCTTGGTATGCGGTGGCTAAGTTTGCCCCGAAGTCTTTCCATTTCAATTTCTCGACGATTAGAGCGATTCCGGCAGACAGTGCGGGGTCTTTGCGGTCTAAATCCGATCGCAGGGCTGCTTTGATTTCGTCGGTAAAAGCGGAGGCGGGCCAGCCGGCCATGCTTTCCAGCAATTCTGTTACCACTCGTACGTTGGAATCTTTGAGCAATGTGGCGAGCAGGGGCCCATCTTCTAGCATGGGCGCCAACGCCAGCGCCGCAGCTGCGGCGCCTCGCAAGGGCGATTTGGCGTCGTTAATTTCCTTCAACACCAGCGGCTTCCAAAGTGTTGTGTCAGTTACCATGCCCACCCGAAGCGCTTTGCCCTGTATCCAATTGGAAGAAGATTTTTTGTAGAGTGCGAGCACCGCGGGAGAAACTTCTTTTGCGTCGCCTCCATAACCCTGCAAGGATTCGAGCGCTTGATAGACGACTGCCGATTGCGGCGCATCCAAGGCGCTGCGCAAGGCGGCCAAAATGGGTTTGGAGACGGCGTGCGAACCTAACGCATCCAACGCTTCGATCCGCACCGGCACCGGTGAAAACGGTGCCGCTTTTTGAATGAGCAAGGTGGTGGCGGAAGCGCCGCTGATTTTTCCGATAACTCGCAACAAAAAGGCCAGCGCCTCGCGCGACTTTACCTGCTCGGCGGTTTTGACCGCTTCCATAGGCGGAATTTGAGTGGGCAGGCCCTTGAATCGAGAAAGCGCGAACGCGCAGGCTAGCGCGAGCGAGTCGCTCTGTTTAATGCGTTGCAGGAGCAGGGCATGCAGTCCGGCTGGAACGGCCCACCCTTCGGAGTCTTTAGCCCAAAGCAACCCCAGACCTAAACAAGCCCCTTCTAAGACCTCGGGGTTGGCGGCGGTTTGCAGGGCATTGGCAAAAACGGGAACCGTCTTTTCACCGCCTCCGCGGCCTATCGAAACATACAGATCTGCCAAAACATGCGGATCTTGCTGCATGGCCAAATGTTGCACGGCGATCGTCAGCGCGCTTTCGTCCGGGATCAGTCCCAACGCAAAAATAGCCTCTTCCTTGCCCGGGTTGTGGCGTTTGTTGAGTAACTCGGAGACTTCGCCTATGACCGAAGATTCCCCAATCCGAGCTACCGCGAAGAGTGCCGCTTGCCGGATGGCGGGCGTCGGGTGATGAATGGCGATGGCCAAATAGGGGTCTTTTCCGTTGCGCTGGTTTTCGACGTTGAGAATTTTGACTAGGCTATCGCGGCTCGCGCTGCTGGGAGCGCGGTGAGGCGCAGTCCGGCGGCGCGCCTGGGCGGCGGGGCAGGCGAGCAAAACCCCCGCTAAAAGGGTGGTTCTCGCCACTCCGATCCACTGGTTGCGCATCTGAAGAGGTTACCGTTGATCCCACGAGCGGCAAAGACTAAGTTTGCGAGGAAACGTGGACTATCTAGCTAAATTGAATGCGGAACAGCGGCTCGCGGTGGAACATGGCGAGGGCCCGCTCCTGGTATTGGCCGGCGCGGGTTCGGGCAAAACCCGGGTTTTGACCCATCGCATCGCCCACCTCATCCACCACTACAAGGTGCACCCGTCGGAGATTTTCGCGGTCACCTTTACCAATAAAGCCGCGGCGGAGATGCGCCACCGGGTTTTCGATTTGTTGCACGATCATCCCTATTTCACCGGTGGTGGGCGCGAGATTTGGGTGAGCACCTTTCACTCGTCCTGTATGCGCATTCTGCGTTCGGAAATCCATCACCTGGGTTACATGAACCAGTTCACGATTTATGACGACTCAGATCAGTTGTCGGTCATCAAGGCCTGCTTGAAAGAGTTTCACCTCACCGATAGCAGTTTTTCGCCCAAGGCCTTTCAGGGGCGAATCAATAAGCTTAAAAACGACGGCATTCCGTTTAGCGACTACAAGCAGACTTTTGGTGGCCCTTTTGAAGACGCGTTTGCGCGGGTATTCGAGCGCTACACGCAGGTCCTCCAGAAATCGTCGGCGGTAGACTTCGCCGATTTGATTTTGTTGACCGTAAAGCTATTTCAGACCAATCCCCGCGTGCTGGAAAACTACCAAAACCGTTTTCCGTTCGTGATGATCGATGAGTACCAAGATACCAACCGGTGTCAGTACCTATTAATGAAGGCACTGGCCGGTAATGACTCCAACCTTTGCGCCGTTGGAGACGAAGATCAGTCGATTTACCGTTGGCGGGGCGCGGATATCTCCAATATCCTCAACTTCGAGAAAGATTACCCCGACGCCAAAATTTTCAAGTTGGAACAGAATTACCGTTCCAGCCGCAATATTATCGAAGCCGCCAGTCACGTCATTTCCCACAACACCGAACGGCGGGACAAGAAACTTTGGACCGACAACGCCGAAGGCGAAAAAATTATCGTACTCGAAGCCTACGATGAGCACGACGAGGCGGCGAAAGTGGCCACCGAAGTCATGGCTGCCTTGGGCGACAATTTCTCGCTCAACCAGATTGCGATTTTCTACCGTACCAACGCCCAATCAAGACTGCTGGAAGACCAGTTACGCTCCAAAGGGGTGCAGTACGCCATCTATGGTGGGCTGAAGTTTTATGATCGACTGGAAGTCAAAGACACCCTCGCTTATTTGAAGTTGGTCAGCAACCCGGCCGATGACGTGAGTTTTCGGCGGATTGTGAATGTCCCGGCCCGGGGAATTGGCGCGGTCTCGTTGGAGAAGCTGGTGGCTCAAGCTCGAGCCGCAGGAGCGAGCCTTTTCGAGTTTTTGGAAATGGCTTTTGGGCCAAACCCCAGCGTTGCTTTGGATCTCGGGCGGGGCGAGAAGAATTTCCGCGCGTTTTATCAGTTGATCGTTTCGCTACGCCAACACAAGCGGGATTTACTGCCCTCCGATTTGATCACCCAAGTGATAGAGGAATCCGGCTACCGGAAAATGCTCACCGACGAGCACTCCACCGAGTCCCAAAGTCGACTAGAGAACTTGGCGGAATTGAAACAAAGCGTAGTGGAATTTGAATTACGCAGCGGCGCCGATAACCCGGACAAGCCCCTCACTGTGGAAGGTTTCCTAGAAGAAATTGCGCTAGTAAGCGACATCGATCGCTTTGACCCCCATGCGCCCGCCTTGAAAATGATGACTATCCACATGGCTAAGGGCCTGGAATTCGACGTGGTTTTGATTGTCGGGCTGGAGGAAGAACTCTTTCCGAGCATTCGGCCGTGGGAGCCGGAAAAGCCGGGGGATGTGGAAGAAGAGCGGCGCTTGATGTACGTGGGCATGACCCGCGCCCGCAAAAAGCTGCACCTGCTCTATGCGAAGAACCGCACCGTTTTCGGCAACGCAGGTTTTCGGGTAATGAGCCGCTTCATCGACGAAATCCCCCGCGAGTACCTGGAAGAAAAACGCGCCGATTATTTCAATCGCCGCCGGGGTTTTATCGAGCGGCCGAACTTGCTGCCTTTCGAAAAACCACGAGTGAAACCTGCCGCTACCGACGATTTCGCCCAAGTTACGGATTACCCAAACGACTGGGAACAACCGACGGAGAGCGACGAAGAAGGCGGACAGTTTCGTTTGGGCGCTAAAGTGATGCACCCGCTTTTTGGTGAAGGAGTCATCCGCCGCAGCGTGGGACGAGATAAACTCATCATCGAATTCGCCGGCCGAGGACTGAAAAAGATCTCGCTCAAATTCACGCAGCTCAAAGTGCTCTGATCCGGGTGAGCGTATTCCGTCGGAGTGCGGCCAACGCTGGTACACGCAGCGTCCGCGTAGGCAGCCGGGTGGGTAGTCAGTCGCGCGCTAGCCATATTGTCCTTCTAAATCAACAACTTAACTCGATAGCGACGACCGGTGCCGTGGCACACCCCGTGCATTTTTAAACGGTATGCAATGGGTTCGGGTACTCCTTTTATTGGCGCTCTCGCTCGGCGCGCCGGCCGTTTTTTCAGAGCCGACGGGACTAGATAGTACCGTCCGTCGCGACGCTTCCTTGGGAAGCACTCAATCCGCTACGCCTCTGCAGAGTTTTGGCGAAGCCACGCAATCCGCCGCTCAGGCCTCCGCTTGGACAAGTGAAGGGTTGCCGCCGGGTTTTAAGAAGGTTCGCGAGATCGGAAGAGGAAGCTATGGGACCGCCGTTCTCGCCCAACAAGAAAACACGGGGCGTCTTCGGGTCCTAAAAATATCTCACCGTGGCAGGGCGAGCGACGAACCGCTTTTCGTACGAGAGCAGGAGCTAAACAATCGGGCGCAGGATGGCGACGTGCCGCCCGCCGAGTTGTTTCGCAATGCGGGAACCGGGCAGATGGCGCTCTGCATGGAACCAGTGTTTTCAGCCCCGGGCGGGCAAACGCTCGCCCTTTCTTTGTCGGAGATTGTATCGGCTCAGTTGGAAGACCGTTTAGCGCAACTGCCCCCGCAGTACCAAATTAGTCCAGAAAGTTTGCCCTATTGGAATCGGGCCATTGATTCAGAGTTGGAGCGACTGCATGGTCTCGGCATCCACCACAACGACATTCACCTCGATAATATTTTAATGACGGTCGATGAGCAGGGTAAGCCGGTCGCAAAATTGATTGATTTTGGTTTGTCGTCGACGAACGCGGACAAAATTCACCCTATCGGCGCGACGCTCTATCAAAGCTACGAGAAGTTAAGTGGTAGAGCGTTTGATCCGAAAGATTCCGATAGGTATGCCGCGCGCGTAGTAAAAGCGTTTTTGTATGGCGCGGCTCATGGCGAAAAAAGCACGGTTGAAATCCAAGTGCCAGGCGGAAAGGCCGTCCCTTTTCCCGCCACCGCCGCTGCGGTAATCAAGGCCGAGCTGAAAGAGTTCGTAGCCCCGGTGGAAAAGCCTGCCCCGCCCAAGCCTCTTTCCGCGCGCCATTTGCAAATGCTCTGCGAAGCACGGTATGCCGACCTGTGGGCAACGCCCACGCCCGCTCCCCCGCGGCGAGACGTCGCCAATGTGGGAAGGTGAAAAACGGCGTCTACGGCAAAGACCGACCGCCGGTGGCCGCAAAATTAAATTTTAGGTACGCGGTCCGTACTTTCGACCAGCCGAGTCTCACCTTGTAGTTCTTGTGAGTCGACAGCGCTGCCTGAAACGATTGTTCGAGCGAATCGAATTCTCGAACGGCTCGTTTGAGATCCGGTCCGCATGTTTCAAAACCGCGTCCCAACCCCGACTTCACATTGCGCAAAGTGTAGTCGTAGTTCTGTAGGTCGTTCGAAAAATTCGAAAACTCCGGAATGGCGGTGCAGGCCGCGCGATAGGTCGCGATCTCCTTGCAAAGTTTCGAAATGGAGCTTTCGATCTCAGCCTGTTTGAAGTGACTGCCCGGGCGGTGGGTGCGGCGATCGCCGCCGCGGCCGTCTCGATCCCGTGGCTCGGCGTGTACGAGCGCCGCGTTCAGCACCATCGCTAGAATCAGTAGATACTTACTCATTGTCTCACCTCAATGGGGGCATCAAAGATTTTATCCAGAACCGTTTGACCGGCTTTGTTTTGTAGGCGAACGCGGATTTTGTTTTTGGCCAGACCCGCCGAGGTCGCGATATTGAGGAAAAACCCTTTAACCTTCGCGCCGTCGGTACCCTTTTCATCCAGCGCCACGAACTCGCCCGTTGCTTGGTGCCAGCTGGTTTTCCCTATTGTGGCGTCCACGAGGGTGATCGCGACTTTAAGATCTTCAACCAGCTTTGGATCGCCCAGGCTCTTAACTCGGATCGCATTGAGGAATCCATTCCCTCTGCCGACGTCGCCCACCTTCATGGATTTGGCGGGGTTGTAGTAGTCGGAGAAAGCGACCGAAAATGGAGCGTAGATATCCTGCTTAAAAGTAAACTCTCCCACTTTTGCCGACTGGAAATAGACGGCTGCAGAAAAAGACACTTGCGAGTTCGCGGTCACCGTACCGGTGATTAGGTTAGAAAACTCCACCTCCGAATTGGCCTCGATTGCGCCCAGAGGGACGGTTGTTCTGTCGAACTTAATCCCGCGAATACTGGCGGGATCGATTTGAAGCGTCACCGTCCCTTTTTCGGCCCGGGTGCCACCGAAATTTCGCAGTGTGGCTGTCCAGCTCAGTTTTTCATTGAGCTCCAACCTCTTGTCCGCTGTTCCCTCCACGAGCACCCAGCTTTGGGGTTTGACCGCCATTCGCACGCTGGTTCGGTAGTCCGAGTCGCAATCGGCCCTGCCGTTTTGTATGGAAGCAAGGCGCGCGGGTTCTTGGTTGTCTTTGTAACCACGCGAGTCGCCCTCTAGGCGTCCTCGCTCATAGGCCGTGGCCTCGCCTTTTTTTCTCCCTTCGACTAGTCCCGTATCTCTTCCGCTGTTGTATCCCAATGCCTCGAAGAGCCCTTCTTTGGCACCGGCTTGTGTTCCCTTTTTGACTTCGTCAGGGAAGCCTGCTTGGGCGGATTTTAATTTGGCCGCACTAAAGGCTTCGCCGTGGGCGCGCACAAACTTCACCCGGTAACTCTCTAAGTAAGACGCGATGTAGGCCCGTTCGTACGCTTCGTCGTAGGCAACTCTATAGGCGCCTGGAAAATCAGAGTGGTACGGTTTGAGCGCTCCGTCTTGGTAGTCCCGGCGGCTGAACGTGACCTTCGGAACTTGAGACGGCGACAAAACGCCTAGCCCATCCGCCGCAATGGCTTCTTTCCACAAAGGAGCAAAGTAGGACGCCAGTTGAGCGCTGAGAGTGCGCTCGTGGTTTAGGGCTGTTACTTCTTTGGTGGCATCGCGTTTTTCTTTGGTGGGTGCGATGACTGGCGGATCGTCTCGCAGAATCTCCGCCTCTCGTTCTCGGTAGCTCGGCTTGCGCAGGGCTTGTTCCATTTCGTTTTCTACGCGCAGCTTTCCGGCGGCATAGCCGGCGGTGTCCCCGCTTTTTTGTGTCTCGGCGTTGTCGCCGAGCAATACCCCAGCACTGATACCGTCGCCTTTTCCTCGCTTGGCACCTGCCTCAAAGGCGGTTTGAAGGGAAGGATTGGTGCTGCGTTCGGCTTGTTGGTCGGTCGTTTCTCGCGCGCCGGCTTGGGTGTTTGAGACCACAGCGCTGGCACGTGCGACCACAAAAGCATTTGAAAATTCAGTAGCACGTAGTTGGGCGCTACCTTCTTGCTGCCAGCTTTTTTCGCCGGCCAATAAACCCGCTGCCGCACCAGGCCCTTCTCCTGCTAGCCCTTCGGTGATGCCGGGATCCTGGGCATCTCTGTTTGCTTTTTGCACGACTTCTGCGAGCGCCTTTTGGTACGCGGCGACACGTGCGGCGAGGACTGGCTTAGCTTGTTCAATGGCTTTAGCCGCGGCGACCGCATTTTGTTCGAGCGGTTCCCAGACATCTCTGGCGAGTTTTTCGACCGCTTGGGCATCGTTGAAAACTTTGGTTTGGGCGACTACTTGGGCGTCCAGCTTCGCGGCTTCATCGGCGATGGTTTTGAGCGAAACTTGATTCTTTGCAATCAGCGCTTCGCGTTCTGTGATGGAATTCTTGAGCGAGGCCACTTCGGAATAGATTGCCGCCAGCGTTTGGCGGGAACTAGAGAGGCTCACTCGCGTGTCGCCGAGCACTCTCTCCGCCGCTCTCAATTCGGCATTCCGAAGTCCCGATTGCCGCTGGAATTCCTGGAGCACGGAAAGTGCGTCGGTCTTTTCTCTTTGCCATTTTCGGCTGTCCGAAAGCAGGCGTTGGCGATCGGTATTCAAGTCATCTAAAGCAGCCTTTGAATCCGCGAGAGCGCTTCGGACCTTGGGGAGCGCTTCATCTTGCGCAATACGTAGCGAGGCATTTACAGAAATTAAGACCGCGCTGAGGAAAGGCCCCTTCTTGGCCAGTAAGTCTTGGTGTCCATCCAGATCCTGCCAACGCTCATCCAGCTTATCTTGAACGCTCAAGAGCCGGTCTGCCTCGCCCTTGGCAGTAGCAAGTTCGTTTTGGCTTTTGTCGACGGATCGGGCTAGGGAAGCTGCGGATTCTCGGGCCGCCTGTTCGTCCTTAGCGGCGGCTCCGATGGCCTGCTGGCTTGCGGTTTGCTCGTCGGTTTTCAGGGTTAGCTGATTTTCGATTTCGAGCAGCCGAAGTTTGCTCTCGCTTTTTTTGCCGATGATTGCCGCGCGCGCAGCCTTGTCTTTCGCAAGTGAGTCTTTTTGATTCTTTATTGACGTATTGAGATCGCTCTCTTTGGTGCGCAGCTCTTTTATTCTGTCTTCGAGAGGCGCTTTGTCCGTGGCGTCTTTCAACTTCGACTGAGCATCCGCGATGAGGGTTTTAGTGTTTCCTAGATCGGCTTCCAGGGAGGCGATTTCCCCAGTTGCTAGGGTGACGGTATCCGTGAGGCGGGCATTTTCGATGTCTAGTGCTTTTAGCGAACTATTCTCGGCGAGTAGCTTTTTTCTCAACTCGTCCAGTTGCTTGGTGATTCCCGATGCTTTTTGGTTTTCTCGGGTGAGCGCGTCGTTCGCGGCCGCCTGCTTTTTCTTCTGATCCTCGGCAGCGCGTTCGAAATTTTGAACTTGTTCTCTTTTCGCCTGCGCTTGGTCTTGCGCCTTTTTTACCAAAATATCGTTGGCGTCTATTTGGTTTTGGAGAGAGCGAAACGCGCGATCGTTGTCGTCGATATCGCTTCTCAGATTTCTTTGTTGCAGCAGGGCATCGTCTTTTTCAGCGAGTAGCTGGCGTTCCTGCTCTTCCAAGTCAGTTTGCTCGTTCTGGGCAGTGGTGAGCTCACTGGCGTTGGAGTTCGCGGAGTTTTCATTGCGGGTTAACTGGGTCTGGTTGTTGGAGAGATCGCTATTGATGGCGTCGAGGTTTGCCTGCTGGGTGTTGACCGCTTTTGTAGCGGAATCGGCGGCAGAGGCAGCCGTTTTTTGATAGTCCTGTGCTTATTTCACCTTAG
>CAZBJE010000007.1:19104-42406 GCA_964492125.1 uncultured Pseudobdellovibrionaceae bacterium | reverse complement strand
CGGCCAACGCGCTGATTTGCGCCGTCAAACTGGCTGCGGCTCCTTCTTGCGCGGTAATGCGTTTGGCGTTTTCGGCCATTTCGTTGGAAAGGCTTGTATTGGTTGTCTGGAGGGAAAGCAGGCCTGCGCGCTTAATTGCGGCGGCGTTGGAAGCCCGATCGAGGGCCTGCTTAGTCTGACCCGTTTCGTTTGTTCTCTGGAGCAAAGTCCGCGCTTTATCGTCGGCATTCTTGCGAGCCGTGTCTAGCTGCTGGGATAAAGTCACCATGCCTTTTTCGTAGGTTTCTTTGTCGACGGAATCATCGTTGCCGACCCCGTAAGAGTACGAGTGGCTCAAACTGATCAAACCGAGCGTCAAAGCCGTCCCCAAAAGCCTATACATGATTCCCCCCCTACCGATCTCGTTAGTGGGTCGGCGAGCCGAGGTCAACAACGGAACAAGGATCGGCTGAGGACTCTATAGCGTTTGAGTTCTCGCGTGCCTGCTTGTAATTTTTCGGCATGCCCTACCTGGTTTTAAGCCCCCAAGACCGTGCCGCCCTGGCGGGAGCGCGCGCTGACGTTTGGAAGGGTGCATTGAGTACCCAAGAATTTGTCCGCCGCAATGAGCGGCTCTACGCGCACCCCTTTGGGCAAACCCGGATGAAATCCTTCGGCTTACCCACTGACGGGAAAATCGGAGCCAGTTTAGATGTTCTCCAGACCGGTTTGCTCATTGGCGACGGAAAAGGGGGCGTTCGCGAAGCGACGGCCTGGCATATTGCATCGGTACTGACCTTGCCCGAGTACCGCGGGCAGGGTTTGGCGAGCCGACTGCTTCAGGCGTATCTCACCACGGAGCGGCCGGAGTGGAATACGTTGTTTTCCGGGATTGGGCCGCGTTTTTACGAGCGCTTTGGTTTTCGGGCGAGCGAGTTTTGGCAGTATTCTCGACCTCCGTTGGCTGGCCTACTGGCGGGGACGGCCACCCCGATTTCGCTCACTGAGTTTTTGGCCGCTCAACACGCCGAACGAAAAGAGAAGCTAAGGTTGAGCCCGGTTCCTGCCTGCGCGTTTCATTTGGATATTCTTTGGTGGGACTGGTACGGCGCCCTTTACCAGTTTTTCGCCGAAATCCGAGGCTTCACCGCCCCCAGAGGGCGCTTTTGGCGCTTGGAAACACCGGAGGAAACCGTGCACCTGGCCGCCTTGGAAAGCCGGGCCGCCGGCTGCTTGGACCTTTGGTGGGCGTCGTCGCATTCCGACTCGGTTTTAGATTTTCTGGCCGCGCAGGCCGGGGCCTTGGGCCTGCCGCAGTTTCGCTGGTGGTCGCCCGTCGAGCACCCCGAGAAAAAACCCAAGCGCGAAGTGCCGATGGTTCGCTCCGCCGCTGATGCGGCTTCTCTGCCCTTATTAGACGCCCAGATGGGCGAGTGGTGGTAGTTGCCGCCGCGCTAATCTGTAGGTAAGTTACCGCCCTTATGTTTACCAGTGATGAGGTCCTTAAAATCGCAAAGCTTGCTCGCCTCGAGCTTTCCACCGAAGAAGTCACCCGCTACCAGCAGCAGTTGGGCCGGGTGCTTGAATACGTTCGGGAGCTTCAACAAGTTCCCACCGAAAATGAGGCGATTGTAAAACACGTTCCTCGTGACGCGGTCTCCTTGCGCGGCGACAAGGTGCTGCCCTTTGCGGCCACCCGCGCGCTTTTGGAAAACGCGCCTTCGTTGGACGGTGATGGATTCCTGATCCCCACCGTGGTGGAGCACGAATGAGCCAATTTAGAAAATCCGGAATCCAAGATCTCATCGAGGGCTACCAACGCAAGGAGTTCAAACCTTCCGAGGTTGTGGCGTCCGCGTTGGAAACGATTTCCAAGTCCAATTCGGATTTGAACGCTCTTTTGCAGGTTCGCCCCGAGGAACCCACCGCCCGCGCGAAGGAACTCGACGCGCGCATGGGCGAAGCCGCCAAACTTCCCCTGTTCGGCGTGCCGGTGGCCATCAAAGATAATATTTTAGTCAAAGGCTGGCAGGCCACTGCCGCCTCCAGAATTTTAGAAAATTACGTCGCGCCATATACCGCCACTTGTGTGGAGCGGCTGGAGGCCGCCGGCGCGATTGTGATTGGCAAAGCCAACTGCGACGAGTTCGCGATGGGCTCCTCCAACGAAAACAGCGCCTACGGCGCCGCGAAAAATCCCTGGGACACGGCGCGTGTCACCGGAGGATCCAGCGGCGGTTCGGCTTCCGCTGTTGCTGCCGGTTTTGTGCCCGGTTCTCTGGGCTCGGACACGGGTGGTTCTATTCGGCAGCCGGCGAGCCTGTGCGGCGTGGTGGGAATCAAGCCTACTTATGGTCGCGTAAGCCGCTATGGCGTGGTCGCTTTCGCAAGCTCCTTGGATCAAGTGGGGCCGTTTGGTCGTTCGGTTTGGGACGCGGCTCGGATGCTCGAAGCTATTTCAGGCTACGATGCCAAAGACGCCACCAGTTCCCGTGGCGTTGTGCCGCGTTTCACGGAAGCGCTGTCCGCTCCGTCTGTAGAAAGCCTGCGCAACCTCAATGTCGGCATCGCGCCCGAATGGATGGACGGCTTAGATCCGCAAGTGCGCAAGTCGTTCGACACGGCGATTGAGACAATCAAATCGCTCGGCGCCAAAATCGTCGAAGTAAAACTGCCGCATACCAAGTATGCCTTGTCGGTCTACTACTTGATTGCTGCCTCCGAAGCGTCCAGTAACCTGGCTCGTTACGATGGTGTCCACTACGGCAAGCGAACCAAACAAGCCAGCGAGCTCGAAATGCTCTATTCCAAAAGCCGGGGCGAAGGTTTCGGTCGAGAAGTGAAGCTGCGCATCATGCTCGGCACCTATGCGCTGAGCGCCGGCTATTACGACGCCTATTACGGCAAAGCGAATCAGGTACGTCGCTTGATCCAAAAAGATTTCGAAGAAGCTTTTGCTAAGTGCCATTGTGTGGCGGCACCGACTTCGCCCACGACGGCCTTTCGGATGGGTGAGAAGATCGATGATCCGCTGACCATGTACCTTTCCGATATTTTTACTCTGCCGGTGAATTTGGCGGGTCTGCCTGGCCTGTCGGTACCGAGCGGTTTGGATTCCAATCGCTTGCCCATCGGCTTGCAGCTGATCGGCAAACATTTCGACGAAGCGCAGCTGCTGCACGTGGCCCATGCTTTTGAAAAAGCGCGTGGCCCACTTTCTCAGCCTCCCTGGAAAGGAGACCGGGCATGAGCAACTGGATGGAAAAATATGAAGCGGTGATGGGCCTAGAAGTCCACGCCCAGGTGCTCACCAAGAGCAAAATGTTCTGCTCCTGCGCCAACGCGTACGGCGGCGAAATCAACACCCAAATCTGCCCGATTTGCACGGGGCAGCCGGGGGCGCTGCCGGTCATCAACCAAATGGCAGTGGAGCTCGGCATTCGCGCGGCGCTCGCAATGGGTTGCAAAATCCACACGGAAAGCGTCTTCGCCCGCAAAAATTATTTTTACCCGGACTTGCCCAAAGGTTACCAAATCAGTCAGTACGAAAAACCCTACTGCACCGACGGTAAAATCGAAGTCGTATTAAAGACCGGAGAAACCAAATGGATCGGCATCACCCGCATCCATTTCGAAGAAGACGCCGGCAAATCCGTGCACGCCGGCCACGGCACCATGGTGAACCTCAACCGCGCAGGCGTGCCGCTGATCGAAATCGTCAGCGAACCCGACATGCGAACTTCCCATGAAGCCGGGCAGTACTTGCGCGCAGTGCACTCGCTGGTGCGTTTCGCCGATGTTTGCGACGGCAATATGGATCAAGGCAATTTCCGCTGCGACGCCAATATTTCGGTGCGGGTGCGGGGAGCCTCCCAGTTCGGTACGAAGGTGGAGTTGAAAAACATCAACTCCTTCCGGTTCGTCGAAAAAGCGATCGATTACGAAATCGAGCGGCAAATCGATTGCATCGAACGCGGCGAAAAAATTATCCAAGAAACCCGCAGTTGGAATTCCGCCAAAGGTTTCACCGAGCCAATGCGCGCCAAGGAACAGGCGCATGACTACCGCTATTTCCCCGAACCCGATCTGTCGCCTTTGATCATCAATCAAGCGTGGATCGACAAAGTGGCTGGGGAAATGCCGGAACTACCGTCTGCAAAACGTGCTCGCTTCAAAGCCCAATACACCTTGAACGACTACGACGCCGGCGTGTTGACCGCTTCCCGCGAACTGGCGAAGTATTTCGAAGACGTGGCTGCTAAAACCGGCAACCCTAAGTCCACTGCCAATATGGTGAGCAACGAATTGCTCGGGCGCTTAAACGCGGTGAGCAAGGAAATCGACCAAAGCCCCGTCTCGGTGGAAAACTTGGCAGGTTTGATCCAAGCCATCGATAGCGGCAAGATCAGCGGCAAGATCGCCAAGGGCGTCTTTGATGAGATGTTCGCTACCGGCAAAGATCCGGACGCCATCATCAAGGAACAAGGCCTGGTGCAAATCAGCGACCCCGCCGCGTTGGAAACCGCGGCCCGGCGCATCATTGCCGCCAATCCCACTCAGGTAGCCGATTACAAAGGCGGCAAGACCAAGTTGCTCGGCTTTTTTGTTGGCCAAGTAATGAAGGAAACCAAAGGCCAGGCGAATCCTGCGATGCTGAACGATCTCGTAAAAAAGCTCCTCGATGAGTAGACTGGACCGATAGGAGACGATCGATGCGCGCACTGATTACGGGGATTACCGGTCAAGATGGCTCGTACCTAGCGGAATTCCTGCTCTCGAAGGGCTACCAAGTCTTCGGCGTGGTCCGGCGCTCCTCCACTGAAAATTTCGAACGCATTGGGCATATCCGAGACCGCATCACTCTTTTGCAGGCGGATTTACTCGATCAAGTTTCTTTGACTCAGGCGCTGCAAGCAGCCAAGCCCAACGAAGTGTACAACCTGGCCGCGCAGTCCTTTGTGCCTACCTCTTGGGCGCAGCCGGTACTCACGGCCGAGTTTACCGCCGTGGGGGTGTCGCGGGTATTGGAAGCAGTGCGCGCGGTTTGCCCGCAAGCCAAGTTCTACCAAGCGTCGAGTTCGGAAATGTTTGGCAAGGTGCAGGAAATCCCGCAAACCGAACGCACGCCGTTCTATCCGCGCAGTCCCTACGGCGTGGCAAAGGCCTATGGGCACCACATCACCATCAACTACCGTGAGAGCTACGGAATGTTCGCGGTGTCCGGCATTTTGTTCAACCACGAATCGCCCCGTCGCGGGCTGGAGTTCGTCACTCGCAAGATCACCGACGGCGTGGCCCGTATTAAGCTAGGTCTGTCGACGGAGCTAAAGCTGGGAAATTTAGATGCCGCCCGGGATTGGGGTTTTGCCGGCGATTACGTGCGCGCGATGTGGCTGATGCTGCAACAGCCCGAGCCCGAAGACTTCGTGGTCGCCACTGGAGTCGCGCACACGGTGCGCCAATTCCTGGAGATCGCTTTCGGCACCGTGGGATTGAAGCACCAAGACTTTGTCCGCATCGATCCTGCTTTCATGCGCCCGGCCGAAGTGGATCAGTTGCTGGGCGACCCCACTAAAGCGGGTCGCGAGCTGGGGTGGAAACCTGAAGTCAGTTTCGAGCAAATGATCGAGCTGATGGTCCAAGCGGATCTCAAACGCTACGCTCGCTAACGCGACTAAAGAAACGCCTCGTAGATCTTTCGCACCGTCTCTTCCTCTAGGCGGGGCAGTTTCGGGCTTTGCATCGAGTCGTGCACGTAGTCTGGCCTGCGCATTCCATTCAACACGCAGCTCACTCCCGGAGTGTGAATTAAGACGCCCAAAGCTTTTTGGGATAAGGGCGCTGCGCGCCAGCTTTCGGGTAGCAGAGGATCCAACTTGGCAGTCACTCGATCGCTTACTTTTTGGCTGCGCTGGTGCGCTTCGTTGCGAAAAGTTTCGAGCGTTTCGTCCAATTGGGGCAGGTAACGATCGCGCCAATCGATCCAAGGCCCAGTTTTCAATTGCAGTGAGATTTGTTCGACCACTTGGCTAACATGCCCGCGTACCTGGTCCTCGACTTGCGTCCAGCGGTCTGCGCCCAACGGAACACCTCGGACCTGGCCGAGATCCGACGACCATTGGAACAACGTACCCACCACCGCCGAACCCGATGCGGTCTTCAGAGTGGGAGCAATGCTTTGAGTAAATTCTGCCTCGAGTTCGCCCAGCTCGGCCAAAAGCGAATCCAACGGTTCAACGGCTTTTTTCACGGCGAAATCCGCCAGTCGCACCAGGCTTTCCCGTGTGAAAGCATTCAACGGACGATTCGCCAAAACCCCCAGGTGGTGTTTGCTCGCGCATTCCAGCGCCGTTTGAGAGTCATCGGGGCCGGTATTTTTCTCGAGAAAGGGGCCCGATTCGTAAAGATTCAAGGGCAGCTGAATAGCGGTGAAGTGGTGCTTATCCGAAATGGATTGGGCGACTTCCCACATTCGGCTTACCGACGTAGCGTCGGCTCGGCCAGCTTTGGCGCCGAACGAATTGGACGAAACGCCGTAGCCCTGCAAAGTGCCCTTGGCGACTTCGCCTTCCAAAAACTCAAAAGCGCGGCGGATCCGATCGTAGAATTGATCGCGTAGTTTGGGCAACATTACTGACGAGCCTTTTTTGGCCGCGTCCATCAGGTAGTACTCGGGGTTGTGCAAGAGATAGAGGTCGATGCATTCCAGGCCCAAGCGTTCGCGCGATTTTTCCAATTGGATTTTAAGAAAATCAGGGTGGATGCAATGCCAGCAGCCATCTTGGTATTTGACCATTTCGGGGAAGGGCGTGCCGGCGGCCTCTTGGCGCTGGGCGAGTTCTAAGGCTTGGCCCTGGACGTAGCCCACCTTGCTGACCACGACCACCTGTTCGCGATCCAAAACCCCCACTTTTATCAGCTCTGCTAGGGACCGGCCGACCATGCGTTCGCTGCGGCCGTCGGCGTAGTTGGTGCTGGTATCGATGAGATTGCAGCCCGAGAGCAGGGCGGTTTTCAATGCTTCTTCGAAAATAGGGGTTTCGTCGTCGACCCGGTACCCGCCGAAGCCTACATTGGAGCAGTGGAAGCCGATTTCCAGCCAGCCACCCAGTTCCTTACGGGCGTTGAAGTACCCTGCTGTTGCCTCGGTTGTTGCCTTACCTGGTACCATTGCTCGCCTCCGGCCAAAACGCTAAGGTTACTCTTCCCCTCGGATGCCCGTCACCCATTGCTTTTCCCTGCGGTTGGGGTAAAGAAAAGCCAATGTTTCCACCAGAAAAAATACAAGCGGCTGTCTTAGCGGCCATCCCCGGGGCCGACGTGCAAGTTGCCGATATGACGGGAACGGGCGACCACTTTGAAGTGATCGTGGTATCCTCGGCTTTCGAGGGCAAACCCCTCGTGGCCCGGCACCGCATGGTCTATTCGGCTATCGGGAGCGCGGTTGGGAATGAAATTCATGCGCTTGCGCTGAAAACGTGGACGCCGGCCGAATCGAAACAAGGGTAAAACCATGGTCTATCAAGACGAAAAAGAAGTTCAAAAAGCCATCACCGACACGGTGGCCAGCAACCCCATTCTGCTCTTCGTAAAAGGCACGCCCGAAGCGCCCCAGTGCGGCTTCTCCAAAGGCGTGATGGATATTTTCCAGTACTTGGGAGTGCCCTTCCAAACGGTGAACGTTCTGTCGGATCCGTTGTTGCGTGAAGGAATCAAACAGTACACCCAGTGGCCCACCATTCCCCAGATTTTCATCAAGGGCGAGTTCGTGGGTGGGTTTGATATCGTGCGCGATCTTTTCGAACGCGGCGAACTCGAAAACATGGTGAAGTCCGTCGCCACCAAATAAGCGATGCTCGCAGCCTCAACCTGGCGTTCTCTTTACCTAGATCCGCTGCGCGGCTGGTTTATCTTTTTCTTCTTGGTGCAACTGGGGCTTGCATCCGCTTTTAGTACGAATCCTCTTTCCCGCTGGGCCATGATGGCCGCCCTAACGGAAGAGGGCACGCCGCGTATTGATGGGTATTACACCGCCACCATTGATTGGGCTCGTACCCCCGACGGCCACTACTACTCCAACAAAGCCCCCGGCCCCGCCCTGATCGGGGAGCCGATTTTCGCTTACCTCGATGCGTGGCAAACCCGTGGTGTTCTGCACCGGGATGATCGCGACCGCATCCGCTACGCCAAGGGTGGTAGCAATATGCGGTTCCTTTCTTTTCTTTTCCAAATCCTGCCGATGTTTCTTTTGGGCCTGATGGTCTTGCGCCGTCTCGAAAAATCCGGGGCGAGCCAGGCGGCCCGCGCGGTCGCTTTCCTTGCGCTGCTTTTCGGCAATACTGCGTGCCTGTTCTTTAACCAATACTTTGGCCATGGCTGTTCGGCAGTTTGCGCGCTAGCGTTGTATCTGGCGTTGCTTTCCGATCGGGTTTTTCTGTCGGCCTTTTTCTTTGGACTCGGTGTGCTCTGCGAGTACAGCGGTGCGCTTTTGTTGTTACCGGTTTTGCCGATCTGGGTCGCGGGTCTGCGGGCCGCTCGCAAGCCGGGGATATGGCTCTTGGAATTTGTGGGCGGGGCTTTGGGACCCGCCATCGCTTGGGTGGTGTATCACCAGTATTGCTTCGGCAGCATTTGGAACATCCCCAATAAATTTCAGAACCCTGCTTTCGTCGAGCAATCCGGCGACCGTATCAACGTAGGAGGCATTTTCTTTCTGCCGAGTTGGGACGCCGTTTGGGGTCTCACTTTGAGCCCGTCGCGGGGTCTGCTTTTCACTCAGCCTTGGGTTTTGCTTTTGTTGGGAGCGATTTTGTTCGTGAAGCCGGTTCGGCAGGCGGCGCTGGATCGGCAAAACTACCGGAGCATTACGCTGCCGCTGATTTTTTTCGCGCTTCTGTTTTTGATGAATTCTGCTTTTGGCGGCTGGCACGGCGGCGGGACTTCGGGTCCTCGGTATTTGTCGGCGGGCTTGGTTTTGCTTGCTCCGGTTCTAGGCTTGCTCTGGGATCGTTTCACGCCGGTACTCCAGAATGCGGCGTGGGGGTTGGTGGGACTTTCGGTATGTTTGCACCTCGTTTTTATGTCGGTGTACTTGGCATTGGCTAATCCCGGAATTGCGCTCTACCAGTTTTATTGGGATGAGTTGCACGGGGCCAATGGAGCCACGCCGGCTTTGCGCATGGGGCTGATGATTCCCATCGCGCTGGCGCTTTTTTACCGGACTTGGAGCCGGTGTTTGGAAGTAAACAATTCCCGCAAGAAAGCGGCTTTCTCTCCCGCTGCGCGCCAGTGAAAACCGCAGAGATCTTTTACTAAACAATACGCTACGTTTAATTTGATGATGGTCGCTCGGCGCGCCACTCGCGCCGCGGAGGCGGCTCCCACCTGTGCTAAGGTGTTGGCGAGTTCGGCGTAGAGCAGCGATTCTTCGCGGAAGCGCAAAAGATTTTGGGTGTATTCGGTGGTGGAATTCTTGTCGTGGCGACGGTACGCGTAGGCCGTCTCCGGTAGTCCCACCAATTCCCCTCCACGCAAAAGCAGGCGAGTCCAGAGTTCCAAATCTTGCACCATTTTCCATTTGGGCGAAAAACGGTGCGTGCCCAGCGCGGACTTGCGTATGCAAACCGACGGACAGAAAATAAAATTGCCCTTGAGCAAACGGCGCACGCCTTGCTCGCCGAGTAGGCGATAGGCCTGAGAGCGAGCAGGGGCCAATAGGCTTTTGTAAAAATCGGGAAAAGAAAAGACCGGGCGGCTTTTCGCGTCGATTACCCGGGCGCGTGGAAACAAAAGTACGGCTTCCGGAAAAGACTGCCATCCGACTTTGATCGCTTCCACATAGTGAGGGAGCAGTTCGTCGTCTGCATGGAGCAGCGTAACGTATTCGGTGTCAGCCAGTTCCAAGCAGCGATTCCAGTTGCCCACCATCCCCAGCCGTTGCGGGTTGCGGTAGTACCGCACGCGTGAGTCACCCAAACGCTCGACTATTTTTTCGACGTGGGGATCGTCTCCATCGTCGCAAATCAAGACGCGCCAGGCGCCATTGGTTTGGGCCAAAACGCTGCGCAGGGCTCGGTGTAGGTAGTCTCGGTCTTTGTAGAAGGGGATAGCAAAAGTGATCATGCTCGTGCCACGACCACGAATTCGTTATGGGCGAAGAATCGACCAATGAAGCGTGGGAACGGGAACGAGTAGGATTTTTCCACTTTTAGTCCCAGCGCCCGCAGCAGACTGCTGGTGGCCTCGGAATCTAAAAAAGTAACGTGCGTGCTGTCGCTCTGGTAACCCGCTTCTTGTGGAGTTACTACGATGACTCTCCCTCCCTTTTTAAGGTAGGGCAGGTGCCGCTGGACGAGGGCGCGTGCTTCGTCGGCCGTCATATGCTCCAGAACGTGGGCGAACAAAAGCGAGTCAAAAAGACCCGGCTTGGCAAATCCCGATTGGGCGAAGCCTTCCGGGTTAAAGGCGCGCAAGCCGCGGCCGCGCATCAAGCGCACGCCTTCTTCGTTATGGTCCAGCCCGATCCCGTTGCCTTCCAGGTGCAGTAAGTTGCGCCCGATACCCGCTCCGATATCGAGGGTAAAGCCGGGCCGCAAACGGCGCAGGTTATAGCGATAAGGGATCTGCGGATCCACCCAACGGCGCCACCAGCCACCCTCAATCCTGGCGAGTCTGTGCGCGTAATCGCTGTTTTGGGTTGATGGCCTGTCCAAAAAAAGGTCCTCCGAGCGCCCTATCTTAATGCGGGGTCTGGGCGAAATGCACGTTGAGTTATCGCACCTGAATTGAGACCCTAACCGCTATGAAGGCACCTATTCTTTTCGCTTGGTTAGTTTCCAGTTTAACGGTTTGCGCCGGGGTCCCCGTTCCGCATTTGACGGTCACCGGCGTCAAAAAGACAGAACTTAAAGCCAGCGGCTCTGGTGAAATCGTGGTGGAGCTCAAAGTCATTGACGGGTATCACGTGCAGGCCAACCCTGCGAGCAAACCCAATTTGATTGCCACCAAGGTGGAGGTTGTCGCCGTGGGTCAAGTGGAAGTGGGGCGGGCGGTATACCCCAAACCAAAACCGTATAAAGTGGCGGGATTGGAAACAGCGGTAGGAACCTACGACGGCCGTTTCGACGTACGCATTCCCATTCAGGCGACTGCACAAGTGAAGGCCGGCAAATACTCGCTCGAGGGCCGGGTGCGTTACCAAGCCTGCGACGACAAAGTGTGTTTTCCTCCGACCGTGACTAAGTTTGCCGCGCCAGTGGAAGTTCGCTAGCGCCCGGCGAACGAGTAGGTTATCCAGGCCCCAGCTGCCGCAAGGGCGATGCATGCTACGGGGCTAGCCACCGCATACGCCAAGGCCGGCAGGAATTTCTGCTGGGCTATCAGTTGAACCACTTCCAACGAGAACGCCGAAAAAGTAGTAAAGCCACCTAAGAAGCCGGTGGTGGCCACTAACAAAAAGGTGCTGGGTGCCGTCTGCGGCTGCAGGTTGCCGCCCCACAACAAACCAATCAAAAAAGACCCCGCCATATTCACCGTTAGGGTGGAGATGGAGAAGGCGCCCGGCTGTAGAAGCAGGCGGGTGACGCCGAACCGGGTAAGTGTACCGAGTGCCCCAAATATTGCGATCCAGGCAATTAGCATCTAGGATGCCCCCATGCTTAACGGGAAAAAGATTGTTTGCGTCCTCCCGGCTTACAACGCCGCCAAGACGCTGGAAAAAACTTTGGGCGATGTGCCCGCCGGTATCGTGGATCTTTTCATCCTAGTCGATGATTGCTCCAATGATTCCACCGTCACCGTGGCCGAAGAACTGAAGACCCGTTTCCCACTTCAAGTGCTTCGCCACGATTATAACCGGGGCTATGGGGGAAACCAGAAAACCTGTTACCGAGCGGCTCTGGATGCGGGTGCCGACGTTGCAGTGATGCTGCACCCGGATTACCAATACGAACCCAAGCTCTTGGGCGCTTTGGCGGGTTTGGTCTCCTCCGGGGTTTACGATGTATCTTTGGGTTCCCGAATCCTGGGCATGGGTGCCTTGCGCGGCGGAATGCCGCTCTATAAATATTTTTTCAATCGGGTTCTGACGCTGGTGGAGAACACGCTCATCGGCCAGAAGCTGTCGGAGTACCACACTGGCTACCGTGCCTTTTCACGTCAGGTTCTGACGCGCGTCGCCTTTGAGAGCAATAGCGACGATTTCGTTTTCGACAACGAAATGCTGGTGCAGTGCCATCTGGCGGGTTTTCGAATCGGTGAGATTTCGGTCCCCACCAAATATTTCCCGGAAGCCAGCTCGATAAACTTCTCTCGTAGCGTCAAGTACGGCTTCGGCGTTCTGCGTTGCTCGATGGAAGGCTTGCTCTTCCGCCTGGGGATCCGTAAGCACCCGCGCTTCCAATTAGTCAGCCCCGCGTTTGCGAGCTAGTCTTTCTAAGGTAGAATTTCCCCACTGGGGGAATAATGCGCAAATCGAGTTTGGTGCCGTGGCTTGCCGCGGCGGTGCTTTTTGTTGGTACGATCCATCTTCTTCGCCAGGTGCATAAAGTCGCCGCTGCCGCCGAACCCGATCAGTACTTCCATTTAGCCGTCGGTCGCCAGCTAGCGGAGCATGGCCTCACCCGCGCGCTTCCCCAAGCCGAGCAAATTGCCTGGAAAGACCGCTTCACCAACGACTACTTTCTCTTTTCTGCGCTAGTCGCCGGTGCTTGGAAAATCGGCGGAGAACGCACTGCCTTGGGCCTGGTGCCGTTCTTGGTATTGGCGCTTTGTCTTCTGCTCTTTGGGTTTGCCCGCCGGTACTTGCCCTGGGGCTTGGCGCTGGTTATTCCGCTTTTGATTCTGCTCAATCCCACATCACTCGGGCGCCTGCTTAGTTTGCGACCCTCGCTTCTCGCCGAAATTTGGATGGTCGGATTGGCCTGGGCTTTGGTGAGCAAGAACCGGGTGGGGGTGGTGATTTGCGCCTTCTGTTTTCCGCTCAGCTACCACGCCGTTTATTTTCCCGCGTTTGTTTTGTTGGTCGCCGCCCTCGTGGGCCAAGGCTTTCGCAATGAGTGGCCCAAACTGGCGGCGATTGGCGGAGTGGCTCTAGTGGTGGGAATTTGTGTGAACCCATACTTCCCCGGCACTTTGTCGGCGGTTGCGGCGGTATTCTCCAGTATTTTTGTCCCTTCCACCTTACCTGTGAGCGAAGGCGCCCAAGAAGCGATGCGCTGGAATAAAGATCTCCTGCTTTCGCGTCTGCCTTTGTTTTCCCTCATCTTGGGAGTGACCGTTTGGCGTTTGTTAGTGGAGCCGATGCCCCGCACCAAAGCTGCGAAGGCCGCGCACCCGCTTTGGGATGCCGAGTTTGTTTTCCTGTTTGTCTTGGCTGCGAGTTTCTTCGCAATGATGTTTTTGTCGTTTCGCGCGGTCGAGTATGCGGCGCCCTTCGCGGTGCTTTTCTTCGCCGTTTTCGCCGCGCGCCACACCAAGAAATTCCAGCAAACGGCTGGAGTGGTGGCTGCCGGGGCATTGCTGCTGCTGCCCGAAGGCGCCCAACTACTCTACAAACCCATGGGCGCCACAGTAAATGCCGTAGCATTGCGTCAGGCGATCCAAGCTTTGCCATCCGAAGCGAACGGGAAAAAAGTTTTCAACTGCGATTGGTACGCCGGTGGCCCGCTGCTTTATTGGGCGCCCCAAGTGCGTTTTGTCGATTTAGGAGATCCCAAAGCGCTCAACGACGTACACCCAGGATTGTCCGCGCTCAAAGCCCAATTGCGCAACGGTGAAGTCCCCTACACAATGGGCCCCGTGCGCTACGCATTTGGCGCCGATTACGTGCTTTGCCAGGGCGGACCGTTGGTGGATGCAATGGACGCTAGCCCCTATTTTCGCCGCGTATTTCCGGCTCCACAGGCAGGCCGAGTGCCAGTTTCTTCGTCGGTTTTTACGTTGTATGAAGTGCGGGAAGCGCAGCGGTCTGCTTTCGTAACCGACTTCGAGGAGCAAGAAAACGGCAAATGGAGTCTGCGTCAGAATCTTTCCAAACTCGATCCCGAGAAACGGTCTCCTTTCCAAAGCATGGGTAAGGCTTTCACCGGCAAACGCGCAGTGGCTTCTAAGGAATTAGAGTGCAACACGTTGCGCGTCACCGCAGATGAAATCCGTCGACACCAGGGGGCTATGTACTTCGGAGTGGGCGGTGGCCCGGCTTTGATGGTTCAGTTGAATGGCCGGCGCCTATTTGCCCGGCAAGATTGGGCGGGTTTTACAGACCTGGATACGCTCGTTCCCCTACCGCATAAATTGCGAGCGGGCGATACGCTGACTGTTCAGGCATGCCGCAACAGCCCCTGGGAGCGGATGGGGACCGCCATTTCGTTTTGGAGCGCGCGGGATTTAAAGCAAGCCTGCGAATGGAAAGGCTTGCCGTTGCTGGGACCTAGTTTGGGCGGCGCCGACTTTTCGGACAAACCAACTTCTCTCTGCTTAGCACCGCTTGCTGCTCGGAACGGTCTGCAATAATGGCGAAGCGCTCCAAGGGTAAGAGTACGTTTTTTTCCGATGGCGATCCCACACTCCGACGCGCCTTGCCGGTATTGCTCATTTGCGCCGTGGCGTTGCCCTTGCTGGCTTTGGTTTATCTCTATGCGCATTTTCGTGCGTATGAGGCGAGCTTCCTGCTTATCGACGGCGTTTTCCAAACGCTTAGTCCCTTGCGCCGCTTAATGGCCGGAGAGATTTTTTTCCGCGATTTCGTCACCTATCTCGGCATCGGCCACACCATGGTTTATTTGCCGCTCTTTGTGCTGTTGGGGCAGACCGTCTACGCATCGATGTTCTCGGCGCATTTCGTGTGCTGTCTCGCTACCGGTCTCTCGCTGTTGCTGCTCTTTTGGTGTGTAACCCGCAGCTGGCGCTGGAGCCTTTTGTTAGCAGCGTTCTTCGTCGCCCATGCACTCTTTAATCCGACACTGCGTTTAGTTTTACTGTCACCCAACTTTCTCGATCCTGGCGTGTCGGGGCGGCCGCTGCGTATTTTCCTGCCGACGTTGCAAGTGTTGTTGCTGATGTGGATCTGGCCGCACTACGCCGGCGCGGGCCGACGCATGGCCACTCGCAGGGCTTTGTTTTTGGCCGTTTTTGGGGCTGCTGCGCTTTTTTACAGCAACGACTACGGCCTGCCGTCGCTGGTCATTCTGCCCTTTTGTTTTTTGGTGCTGCGTCCGGGTAATCCGTACCGAGGCTGGGAGTGTTTGGTATATGCCTTGGCGGCACCTGTGGCGATATTCATGCTCGGTGATCTACTCACCTTCGGCCATTTAGCAGATTGGTTTCGCTACAACTTCCTGTGGGTGGCGAAGGCGCAGTTTTGGTATTTCGAAGACTACACCATGAAAATGGTCAAATTCGACGACTGGGTGCGGCTGGCGAATCAATGGGACGGTTACAAATGGCAGTTGCCGTTTTTATTTCCCTGGCTCTATTGGGCGTATCGGCGGGCGGGTTCACCGCTGTCGGCACCGGCCGTCTTACTTTTTCTTTTACTCATCCATTTTGTGTCCGGCGTTCTGGTGCAGTTTGGCTCTTGGCGTGACGCGGGATATGAAATGGGCTTATCGATGGTTTTCCCTTTCGCCCAGCTCTATTGCTTCTACGTAATGGGGTGTTTCGTGCCCTGGAAAAAGCTGCTCGATCCTAAGCAGATTCGTGAGTGGACAAAGGTCTTCAAGCGAGCGGCGGTTTTGCGCGAACCGCTTTTTACCGCGGGGGCCCTGCTTTTGGGCGTGTATGTCTGCAGCCAGTATTTCCTTTTTGAATCTTTGGGTGAAGCGGTTGCTGCGGGTACCGAACTTTCGGATCAGGTCCCCCTATTGGGACGCGCATTGGATGACCCGCGTACCGAAGACTTTGAAGTTCTGAGCAAGGTCGGCGCCAAGCTTACAGATGCTCCCGTGCTGGCCGAGTACGGCGGTTTTGACATGGTTGTTTGGGGGCGCCGCAGCGATAGCCGCGCCGATCTTTTGATTCACGCCTTTGGTCCCGAGCGCGATGCGGTGGCCACCAAAATCCGGACTCACGTCCCGCAGGTGATTTCGACCATCGCTCCTAGTTACAATAACTGGCAGCAATGGAGTTTGCGGGCCAATTGGTGGTTTTATCGCCCATTGTACGAAAACTACGAAGTGGTAGCGAACAGCGCCGGCTACTGGATTTGGGCACCGCGAACGACTCCTCTTCCCGAGCCCGGACCTTCCCCCACTTGCGAATGGCGAGTCGATGAAACGAAGCGAGTCCATTTTACGGTGACCCCTTCCGTTCGAGGTCCTCGGGGTACCACGCTAGCAGATATAGCCGTGAATGTTCGCGTTGACCCATTGCCTTTTTGGGAATCAAAAATTCAGCGCGAGTTCTTATTGTTAGATTTTATCGAACTGCCTGTTGCTAAACGCTGGACCAAGTTAGGTGCGCGGATCGGTAAGCCTGCGCAAAGTGGCGAAATCCATTTCCCCCTGGAAGTACCTGCAAAACGATCCACGCATTTTGAGCTAAGCTTGGAAGGCAGCTTCGCCCGAGGTTTTTCAGTGGAGAGCTGCCGTGCCGAAAATATCGTTGAAACGTCTCGGGTCAATCCGCCCAAAGCACCTTGGTGGCACGCCCGGTTTAACTAGCTCTAGCGGGTTAAGCGAAGCGCGGTAAGTCGCCGCAACTGCGCCACCGGTTCCGAATCCAATTCGATTTCCAAGTCCGCAACGGTATCGGCCAGCAGCCAGGCGGGTGAGGCACCGATCGGAATGAGCGCCATGCCTGGTTTCCAATTGAACTCTAGCGAGCCGGTAGGATCCGCAGAACCCGATCGGCGCCACCGCACCACTCCTTTGCCACCTTTTAGATACGGGCTTTCACTTCCGATCTCGAGCAGCAGGAAATCGGGACGTTCTTTCTCGGGGTTGAGCTTGTCGTCTTCTACGGAAGCCAGAATGCGCGACTTCTGATCTTTGGCAACGAGCGACGGCGGGTGGGGTGCCTCCATCACTTTGGTAAATCGACCGGCCATCTTGCCCCAGCTACGCCCCCACGACGTACCGATCAACCCTAAATGCGACGGGCGAAATACGGTTTCGAGCAGCGCCGCTTCGTCGACAAGCGCTGTTTTTCCGGCGGGCAATTTGCTCCGGTGTACCAGCACGTTTATGGCGCCATCATGCCTGGGCGCGTAGAGTCCTGATTCCAGGAGCCAGCGGTATACGCGGTAGTTGCGCAACGACGCTGGGCCGCCATCGTGGCGCATCGAAGGGCCCAACCAAACGAGCATGGGCGGGTTGGCGCGCAGCGCCTGAAGATTGAGCTCCTGCAATGCTTGATTGAATGCGTGGTAGTCGGATGCCAAAGGCACCGGGCACTTCTCGTCGACTAGCGCGTACAGCAAAGAACGGTTCGTGAGATCGAGGTAGGTGCCTTCCTTCCCCTTGTAGTTCTGGACCGTCGTGTAGAAATTTACGATCTCCTGCCAGCGATCCGAAGGGGTATAGAGTGTCCCCGTTTTGGGCATTCCAAATTTGGCGCCGTCGATTTTGACCAACTCTTCTGGCATCTGCATGCGCAAGGCGGGGCGCTGCACCCATTCGGTTACATCACTGGGGAAAAATGCCTGCGTGTAACCCAAGCAAAGCCCCAACGCCGCCGACCAAACCGGGGCGCTCGGCCAGCGCTTGAGAGCCCAAAGGCAAGTAAACGTGCCGAGGATTCCCAAACAAACCAAACTCGCCACTCCCGTGCGACTGAGCACGAACGGGTCCATGCGCCCCAACGTGTACGGAACGAGCAAGACAGGAATCAAAACGAGCACCGCCCCAAAAAGCACTCCATCGCGGTGGGCGATTCGAGCTCCAGGCCGTTGCGCAAAAGCGAAGAGCGCTCCTAGGCCCATGGCTACGACCCAACCTCCGCTCCGCAGGCATTCGAGATAAATGCGGTTGGTGGGATTGTCCACGCTGGGGGACAGATTGGAATTCATCTGCAAAAATCCCAGGCCGTAGGCGACCTCGTTGGAGGAGCCGTTGTTGAGCAGAAAACGAAACCAACCAGTGAGCCAGGGAAAAAATACCGCGGTAAAAAGGGCCAAAGCCCCGGCGCCGCACGCCCATTGGCGTGGCGTGGCGCTCTTGCGATCTACCCAGGCGATCGGCGCGGTGGCGACAGTCCACGCCACTCCAGCGGGTGCGTTATACAGGCAGTGCACCGCCGCCAAAAATGGCCAGGCGACGAGGCGAAGCCCGCGGCGTTTTTCCCAGGCCGGATCGAATAGCAATACGGTGAATGGGAATACCAACAACAAACGGTCGCCTGCTTCCGGAAAAAGATGCAAAGCCGGCAATAAAAACCAGACCAGGCGTGCACCCAAGATTCGCCCGGCTAGTACGGCACTGACCCCACCGACCAGCGCTTCCGCAAACGCTTTAGCAGGAAGTAAGGTGGCGATTTTGCCGTCATACAGAAAAGCGTTAAAGGCTCCCGATAAGAAACCCAACCATCCTTGAATGGGGACATATTCCGAATAGGGGCGGCTGCCTTTTTCGATGATCTGGTGCCAGGGCAGGGCCAATTCACCAAAATGAAAATCGTCCATCAGCAGCGGACTCGCGAGCGGGGTCACGTAGGCCAAGTAGGCGCCGAGGGCGAGCAGCGTTGGCCAACGAGACTCGGGCGATTTGCTTGCGCGCAAACCCCGCCACTGCAAGGCGCAGAGGCTGGCGACAAACCCAAACACAATCGCATTGCCCAAAGGTTGAGGCGCTAAGACCAGCAGGTCTTCCCCTTTTACCTGCGACAGGTGGGTTAAGCGCAAGAGCAGCAGGGGAATGGGCAGCTGCCACCAACGGTTGGCCGCTAGTGCACGGCTGAGGCGTGCCGACGGCTTTACCCAGAAGTAACCGATGAGCGCTAATAGAGCGCAGATCCCGAGCGGCAAAGCGAAGCTTGCGTCGGTTGCGCCGGGCACGATCCATTCGAAAAGGCATAGGGTAGCGACCACCGCAAACAGTGCGTGGGCTGCGGTGAAAAACGCGGGCCAAAAACGCTGAGTCCATCGCGTGTCGCTGGAGCCGGCCGCGACGAGTGCCGAAGCCAGCAAACTGAAAACAAAAACGGCTGTCAGCGGGAGCGGCATGCCCAGCTGATCTTGAATAAATAGCGTCGTCAAAACCCCGCTAGCGATCGCAATTGCCGGTGAGAGTGTCCAGGGGGCGAGCAGAGGCCTGCGCCACTCGGCGGGCAGGTGCCGGTGGAGCTGACGCACGGCCAACGCCGCAAAACCCAAAACCAATGCGATGGTGAGGCCCAATCCGAGGAGATCCGCGCTCTTGTTGTAGTCCATCCAAGCAATAGAGCCCACGACAATGTCGCGGTACGTTTGGCCGAGCATGATTGTTTATCCTTCGAAGCAAGGGCCGATTTCACGCAACACAGCGCGGATCGTTTCTATCTCTCCCTTGGGATTTAACATCTCAACGGAACCCCAGGCCTTGCTGCCGGCTTGGGTAAACTGTGCGACTATTTTTTCGACGGCAGGTCGCTTGCGATCTAAGATCGGTTGCAGCGCTGCACTGCTCAGATGAAAGTGGCGGGCTTGCGCTCCCAGCCGCAGGCTCTGCTCCACGACATTTTCGTGAGCGAGCTCCATGCAGCCCCAATCGAGGTGTAGGCAAAACCCGGGCGATGCCACGGCGGTGACCAATGCCGCAGCCTCGTCGCTGGTGGTGATGAAATCGCAACCATACTCCTTGGCATTGGCTTCCAGGCAAAGCGCCACGCCTCGGTCGTGGGCCGCGGTTCCGGCTTTTCTGAAAAAATCGACCGCGATGGCATTGGCCTGAGCGGCGGGCATCGCTCCCTTCGCTCGGTTTTTGGGTGAACCGAAAACCAGGCAATGCGCACCCAAGTGATGGGCCAAGTCGAAAAGCCGCGAAAGATGATCGAGCATGCCGGCTCGGGATTCGTCGGATTGAAAGAGAGTCAGCTCGGGGTGACCAAAGAGCAGCGACTGCATGGCTACAATCGGAATGCCGGCAGCTTCCCACTCTGCGCGGTACGCGCGGGCTGCGCTAGCGGTAACCGTCGCGGGGTTGCTCCATACTTTACCGGGAGCGATCTCCACGCCCCGCACCCCGCCGGCGTGTAATAGTGTGCGCACTTCGGGTTCTTGGTCTCTTTCCCAAGCTAAATTCGAGAAGGCGAGTTTCACGGACTCTCTCCCTGGTGTCTTCGTTTGAATTCTCGCAGGGCCGAGATGGTCTGCTCGTGGGAGTAAAGGTAGCCGTCGGTGTGGTTCCAGAGAGCGCAAAAGCGCGAGCGAAAATCATAGAGCGCCGGCTCGCTGGTGGGTAGCCCGCCCATTTTCATGCCCAGGCCTTCTTCGGCCAGCGTGCGCATGGAATCCGGCTCCACCGCAAAGTGCACGAGCTTCAGGCCATTGGCGCGCGCGATTTGAATATCGCTCCAAAGATTCTCTAAATTGTAGAATTGGAAGCGAGCCTGTGGGTGGATCCTATCGACTTGATTGTCGTGCAATAAGTCGTAAATGGCGTTTTTCTTCAGCCCTTCGCCAAAAAGAGCGGGCAGACGCACAATCAAACCCAGAGGGAAGTGGCTGCGAAAGAAAACTTCCAGCTCATAGCGGTGTTTGCCATAAGCATGCTGCTCGGCAGGGTTGATTTCGGTCGATTCATCGACAAAAACCGGTTTTGGAAAAACATCCACGGTGGAAATAAGCACCGCATCGCTGGCTTTTACTTTGGAAAGACTTTGAATGAGCGATTGGATATGGGCGTTGTCGCCCCCTGGGTCTTGGTTGGCTTTCCACTTTTCGGCCTTGGCCCCGGCGCAGATGAGCAAATCAAAGCGCTCACCTTCCATGTCGGCGCTATTTCGCGAATTGTAAAGATGGGTGAAAGAGCTCTGGCGGGCCAAGTTACTTCCCACAAAACCCGTGTGGCCGATCAGGGCAGATTTCATGCGTGCTTCTCCGTGTCGGTCGGATTGAATCGACCCAGGCAGGCGTTCAGCAAAGTCCGGATAATGAGCACCTCACCGCGCAGACCGCGTATTTTGGTGGGTACTTTGCCGGTAGCCGGGTAAATCCGCTCGACGGCAATTTCGGTGACTCGAAAGCTCAATCGGGCCGCGCGAATGGCCAGGTAGTAATGCAGTTCGTAACGGGAGAAACACTCGCGGAACGGCTGCACCCGGGGATCGAGCAGAAATGCGCGACTGTAGGCCCTAAAGCCGTTGGTCGTGTCGGTGTAACGAAAGCCTGCGGCCAGCGATATGAGCGGTGCATGGACATACTTGATTCCGGCTACCCTTTTCCAAGGGTTGTGCACAGCCTTGCCGCCTGGCACGAAGCGGGAACCCTGCACGTGATCCCAACCCGCTGCCAACGCTTCGACAAACCGAGGAATCGCGGTGAGGCCGTCTTTACCGTTTCCGTCGATTAAAATGATGCCTTCGTAACCGCGATCCAAAAGTGTGGCGAGACCGATCCGCAGCTGGGAGCTCAACCCCCCTGGTTCGCGCAGCGTAAACAAACCGCAGACTCCGCGATCTTTTAGAAAGCCGGGTTCTAGCACTCCGTCGCGGCTGCCACCGTCGACGATGTAAATATCCACTTGGGTCGAATAGCTTTTCAGCCCTTCGACTTGGCGTACGATCCGTTCGCCTTCATTGAGAACCGGGATAAGCAGGGCGTGGCGAGCCCGTTTAGGCTGGCAGAACTCGACGGAGTGGCGCGGAACTTTCCAGCTGGGATTCATCGATCAACCCGGGCCTCGCTCAGCGTGTTCAAGCGAGTTTCGCCGGCGATTTTCTCCGACGACGTACGCTCTTCCACTATGAAATACGAAGGCCGCTCTTTGGATTCCATCAGCAGACGTCCGAGATACTCCGAAAGCACCGAGAGGGTAAGAAAGAGCAGAAAAAAGTTCATCGCGTTTTGTGAGGATGCCGTGACCCAGCCCTCGGCCGGGTGGGGCTTGAAAAAGAAAATGGCGACGATGTAACCCATGTACGCCAGATTCGCGGAACTCAGCATGAGCGACCCAATCGTCACCAGGCGAAGCGGGTGAATGGAATTGGCCACTACCAAATCGATCGATGCGTTGAGCGAAGTCCAGGCCTGGCCGAAAACGCCGCGACGGGGCGCCTTCTTAGCGTCGTAGGGGAAAAGAGAGTAAGGCATGCCTAAATGGCTATGCAGAGTAGTCAGAAAACGGAACTTGTCGCGGACCTTCGCCATTTGGTGAATGGCGGCGCGAGGCAACGCGGCCAAAAACGTGGAGTGGCGAGGGAACTTGACCCCGATCAGTTTGGCGCAGCAGGCGTGAAAGAACCAACCCACCAGACGAGAAGTAACGCCGCCGCTGGGGGTACGGCATTGCCCAACGACCAGTGCCTTAGTTTTCGTGCAAAGTTCCACCAGCTGCGGAACCAATTGGATGGGATCGGATTCGGCCGATAGCGTAACGCAGATGTCGCCGATCGCGACGTCCAATCCGGCCGTCAGCGCGGTTTGAGTATCGAAGCGGCGGGAAAGGCGCAGGTAACGGATGCCTTTCCATTTTTCCAATAGCCCGGCCATTAGAAGGTCGGTGCCATCATTGGAGCCGTTATCCACCAGCAGCAATTCGAACTGATCGAAATTTGCGCTCAGCACTCCGATGGCTTCGTCTAAAAAACTGGGTAAAATATCCGCTTCGTTTTGGAGCGGCACCACCACGGAGATGAGCTGGTCGCTGGTTTTCATAGGCTCCCTTTTTGGCAGTGGGTGGACACTTCGTCCAAGGCGTCAAAGATGTTGTCTAGTTTACCACCCAGCACGCAGTGCTGGCCAGGTACGCCGTAGTCGGTTTGGAACAGGATCGGGCGGCTATCGTTTTGATCGCTGCGCTGGAGTAGCGCTTTTGTTTCCCAAATCGATCCGGTTTGGCGGCACTCCGCCATGGCCGGCACGTAGCGTGCGGCATCCCGGCGCATGGAGTCGAAGTGCGACGGCTGCGGCGGCGGCGCGAAGTGTGGGGTGTAACGCACATGGCTCAACGTAAAGCTCTGGGCAGCCGGGTAAGGTAGCAGGGAGAAAAAAGGCCCATCCATCACGGTAAGTCCAGCGCCCTTGAAGAGCGGAGGCGGTTGCACCAGCGCCATTTCGGTATGCTCAAGGCGTAACGGCACCGGATCAAAACCGGATGCTTCCAGTAACGCATTCAACCCGCTGTACACACAGAGCCAAACTTCCTTGGCTTGTAGGGTGGGTTTGCCTGCACACTCAATCGAAAAAGGCTTG
>CAZBJE010000007.1:0-19094 GCA_964492125.1 uncultured Pseudobdellovibrionaceae bacterium | reverse complement strand
GGCTTGCTGAGATCGGGGCGGCGGACAGCTAGTACGCGGCAATCTTTGGTTACGAGCACGCCAGCTTCATCAATCTGGTCTTGCAGGTGGAGGCGCAACGCATTCACATCGAAAACACACTCTTCCACTTCAAAAACGTCTTCAATAAGGGAGGGATCGAACCAGCTTTTTACGGCGGCCGAAGCAGGTTTGATCGGTGCATCGATGCGCTTGCAAACTTCGGCAAATTGTCGGGCTTGGATATGGGAGAGCGATGAAGCAATGGCGTAGTAGTGCGAGAAGCCGTCCACTACCGCGCTAGGGTACGCTTCCAGAAAACGCCGGTAGTTCGCACGCGATCTTTTCGCCGTTAAAAAACTACGGGGGTAGTGGTATCCACCGTGTATACGCGCTTGATTCGCCTGGCTGGCGCGATCGAGCAAACGGCCATTCGCCTCCAAAACCCGCACCGAACCTCGCCGCCGCGTAAGTTCCAAAGCAATGCTGACCCCGTAAAAACCACCGCCAATCACGATCGAGTCATGGACCATGGCTCAAACATAACAGATTTTGTCTGACAGGTGTCTGGGGGTTGGGCAGCTGGAGGAAGAGGCGAGCGCGCCCCGTTTTGGCGGAGCTCCGTGCACTGTTTGTGCGCGCTATGGCTTCGTGCGGGCTGGCTACTCGGCGAGTAGTCACTCTGAGTAGCCACGCCGCGTCATGATTTGGCCAAGCGTTTGCAACATAGAAGACCCGAGTAGGGAGTACCGAATGAACTTCGCACGTACCGCATTATTTTTAGTAGTTTTGAGCGTCTCGGCCATTGCCGCCGAGCCTGCGATGACCGACGCCAACCACGCCCAAACCGGCGAAGCGGCCGCCACTCAGGCTCGCCCTGAGTTAAGACCAGCCGATATTGAGCGGTACAACAAGGCCGTAGATGCTTGCATGCTCGGCCGTCAGGACTTCGGCGCGCCGAATCCGGGTATCGCGCCGTTGACTGCCACTCGCTAATCAGGCCTCAAATTGAATTCTTCTTTATTAACGCCGCGGTAACGCGGCGTTTCTTTTCCCTCATCTTTTAATGACGCATCGCCGATAGGGCGAAGGATGTCTAAGAGTCTTTTCATTACCATCGCCCTGGCTGTATTCGCCGGCTTGTATTGCGTTCAATGGAACGTGTACCGCCCGCGGATTGAGCGGGACCTTACGCGCCGGGCCCTGGCTGCTTTAGAAAACCAGCCCTACCAGGTTATCGGAGCCCGTTTTGCTGGCCGCGATGGCTCCATTGAACTGGCTCCGGGCGAAAGCGCCGAATCCACCCGCGATGCCGCCCGCATCGCCACACGGGTTTTCGGGGTGCGCGTGGCGCGGGTGACGTCCGCCACCGCGCCAAAAGATGCTCCTACTCTGCGGGTTGAGCGAACCGGCGAAACTATTTCGCTCAGAGGTTCTGTCCCCAACACCGCCGTGGCCCAGCTTTTCAAAGACGCCGCCGACACCGCCTTTGCTGGCATGCAAATCAAAAACGAATTGCGCGTCGAATCCACCACGCAAGACGCGCCCTATTTGCGCGGCATGCGCACCCTGATCGGGTTGCTTGCGCAAACAGCACCCGAAGGGACTTTGGAATTAAATGAAACCACGGTGCGTTTATCGGGCGACGTACCCACGACTGCCGCTGCAGTGGCGATCCAAGCCCAAGCCGAGCAACGCTTGCCGCGCGGCCTGCAGTTGATAGTGGAACTGACTCCGGCACAGACGGAACCCGAACGAGCGGTTGCCAAAGACGCTCCGGTTACTTTGCCGACATTGCAATTCGAATTCGACTCCACAGAGTTGACTGCGGAGAGCGCTCCTCTGCTCACGCCCTTGGTCCAGCAAGCGCAATCGCTTTCCAAAAGCCTTCGCGTAGTGGGACACGCCGATTCCAAAGGCTCCGAAGCCTACAACCAGATTTTGAGTTTGCGACGGGCTAAACACGTCGCACGGATTTTAGAAAAGCGGGGAGTGAAAACCCGCATCCAGACAGAAGGCCGAGGGGAAAACCAACCGGCGGCGGACAACGGCACCAAAGAGGGCCGTGCTCGCAACCGCCGTGTGGAATTTGAAATCCTCGGAGGGGGATGACCATGTTGTATTTAGCGATACAGACATTTGTTCTCTTGTTGGGCACAGCCGGGGTGTTCTTCGCTCTCGGTTATGTGTTTCGGATGAAGTTTGCCAGAGCGAAAGTAGTGGTGAGCGATCAGCCGCCCGCTCGGCCGCCCCACCGCGTCGGTGACGATGCCGAAAAAGTGATTCGCGACTTGCGTACCCGCTTGTTGGAAAAAGAGCGCGACTTGGCGGAATTCCTACAGACCCAAGAAGTTTCGAAACCGTTTCCGGCAGCCGAAATTGAAAGACTGCGGAATATGGACGGCGAGCTGTCGGCGCTGCGCCAAGCCCATGCCACCCAAGTACGCCGAAATCTGGATTTAGAAGAGCAAATGGCGCAAATGCGCCAGCAGCCACAAGCCGAAGTGGCACCCGCTTCTTCGACCGTGAACGAAGAAATGCAGGAGCGACTCGAATCGCTTGAGATGGAAGTAGCACTCAAGACGGCGAGGATTGAGCAATTTCAGTTGGAATCGGAGCAACTGCGCTCCGACGTTGCGTCTCGCGATCTTGCGTTGCAGGACGTCAGCCGAGAACTAAAAAGTAAATTAGCCGACTACGAACTGCTCGAGGAAAAACTGGAAGAGCGCCGCTCCGAAACCACCAAGGTGGAACTGGCGGATCAGGAGCTAAATGAGTTGCGCGAGGAACTCAAAAACAAAGTGGTCGAAATCGACGCGTACCACGCTCGTATCGAGTCCTTAGAAACGCAGCTTTATGAGCGGGAATACCTGCTTCAAGTCTCGCGCAGCAAAGAAGAAAAAGAGCGCGAAGAACTCGCCCGCGCAGCCGACGCAATTTGGGAAGACATCGAAATTCCCTTGGAGCCGGAAGCGGAGATCAAGCCGCTGCCCCCAGCTCCGGTACCTCCGCCAGTGACACTGATGCCGGATTTCAAAAAATATAGCGAGGCTCTGCAAAACGACTTCCGCGAAAAAATCGGCCAGTTGGAGGACACTATCGAGTCGTTGCGCAACGACAACGAACGGGCATTGATGGCCGCGTTGGAAATCGCCCGCAAGGCTGAGGAAAAGCCCATGCCGGTGATCGCTGCGCCGGCGCCGGCCCCTGTTGAATGGGAGCCCCCCCCGCAAATGGAAACGCTGCGCGAACGCGATGCTCTGGTAGCCGCTCTCTGGCAGGAAGAAAAAGACGCCGAGAGAGAGCGTCTCCAGCGCTCGGTGGATGCGCTTCGTCACGCCTTAGATGAAAAAGAAAAAGCCATCGCGGATATGGGCGGCAAAATCGCCGCGCTAGCGAACAAAGTCGACCCCGCGCTACTGGGGCCAGATGACCTGCAACAGATCAAGGGAATCGGCCCCTATACTCGCAAACTCTTAGCCAAAGAATTCGGAATCGAATCCTTTGAGCAAGTGGCGAATCTAACACGTGACGAGATTGAAAAAATCTCGGCGCAGCTCTTCTTCCACGACAAAATCCAACGCGAAAACTGGATCGGCCAAGCCCAAGAGCTACACAAAAAGAAATACGGCTAAGACAAACTGACTTACCTTAACGGCTGAAAGGGGATTTCCGTGGATCTCCAGCCCGCGCCGGCGGGGCCGTCATTGCAGCCACCAAACGAATGGAACGCGAGACCAAATCTGCAATGCGAGCGCCTATGGACCCATTGAAATTCTATGAGGACCGGTGTGCCCAGTCGGCACGGGCTGGAGATCCACGGAAATCCCCGTTCGACCGCCACGGCCCGCTGGATGCGTTGGATAGGAGCTAAGCGGGTCGCGTTCCGTCTTGAGTAAGCAAGGAGCCGTAGAGTTCCGGGCGGCGATCGCGAAAAAAGCCCCAGCCCGCCCGCGCCGTGCGCACAGCTGCCAAGTCAAAGGTGGCGAGCAGCACACCTTCGTCGCTAGAAGCCATCTCTCGGATCTTTTCGCCGGTCTCGTCGGCAATGAAACTATGCCCGTAGAAGGTCTGGTCGCCTTCGCGGCCATTGCGGTTGGCCGCAATCACCGGAATGACGTTCGAAACTGCGTGCCCGATCATGGCGCGCTGCCAACGATCCTTGGTGGCTAGCGGATCGGGATTTCCCGGCTCGGAGCCAATCGCTGTGGGATAAAAGAGCAAGTCCGCGCCTTGCAGCGCCATGGCTCGCGCACACTCGGGAAACCACTGATCCCAGCAGATGCCCACGCCGATTTTACCGTAGCGCGTATCCCAGACTTTGAAGCCTGTGTTGCCTAAGTTGAAATAGTACTTTTCTTCGTAGCCGGGCCCATCGGGGATATGGCTCTTGCGGTAAACCCCCAGGGTTTCGCCGCTCGCATCGACAATCGCTACGCTATTGTAGTGGGCTTGGCCGTCGCGTTCGAAGAACGAAACCGGAATGACCACTTTCAACGCTTTGGCCAGCTTGGAAAAATGCGCAATGAGCGGGTTACCGGCTGCCGGCAGAGCGCGCGCGAACAGTTCCGCTTTTTCTTCCTTACAGAAATAATGCCCGTGAAAAAGTTCCGACGGCAAGATCACTTGGGCGCCGTCTTTGGCGGCTTTTTCCACCCATTGCGTGATCTTGGCGGTATTGGCCGCCCCGTCATCGGTGAGGGCGCATTGGATAGCGGCGACGGTTACGTTATCGCTCATGCCTGCCCCTTCGCCAACGGCTGTTGTTGAGTGATGCAGTGGAATGCCCCGCCACCGGTCAGCAGGTAGCCCGACAGCAATCCAATCGCCCGGCGACCGGGGAAGAGTTTGCCGATGGCAGCCACCGCGGCTTCGTCATTAGCCGCGCCGTAAATCGGCACGATCACTGAATGGTTCGACAGATAAAAATTCACGTAACTAGCAGGCATGATTTTCTCCGTATCGTCGAGAATCAGGCCGGGAGAGGGCACGGTGAATACTTCCAGCTTACGCCCGCGGGCATCGGTGAAGCTGCGCAGGTCTTGCTCAATTTTTAAAAGCGCCTCGGTATTGGGATCTTTTGGGCCCGAGGGCGCCATGCAAACCACTTTGCCCGGGGCCACGAAGCGCGCCAGGGTGTCGATATGCCCGTCGGTGTGATCGTTCACCAAGCCTTGGCCGAGCCAGAGCACTTTGGTGACGCCGAGCGATTCCCGTAGCGCATTTTCAATTTGCGACTTGGACATGTCGGGGTTGCGGTTGGGATTCAAAAGGCATTGTTCGGTGGTGAGGCAGGTGCCTTCGCCATCGACTTCGATGGAGCCACCCTCGAGGACCCAGGGAAACTTCACCGTGGAACCGCCCACTTTTTCAGCGATGCGGGCGCTGACTTCGGAGTCGGAGGGAAGCGAGTATTTTTCGCCCCAGCCATTGAACTCAAAACAACCCGCAGTCAGGCGACCCTTGTCGTCGAACAGAAAAACCGGCGCGGTATCCCGCAGCCAAACGTCGCCAAAACCGATTTCGTAAAACTCCACCGGTAGATCGCCCAGCTCGCGGCGAGCGTCTTCCAAGCGGCGGGAGTCGGGGGCCAAAATCCGCAATTTCTCAGGGCGACCGCCAGCGGGTGCGTAGGCGATAGCTTTGCAAAAGGCTTTGAATTCGCGCTGCACTTCCGGGAGGTCTTCCCCCCAGAGGTCGGCATGACTGGGCCAGGCCACCCAGCACGCCTCGTGCGCTTCCCATTCCGCTGGCATTGAGTATTTCATTGCATAGTTAGCTATCATAGGGGACTCAGGGTTTCCATGGACGTTCGAAGCGCCGTTACAAAAATTAACAAACGGGGAATTCTCCTCGTTTACCCCATCCAAAACCGGCCCGACCCGGCTTCGTTGTGGACGGAGTTTTATCCCCGCAGCGCCATGCGCTGGGAGTGGGATGATGGCTCGGATAACCGCGTGGCAGGTCTATGGCATCTGCGCGAGCGGCTCTCCTGCTCGGGGAAGGTGGTATATGCCAAATGGTACCAGGGCCGCGCCACCTTTTTTTCCAAGGACGTTTTCCCTCTGATATTAGCCGCCACGGGCGCGCATGAAGGGCATCTTTCCCCGTCTGCCCGCAAGGTTTTGCGGGTCCTGGAAGAAGACTCCCCGCTGTCCACCAAGGAGCTCAAACGCCGCGCCGGTTTGGTGGGCAAAGCGAACGAGCGGGATTACGACCGCGCCTTGAAGGAACTGTGGCGGGGTTTTTTCATCGTCGGCTACGGTGAGGTCGACGACGGAGCGTTTCCTTCTCTAAGCATAGGGGCCACCAGCTTGCTCTTCAGTGATCTCTGGCAAGAAGCCCAGAGCCACGATCCCGCGCAGGCTGAGAAAGCCTTAGCCGAGTCGGTGGGGGCGGATTCGCTCTTTTATAAGTTTTACCTTAAAGGCAAGGCGGCTCCCGCGCCCAAATTGAAAGCGGGCAAGGGCCCCAAGGGTGCTATTCGCTATGAGGATCTCGTTGCGGGTTCGGTGCGCCGTCCTCGCCGCCCTTAGTGGATGGGAGCGTAATCTGAAGTATTTTCTAAAATCCTTGTTTTGGCTGGCCTGTCTTTCGGCGTCAGCCGTTTCCTTCTCAGCGCCGGATCCGCTCGCAGACGGCTACTTGGCGCGTTTGCGGTATGCTTCGCAGCAAATTCCTCGGACACTTCAGGTCCCTCGGGGGAGTGCCGAGCAAGTATTCGAAGAGACCCTCATCGCAATGTCGGCGAGGTTAGAAAACCCTCAAACTAAAGCGTGGTTTCTAGCTCGAGCTCGCAACTTGACCGTGGTGCATGCAGACGAGATGAGTGGGGCATTCGTGCCCTGGTCCGAAGAGATTGTTCTGCAGGTGCCAGCCGCAGCGGGCGGTACCGCGTTAGTGAATAGACTCAAAGTTCACGAACTGGCCCATTGGCTGCACCACCTGGAAGTGAATGCGCCTGAGAGGAAGTATTTTTCTCCTCTCTCTCTTGCTCGCTCGTTTCTTTACGCGGAGGACTATGCCTACCGCTGGGAGTACCTGTATCTCAATGCGCTGAGCCCGGGTGAAGTGGAACATGTTTTGGACTTTCTGACTAAGATGCGAATTGGTCCAGAAAGAGCGCAAGCCACCTACCAACGTATATTCACAAACCGAAATCTCCCGCTGGCCCGGTATTTATTCGAGGAAAGAGAAAGCGATCGCCATGGGCTGAGAGCGCTAGCGGAATTTCGAGCACGGGCGCTGCTTGGCCAAAAACTTTTTATATTGGCGGGAGCCGGCCTAAGTTGCGCGGGACTACTCAGTCTTTTCTACTAGCACCTAAGGCACGCAATGCGCCGGAAGATAGGCAACCAATGGCCCGCGACGGGCGTTTTTGGAATTCGCTTTCACCAAAAGCTGTTCGATCCAACCGGGTCGAAACGCGCCGGCTTCTCTAAACGCTTGTTTCCAGCGATCGTCGGTGGCGATGTCGGAACGCAGCACCGCAATCCGCTGGCAATCCCGGTTTTGGTAGTTCCGCCAGCTCTGGTCGTTGCCCCAGTGCACCGGCCGCGCGATAAAAGCCTGCGGGTAAAAAATCAGCGACTGATCCAGCGAATCGACCGCCGTGATCGCGGGCGTGTTTGCCACCCAGCGAGCGAGACCCAACACATTGTTTTGCGCGACATTGGTGCACGACAAAATCAACAATGCCCCGTTCATTCCCAAGAACCAATACCGTCGCCAGGCAGCGCCGTGGTTCCAAAGATGGGTCGCCATCGGCACCAGTGTGAAAAGAAAGAGCGGCAGAATGGGAATAAAGAAGCGGTCTTCTTTGTGAGGCGATAGCGAATGGGAGAGCAGAAACAAAATCACATAAAGCAGAGGTCCGGTGAGGGGTTGGTAGGCCCGCCGCCAATCAAACCCTCGGTAGCGCGAGAAAAAAGTGGGTGGCAGGCTAAGACCCAGCGCGAGAAAGAAAAACGTGTAGAAGGGCATCCGGCCAAAATGGTCGCCCGAAAAAGCGACATTGTAGGCGAGGTAGTCGCGCAGCTGGGCGTGCAGCCGGCCATGCTGAAAGTAATCTGGTAAACCAGAGAGCAAGAAAAGCGAGGCTCCCGCCAGCGCGAAAAAAAGAAAATCTCTCGAATTTCGTCGATACAAAACCAGAAAAAGCAGAGCAAGCCCGCAGACACCCGCCTGAAAGCGCATGAGGCATGCCAGCGTGAGCGTCGCAAGAGCTGCCAGCAACCATTTGCGCAAACCGCTTTGCGCGTAGAGTGCCGCGCAAAGCCCGCTTAGCGTGAGCCATGGCATACAAAGGGTTTCGTTCATTGGGCGAGAGCTAAACAGCGGCAGGGCAAAATAGAACGCGACCAAGAAGGCCGCCACCCGCCATTCTTTTTCGCGGCCGGCAAAAAGTAGGCGAGCGGTGGTAAACAAAATTAAAAATACCGCCAAGCCCAGAACGGCCAACGAGAAGCGTAGCTGCGAAAACGGTTCACTGATTCCGATGGCGTAGGCAGTTTGGGCGATGGTACGCAAAACCAGCTTCGGGAAAAAAGGAAAAATCCCCTCGGCCAGGCTCGCCACCGACGGTGCGTTTTGAGCGGGCACCATGACCGAGAAACCATTGTTGTAGTCGTCGAGACTGATGATGCCGGGATTGAACAAGCCGGTAAGCGCAGTCAATGCTGCACCGACCCAAAAACAAATTCTCTGGGTCATGTTTCGTTTGAGCCTAGTTGGATTCGGTAACCGAGGTAAATAGCGGTCGAGGTGAGCAGTACCAGCAAAAGGTGGTGACTATTCGGCGCTACGGCCAAAAAGCCGGTAGCGACCAACAGAACGCCTATTGAAAAGCGCGTACGCATTCCCCACACTCCAAGTAGAAAAGACTACTTGGGAAGCGGGGCTGAAAAAAGAGGTTTCTCGATTTCTTTTTTGAAGATGAAAAGGTAGTTGAAGCCGCGCAAAAAGAAGTTTCCTTCGGCGGCTGTTTCGTGCCAGCGATCTTTGTTCAGTTTTTTGCCGTGGCGTGTGACGCAAACGATATCCACTGGATGAAATTTGCGGCGCGCCAATTCAAATAACTCAAAACCGATCGGCGAAAACGGCGCACCTTTTTTAAACGAATCACTGACGTAGATCGCGAAGTAGCGGCGATTTTTTAAAACGCGGAATGCTTCGCCAATCACTTGGTTCATTGCAGTGTAGTACTCGGGCCCGCGCGAATCCAACTCACCGATGCACTGGGGATCGCCCGAATATTTAATGTGGGTGGAGTAGGGCGGGTCCATAAAAAAGAAATCGACCGAGTCTTTCTCCAGCGGCAACGTACGGGCGTCGGCCTTGCCGATATCCGCTCGGTAGGGCGCGATATCAAAGCCCACCCCGTTGCGCTTAAAGTCCCGGCAGACGTCCAATGTGGTGCCGCTGCCGCACATCGGATCCACCACCACGTCACCCTCACGGGTATAGCGGTCGATGAGGTTCCAGATCACATAAGCAGGAGTAACGCCTTTGTAGTCCTTATCGCCCTGAAACCCGCCCCCGTATCCCTGGCTGGGAAAATCCCAGAGGGTGGTCGACTGGCGCTCGAGCGGAGCCCGTTTCCAGGGGATATAGGCAGACTTGGGAGGCTTACGTTCCATCGGCGGTGTTAGACCATATCTGACGCCCGCGATCCAGTGACCCCTTGGCAAAACGGCGATTTTGGGGTCTGTTGCGGGCCTATGCCGGCCAAACCAATTGATTTAGAGAAGATTCTGACCCACCAACGCGAATTCGTACGTGCCCGCGACTGGGAAAAGTTCCACACCCCCAAGAATCTGGCTATGGCCCTATCGGGCGAGGCGGGCGAGTTGGTAGAGCTCTTTCAGTGGCTTACGGCCGAGGAATCCACCCAGCTCACCCAAAACCCCGAAAAAGCCCAGGCCTTGCGCCATGAGCTGGCCGATATCTTCTTCTACCTGCTCCGCCTCACCGACCATTTCAAAATCGACCTAGAAGCGGCTCTCTGGGAAAAATTCGAACAAAACGCCAAAAAATACCCGGTCGAACTCTCCCGCGGAAACGCCAAAAAATACACCGAGCTATGATTCCGAAAGGGTCCAGTCGCTTTCGGAATTAGGACGTGGGGACGCCGTCTTTGAAGATGAAATAGACTGCGGCTACTAGGCATAGGCCGGCCCAGAGCATGTTTTGGGAGAGCTTCACGCCCATGTAAAAGCGGGCAAAGACCACAAAAACCACCAAGGTAATGACCTCTTGCAGGATCTTCAGCTGGGGGAGGGAGTAAAACCGAAAGCCGATTCGGTTGCCCGGTACCTGAAGGCAGTACTCAAAAAACGCGATGGCCCAGCTCACCCCGATCGCTACCCAAAGCGGCCTGCTGCCCATGGTTTTCAAATGCCCGTACCAGGCGATTGTCATGAATACGTTAGAGAGCACCAGCAGCAAGACGGAAGTAATCATAAACGGTATAATTTAGTCCTCTCTGGGTATTCCCACAATCACACGTTTAGAGTAAGGACTCTCCACCATGTTCGACCACCAACTATTTACGTTGTTTATTTCCGCCATTCCGCTGGTTTTTGTCGCCATTTTTCCGGTTTTAAACCCGGTCGGTTCGGCCATCATTTTGTTGCCGTACACGCGAGATATCGATGAAGCCACCCGCCGCTTTGTGGCGAAGAAGGTGGCGCGCAATACACTGGTGCTGCTGACGGTCGTGTTGCTGGGAGGGAGTTACTTGCTCGCCTTCTTTGGGATTTCGATACCGGTTGTACAGGCTGCGGGCGGCATGGTGCTAGCGTCTATGGGTTGGAAGCTGCTGACTGCCGACGACTCTGTGGACCATGAAAAACCCCAGGGCCCACCGGCTTCGTTGGTCGATCAGCTTTTTTATCCGTTTACGTTTCCGGTCACAGTCGGTCCCGGAAGTGTGGCGGTGACCTTAACCCTCTCGGCCCACACGACGCATCCCACGACGATCGAAACTTTGGTGAGCCAGGCAGGCGCGATTGTCGGATTCTTCGCACTCGCTTTAACGGTGTATGTATCGTTGGCGTATACCCAGCGGCTGATTCGCCGCGTTGGTTCATCGGGTACCAAAGTCATGATGCGGTTGATGGCTTTCATCATTCTTTGCATCGGCGCCCAAATTAGCTGGTCGGGCATCCAGTCGCTTATCCTCCAAATTCGATAAACACCCGCTTTGGGCTCGTGATCGCTGTTGCTCGCTTGCCCCTCCCGCGCTAAGGATCAAATTACCTGGGGGGGTTAATGCCGCGCTTATTTCTTCATTCATTTTTGGTTAGTTGCTTTTTAAACGCCGCTGCTTTTGCGGCCAAGCCGCCGGTGAGCTGCGGCGCTTTGATGGTTCGCCCCAATCCCGCGGTGGTCACGATTGCCTCACTTAACGTAGAGAACAACTTTGATACTGTCGATGATCGCGCTACGGACGATCAGGCATTCCTTCCCGCTGGGCGGACCATTACCAGTCAGGGGGCGCGTGGAAAATTCCGCGCCTACGACTGGAACCGCAGCAAGATGCACGTCAAGCTCACCAATCTCCAAAAGCTGTTCGGGGAATACGGTCACGTCGATGCCATGAGTGCCATTGAAGTGGAGAGTGAGCTATCGACGGGTCCTTTGGCCCAAACATTGGGGTTTGAACAATTTGCGATGAGCCGCAGTCTGGACTCGCGCGGAATGGATGTGGCGTCGCTCTACTCGGAGTCGGAGGGTTTTTCCCTCACTTACTTCTATGAGCATCCCGTAAAGCTTGTCGGACACGCTACCCGCAATATTTTAGAAATGGGTTTTCTGGTGAACGGAAAGCAAAAGCTGGTTTTATTCACCGTCCATTTCCCGTCTCAGCACAACCCACCAGCCGATCGCGTTTTTGCCGCCAAAATATTGAAAGATGCCATCGATGCTCGCATGCAGGAATACCCGGACGCCCGCATTGTCGCCATGGGTGATTTCAACACATTGGTAACCGATAGCCCCAACGCGATTGCGGATGTGCTGTTGAAAGACGGCGGCTTAGTCGACGTGGAAACTGCATTTCGGGCAGATCCATCCATTGCGCAATCGCTGAAGGATTCGTTGCCGCCGGGTAGCTACTACTACGACAAAACGGGAGAGTGGAATAACTTCGACCATCTTTTCGTTTCTAAAAACGCATTGGAAGGAAAAGGCCTGGCACTGGACCTTTCCACATTCCGCATCGTGGCACCGAAGTTTGCGTCCAAAACCGCCACTCGCGGCGGCAAGCAGTTTCTAGTGCCAAAGCGCTACGACTTTGACGCCACCGTGCCCGGTGATAGCGCAGGCTACTCGGATCACTACGGATTGAAGGTGAGCTTCATCGATCACGATTTCGTGCCGTCGGCTTCAGCACAACCACAAGCAGCCCCGTAAAGACGAGTGCCACGCCGGCAATTTCCAGTGATCCTGGGATTTCGCCTAAAAAGGGAATGCCGAGGAGCAACGTGATCACCGGCACCAGTGGCACAAACGCCGCTGCGGTACTCGCACCCAAAGTGTGGACCGCTTTGCCGTAGAGGAAGAGCGCCAATACCGCCGTCATCAAGCCTTGGTAGAAGCTATGAAATAGGAGCAGAGACCACGCCGCTTGCATGACCTGCTTTGGCAAAAAGAAATAATAGATGGGTAAATACAAAACGGCCGACAGCACGCTGGTCACCGCTGTGGCGTGCCAGGAAGATATCTTCCACCGTCGCAGCGAAACCCCATAACCCGCCCACATCGCGCCGCCCAAGGCGAAAAAGAGATGCCCCACGCTAGCGCTTCCGCCGGTTTTGGCCCACGCCACGCAACCCATCCCCGTCAGCAAAATCCCGATGCCCACTTTTTTCTGGAGCGAGAAGGGTTCTTTCAACCAGTACACCCCCAATAAAGTGGAGGTCAGCACCATAAAGCCATTCACAATCGCAGCCGCATGAGAGGCGGGCGCGTAACGCATCCCGGTTGCGCAGACAATCGTGTAGGTGGGCCCCAAGAAAAAACAAAGCGCCAGGCTGCTCCACCAACCGTAGGGACCAATTCGCAGTCCGCGCTGCCACGCCACCGGAACCAAGCAGGCCCCGGCCACAATAAAACGCAGTGCTGAGATGTCGTAGGCATTGAGTGCGCCGGTGGACAAGAAGCGGGTGGTTAGCATCCAGCCCGCCCAGATCAAGATAGCGCAGAGAATGGAGACGTATCCGGCGCGGAGGGGGTTGGGAGCCATAAGGTGCGCCTAAGTTACTCTTTTTTCTCATTCGTGAATACCGTGTTTCAGCCGTGATTACTCGAGCCAATCGCCAAATGGGGAATTCGTGCCTAGCGGCTCAAATCGGCGGTTGGCCGCTGGCTTGCTTTCAGTGAGGGGTGGAGGTCCCATGCCCGGTCAAAATAGCCCCAATCAATTTATGTTCATCCAGCGCGGACAAACCCTCAGCGGCATCGCCGCCCTGTTCCCGGGGGTCCGCGGCCAAGCGCAGATCCACGCCAAGGTGCGCGAGTTGGTGCGCATCAACCCGCACATCAAAAACCCCGATAGAATTTACGCGGGTCGTTTGCTCAACCTGGGCAACGCTTCCGGGCTGCAAGTCACCCCCTACGCAACCGACCTCCTTCAAATGGAAGAACTGTTCCACCAAGATCCCGTGCTGACGGATCAGATGCTGGATCACTGGGAGAGCCTTCAGGTGGTCTCGCAGGTAGGCGAAGACGTGCCGGTGGGCGTTCACTTACCGTCTGGCCCCGGAATAGCTTACAAGGCTCTGAAGGCTGCCGGGACAACCGGAGTCGAGGCGGCTAAGGGCAAGTTCGGAAATTTGACGAAGGTTTCGCCCCATGTCTGGCGCGAGGTCGAAGGAAAACTCTTCACTGGAATTCGCAAGAATGTGCGTTACCTAAAGCAAAGCAATGGTGCAATAGGCCTGGTCCCTAATGGCTCCCGGGCGTTTGGCAGCGGGGCGAAAGTTTTTGTCGTGGCTCCGGATTCAACCGGGGGGTTCTCGGCGTTTTCCAAAACGGTTAAAGCCGGCAAATCCTTTTCCAAAAACGTATTGCAGCCGGCTAAAACCGCATTGCGAGTCATCGATTTGGGAATGTCTGGTTATAATGTTTACCGAGACTGGGGAACCGCGGCGCAAAACCGAACGTTGGTCCACGAGTCGGTGAAAACCGCTGCTTCTTTGGCTTCCGGAACCCTCAAGACGGGTTTCGCTAGCGGGGTTTGCGCGGTATTGACGGTAACTACCGGGGCCGGCGGCGTGGCTTGTTTTCTTACTGTGTATATAGTCGCATCGGTAGGTGAATCCGCTCTGACCGAGTACGTAGGCGATAAGATCTATGAAAAAGGAAGCAAGTACTACATTCAGGTGTTTGAATCCAACTCAGCGACAGTGATTGGCAACTAACTACGAGGCTATAATGGCTCAAGCATCCCGGGTTTTTTGGATTACGTATGAACTGCTTCGCGACAACCCCTCTTTGATCTTTATTCTTTTTTGGTTTGCGCAAGGTGCATTGAGCCTGATCTTGAACGTCGTTTTGTCTTTCCGCTTGAATCACCTGTTTGATCCGAAATTAAAAAAATACACGGAGCAGTATACCGACTGGGTGCCTTCGCTGACAGATCGCTATTTGCGTACGGGTTTGTATGCGAACTGGGTCGCCAAAAAGGAATGGTTTGGAAGAAATCGTCGTGAGGTTCAAGCCGTTGATTTTCGCAAAGGCGTTAGCCTCCAGACGGTGAGGCTCTGTTGGCTTTTCACCATCAATGGCTATTCCATGATGATCGAAATGATGATCGCAGCTGTCCTGCTTTGGACGGGCGTGCTGAAAAAATAGCGCCGCCCAAAGTGGATTAGTGTTTAGCCACCGTCGCCGGGCGATCTTGTGGTCCGCTGTCTTTAGGGCGCAACCACTTCGACAAGAAGGCTTTGCTCCAGAGGCGGAACCGGTCGATGTAGAGGAACGCCGCCGGCACCACAATCAACGTCAATAACGTCGAGGTGATCAAGCCCCCGATGATGGCGACACCCATGCTGGTGCGCGAACGCGAAGCTTCGTTGAGGCCCAAAGCAATGGGCAACGTCCCTGCAATCAGCGCCATCGTCGTCATCAAAATGGGCCGCAGGCGGTTCTTGCCTGCGTTAATCAAGGCTGTGGTGCGGTCCTGGCCATCGCGAATTAGCTGCATCGCTTGGTCGACCAATAGAATCCCGTTCTTACTCGCCACCCCGAGGAGCAGAATCACCCCGATCATCGAGAACAAGTTTATCGACTCACCCGTGAGATAGAGGGCGCCGAAGGCACCGCAAAAGGCCAACGGTAGGGCCAACATGATCGTGAACGGAGTCACGAAGGATTCGTAGAGGCTCGAGAGCACCAAGAAGATAATCAAGATAGCGGCGGCGATTGCCAGCGTGATGCTGCGGCCGAAATCTTGGAAATCCTCGGAGCTACCGACGTATACCAAGCGCACGCCTTCCGGCAGTTGAACTTTTTCGGCAATGGCTTTGTTCATCTCCGCCATCGCATCGCCCAAGCCGGCGCCAGCCGCCAAGTCGGCGTTGATTTGGATGAAGCGGGCGCGATCCTGGCGGCTAATCGCCGAAGGCCCCGTGGCTACTTCACCCTTGGCAACATCCGATAGCCGAACCATCCGGTTGTTCACATTGGGCACGTATACTTGAGAGAAGTTTTCTCGCAAGTTGCGTTGGTCATCTTGCAACCGCACCCGCACGTCGTACTCTTTACCGGTCTTACGGAATTTAGCCGCGACTACGCCTTCGACCTGCGCCCGCAATTCTGTGCCGTACGTGCGCGAGTTGATTCCGTAAGTCTGCGCGAGTTCCGGGACTAACTTCAGCTGGAACTCCGGCTGCCCGGGGCGATAAGTGGTGTCGGGGCCTTTTAGCTTCTTATTGTCTTTGGCGATGTCGAAAATTTGTTTTGCTACCAACTCAAGCTTTTCTTGGTCGTATCCTAGGATGTTCAACATGAATTGGCGGTTAGAGCCTGCGCCAATCGCATCGAATTCCTTAACCAGCGGGTTGGCTTCGGCGAAAGGTACTAGCTTGCCCCGTAAGATTTCCTTGAACTTGCCGGTGGTCACACCCGGGCGTTCTGAATAGGGGATCATGTGAATGTAGAAGCTCGCTTTGTTCGGTTCGCCGTTGCGGCCACCTACGGTGAGCGCACTCACTTGGGTGTATTTTTCCGCGCGAATGACTTCGTCGACCTTCTGAGCCACACCCGCCATGGTATCGATGTTGGTACCCGGGGCCATATCCAGGGTGACGGAGAATTCGCCTTGATCCTGCTCCGGGAAAAAGCCTTTGGGGATTCCTACGACGGTCGCCATTAACCCCAAGAAGGTGAGGAAGGAGAAGAACAACACCATCATCGGGCGCCGCAAGGTGAACTTTAAGACCCCTTCGTAGCGGCGCTCCAGCCAGTCTTGAAACTTGGAGAACCAAACTACCAGGCGACCCACCGTTTTGCCCCAAATCGTATTGGGGTTGGGGCCGTGGCTCGCGCCGGCGAAATACGCCGACAACATCGGTGCCATCGTGAGTGCGTCGAAGAGACTAATCGCCATGGCGAAGATGATCGTGAGACCGAACTGGCGCATGAACTGGCCAATCATCCCGCTCATAAAAGCGACCGGTCCGAAAACCGCCATCACCGAAAGAGTGGTGGCCACGACCGCCAACTGCACTTCCGCCGTACCTTCGCGGGCGGCTGTGATGGGGTCTTTACCCATCTCGATATGCCTAAAGATGTTTTCGCGCACCACGATCGCGTCATCGATCAACAGACCCACTGAAAGACTCAGCGCCAACATCGTCACGATATTCACGGAGAATCCGGCCAGGGCCATCAAGATAAACGCGCCGAGCAAGGAGTTCGGCAGCGCCATACCGGTGATGAAAGTGGAGCGACCGCTCGCCAAGAAGAAATACACAACGATGATCGTGAGAATGATCCCAAAGAAAATGGATTCTTTCACGTCTTGAACGTTCACGCCGATCCACCAGCTAGCATCGCGCACGAGCGTGAGCTTCGGGTGGCCTGGGAGGGCATCGAGGTCTTTTTGTAGTTTTTCGGCTTTGGCTTTGATCGAGTTGGCTACCGCGACCGTGTTGGACCCCGATTGACGGTAGACATCGAGCAGAATGGACTTCTTGCCGTCCACGAAGGTACGGGTTTTTTCGTCGGCCAAACCATCGGTTACGTCCCCCAAATCGGCGACGCGGGTCGGGACGTCGTTGCCGTAGAGGTTGACGACGATGTTTTTGATGTCGTCGTTGTTTTCAAACTGGCCGACGGTGCGAATAATCGTTTCGGCTTTGCCCTCGGTGACCTTACCGCTGGGGATATTTTCCCCGGCGCGGCCCAGGGCGGCGGCGATACCCACCACTGGCATCTCGCGGCGTTTGAGTTTTGCGCGATCGAGGGTCACCCGGATTTCGCGTTTACGGCCGCCGAGCACTTCCACCAAACCTACGCGGTCCACTTGCTCTAGACGCGGGCGCACGAAGTCGTCGGCCAAGTCGAACATTTCGGCTTCGCCAAGGTCTGCGTTCAAGGCCAATGTCACGATGGGCAAATCTGCGGGGTCAATACGGCGGATGACCGAATCTTCGGCGTCGTCGGGCAACTTGCCGCGCACAGCGGCCACCCGGTCACGCACTTGTTGTTCGGCGTATTGAATATTGGTTTCCAAATAAAACTGCGCGACGACTTGGCTGACGCCTTCCACGTTTTGGGAAGTGACCCGCTTGATCCCGGAGATGGTGACCAATTCGTCTTCGATGGGTTTGCTGACCAGCGTTTCAATCTCACGTGGGCCCGAGCCTGGGTACACAGTGGTCACTGTAATGATGGGAAAGTTGACGTCGGGGAACAAGTCCACCGGCAGTCGATTGAGGGAATACCCACCCGCAAACAAGATAAGGATCACCAAGCAGGTGATGAAAATTGGGCGTTTGATGGAAAGGTTTGCGAGACTCATTAGATAGTTCCCCCATACAACTTCATCTTGGTGATGGCTCGGACTAGTTCGAGCTTGGCTGAAATCTCAGCCGCCCGCGAACGAGCGTAGTCCTGTTCGAAGATCAAAACCTGGAAAGTGGTAGTGCGGCCCGAGGTGAGGCGAGTGCGTTCTCGCTCCAGCTTGGTCTTTTGCGCCTCTGCGATGCTGCGAGAAAGTTTCAAGCGGTTGCGCAGCTCTTTGAGCGTGCGGGAGAGATCTTGAAAATCTTGCATCAAGTCGGCTTGTTTCTGGCGGAAGGTCAATTCGGCGCCCATTTGCTCTTTTAGAATCCCTGCCATGGAGGCCGACGTCACACTCGCATCCAAGGGGACGTTAAAACGCAACCCCACCGCGAAAGAGGGGCGGCCAGCTTGATACGGGTTGATAAGGCTAGAACCTAAGTCAAAGTTGCGGCCGTTGGCGCCGTACATTCCGTAGAGTTCCAAAGTGGGACGCAGTTTCTCGTTCGCAAGTACACCCGAAGCAACGGCCGCTTTCTGTGCCTGCTCGGCTGCTTTGACGTCGTCGCGTTCCGGTTTTGCTTCGGCCACTCGACGGGTTAAGAGGGATTCGGTCTCCAGTTCAGGAAGTTCCAAAGTTACTTCGTCAGACGCCACGTTGCGGAACTTATTGAAAATCCGGCAGGCTTGGCGCTCCATGTCCACAGCTGTTTGGTACTCCAGCTCCGCCACTTCCATCGCGGCCTTGGCCTGCAGTTCATCTACCTCATCGGCGAGGTTGCGGCGCACCCGCTCGGCGTTCCATTTATGGATTTTGCGCGACTGCTCCAGGGAGGTGCGCGCAACTTCAGTGCGTTCCCTCATCAGAGATAAATTCCAAAAAGACTCCTCTGCGGCGTTGAGCAGCATTCGGGCCTCGTAGCGGGCTTTGAAGCTATTGCCCAACGCGCTGGCTTCGGCGATTTCCTGGTTGGCGCGTGTGATGCGTCCCATTCCGCCACCCCAAAGCTGTTGGGAGAATTCGAAAGTGGGGCGGGCGTCGAAAAAGTTGGGTGCCGTCATCGGAAAGGGTGCCGTCATGTTTACGT
>CAZBJE010000006.1:33549-78493 GCA_964492125.1 uncultured Pseudobdellovibrionaceae bacterium | reverse complement strand
GAGTTTCTCTATCAGTGCTTGGGCGAGGTGGACGGCTTGGGCGTCGGTGGCGATGCGGTGTTGTTTTACTACCGGCGAAGCCCAGAAGCGGATCCAGAGTGCGGCTACTTGGCGGGCGCTCCACCCTCGCTCCACTCCGCGGACGCTTGCTTGGAGGACTGTGGAAATAGCCCGCAGAAATTTGGCTTCGCCGCTTCCGAGGCTGGGAGCAAGAAGTGTCCGGCGCAGCACTTCTTGGAGCCACTCGGCCGCGATTTCCGTCGTCATCAAAGCGGCGGCGTGGAGAATCAGCGCGTCGCGCTCTTCGCCTTTGGCGCTCAGTTTTAAATCCATCTGCGGGAGTTGCATGCCGAAGACGACTCCGCCGAGGAAACCCGCCATGGAGAGGGTTTCCAGAGCGGCTTTTTCCAATGGCTCAGTTCTGCGAGGTCCGTTGCGGATTTGTTCCCAAGCCTGTCGAACCGCGGCTACCGCGTCGAACGCTTGGCCTGCGCGGGCGCGGGCCTGGGTGGCGGTGTGATGAACCCAGCGCTTGGGAGTGCTGAGGTCTGCGCGCCGGAGTTCTTTGCTGATTTCTCCGACCCGCTTCATCAGCTGGGTGGGGGTGAATTCGGGGCGCGGAGCACGGGGACCGCTCACTTTATTCTGGACGATCTGGGTTAGGATTTCGGGTCCTTGGACTTGGATGACCCGTAACAAAATCTGGTCCCACGGTTGCTCGGGTTTGCGGTGAATGCTGGGGGTTTGGTCTGACATCGATCTCCCCTTCTTTTGGGTTATCTGGTATGTATGGTCAAACTAAATTCGGAGGTCTCCAGTCATGGTGAAAGAATTTATCGACTTTCTTAAGCAGTACGGCGTGATCGGTCTCGCAATTGCGGTCATCATCGGCGGCAAGTTGAATGAGTTGGTTTCCAGTGTGGTCAGTGACCTGCTGATGCCTTTGGTTTTCCAACCCGCCCTGCGCGCGGCCAATGTCGACGATATCCGCAAGCTCAGCTATAACGGGATTTTGTACGGCAAAGTTTTGGGCACCACCATCGACTTTCTGATCGTCGCCTTTGTGGTTTTCTTGCTCGCCAAATACGTATTACGGGAACAAAAAGTTACCAAAAAATGATCGGCGTTCTGCTCGTTAATCTCGGCACTCCCCAATCTCCGCGGCCGCGCGATGTCGGACGGTACCTCCGTGAGTTTCTCATGGACCCGTACGTGATCGATATCCCGTACCTGCTGCGCTGGATTTTGGTGAATGTCTTGATCGTGCCGCGTCGGAAAGTGGCCTCGGGAAAGCTTTACGAGAAAGTGTGGACCCCAGAGGGGTCCCCACTTTTGGTCCACACCGTGAAACTGGCCGAAAAAGTCCAAGCTGAAATGGGCTCTGGCTTTTTGGTCCGCCCTGCAATGCGTTACGGGCAGCCCTCGTTGGCACATGCGTTGGGTGAATTGAAGGCGGCCGGTGTTACTCAGGTAGTGGCCATGCCGCTGTATCCTCAGTACTCGCTATCCGCTACGGAATCCTCGGTGCGTCGCCTGACCGAGCTCGCGGCCCAGATTCTGCCCGCGGTTCCGCTGCGCATCGCTCCGGCATTTTATCTCGAGCACGCCTACTTGGATGCGGTGGCCGAAATCAGCCGCCCGCAAATGGGGGAATTCGACAAGGTGCTCTTTAGCTTTCACGGTTTGCCGGAACGGCACGTCGTGAAAACGCATGCCGAGGGCGGGTGCCTTAAAACGGAAAGCTGCTGCGAAACCGTGGGCGGTCCCAATGGCAACTGCTACCGGGCGCAGTCTTTTCATACCGCGCGCGAAATCGCGAAGCGGCTCGGGCTCAAGACAAACCAGTGGGAAGTCGGTTTTCAATCGCGGCTGGGTCGCACGCCCTGGATTCGCCCGTATTCAGATGCTTTCTACGAGCAACTGCCTAAGCAGGGTGTGCGTAAGCTCACCGTGCTCACCCCTTCGTTTGTGGCGGACTGTCTGGAAACCCTAGAAGAAGTGCAAATCCGGGGAGAAGAGACCTTCAAGGCCGCAGGCGGTGAATCGCTCAAGCTGGTTCCGTCGTTAAACAGCCACCCTGTTTGGGTGAAAGCGGTCGGAAAAATGGCACGGCAGCTTGCGGCCACCGCGGGCTGATTACCAACCTAGTACGTAGCTGAAAACCAACGGGGCGACGATCGTCGCATCCGACTCAATCATATACTTCGGCGTGTCGATCCCAAGCTTGCCCCAAGTGATTTTCTCATTGGGAACCGCGCCGGAGTAAGATCCGTAGCTCGTAGTCGAATCGCTGATTTGGCAAAAGTACGACCAGAGCGGAACATCTTTGATCAAGTCTTGGTTCAGCATTGGCACCACGCAAATCGGGAAGTCACCCGCAATGCCGCCACCGATTTGGAAAAAGCCGATTCCCGCGCCCGCGCGGCAGTTGGCTTCGTACCATTTAGCGAGCTCGAGCATGTAGTGGAAGCCCGCCTTCATGGCGTTGGGAGAGATCTTTTCTTCGATCACCCGGGCGCTGAAGATATTGCCCATGGTGGAGTCTTCCCAGCCCGGGACGAAAAGGGGGAGGTTGCGCTCGGCCGCGGCCAGCAACCAGCTGTTTTCCCGAGGAATCTGAAAGTGTTCGTCGAGTTTGCCGCTCAACAAAACGTCGTACAGGTACTCGTGGGGAAGGCGAGAGATGCCGGCCTTGGAGGCCTTTTCCCACTCTTCCATCACCACCCGCTCAATGCGGCGAATGGCTTCTTCTTCAGGGATGCAAGTATCGGTAACCCGATTGAGGTGACGCTCCAGCAGGGCTTGCTCATCTTGGGGAGTTAGGTCGCGGTAATGCGGGATGCGCTCGTAAAAATCGTGGGCCACCAGGTTGTAAACGTCTTCTTCGAGGTTGGCGCCGGTGCACGAAATCGCATGGATTTTACCTTGGCGGATCATCTCGGCCAGCGAGATTCCTAGCTCGCCCGAGCTCATGGCGCCGGCCATGGCCAGGAACATCTTTCCGCCCTTATCCATATGGGCGCGGTAACCCTTGGACGCGTCGACGAGAGCGCCTGCGTTAAAGTGGCGGAAGTGTTTATCGATAAAAGTGCTGATTGGGGCTTTGTTCATGGGGGGGAAGATAGTGACGAATCGCTCATAAATCAATGCCGAGTATCGGCTTGCTCGCGGGGTCTTGCCTTTGGTACGCTGGGTCTCTTCTATATGACTATCTCCCCCGAGTTTGTGGTCCCGCTGTTTTCGCTCTTGCTGGCGTTTGGTCTCATTGGCCTGAACGGCTTCTTCGTAGCCGCCGAATTCGCGATTGTGAAAGTGCGACGGACCCGTCTGGAGGAGCTTGTCGGGCAGGGGCTCGCGGCGGCCCGCATTTCGATTTTGTGCGTCGACGAGTTAGATGAGTACCTTTCTGCCACCCAGCTAGGCATCACTCTGGCTAGTCTGGCGCTGGGTTGGATCGGGGAAACGGCCTTTGCCAATCTCCTGTTGCTCATTTTTCCCCAGACGTTTCCCAATTCCGCGGCGGGGCACCACGTGGTCGCAGTAGGGATTTCATTTTTCCTGGTGACCATGTTGCACGTGGTGCTCGGCGAGCTGGTGCCCAAGAGCATGGCCATCCAAAATGCCGAGAAAATCACCCTGGTGGTTTCGCGTCCGTTACGCTGGTTTTACTTCGCCTCGCGCCCCCTTATTCACACATTTACCGCGCTCGCCAATTTCATCCTGCGCCGTATTGGGTACCACGGTCTTTCGGAGCCGCCGCTTACCGAAACGGAATTGAAGCTGGTGATGAAAGAGTCGAAGGAAGACGGTGTGATTAGCGATAGCGAAGCGCAGATCATCAGCCGCGCTTTCGAATTTGCCGACAAACGTGCCATCGACATCATGGTGCCGCGTGAAAACGTAAAATTTATTTCGCTTAACCGCGGGTTGGAAAAAAACCTGGAAGAAGTACGCACAAAAATGCACACCCGGTTTCCCATCTGCGAAACCGATCTCGATTCAGTTGTGGCCATCGTGCACATGAAAGATGTGTGGCCGATTCTGCTCACGCAGTTTTCCAACGATGTATTTTTGAAGGCTTCTCGCCCGCCCATTTTTGTCGATTCCAGTCTGCGCCAGGATCAACTCATGAAACTCTTCCAAAGCTGCCGCGCGCACATGGCCATCGTTCGCAACCCCACCACGGGTCGTAACGAAGGCATTGTGACGATGGAGGATGTGCTGGAGAGTTTGGTGGGAGACATCCGGGATGAACACGGAAACTAACCTTCCCACCCGAGATAATCTCGCCCTCGCTTGTGCTTCCCAGGGACTGCTCTTTCTGGGCTTTACCCATTTGGGATACCGCCGCGATTTTGAACGCTTCACTCAGTGGCTGGGTGAAAAGCGTCACGCCGATTTGCACTACCTCGAAAAGTACCCCGATGTTCGCGCTGAACCGCGCAAGCTATTGGAAGGGGCTAAATCGGCAATAATTTTGGGGCTACCGTATTTTATCGACGATAAGAACCCGGCGCCCAAGGTAGCTCGATACGCCCGTTACCGCGACTACCATCAAGTATTGCGAGAAAAAGGGGAGGCAGTGGCTGCCCAGTTTTTTTCCGCAAGTACCTTTCGGGTTACCGTAGACAGCGCGCCGCTCTTGGAGCGAGCCTTGGCGGCTCAGACCGCCCGGGGATTCATCGGTAAGAACACGCTCTACATTCACCCAGACCACGGCAGCTTTTTGCTTTTGGGAGAAATCTTAACCACCACCGAATTTGCCGCCGATACGCCGCCGCCGATCGAGCTCGAGCGAAAAACCAAGGAGGGTGGTTGCGGCCCATGCGCGCTTTGCCAAACCGCTTGTCCTACCGGCGCTCTGGACCGGGATTACTCCATCGATGCGGCGCTTTGTCTTTCCTACTGGACAATTGAAAACCGCGGCACGATTCCCGAAAAATTTTGGCCGTATTTGGCCGAGTATTATTTTGGTTGCGATACGTGCCAGACCGCTTGCCCGTACAACAAAAAGGCCAAAGCAGGACCCGGCGATTGGTTGCCGCGGTCCTATCCCCCTTTGGAAGAGGTGGCCGTGATGTCTCAAGGGGATTACGAAAAATATTTTGGTGGAACGCCGCTGACACGCGCCAAGCGCAGCGGCTTGCGCCGCAACGCCTTGATTGCGCTTGCGGTAACGGGCGGACCTGGGTTGGAAGCGGGTTTAAGTTTGGCTGCCACAGATGCGGATGAAATGTTGCGAGCGACGGCTGCGCAAATAACGGCCCGATTGCTTCGCTTGCGCTCGTAAAGACACCAGCCTAGACTGCGTCCCGTGACAAAAGAAAATCGCACCTTACTCATCGTTTTCTTCACCATCTTGATGGATCTCATCGGCTTTGGGGTCATCATTCCCATTTCGCCGTTTTTTGCGGAATCGCTCGGCGCTAACCCCGCGCTAATTACGCTTTTGGGCGCGGTGTACTCGCTCATGCAGTTTTTGTTCGCGCCGTACTGGGGGCGCTTATCGGATCGGATAGGCCGCCGGCCGGTGATTCTGACCAGCATTGCGATTGCGGCATGCGGGTATGTGCTCTTCGCTTACGCCGAGAGTTATTCGATGCTTCTTTTGGCTCGAGTAGTTTCTGGTTTTGGTACCGCGAACTTTGGCGCTGCCCAAGCCATCATCGCCGACACCACGCCGCCTGAGCGGCGCGCGCGCGGGATGGGAATATTGGGTGCGGCCTTCGGCCTGGGTTTCACTTTAGGGCCGGCTTTTGGCGGGTTTTTAGGGCAGTGGGGAATGCGTGTGCCCATCCTTACTGCTGCGGTTTTATCGGCGATAAATTGGTGTGTGGCCTACTTGTATTTGCCCGAAACTCGGGTGGCGGGTGTGAGCGAAGCGGCTCATTCGCGTTCGCCGCTGCGGCAGATTGTCGCTCTTGGAAAAGACGCCAATATTCGCCGTTTACTTTGGGTGTTTCTGATCTACTCCGCTGCTTTTTCGATGATGGAGCAGGTACTGGCTCTCTACATCCAACACGTTTGGGTCGGGGTCGTACCGGCGCACCCGGGTGAGTCTGCGGGGCGGGCGTCTTTGCTCACGGCCTGGGCGCTAATAGTTGTGGGGGTAACTGCCATCATCGTACAGGGCGGTCTCATTGGAAAACTGGTGGCTCGGTTCGGCGAAAAGAATTTATTGATCTCTGGGTGTTTTTTGGTGGGTGCGGCTTTGATCCTTTTGCCGGTCACCGGAGTGCTGGGCAGCTTTCCGCTCTTTCTGGTGGCGTGTGGACTGCTTGCTGCCGGTAGTGGGGTTTCCAATCCGTCGGCTCAGAGCCTTTTGTCTCGCGCTACTCAGGCCAGTCAGCAGGGGCACGTGATGGGCGTGGGGCAGTCGCTAGGCGCGCTGGGACGCGTGGCCGGTCCGCTCTTTGCGGGTTGGCTCTTTCAGATCTGGGCGCCGTTTCCGTTTGTGTTGGGCGGAGTAATGATTCTCTGCAGCGGAGCGATGGCTCTGAACTTCCAGCCCGTCGACCGCGGATCGAACTAGAAGCAGTGGCTCAATGTTTTGGCCGCTTTGGTCAGGCTTGAAGAAGTGTATTCGATTGAGCCGCACGTGGAATTAAACACCACGGTTTCTTCCAGTGTAGGGCTCTTCAAATTGCGGTCGTATTCTACTTGCACCGTGCCTTGGGTGGGCCAGCAGCAGGTGGGGTCGCCGTAGACCAACGGTTCGATTACCGACAGCACTCCGATGGAGGAGCTGATGTTGTGCTGAATGCGCAAGGTCGCGCCAGCCGCCACGGTGTTTCCTTCGACCACAATATCGCCGTCAAAAGTCGCGTGGGTGTCTGTGCCGAACGAACCATAGGTGACTTTTCCGCCGCTGAAAGAAATTTCGGGTCCAATGCCAAACATTTGATCGCCGGTTTTCACTGTGTGAATCGTGTGATCCCATCGGGTGATGATGTTTTTGTCTACGGAGGCCCCGGCCCGGTGGCCGGAGGGCAGGGTAGTTAAATCAAAATCGGAAGGATCCGGGATCAACGACCCAACGCCGTGATGCACACCAAATGCGTGTACTCCGCCGATCTCCATGCGCCGACGAGTCGTGGTTTCGTAGGTTACCGTCACGGGGCCTTCGCGATCTTCTTGCCACCCGCTCGGGTAGTCGCCGTAGAAGTAAGTAACCAAACCGTCTTGAGCCAACCGAATATTGTTTTGTTCGCCCGCCGCGGTTTGACCCCAGTCTCGCGTGAAGCTGTTGCCTACTAGACCAGCAATGGTAGTGGCGTCAAAGCCGCCGGCCAGGGCGTTCGTGCAATCTGCGGGCGTGGGGAAGGTGTAGCTGATGATGCTCTTCCAATAACCTGCACGCAGCGGGCCGGAAGGCATGCAATTATCTAAGTTCACAGAGAGCACATTGGCGACGCAGGACCCGCCCGTCATGTCGGGGCATACGGGGGCAATTGCTGCAAACGCTTCTTGGATCGGGTTGAGAGAATTGAGTACCCGCTCCACCGCTGGAGTTTTCTTGGGCATGCGCATCGCTGTCGTTCCGAGGCTTTGCGTGCCTAGTACTGCACCGCCTATGACGGCGAGTGCCGGTTCTGCATCGATATTAGTGGATGCAGACTCCGTGCAACCGGAGGCAAAGATAACGAACAGCGTCAATGGGATCAGGTGTTTGATTAACATGCCGTTTCTCTTTTCGGTAGAATCACGGTAAAAATGAAGAACGCTTTTCATCAAGTATACACCAACATAGCTCGCGAGTTCCGGGGCACAAAAGGGGGCGCAATGGGTAGGGGTATTCGTTGCATTTTGGCATTGGGACTCTGCGTTGCAACCAGCGTGTTCGCCGATCCGTGGATGAAGGGCCAAGCGGAGACCTCGCTTCGCTACCTACTAAAAAATGTTTCGGCGCCCGGCACTGCCGCGGGCTCCGTAATTGCGTCGCCTTCCCGCGGCGAGCCAATGGAAGCCAACTACTTCTACTTTTGGGTGCGCGATGCGGCTTTGGTGATGACGTCGGTGGTCGAACTTTACCGCAGCGAAACCGACGCCACGAAAAAAGCCGACTACGCCACTAAGCTGGAGGACTACATAAAGTTTTCCCGCCAAAACCAACTGACTGCTAATCCAAGCGATCGTTCTCCGAGTGGACGCCTGGGTGAGCCGAAGTTTAATGTCGACGGCAGCGCTTACAATTCTCCCTGGGGTAGGCCGCAAAACGACGGGCCGGCTTTGCGGGCCATTGCGCTCATCCAACTAGCCAACCAGTGGTTCGCCGAAGGCCGTGAGCAAGAGGTACGGGACAAACTCTATGATTCCAAGTCGCCTACTGCCAGCGTGGTGAAGCAAGATTTGGAATTTGTCGCCCACCACTGGAAAGAGACCTCCTTTGATATTTGGGAAGAAATATCAGGTCAGCATTTCTACACACGTATTGTCCACCGCCGCGCGCTGGTGGAGGGTGCTAAGCTCGCCGACAAACTAGGCGATACAGGGGCCGCCAGTTTTTATCGCCAACAGATAAAGCCGCTGGAAGCCGCGATCGAGTCGCATTGGGACGCGCGCCGTGGTTTGATTTTGCCGACCCTCGATCGCGATCAGGGCATCGACTACAAAACGAGCGACATGGATATGGCGGTGCTTTTGGGTGTAATGCACGCCCAAGGTGGGGACGGCTACTACTCACTGAGTGACAGCCGAGTTTTGGCCTCGATGGAAAAATATATCCGGCGTTTCAACGTCATTTACCCGATTAATGCCAAAGGGTATGGGGCAGTGGCAATCGGTCGCTACCCGGAAGATGTCTACGACGGCTACACCACCGGGGGGACTGGCAATCCCTGGTTCCTAACCACTGCGGCTATTGCCGAGATCCATTACACGGTTGCTAAACAGATTGCTGCTTCATCGGATCCGTTTGCACGAGACGATTTGAACGGTGAATTCTTGGATGCGGTGGGTGCGCCAGCGCGGCGATCCTACGCCACCATCGAAAAGAGCGACCTCGTGCGCCGAATCCATGAAAGAGGGGATGCATTCTTGCGGCGCGCATGTTTTCATACGTTCCCTGACGGACATATCTCCGAGCAGATCAACCGCAATACCGGCTACATGCAAGGCGCGCGCGATCTTACCTGGAGTTATGCTAGTTACCTGACGGCTTTTTGGCAGCGTTGAAGACTAGAAAATGATTCCGGAAGAATTCAAAATGTGGTGGCGCCGTTTTCGGGCGCTTACCGAAATGCTCCGTGACCAGGGAGTCACCAACGTCCGCCAGCTCTGGCTATGGGCTAGCTCGGTCGACGTTTCCTCGCAAATCATCGCTTACCTGCGCTCGCACCCCGGACTACAGGGAATAATCTATTGGGTCGCAGCCATTTGCGTGGGCCTGTTTGCGGTTTTCTACGCCCGACTTTTCGAAGAAGTGTTTCTCATTCCCCATTGGATTTTGGAGCATAAGCCTTGGGTGCTTTTTCTTTTTTCCCCGGCTTGTTTTGTGCTTTCCTGGTGGCTGGTGAAACGGTTTGCTCCCGGCGCCGCAGGCGGTGGCATTCCGGAAGTAATGGTCGCCATCGAGGTCGACAGTCAAAAGGCTTCCATCTGGGCGGGCTGGCGGGCAGGGGTGGTGAAGTTTCTGTCGTCTTTGTCGGCGGTTTTAGGGGGTGGCGCGATTGGACGTGAAGGCCCCACGATTCAAATCGCTGCCGCTATCTTTTACACGATCGGCATGCCTCTGCGCCGGATTTGGCCTAGCATCAGCCACCAAAGTCTCTTGGTTGCCGGCGGCTCGGCCGGGATCGCGGCGGCATTCAACACCCCGTTGGGGGGAATCGTTTTCGCGGTAGAAGAGCTTTCGCAGCAACACTTCAACCGCTTTAAGACTTTTCTGATCTCCGCCGTGATTGTTGCCGGCTTGGTTTCGCAGTGGATTTTAGGACCCTATTTGTATTTGGGTTACCCAAAGCTTGCGGTGATTTCCTTCACCGCGCTGCCCTGGGCTCTGGCGATCGGAATCATCGCGGGATTGGCGGGAGCGGGCTTCGGCCGCGGCATCGCTTGGGTTGCTTCGAGCACCGCGGGGTTTATGCCGCGCGCGCGGGTCCAGTTGGCCATTGGAGTGGGTCTGCTCACGGCCTTAGGGGGCTGGTGGGCTGGCGCAGAAGCGATTGGCAGCGGGTCGGATTTAGTGACGCGCGTCTTGTTCGATGAAAACCACACCGTCAATTGGTGGGTGCTGGTGGGCCGTTGCGTGGAACCGATTATCGCTAATGCCGCTGGCGGAGCTACGGGTATTTTTGGTCCCTCGCTTTCCGCCGGTGCCGCGATCGGCTCCAAATTCGCTGAATTAACTCAAACTCCGTACCCTAATTTATCCGTGCTTTTGGGGATGGCGGCTTTTTTGAGCGGAGTAACCCGGGCGCCGTTTACGGCCTTCGTGTTGGTCTTGGAAATGACCGACCGACACTCCGCCATCTTCCCGTTGATGATGGCGTCTCTAGTAGCCTCATTGGTCGGTAAGTTAGTCGACGGCAAATCCTGCTATGAGCGGCGTTGCGAAACGCTGCTCAAGCAGTGTGGATCTTTGCCGTCTCCCCCGCCTGTCGTTCCGCCTAGCCCTACAAAGGAATAGACGTTAACACCTGCTTGTTCTCTAGGAACCAGCGGGTAACTGCTCTGCGCTTGCTCGCATCGGTGACCTTGAGCTTGTCGGTCAGTGTCGCGGAGAAGTCGCAACCGCAGGCGGTATCGAGTTGTTTCTTGAAGTCCGCTTTTAGTTGCGCGCGCTCAGCGAAGCCCCAGTCGATGCCTTCGGGGTCAGTGCCTTTGGCCAAGAGTTTGGCCGCTTTTTCTCTGGATTCTTGCGCATAGAAGAACAGGGGTAGCTTCATCTTCACGGTTTTAGTTTTAGGTGTTGGATCAGCAGCCGCTTTGGCATCTTCTTTCGGTTTGCTTTCCGCGGTCGAGTCCGAACCCGTGTTGGGCATTTCGATTTCTGTTTCGATGAAACTGGTAGGGCGAGTGAGCATGACATAATCATTCACCCGTTTACTCACCAGCTTCGCGAGGTCGTCGCCGATTTCGGTTCCCGTGACCTTCCAGGAGTCAGGAATCTTTTTCAAGAGCGCTAAGTCGGCCTTGGTAGCCGACTCCGGTAGCTTAACCACCAAATTGAGCATGGTGTTGAGCATGTCGTCGACTTCTTTGTCGGTGAAATTGTAACTTTGTCCCGCAAGACCCATGCCGGCGCGGTAGGTGGGATCCCGCAAAAGGGTTTCGGTGGTATCGAGCATTTTTTCGTAGTCGGCAATCGAAGGCACTGCCAATACTTTTTCCCAGCCGCCCAGGCGTTTGACTTCGCTTTGGATCGAATCACGCTCTTTCTTATCCACGAACTCCTTGTTGAGCGGTCCCACGAAAGGGTACATCCGCGCAATCAGGAGTGAATTTTTCTGGGAAGCAAGGGCAGTCATCAATTCATCCAAAGGGCTTAGGATATTGCCGGCTACTTTGTCGGGGTCGAAGCTGACAGTATTTACTTCGCGAACTTTTTCCCAAGGCTCGGGCGCCTTGGCGCTGATGAAAGATTCCACGACCCGGTTGGCGAGGGTCTCCGTCGCTTTCCGCGAAGAGTTGGCGGCGAATTCCACCAACGAGACGCCGGCATCGTGTCGGCGGCAATCGGAATATTTGTCTACGCCTGAGTCGGTGCAAAAGGGCGGAACGTCGGACTCGGCCGGGTTTTTTCCTTGGTACAGCATTTCCAGCGCAATGCGATCATGGCTATATACCTTGCCGGGATTGCTACGCATCTGGTGGCCGTGAATCGCCGATTCTTCCATTGGTAAGTAGTCCATTTCGGAGCTAGCCGTTTCAACATCGGCTGGCACATGATCGTCGGCTAAGTAGGCTTGGAAGATCGCATCGCGCTTGTCCAAGGGGTAGTTTTTGGCGGCCAAACTGCCGGCGAAATTATGCCGCAGGCCAAGGATATGGCCTACTTCGTGGGCAACAACTGCGCGCACGTAGTCTTGCGAGGTGCGCAAGATGGCAGCGTCGCTGGCTTTCACTGCGAGCAGCTCGCCCAGCGATCGTTGCAAGGGCGCTTGCACGTCGAGATCACAGAGCGAGCGCATTTCAAAACCCGTTAGGGCGACACTCGGTTTGGGTTTAGTCGGCTCGTCGAGGCGGCGCAATAGACTACGGACTTTATTGCGTCCGGAAAAAGCAAAGGTACTCGTGATGTAGGCTTGGGCATGTAGCACTTCGCCCGTGCGTGGATCCAATTGGGCGTCGGCATACGCCATTCCGGCGCGATCATAGTTTACCCATTGGATGATGTTGTAGTCGATATCTGGAGCGGTTACTCCTGCCGGAGCGTCGATAGCTTCCAGTCCCGGCAGCACGCCTTTCCAGTACAGAATGCCATCGCGCACCGCTTGGCGATACTCCGCCGGGGTGTTGGAGGAAATGGCAAGCTTGATGGGCTTCGTGTTGTCGAACTTGGTGGAGTAAATTTCGGTGCTGCCGTCCAGTTTAAGGCGCGGGGCCACTTCAAAAAAACCGACTCTTTTGAAATCTGCTTCGCCCGAGGGCACGAACGTAGTGCTGGGACGGTAGGGGCTAAAGAAGTAGCGCACTTCCAGCGGCATGACCGTTTCACTCAGTAGCGAAGCGACCGGCACTTGGGCTACTTGGCGAATCTCCAGCCGATTGGGCGGAGCGAAGCGCACCATCTCCAAATAACTCACTCGCACTTTGGCAAAATTGAAACTGGGCTTGTAATCTCGGCCGCCGGAGTCGTGCGCAGCCCAGTCACCGCTGGCGAAGATCACGCTCATGCCGGTGTTGAAATCAAAGGTCATGGTGTCGGCGTCTTCGCTGAAGATGGGGAAGCTGGTCAGAATCAATCTCTGGGGCATGTCGTTGGTGACCGTGTGGCCAGCGGTCGCTTCTACCAAGAGCAGCTGATTGCCGCTGCGTTTGAAGGCAACAACACGAGTGCGCATGCTCTTTCCCATCGGCGCGACGGTCTGCTCGATGAGCGCGGACTGCATGAGAAATTCTTTATCCAAAGCGTCTTTACGCAACACCAGCGCCGGTGCGCCGGTTTTAGGATCGGTGCTGGTTCCAAACGATTCGGTGATCAGTGCGGCGGCGGCCACGTGCTCCGCGGAAGCGGCGCTTTGGGGGGAGGGAGTTCCTCCGGTACCGCAGCCGGTAAGCAAAGCAATAAGTGTGAACAAAGTGAATGACTGAATCAATGGAACCCCCTGAATTAACAACCCTATCTCTTGGTTAAAACTTTCAGCATACCGGTGTCAACGCGTAAAGCTGAGTCCGACTGACGCAGCGAGGCGGGCGCGACAGTTGACACCCTGCGTTTTAGCGGCTAGCGGGAAGAAGTAGGGGAGGGGGAATGAAGACAGCTCTGGTGTTGGGAATCTTGTTTTTCGTAGGCTCCGCGCACGCCGCGGATGCCACCGGCGAAAACACTTTGTACGAATTCAAAGACGGAAAGGCCTCGCTATTGCTCAAGGGGGAAGTAGCGGAAAGGCTCTATGCGCTTTCGAATGCGACGCCGCAGCGGATCGACGATGTGGATGCACCGTGTTGGTTAAAGTCGGGACGGGATTACAGCTGCTACTCGCGCCGCGACAAAAACGAAACTCAATGCGTGATCACCCTCGCCAATACAGCTACCGGCCAAATTACTAAGTAGGAGTTCGTTTCGGCGGGGTCGGTCGTGCGGTTAATCGCCGCCAGTGTTAAACTTTCGACCTACCCATGGATAATCTTACCCATTCTCTGATCGGCATCACCGTCGCCGAAATCATCTACCAGCGCTCGCCGTCGGTGCGTCGGCCTACGGTTGCTCGCGCCACTCGCGTGGTTTACTGGCTCGTGTCGGTGGTGGGCAATAACTTGCCCGACTTCGACGTGCTTTATGCCAGTTTTGCTATCCCAGGTCGTTTGGGTCCTCTGCTACATCACCGAGGTTACACTCACACCTTGCCCTTTATTTTACTGCAGGGGGTGCTGCTGGCTTTGGCGGGAAACGCGTGGCTGCGGCGTAAGACTGGCAAAATTTCGCGCTGGGACCAATGGGCAGTTTCTTCTCTGGCGATCTTGGGGCCGCTTTTGCACCTGACGTTCGACGGGTTAAATAATTATGGGGTGCACCCGTTCTGGCCGTTTTGGAATGGTTGGATCTTCGGCGACACGCTTTTCATTATTGAGCCGCTGCTATGGGTGGCGATGTTTCCCGTGGTGTACTTCTCCACAAAAAGGCGTTCGGTGCGCTGGTTTGGTGAAACCACCATGGTGGCTTTGTTCACGGCGATGTGGATTTTGCCCATTACGCGCTGGTACACCGTAACGGGTTTAGCATTGCTCAGCATTTTGCTTTGGGTCGCTACCCGCAAATCCAAGCCCAAATTGCGCGCCGATGTCTGCGGTGCATTGGCTGTTGCGATCGTGGGGATGTTCGCTGCTTGTTCGATTTATGCGCGGCGGGAAGTGAGGCGGCAGAACGCCGAGCTGCACCCGTCGGCTGTTTTGCACGATGTGGTGCTAACGCCCTATCCGGCCAATCCGTTCTGCTGGAATGTGCTAACGGTGGAGACTTTTGCGGATCGTTCGCGCTATCGTTTGCGGCGCGGCCGTTTTAGTCCCTTTCCATCGATTGTGGAAGCCGCCGACTGCCCGTCTTTTCCTGGTAAAGGATCGACAGCGAATCTCACCCCTGTCGGAGATATCTGGGGAGTGCAGTTTAGTTGGGAGGGGCAATACCTCGCGGCCGTAGCGGACCTCAAAGACTATGCACAATATTCTTGTGGCTGGCGTGGCTTTCAAGCCTTTTCGCGCGCTCCCTTTCTCCAGGAAGAAAACGAATCCATTTGGGCCGGGGATTTGCGCTTCGACTACGGGCCCGAGTTAGGTTTTGCCGAAATGGAAGTCCCAGAAACATGCAAGGAACGGATGCCAAGCTGGCTGCCGCCCCGCCGGGATATTTTCTAACTCAATGATTTGGATTTGAGTTCAAACCCATCTTCAAAAACAATGTCCAATAAAGGACGCCGATCGCGTGGCGGCCGTTCCAATCCCTTTTGCGGGTTGCCAATCACAAACATGGAGTAGGGCTCGTAATCCGGCGGCACGAGTTTGCGGGCGGCTTCTAGGTTATAGCCCGCCATGAATCGCATGCCGAGGCCCAGGTCCCACGCGCAGAGCGACATGGCGTGTGACGCCGAGCCAACGTCGTGGCCATTGTGGCGATTGGGTTGGCCCGTTTTGGTAAAGGTTTTCTTGCCTAGGCTCAAACCCAAAATCCAAGCTTGCGTGGCGAATGCGTTACCTGGGTCGAGCAGTGACTCTAGATGGGTGCGCGCAGCGCCGGCGTCTTTTTTGGAGAAAATGAAACGCCACGGTTGTTCATTGAAACAAGAGTGGGCCGCACGCCCTGATTCAAAAATCAATTTGAGCTTTGAGTCGGGAAATGGGGTCGGTTCGTAAGCCCTTGGACTCCAACGCTCTGCAACAGCCTCAATAACATTCATACTTTCTCCTTCGCCTGACCTCCGTGATACTATTTCTTCGATCCCGTCGCAACCAGTTGGGGGCATGCCGCGTGAAGTGGAATGACAAACGAGTTGTAGTAACGGGAGGCGCCGGCTTTCTCGGAACTTTTGTCGTCGACAAGCTTCGGTCCGAAGGCGCTGAAGTATTTGTGCCGCGTTCGCGGCGCTACGATCTACGTGAAAAAGCAGCCATCCTGGAGATGCTCCACGACGCCAAACCGCAGGTGATCTTTCACTTGGCTGCGGTGGTGGGTGGAATCGGAGCGAACCAAAAAAATCCCGGCTCTTTTTTTTACGACAATGCCATGATGGGCATTCAGCTCATGGAGCAGGCTCGCAAAGCCGGGGTCGAAAAATTTGTGGCGGTGGGAACGATTTGCGCCTACCCCAAACACACACCCGTTCCTTTCAAAGAGGCCGACCTTTGGAATGGGTACCCGGAAGAAACCAACGCCCCATATGGTCTGGCTAAGAAAATGATGTTGGTCCAGTCCCAAGCGTACCGGCAGCAGTACGGTTTTAATTCCATCTACCTCTTGCCGGTAAATCTCTACGGGCCGCGCGACAATTTCGATTTGGAAAGCTCGCACGTCATTCCCGCGCTCATTCGCAAATGTGTTGAAGCTAATAAACGCGGCGATGAGCAAATTGTGCTCTGGGGTGACGGTAGCCCAACCCGCGAATTTTTGTATGTGGAAGATGCGGCCGACGGAATTGTCCAAGCCGGGCAGGCCTACAACGGTAGCGAACCTGTGAATTTGGGGACCGGCGAAGAAATCTCGATTGGAGATTTGGCCAAGGCCATTGCGCACGCTACGGGTTTCCGCGGGCGGATACTTTGGGATGCGACTAAACCCAATGGCCAGCCCCGTCGATGCGTCGACATTAGCCGAGCGGTGGAGTCGTTTGGTTTCAATCCGCATTGGACGTTTCAAGAGGGCATCCGCAAAACTGTGGATTGGTACCTGCAGGAAAATAAATCGCCTAGCCTCTTTCAGCGCGCGCCCGAACTCGCCCCGTAACCGGGAGTGTGGTAGTCCCAGGGCATGGATCGCCTATTTATTTCAAGTGGAGCCTTACTCGGTTTTTTGGGTGTGGCCTTGGGGGCATTTGCCGCCCATGCGCTCAAAGCCCGCGTTAGTCCCGCCGACCTGGAGAATTTTAAAACCGCAGCGCACTACCAAATGGTGCATGCTCTGGCGTTGATCGCAGTGGGTTTGCTTTGGCGTTCGCAGCCATCGGTGTGGCTTGCGCGTTCGGGCGCGGCATTCTTAGTAGGTACGGTTATATTCTCGGGCACGCTCTACGCTCTGGTGCTATTGCAGCAGCGGTTTTTGGGCGCAATTACCCCTATCGGCGGAGTAGCGCTGTTGATTGGATGGGCGCTGCTGCTTGTTTCGGCGCTTAAGGCTTAGCGCCGCCTTTGCCCAGGCTTTGGTGGATGGGTACGCCCTGTTTGCAGAGCGGGCATTCTTCGGCGGTCCAAGAATTCAGCGTGATTTCCACTAGGGAGAACAAAACCGGCGCGCCGATTTCAGATGGCTGAATTCCGCCGCGGTTGCAGAGGGCGGCCACTCCCACCACTTTTGCGCCCAATTTACCGGCGAGGGCGACTACCTTTTTCACCGATCCGCCGGTAGTCAAAATATCTTCCGCTATCAGGGTGCGCTTCCCCACGATCAGTTTTTCATAGCCGCGCTTGATTACGAAACCTTCCGGGGTGTCGGACTTCTCGGCAAAGATGGCTAAAACGGTTTTGCCAGTGAGGGCCTGGAGGTGGTGGGCGATCCACTGCGTAAGGATGATGCCTCCTAGCGCCGGGGCCAATACCACTTCTATGTTGTCTGCAGCAAAGCGCTCCGCGATGCGCTTGCACAGGCCGGAAATGACTTCGGGTTGCGGGTAGAGCGCGTCTTTGTTGACGTACTCGCTACCATGACGCCCCGAAGTATAAACCAGGTGGCTGTTGCGTAGAATGACGCCGCAGCTTTCAAAAACCGATAGGGCGTCGCTCAAACCACAGTCTCCTGAATTTCGGCCAAAATCTTTTTCACTGCATCGATGGGCGATCCCACTCCCAAAGGCGGGCGAGTGATCGGGCGGCCTACTACTAGGTAGTCCGCTCCAGCCCGAATGGCTTCCGCAGGGGTCATGACCCGTTTTTGATCGTCGGCCGGGTACCAGCTTGGGCGGATGCCTGGGCAAATCTTATTGAGGTTCTTGAAGGCTTCATCTCGTCCCAGTGCTTCGAGTTCCTTTGCCGAACAGACGATGCCGTCCACTTTGGCCTCTGCAGCGTCGCGGGCGAACTTCAAAACTTTTTCGAGCGGGGCTTCCCCGTAGACATGCTGGCAAAGCGCTTCGTCGAAAGACGTGAGCACGGTGACCGCGTAACATTCCGCGGAGCCTTTGTTTTCAGCAGCGGCTTTGAGGCCTTCCAGGCCGGCAGAAGCATGCACCGTGAAAAGTTTCGCCCCGATGGTGCCGACCGTGCGACAGGCGGCTCCCATGGTATTGGGAATATCGTTAAACTTGGCGTCGTAGAAAACCTGACCGCCCAAGCGTTGCACGTGGTGCACTACGGCGGGGCCACCCGCGGCGGTGAGCAGTTCTAAACCGACTTTGAAAAAGCCGACGTGGGGCGCCAAGGCCTCGATCAGCGGGGTAGCTCTCGCAAGCGAATCAACATCTAGTGCAACAATCAGTCTTAGTTTGGGATCCATGGGGATAGTCTTATCCCGCGTCGTCGATGCTGGCAATTACCGCGTCGACATGATCCTTCACCTTTACCTTGCAAAAGATTTTGGCGATCTTGCCCGCGGGGTTAATGACAAACGTGGTGCGCTCAATTCCCATGAATTTGCGGCCGTAAAGGCTCTTTTCCTTCCAGACGCCGAAGACTTTGCACAATGCGCCATCTTCGTCGGAGAGCAGGGGGAAATTCAGGTCGTATTTTTCCCGGAAAGCAGCGTGCCGCTTCACTGGGTCGCGGCTCACGCCCAATACGACGGCTCCCGCTTTTTTCAGTCGGGCTTGATTGTCCCGAAAATCGCAGGCTTCGGTCGTACAGCCGGGGGTCATGTCTTTGGGGTAAAAGTACAAAACCACCCACTTACCTTTGTAGTCTTTCAGCGAGGTTTTGCCGTCTTCACTCTGAGCCGAGAACGCTGGAGCTTTATCGCCTTCTTTCAACATGCTTTGGGAAATATCCGGTCGGGGTCCGGGAATCAAGCTTTACGCTGGGACTGCCTTGGGCCATAACGAGCGCCATGGCTTACGACGCGCTTGTATTCGATATCGACGGAACCTTGTGGAATACCACCCAACCGGTGGCCGCAGCTTGGAACCAAGTGGCCCAGGCCGATGGCGGATTGCCTACGGTTTCTGCGGCCGATATTGAAGGCGTAATGGGGCTCACCCACGAAGAGGCTTTCGCGAAGTTGCTGCCGGGTCTGTCGGCGCAAAAAAAAGAAGAGGCGGCCCAGAAGTTTTACGAACGCGAAGTGAAAATGTTGCACGGGCGTTACCTTTACCCCGGTGTGGCGGAAGGGATTGCGGCTTTGGCCGAGAAATTTCCGCTGTACTTGGTCAGCAACTGCCAGACGGATTATTTGGAACGTTTCCGTTCGCTGAGTGGGCTAGGGCATTTTTTTAAAGATGCCGAATGCTATGGCAACACCCGCTTGCCCAAGGGCGATTCCCTGTCGATGCTTTTGCGGCGCAACCATCTTTCTCGGTCGGCTTATTTAGGAGACACAGCCGGAGATCAGATCGCGGCCCGGCAGGCAGGTTCAGATTTTTATCATGTGACGTACGGCTTTGGTTCGCCGGCTCAGGAATGCATGGGCTTTGATAACTTCACCCAAGTTAGGGAATTTTTTCTAGGCCTAGTCTAGGCCCCTTCGTGAATCTCAGTCCCGTTGAAGCATCTTTCCATCCGCCCCCCCATCCACAAATACGATAGTGCTAAACTCGCTTGGGAGTAAAAGGAATTCAATGGGCACTAGATAACGCACGGCGTTATATTGGAAGTGCGTGTATCCTTTGGGGATGAAGCTAGCCGTTCTGCTCACCTACCATAATGAAAAACGGCTGCTCACGGAGTGTCTCGCTTCCCTCGCGGCGCAGTCCCGTCAGCCGGACGAGGTCTGGGTTTACGACGATGCCTCAACTTTCCCGGCGGTGGATTATTTGGGGACCCACGCGGGCTTAGCCGGCGGAGTAAGGGTCGTCCGCGGTGATTTGAACGTGGGCCCCGCGCGGGGCCGCAACCGCTTGCTGCGCGAAACCCAAGCCGATTATTTACACTTTCACGACGCCGACGATCTTTTCTTGCCGGGCTGGTGTGCTCAAGTGGCAGGTGCTTTTGGAAGCGCTCCGTTGGATATGGTGCTCACGGAGCTGAGGTCGGAGCGCGACGGCCGCCTGTTGGGGGAGTGTTTTTTGCATTTGCAGGATCTGCAAGCCGACCCCGATTTGATCCGTTTCACTTTGCGAAGCGCAATCCTGCCCGCTGCCGGAACTTATCGTCGAGAATTCTTGTTGGCCGCCGGCGCGTACCGAGAAGATCTCTGGCAATCGGAAGATTACGAATTCCATGTGCGGCTGGCCGAGCAGGGCGCCCGCTACCGGGCACTTACCGAACCGTTGGTCTTGGTGCGAGTCCGCAACGCTAGCCGGAGCCAGGACTTTCAAGAGGTCTGGCGCTGCCGGCTGAAGGGGTTGGATTTACTGGCGCCTCGGCTTCGACTCCAATACGGGCCCGAGCTTGCGGAAGCCTACAGCCATGTCGGCAGCACGCTCCATCGGTTGGGCGACCCCGATGCCGCTAAACGCGCCTTTGGGCAGGCCAGCCAGCTGGGCCGCGCCCAGTACTCTGGGCAGCAGGCGCTCTATCGAACCGTGGCGCACCTCTTCGGCCCGATGGCCGCCGAATGGCTCGGGACGTGGTACCGCAAACTCTTACCCGCGGCTCTCCGCCGATCGCTGCGTATATCGAACTAAGGCTTTTGCCCAAGCTGACCGATGAGGGGCTAAGGACGACGTTGAATTCAACGTCCGTTCCCGTTTTTACGTCGTGCGCTTATCGCAATGACAAAGAAAAACCGACCCCTTGAGGGTCGGTTTTTTTTTATTCTGGCTTGGATTCCGCTCCCACTACCGGGGATGGGCCACCGGCTCCATTTCAATCTGCGGACCCTGTTGCTTGCCTCCCACGATCCAGGTGGCTTTCGTGCCCTTGGCGTCTGTGTTTAGGTTCATGACGTACGTCGTTTCCTCGGCGGCTTGTCCGGCGGTGGCTTCTCCGATCGCCACCCCCTTTAGCTGGGCATAACCCAAACCAACCCGCGCCGATTTTACGGGCACGGACGTAGCACCGTGGAGAAAGTGTCTGATCACAAAATACTGATGATCGGTTCCCACCGCGGTCGCTAGGCAAAGCCGTTGAGACTTATTGAGGTGGCCACAGGCTTCATCGCGGATCGTGCCGGCTGTGGGAATATTTGCAAAGGCGGATTGGCCAATGGCCAGGGATGCAATCAAAGCAGGAATGAACTTCATAAGTGAATCTCCAACTGGTTGAATTTCCTTCGTCGACTGTAGGACCGCCATCCGCTTGCGGCAAAAACCGTCGGCAGAATACGTTGACCGCTGAATTCAATCGTCGGCAAATTAGCGCGCCGTGGCGTATGGGTTTCGGGCTAAGATTAACACCATGACACGACGACGCGAACAAGGGCTTCTCTCGTTTTGGCAAATACCCTGGCGGAGTTTTAACGCCGATCAATCCGATTGGCTCGCCCATCGCCCACCTTCTACTTTGCCCTATTGGATAGCGCTAAGCGCCGGAGTCGCGCTCTTTCTGCAATTGTCGATTGGTCGCTGGCATGCCACCCTTTTTCCGGTTTTTGGTTTTTACAAAAACGTCTCGCTGCTTTCCGCGCTATTAGGTATTGGCATCGGCTTGGCCGTAGGTAAACGGCGTCCGGTTTGCCCTTCCCATACGGTGGCCTTCCTCGCTCTGCAGCTCGCGCTTTTCGCTGGGGTGAAGGCAGCCGGCTGGCACTACGCGCTCAAGCGTCCCATCCCGGATATTTTCGGCCCTGAAATGGGCAGTTGGGGCCCTTGGTTCAGCGTGGTGGGATTTTTGGCCATCGTTTACTTGCTCAATACTCTTACGTTTGTATCGTTAGGGCAGTTGCTTGCCGGCCTGATGGCGCGGGTACCGAACCTACCCAGCTACCGGATGAATCTCGTTGGCACCGCCGCGGGGACTTTGCTGTTTTTCTTTTTGGGGTACCACTGGACTCCTCCTGGGATTTGGTTCGCTGTAGCGTTGGCCGGTGTGTTTGCCATGATGGGGTCTACCGCTTCGCTTTCACGCATAGTGATCGCGACCGCCCTTGGGTTTGTCGTCTTGTCCGGTTGGGATCCGCGGCCATTCACTAAGAATATTTATTCGCCCTATCATCTGCTTACGGTGAAACCCGGCAGCGGCGAGGAGCGCGTGGCCGTTAGCGCCGACCACCTTTTTCATGAAGATATTTTGGATCTCTCCGGCAAGGAGGCCGCGCGCAGTCCGAAGGTCGGCCTGAAGGCGATGATCTACGACTTGCCCTTTCAGCTATTGCCTCAGGCCAAAGAAGTTTTGGTGGTGGGAGCCGGAACGGGCAATGATGTAGCCGCGGCTTTGCGTCGGGGTATGTCCCACGTCGATGCCGTGGAGAGCGATCCCGCCAAGGTGCGCACCGCTTTGGATCTGCATCCCGAAAAACCCTACCAGGACGCTCGGGTTTCCCTGCACACCGACGACCCTCGGTCGTTCATGAACGAAAGCGAAAAGAAGTACGACATTATTTCCTACGCGTTGCTCGATTCGCCGACGGTGCTCGCCAGTCGCTCGAACGTGAGAATGGAATCCTGGGTGTACACCGTGGAAGGTTTGCGCGCGGCTCGGGAGCGACTTTCGGAAAAGGGGCTGCTAGCGCTCAACTTTAGCACCGTGAGCAATCCCTTGGGGCGCAAGCTCTTTAACATGTTAGAGCAAGCCTTCGACGGCGACTCTCCGGTCGTGTTGCAGCCGGGTTACGAAGGAGGCGCGCTGTTTTTGGCCGGTCCCGGAGCCAAGTTAATTGCTGCGGGTGCCATGCCGCTGCCCAACCTTGCTTCGCATTACTCTGGCGGCAAAGGCACTTTGGTGGCTGCTACTGATGATTGGCCGTATTTTTTCATCGTCGCTCCCAACTACCCTTTTTCTTATGCCGGCATCGCGCTCGTTTTGATGCTTCTATCGGTAGTTCTCGTACGCCTGTTGGCGCCGGAAGAACGCCGAGCAGCGGTGGTCGCTTCCTCTTGGTTCTATTTTTTTCTGGGCGCAGGCTCCATGTTGGTGCAGGCCCGCGCGTTGAGTAGTTTTAATCTGCTCTTCGGCAATACGTGGGAGACTTGGGCGGTAGTGGGAACCTCTGTATTGGTCTTAGGACTTTTAGCCAATGAATTGGCGCGAGTCGTTCCCAAGCTGCCGGCGGCGGCGAGCTTTGTGGGCCTGGGCGGCGTTTCGCTAGTGAACTGGTGGGTCACCGGTGCGGGTGGGGCCGAGTTGGGAGTGGGGGCGGGGCTCGTGCTTTATGCGCTCCCGCTTTTTTTATCGGCGCACCTTTTTTCCACGGCTTTGCGAGACAGCGCTTCGATCAGCTCCGCTCTCTCGGCCAACCTTTTTGGCCTGGTTTGTGGGGGCTTATTATCCTTCCACTCCATGGTATTTGGTTACCGCGGATTGACCTGGGGAGCGCTAGCGCTTTACCTAGCGGCCGCGACCGCCTATTTTTGGAAAAAGGGCGCGCAACGGATCTCCCAATCCGCCGGGAAAGTGGTCTTGCGCAAAGTAGCGAATTCCCGCTAAGAAGGCGTAATGGCAACCCCGAAAAATCGACGATTAACCTGGGTAGAAGCAGCCCTGGGCAAGCGCCCTTGCGATTGGATTTTGCGCGACGCCGTCTTGTTCGATGTTTTTTCCTGCCGTTGGCTGCCCGCCGATATCTCGGTTTATGATGGCCGTATTGTGGGATTGGAGCCCGGGCTCAAAGCCAAGCGCACGATTTCCGCCAAGGGAAAGTTTGTGGTGCCTGGATTTATTGATGCGCACGTGCACTTGGAAAGCTCTATGATGGCGCCGGAGAATTTCCAGCGTGCTGTTCTGCCTCACGGCACTACCACCGCGATTTGCGATCCTCACGAGTTGGCTAATGTGCAAGGCGTGTCCGGTATCAAATACTTTCTCAAAGCGGCGGAAAAGTTAAAGCTCGATTTACGAGTCATGCTGAGTTCTTGCGTGCCTGCTACCGACTTTGAAACAAACGGCGCGGGACACTTACCCGCCAAGGCCTTGTTGCCGCTGCGCAAGCACCCGCACGCGCAGGGCCTCGCTGAAGTGATGAACGTCCCCGGGGTTCTACACGGGGATCGCGAAGTTTGGGATAAACTGCGTGCATTTGACGACGGGGTGATTGACGGCCACTGCCCGCTGCTGCGAGGTCGTGAATTGTCGGCATATGCTGCGGCCGGAATTTCTAGCTGCCACGAATCCACTCAGGAGGCGGAGGCCGCCGAGAAATTGACCAAGGGGTTGGCGGTTTGGATTCGGGAGGGCAGCGTTGCCAAAGACCTGGCAGCTTTGGCGCCCTTGCTTACGGTGGCTAGTTCCGCGCGTATTGGTTTTTGTACCGACGACAGAAACCCGCTCGATATCGCGACTCAGGGCCACATCGATTATTTGGTCCGCACCGCAATCCGGCTTGGCGTGCCGATGGAATCGGTTTATCGCAGCGCCTCCTGGACGGTAGCGCGCCACTACGGTTTGAACGACCGCGGAGCAGTCGCTCCGGGTTATCGCGCGGATTTGGTTTTGCTCGGCGATCGAGAAAACTGCGGTATCGAAGACGTTTGGATCGAAGGGGAACGGGTAGCCGATGCCGATTTACCAGCGGCCACCATTCGCAAGCACGTCAATTCCATCCGAGCGCGCGCGCCCCGTCCCGAGGATTTGCAGGGCCCCTCTGGTCGAGTCCATATCATCGGCGTGGAACCTGGCAAAATTATCACCAGCCGCAAAGTGGACCGCCATGATGCCCCCGGCGTGGCGCGCCTCACAGTGCTAGAACGCTACGGGCACAGAACCCCGCCGGCGAATGCTTACGTAAGTGGCTTCGGGGCCGAGTTCCGGGGCGCCATTGCTTCCAGCGTGGGCCACGACAGCCACAACCTGATCGTCGTCGGCAGCAACGGGCAAGACATGGCCATCGCACTCAAAGCCTTGATTGCGAGCGGCGGCGGTTACGCAGTAGCGCATAAGGGAGAAGTCCAAGCGCTCCTACCCTTGCCATTGGGTGGTTTGATGTCGGATCGGCAGGCACCGGAAATCCGCAAGGCCTTGGCGGAAATGCACTTGGTCTGCAAAGCGCTGGGTTGCGAATTGCCTGAGCCATTTCTGCAACTCGCTTTTTTGAGTTTGCCGGTGATCCCTAGCTTGAAGCTGACCGACCAAGGTTTAGTAGATGTCGAAGCGTTTAAACTAATTTCAGTGAGTGCAGCATGAAATCAATTTGGAAGCGGGAAGCGATAGCAGGAATCACAACTTTCGTCACAATGGCCTATATTGTGGTGGTCAACCCTCTGATTTTTTCCACTCCGGGTACCGGCATGTCGTTCGACGGTGTGCTGACCGCAACGGTTCTGATTTCTTTTTCCATGACGCTTTTCATGGGCCTCTACGCCAAGCTGCCCTTTGCGGTGGCGCCCGGAATGGGCATAAATGCCTTTTTTGCTCTGAGCTTGATCTTGGGCCGCCAAATTCCCTGGCCGACGGCGCTGGGGTTGGTGTTTTGGGCGGGCGTGCTCTTTGTCGTCGTATCGGTGACTCCATTACGTGTGAAAATCGCCAACGCCATCCCGCTCAATTTACGCTTGGCCTCCGCCACCGGAATCGGAATTTTTCTTACTTTTATTGGATTGAAAAACGCAGGCTTCATTGCCCCCGATCCGGTGACCTTGCTTAAGCTGGGCAAGCTAAACGCACAAAGCCTGCTGACGCTTGCCGGCTTAGTGGGGACGGCTGAATTGATGCGGCGAAAAAATCCCTTCGCCTTTCTAGCCGGCATCTTGGGTATCACCGCCGTGGCGGGGCTGATGGGCTGGATTGCGAAGCCAGCGGCTTGGTTCGGTATGCCGGACTTTCACTCGGTTTTTTTTCAGCTCGATGTTTGGGGCGCCTTACAGCTCTCGCTTTGGCCTGCAATCTTAGCGGTTCTTTTTACGGATCTTTTCGACTCCCTTTCGACATTCGTGGGCGTTTCGCATGCGACGGGCTTGGTCGACAAGAAAGGCCAACCCCTACGACTTAAGGAGGGTCTCCTAGTGGATGCCTTCGCAACCTTGGGCGCGGGGCTTGTGGGCACTTCCTCTGGCACTGCCTACATCGAAAGTGCGGCGGGAATTGAAGCCGGGGGGCGCACGGGTCTTACGTCCATTTTTACTGCCCTTTGCTTTTTGCCCTGCTTTTTCTTGGCGCCAATAGCCGGTTGTGTGCCTGCTTACGCATCGGCGCCCGTCCTAATTTTGGTGGGTGCTTCGATGTTTCGCACGGTCACTTCGTTGAAGTTGGAGAAGATTGAAGACCTTGTGCCTGCATTTCTCACTGTGCTTTTGATTCCCCTCACATTCTCCATCACGCAAGGCATCCTCTGGGGGCTAGTTGCCCACGGCTTGCTTTATTGTCTCGCCGGGCGGCGCCGCGAGCTTTCTCCGACTTTGGCAGTGCTTTCGGTGGTCTGTCTCGCGCTTTTGTTGATTGAAAACGGCCATTGGGGGTAAAACCTCGTGAGAGGTTAAAAATGTGGGCTCTACAAGACGGCGTGCTTATGCCGCTCTCCGAATGCAAAGTTTCCGTTCTCGATCGCGGGTATTTATTTGGAGATGGGGTTTATGAAGTGGCTCGCCTCTATCATGGTCGGCCCTATTTGTTGTCTCAACACTTCGACCGCCTCGAACGCAGTTTGGATGCCATGCGGATGATCGGGTGGAGTCGCCGCATGGCGGAGACTCGCCTACGCCAGCTTTTGGAACACGCCAAAATCGATAGCGGTCTATTTTATATGCAAGTTACGCGCGGGGCTCCGGCGGCGCGTAGGCATGCCTTCCCGTCTCCGGCGGTGGACCTCGCGGAATTGATGTACGTGACCCCACTGGCTCCTTACGCCGACGAGAACTACACACACGGCTGCGCTGCGGTAACTCACGAGGATATTCGCTGGGGACGCTGCAATATTAAGTCGATTAATTTGCTCGGTAACGTCTTCGCGGCCCAATACGCCAAGGAGCGGGGCGCGTTTGAGGCTTTGCTGGTGAATAAGGCGGGTCGAGTCCTAGAGGGTTCGCATACGAATTTGTTCTGGGTGCGCAACGGCGTCTTGGGCACCGCTCCGCTCACCGAAAATATTCTGCCTGGCACTACTCGTGAGCGGGTACTTTCTGCCGCTGCCCAGCAGGGGATTGCGGTGGATTACTCGCCTCTTTCGGCGGACATGCTTAAGGCCTGCGACGAGGTTTTCATCACGGCTACGACCATTGAGGTGATGCCGGTGCGTTCTATTGATGGAACCATGATTGGGGAACCCGGCCCGGTTACCGGACGTCTTTTGCGCGCCTACCGCGCCGACGTCGACCGTTTTCTTTCGATGCCGTAATTTGGCGGCCGCATATCTCTGGCTAGCTTTGAAGGCGACTTTAGAGTTCCGCCCAAAAACCGGATTGGAACTCCCCGATAAATCCTTTTGCCGGGGCGGGGGAATCGAAATGGAAGACTGATACCTTTGCGGAGTTAGAAAGGGAAAACCATTCTCGGTCGGAGGATGGGTAGAAACGAAAAACTCCGTCCTTAGCTAGTCCATCCACCGGCAGCAGTTTCCCATCTGGCGAAACCAACAACGCAGGGAGGCCAGGGAAGCTGTACTCGCTCCCGCTTGCATCTTCGCCGCTGGCCAGCGCCCAGCCACCTTGCGTCTTCGCGTAGTACACCCTGCCACTAGGAAACTTTTGCGCCAAGGCTTTGCGCGCAGCCACGGTTGCGTTTTTATTCAAACATTCAGAATCACTCACACAGGTGAACTCTCCGCGAGTTGTTTCTGCAGCGCTAAATGACTTGGGATGACTTTGATAGCTCAGAACGCCGAGTCCGACGGTATCACAGGCTTCGCTATTGGTCGCCAAGGCCCGAATGAACTTCCATTTGTTGTCGTTTAGCTCAAACTCTACCGCCGCCCCAACGATTCCCAGACTTCCGGTGCTGCCGACTGGTTGCCCTCGATAGGAGATCAGAACTTGGTAGGCGTCCTCTTTTGTGGGCTTTCTGGCGATGCGTGTCGGGTTGCTGTCGAAAAATGCAAAGTGGATTTTGCCATCCTCTTTGTGTTTCCACAGGTGCATGGCCCCCATGCCTTCACTTTCCGGCGGCTTGGATTCGGCGGGCAAAGCGATGGTGCGAATCGTATTGCCGTGGTTGACGCTTAACACATGCAATTTGCGCTCATCGCGGTTGACGTAGTATAGCGCCGGCTCCTTCGCTTCGCTGGTATCTACGAGTACTTGCTCCGGGCAGTAAGCGGGAAGAGCGGCTACCAAACGGTCGGATTTGTTTCGGGGATCGTAAGCACGCCATTCGCATTTTCCCTCGCCTTGGAGTGCGTAGAAAAAAAGCGGATTCGCGGATGATGCTATGCAAGCCAACCCCATTACGAGCGCAATCATTTTCTTCATTTGGAAATTGTACCATAGCGCGCACCACCTAATTCACGCCCGGCGCGCTGAGGGGTTGGCGTCTAGCGAGGGAAAACGGCGAGATTGATGTTCTTGTAACCGGCTACTTGGCAGGTGCTAATAATGCGGCGGACCGCGCCGAAGTTTACTTTCTCATCGGCTACCAGGTTCACATAGCCTTCCTTGTTACCTAGCTTTACTAGCCAGCGCCGGAGCGACTCGACTACCAAGGGGCCTTTGGCTACCGCAGCGACGTCTACCAACGGTACTTCTTCGGCACCGGGGGCGCTGTCTTGGCCGAAGACTTTGTCTTTGGCAATTTGGAGAGTAACGGCTTTGTGGGGTTCATCGACGGTGTGGGCTTGGGGGAGGGTGATGTCGTGCTCGAGCTTTACCCATTCTTCCACCGACTGGTTGTTCGTCAGCAGAAAAATCACGAGAATTGCGAACATGTCGACCATGGAAGTCAGCGAGAGCGACACCGCCATGATCTTTTTGTTTTTCTCGTGCGACTTGTTTTTGCGGTTTACCGACAAATCGCTGATTTTGAGGCGCGCTCTCTGTAGGGGCATCTGATTACTCCGTGGTGAGGCCGACCGAAGTCAGGCCGCCTTCTTTCAACGCATCAATGGCCACTACGACTTCGCCGTACGGCACGTCGTCTGCCGCCGAGACACCGCCGCCGTTGATTTTGGCTTCCTTTACCGCGTTGGTGACCAGGGACTTGAGGCCTTCGCGGTCATATACCGCGCCCGCTAGCGCCATGGACGCAGGCATGCGGCCGGCTTTAGCGGGCCATTTGAGTTCGTAGCCGCGGCGTGTAACCTTCACTTCCACCCGCAGAGGCTTTTCGTTACTCGCCGATTTGTGGACGCCGTTTTTGGATTCCACCGCAGCTTGCATGCTCGCGATTTGCACCCAGACCGCACCCAAGAGGAGAAAGAGCACCAGGGAGGACAGTAAGTCGATGAACGGGACCAGGTTCAACTCGACGTTGAGTCCTCCATCGCCGCCTGGTGTCGATACGCCGCCCATGGGTTACGCCGCCTCATCTTGTGCTGCGTCGCCACCGACGCCGAAACGTTCGCGGTTAGCTAGGATGAAGTTCAGCGTCCGGATGCTGATTTCGTTGATGTCTTCGATCAAGTGCTGCGCACGGGCATGGAGGTAGGCGTAAGCCAAAACTGCCGGCACGGCTACAATCAGTCCGAATGCGGTGCAGTGCATCGCTTCCGCGATACCGGCCGTTAGCTTGGAAGCTTTGGTTGCGGCATCCGCGTTAGCCACCGCCGCGAAGGAGATAATCAAACCCGAGATGGTACCTAGCAAGCCCACCAAAGTGGCCACGTTGCCGTACACCGCGAGAAAGCCGATGCCCTTTTCGATCTTAGGCGTCTCAATCATCGCGCCTTCGTCCAAGGCAGCCTGGATCTCCGCGTCAGTGCCGCGGTTGATCAATTTAATGAGACACGCCTTGATCACTTTGGAGAGCGGGGCAGGGTTTTGGTCGCAAACCACCAACATCCCTTCCAAGTCCCCCTTGAGCAGGTACGTGGTTAAGTTCTTGAAAAAATGTTCTTTGTTTAGGTTCATCTTGAAATAGAGCTGATGAACGCGCTCGCCGACGATGTACGCGGATGCGATGCCGAGCAGCAAAATCGGGTGCATGCCGAAACCGCCTTCGCGGTAGGCGTTAATTAAGGTCCCCATGGCCCCTCCTCATGAAATGATTAAAGATATTAGGCAAGACTACCGAACTGTAAGGCATGAACAGCCCAATACGATTGCCCAGTGTTCGGTATGCATTAATTGTAGCAGCGTTGTGCCTCTTTAGCGAGAGGACGGTATACGCTGCAGACGAGGCGCAACCCACCGCGCCAGCGACGACAAATGCCGCTTTAGGAGCACCGTCGACCACTGCGCCAATCACCGCGTCGCCTTCCACCGGTAATGGCATCAATAATGGCAACCGGGGACCGACCATGGTGTTTGACCCGGAGAGCCGAAAGTATTTCATCGGCGGCACGGCTAAGTTCATGCTGCGGCAGAATCAGGAAAGCAGCATGATCGATAAGATCGAAGTCAGCGTCGATGGCGCCGACTATATCGAATATAAAGACGGCATCGCCTTGAACAATGAAGGCAAGCACTCGATCAAATTCCGCGCGATTAATCCCGTGAATAGCTACTCGCCCGTTCAGTTCGTGGAGCTGTTTTTGGATCTGACTGCGCCTTTGACCCAAACTAAGTTTGAAGAAGGCCGATTCTTCCGCAAAGACAACACTGGCGGCGTGGACGGTCAGGAAGTTTTTGCAGCCCTGAATTCCACCTTGAGTTTCCTCGCCCAAGACAATCTCTCCGGCGTTTCGAAAATTGAGTATTCGTGGGAGAGCGACAGCGCTTTCTTGCCCTACACCAAACCCTTGCTGATCGACAAACCGGGCAAACGCACTTTGTATTTCCGATCCACTGATCGCGTGGGCAATGTCGAAGCCACCAAGAAAGTTATTTTTGTTGCCGACGGTACCGCGCCTAACTCGGATCTGAAAATTATCGGTGGCCCATTGAAGCCGGCCGTAATTGGAGGCGTGAGCTACATGGGCACGCGCGACAGCGTTGCTTTTGGAATGGAAGCGGCTGATACCGAATCCGGTGTGCGCGAGATGATGGTGAGCGTGGACCTAAAGCCGGCGACTCGCTTTCTGAAGCCTGTCTTCTTCTTGCAAGAAGGCCCCCACACGATGTCTTACTTCTCGGAAGATAACGTCGGTAACCGTGAAACACCCAAGACCATTTCGGTGTATTCGGTTTCCACCGCGCCTCGTACGACCGCTACCCCGATGGGTAAAGTGGTCAGCAAGGGTGGGATTAACTTCGCTCGTAAAGACTTGAAATTGAAACTAACCGCAGAAGACAATGCAGTCGGTTTGGATCGCATCGAGTACCGCATGGATCCCAGTCCGGACTACGTGCAATACGGGGAACCGATCAAGTTTGATAAAGTCGGCGAAAATACCGTCGTATTCCGCTCGGTTGACCGTGCCGGTAACAACGAGGCATCCCGCACTTATAAAGTGGTGATCAAGGAAAACGGACCCGAAACCAAAGTCGAGACCTCTCAACCTTTGGTGGTTCGCGACCAAGTAACCTATTCGCCTGCGCCGAACACGGTGACCTTGCGCCCTGAATCTACCGGCGTTGCCACCGACAAAACTTATGTCAGCATCAACGATTCGCCGTTCACCCGCTACACAGGCCCGATCACGCTAACGGCGGAACAACGTATCTGGAAGCTAAGCTTCAAGAGCACAGACGAACTGGGCAACGAAGAGCTGCCCAAGACGGTCAACTATCACATGATTGGCAGTGCGCCGATGGTGGACTTGTTTGTGTCGGATGGAATGAGCCTGCAAGAACAGGTACGCACCGACTTCTTCGACAAGCCAGCTCCTGCAAAGGGCGGAAAACGCGGAGTCGCGTCAGAGCCCAAGAAGAAGTAGATAGCGGATTTCCGGTCCCGTGCCGGAAAGAACTGGGCTTCGCAGCGCACGTCTGTGATGCGAGAGGGATCCGGCTTGTAAGGGCAATGTAGGACCGGCGTGCCGTTTGGGGTGTTGGGCGCCCCGTCCGAAACGGGAGCGGGGCCTAGGATGGGTTAGTTCGAGCCGGATTCAAATACAAACGGGTAGTCGACCTTCACCTGCGCGCCGCCCTTAGGACGCGGGAAGGTCCAGCTTTTGACTTCGGCGTTGATGCAGTCGTTCACTGCTTTGTTCTTCATCGTATCTTCAATCAAACTATTGCTGAGCACACCGCCGTCAGCATTGATCACAAACTGCACGGTCACTTTGCCCGCTAGACCGGGGACGAAGTTCAGTTGGCGTTCGTAGCAAAGCCGAATGCGGTCTTGGCGTCGACGTACGATCTGGTCGATCACTGCGCGGTCTAAGCCCGCGCCACCGTCACCGCTGCCGGTGCCTAGGCCTGTACCCGTGCCTCCGGCCAGGCCGGAATTACCCGCCAGGCCCAGCGGACCTGTGGCGGAAATTCCGCCATCGCCGTTGCCGGTGGTTTTGCCCAAAGATGCTTTGGATACGCCCGTGTTGCTGACTGCGTTGGCGGAGAAAGACGTGGTGGGTTGGTCGGAAGCCACTTCACGTTTGGTGATATTGGGGCCGGCACTATTGGCGCTAATCGCCGACAAACCGCTAACTAAGCTGCCCAAGTCGGCGCTCTTCAAAGTTTCGGCGGCGCTGGGCGCGGGCTGCTTGGGTGCGGCAGCGGCTTGGGTGGGCTTCGGGTTGCCGGGCGCCGGGGCCGCTTCTTCTTCCATGGGCGTTTCTTTGGGGCGCACTACTTTGGGGGACGTAATTTGGACGATGCGTTCCGGTTTGGTTTCCTCAGGCGGAGCCACTTCAGTTGCGGTGAATAGAGTAAACAGCAAGAGCATCGAAACAGCGATACTCCCGGTAATCATTGCCGCGCGGCGATCCAGCACGATGGGGCGCGCGATGAGTGACTTGCCCTTGGACCAAGTAACGTCAAAGCTCACATAGCCGACCACGACGCTGGCGGTGTCTTCGCCGCCAAGGCGATAGGTGTAAAGCCCGTCGCTGTTTTTCGTAGTTTGCGGCAAGGCGCGTACTGCGTCGAGCGGCAGCAATTTGCCACCGCTTCGAACGTGGCCTTCCATTTTACCGTCGAAAGTGATTTCGGCGCTGCCATCGGCGGCGCACTTGAGAAAGGGAAGGGTGGAGACGGTGGAGCCGCGGCCCAGATCCATCACGAAGGTGGCACCTACTTCGCGGCCAATGGTGATGGGATTCTTTGTATCGCAGAGGACCGTATCGTAGAGAATGTCGCCCCAAAAAACGCGGACAATTAAGGAATTAGAATTTCCCTGCTCCTTGGGCGATTTCTTCATTGAAGTCTTCCGGGATGTTGACGATTTGTTCTGCTCGAACGCCCCGGCGTCGGTAAATGTAACTTAAATCGGGTTTCTTCAAACGCCCGGTCAATTTCAAACCAGAGAAACTTACATCGATGCCGGGACGTTTGGTGCGCTGGGGTTCGGACGGGCTGCCAGCGTTCAGTATACCAACACTTAAAGTTCCGATCATTAAAAGGCTGGATACGATGAGGGATTTCACTTGGCACCTCCCGGTTGCGTAGCGTCATTGGAGGCCGGCTGACGCAGGGCGCGCATTTCAGAAAGCGCCAGCGCTAAGTCGGTTTTGTCGGCGAAAGCGCCTTGTTTCTCGGCGGCTTCCAAAGCCGCCAAAGCTTTTTCCAAGCGTGCGCCGTTCAAATGCACCAACGCTACGTTGGCCCAGGCCTGTTTGGAGCCCGCTTCGCCGGCTTTGGTGAAGGAGGCATCGAGTGTGGCCGCGTCAGCGCGCTCCATCTGCTTCATCACCGCCAAGGTATTGAGTGTGGCTGGGTTGCCGGCGTACTTGGCTAGTGTTTGCAACAAAGTCAGTTTCGCGAGGCCCATTTTGCCGGCATCCATTCGCGAACGACCGAGCGAGTACCAACTCTCGGCTGTGCCCTTTTCTTCCAGGTGGGATTGCAAAATCTCTTCTTCCTTCGACCCCCCCGAGGCAGTTTCCAACCAAGGAGCGTAGCCTCCGAGCAATTGGCGCAGCTTGTCCGCTGCTGCTGCAACCGGAGCCTCTTTGCGCCACCCCCAAGAAGTCAGCACTTTTCGGAAGGTGGGGCCGTCATGGTAGCCCTCCATCGCCCGGCTCAAACATTGCGTGGCAATCTCTGCGGCCTTGGCATCCAAGGGTGCGGCCAGTTTTTCTAATTCCGTTTTCAAGTCATCGGGTTGGTTGTCGCCGAGCGAACGAATGCCCTTTTGGTAGAAAGTGTAGAGAAAGGGCACCGAGCAATAGGTTTCAAAAGCATGAAAAGGCGGCGTGGCCGGATCGCCAGAGAGTTCGAGAAATTCGCGTACGGCTTTTTCCAGCTTCGCGGCACCTGCTTGAATGCGCTGGGCGAGGCCCATGGTGTTGCTGGGTTTGGGCAGGGCGTTCTTCTCTAAGTCAGCTAGGGTATTGACGACGAAATCCCATTTCTTAAAGGCTAACTTTTCAGCTGCGGGTTTGCGCTGGGCGCTTTCGGCCAAGCGATCCAGTCCGCGTTTCGCATCGGCGGCGATCTGTTTGTCCTCACCCAAAAGTGCGGTGTAGAGCTGTGAGGCCTGCGCAGCTTTACCCATGTATTCCGCCATCAAGGCTGTTGAGAGGCGCGCCTGCACCAAGGCATCCTTGGGCGTTTCTTTGGCCGGGTTTTTTAGAAAGGCTTCAAACAACGGGAAAGCTTTTTCGTAATCGCCAGCTTCTTGGTAGTAGGCGGCTCGTACGCCGGCAATCGCCAGAGTCTCGGCAGCTGTGGGAGAGGATTGTTCCAGACGTTTGCCCACGTTGAGGGCGGCAATCCGCTTGCCGCTTTCTTTGTAGCGGGCAAAGGCGTTGTAAAGCGCCTTAGAGCGCAGGCGGAGCATCTGCGGATCTTCGGCGATCATCAGATAAAGTTCCGCAGCTTTGTCGCTTTCTTTTGTGTTGTCGGCCCAGAGGAAGAGTGCTTCCTCTCGTACGGTTTTTAGCTCGGCGACAAACGGAGTTTTGGCAATGCCCGGTTTCGCCAACATGGAGGAGGCCCACTCAAATGTGCGCTTCCAGTCTTTAAGCTTGTAGTAAATGACCCGCAAATTCTTCAGCGCCTTGGCACCGAATTCGTCGGTCATATTTTCGTCAAACATCTTTTGGGTCTCGACGAGGCCTTCTTCATCGCGTTCGTTCTTCAAGATGGTGACGGTTCGCAAAAAAGCGATGGGGCGGGCCTGCTTGCCGGCTGGGTAGGCGGTTGCGTATTCGCCGGTGTATTTCACCATTGGCTCGACATTATTCTCGGTGGCTTCCAGAGTGTGGATAACGTTGCGCAGAGCTTCTTCACGCAAGGGCTCTTTGAGGCTGCCTTTGAATTGCTCCCAGTGGCTGATGAATGCTTTGGCAGTTTCGGGCAGCTTCTTATCTTTGAGCAAAAGGTGCGCGTACTGGTATGCCGGCATTTGGGACGTTTTCCACTGCGAGAAGGCTTTGAGGTAAAGCTCGTCGATAGCGAGCACCCGAGCGATGTCTTCTTTGGTGGCGTATTTCTCGTACTCAAAATGTTGGGCCATCACGACTTCGTTCAAAATCTTCTCGGCCTTGAAAGCGGGGGTCTCGGCAGGTTGTTCGGTTTGCAACGTAGTTAGGTAGCCTTCCACTAGGCCGCGACTACGCTCTAGTACTGTATTCCAATTACGCAGTTGGAGCGCGCCATAGATGATCGAAGTTTGAAAAGCCAGCTTGTCCTCGGCCGATGGTTCCATGCCGAGCAATTGAGTGTAGAGATCGGTGGACTTTTCAAAAAGTCCACCGCGTTCGTATTCGCGGGCGAGGTCAGCCAGCCACTTTGTGCTTTCCGATCCGCCCACAAAACGCTCGAAGTATTCGTAAGCACGTTTGTGGTTGCCGATTTCAGCGTACATTGAAATCAAGTCACGACCCGCTTCCCGTTTCAGGTTCAAGAGTTGGTCCGTGTTTTCTAGGTTGCGAGTCCACTGAATGGCTTGCTCGAGGCCCAGCATCGCTTTTGCGTAATTCTTCTGGCTGTAGTTGCACCACCCGATTTTGTAGAGCGCGTAGCCAATGATGGGCGAAGACGGAAACTTCAAAATTTCCTTGTACAGATTTTCCGCCGCGTTCCAGCGATTTGCATCGAAATCCACATCGGCTAGAATGCGGTACGCGTTGGGTACGTTTTCGTGTTGAGGGAACTGCTTCACGTAGGTGTTCAGGTATCCCAGCGCCTCTTTCTCCTTGCCTACTTCCAAAAGCGCAAACCCTAGGAAGAACATTGCTTGGGGGCGCTTGGCGAAGTTTGGGTGGTTGTCCGCCAGGTCTTTGGCAATCGCCACGGCCTGACCACGATAGGTTTCGTACGCTGATTTGCCAGCACCCTCTTTGTCCAGGAACGCAGATGCTGCACTGAGTTCCCAAAGTAATTCGCTTTGGCGAAAGTCTAGGGCCAGGTTGCGATCTTTCATGGCGGTGCGTGCGTCGTCGACTTCGTGGATGGCTTGCTTGAGCAGGCCGACCAGCTTGCGGTCGTGGGCGTCTTGGCCTGCTTCGTCCATGCCTTTGCCTCTGACTTCAGCGCGTAAAATTTCGCGTTCTTCCAAAAAGGTTTCGGCGTTAGTGAGACGGCTCTGGACGTAGAGTCGTTCGAGATCGGCCAGCCGTCGCTCGGCTTGCTCGACTTTAAGACGAGTGGAATACTCGGCCGCTTGGCCAATAAGCGGTTGCAACTCAGAGGATAAAGCGCCGAAAGCAGGGAAAATCAGTCGGTCTTCGCCGCGTAAGGCGGTGATTTCTGCATGCAGGTTGCGTTGGTACTGAGCGATGGTTTCCTGTCGCGTATCGCTCTTGATGTCGGCTTGCAGGTAGGCCGGAATATTCTCCGGGCTGGGAAACTGGCGGTAACGCTGCAAAGCTTCTTTGGTTTTGGTGTAAATATCCAAAAAACGGCCAATTTCGGCGCGGCCATCGAGGGGGCGGGACGAATCCGTTAAAATCAGGGCGCGGGCGGGGCGTGCTTGCAGCGATTCGAAGCTGGTTTCCCCCTGGGCCAACTCGGTAGCGGCGGCGACTGCCGCTTCGTGCTTACCGGCCTGGAGCAAGGCCCAAACTGTTTCCAGTTTAGCGCGGAAATACAGGGGCGAAGTTGCCGGGATGCGGGCGTACTGCGTCACGGCTCCGTTGAAGTCTTTCTGGGCGTAGAGTACCCGGGCCATCGCCATCAGCGAGAGTTCGGCGACGTCATTGGTTTTGTGAATGGCATCGGTATCTAAAAGCACGTTTAATGTCGTGCCGTACTGATTGGTGATTTGCGGCCCGAGGTCTTTCCAAAATTCCGCGGACTGCTGGAGGACCTGGGGATCAAAAGTAAGGGCAAAGTAGCGAGAGGCGGGGTCATACTCCCCGCGGCGTACCGCCAAGGCTCCGAGCAAGTAATTAGCCGGACCAAAGTAGCGCGAACCACGGCTCACTTGCGCGAGCACGGTTTGGGCGGCAGCGGAATCTTTGCGTTCGAAGGCAGCGCGGCCTTTGGCAAAGCGGATTTCGTCTTGGAGAACGGCAGATGCTTCTGCTTCATTGAGCTGATCCATCCGCGCGGCAAGGTTGATAAAGGGGACTTTTTTCTGAAAGAGCGCGACTACTTCCACGATTTGCTTCATGTCCGCGGGAATCGCTTTCCAGTCGGCCAGCGACATCGGGCGCAGGAGACTTAACGCCGCATTCGGGTAGCCGCGCTGAATGAGGCCAAACGCGCCCCGCAACCGGGCTTTCGCATCCGTCGGATTTTGGCGGATCATGTCCGAAGCGATTTGCACCACCTCGTTCCATTGCTGCTTTTGGAATGCCTCTTCCAAATGCGGCGCGAGATTCTGCGTGGCGAACGCTGGGCAAGCCAGCGCCAGTCCCAGGGTAATGTTTTGAATCCGTTTCATGCGGCGTCTTTATCCTCTTGCGGCATACCGTATTCGACCAGGTACTGCGCGATCGAGCGGCGGTGCGCGGGATTCATTCGGGTAAAAGCCACTTTGGTTTCAGTGGCCATCAGGCCCGTCACTTCCAAGCCCTTGGGCCAGGCTGAGGACTCCAGGCGCACTTTTACATCCGCGCCCACGTCCAGCCCGGGCGATTTATCAAAAATCACCGCGGTTTCGGTGAGGGAAGAAACTTTGAATTTTGAGCCGCCGATTTTGGCGGTGGCGTCCCACGGCTTCATAGCCGGTGTGGGTTTAGGCGCCGGCGCAGGTTTGGGCGCGGGAGCGGCGACGGGTTCCGGAGCTGGAGCGACTTTCATTTTGCTCGCTGGCTTGGTTTCCGGTCGGGCAAATTCGGAAGTCGCATCGGGTACCGGCTCCGCTTTGGGGGACGGTTTGGCTTTGGCTGGGGCTTCTGTTTTCGACGGGGCCGCAGAAACGGCTCCGCGAGGCACAGCGATTTTCGGTGCCGTTGGCCAAAGGTTTGTGAACTCCCCGCAATCGGCGAGTCGGGTCCAGCCCGCGCCGCCGTCGAAGCAAACATAATCCGCCGCGTTACAGCGATTTTGTTGAATCATTTTAGTAAGTACGGCGGTGCTGAGGGGACCCACGGCTTCGCCGGCGATATGGAGGTACCAGTTCTTGTCGTTCATGTGTTTCTTAACGGCATATTTCACTAAGAAGTTGAGTGTTTGCGTCTCTTTCTGCTACCCCTTTTGCATGCTTGATCTCGCACCGTCCCAACGGCCGTTAGTGGTGAAATCTGGTTTGTTTTCTAGTTTAGGAGGTTGGGTCGCTTGCGCTCTGGCAGCGGTTTTCTATTTTTCCAGTGTTCTGGTCTGCAATCTGTTGCAGATGCTTTCTTTGGTGGTGATTCCTTTTTCCCGTAAAGGTTTCCGCCTGATCAACCGGGCCATCGCAGGCGCTTGGTGGAAGTGGGGTGTGATTGGGGCGGAGAAGGTTTTCGGCGTAACACCCGTTTTCAGCGGCGACGACGTGCCCGACGGTGAGAACGCCTTGATCTTTGCCAATCACCAGCAAATGCCCGACATCTTGGTGATCATGATGCTGGCCTATCGCAAAAAACGCTTGGGCGACATGAAATGGTTTGTGAAAGATCCGATCAAGTACGTTCCCGGAATCGGCTGGGGAATGCAGTTCTTAGATTGTATTTTCGTCAAACGCGATTGGCTCGCCGACAAAGCGCACATTTTGGCGACGTTCGAACGCTTTTTCACGGGCAAGATTCCGATTTGGTTGATTACGTTTGTCGAGGGAACTCGTCTCACTCCCGCTAAGCTCGAGAAAAGCCAGACCTATTGCCAACGCAAAGGCATGGCTCACTTAAATCACGTGATGTACCCGCGCACGCGCGGATTTACCGCCGCGCTGGAAGGGCTCGAAGGGCATATCGATGCTGTTTACGACGTAACGATTGGTTACGATGGCGTGCCGACAGTGGCGCAGATTTACCGTGGCTTAGTGAAAAAGGTTTATATCGATGTGCGCCGATTCCCGACGGCGTCGCTGCCGGTCACCGAAGCAGAACGCGCAAAGTGGCTGCAAGATCGCTTCATCCGCAAAGACGAAGCGCTCCAGCATCTATTTACGCACGGACGTTTTCCAGATTAAACCGCCAGCATCAAGCGGTGCGGATCTTCGAGCAGGTTCTTCACCCGCACCAAAAACGAAACTGAGTCTTTTCCGTCGACAACGCGGTGATCGTAAGACAACGCCAGGTACATCATCGGGCGGATTTCGATTTTATCGCCCACTACCATCGCGCGCTTTTGAATGGCGTGCATTCCCAAGATGGCTGATTGCGGTGGGTTAATGATCGGTGTGGAAAGCAACGAACCGAAAACGCCGCCGTTGGTAACGGTGAAAGTGCCGCCGCCCAATTCGTTCAAGGACAGTTTGCCGTCGCGTGCAGCTCCGGCCATGCGTTTGATTTCCGTTTCGATTTTGGAAAACGACATGTCCTGGACGCTACGCAAAACCGGCACCACCAGCCCGCGTTCGGTACTCACTGCGATTCCCAAGTGCACATGATCGTGGAAGATCATGTCTTCGCCTTCGATAAATGCATTTACGACGGGGAATTCTTGCAAGGCCAGCGCGATCGCGCGTGCGAAGAAAGACATAAAGCCGAGCGAGACGCCGTGGGTTTTTAGGAACTGCTCTTTGTAGCGCTCCCGCAACCCCATCACTTCCGACATGTCCACTTCGTTGAAAGTAGTGAGCATGGCGGCGTTGTGCTGGGCTTGCACCAAACGCTCGGCAATCTTTTTGCGGATTTTGGTCATCGGCTCGCGGCGGACGCCATCCGTGGAAGCGGGCTTGCTAGCAGGCATGGCGGGCTTGGAGAAACCGCCGGTTGCGGCAGCAGGGGCCATTGCGGGTTTGTCGACGGCTGCCTGCACGTCTTCTTTCACAATGCGTCCGCGTGGACCGCTGCCGTGGAGGCTAGACGGATCGACGCCGTGCTCTTTGGCCAGGCGGCGGACCGATGGCGCTAAATCATCAATGTCAGAGGCGCTCCGGGATTCCGCAGCGGGCGCCGGCGCTTGAGGCGCAGCAGCGGCCGGGGGTGCTTTGGCAGCGGGCTTTTCAGGTGCCGCGGCGGGTTTGGCGGTGGCTTTGCCTTCGGCCTCCACCTCGGCGATGAGATCGCCAATGCGTACCGTAGCGCCTTGTTTCACTTTGTGGTGCAACACGCCCATCGTGGGCGAGGGAATTTCCACGTTGGCTTTATCGGTTTCGAGTTCGCATACCGGATCATCCACCGAGACGGCTTCGCCATCTTGCTTAATCCAGCGGATCAGAACTGCTTCTGTAACCGATTCACCTAACGATGGAATTTCTACCTTAGTTGCCATGCCGCTCCTTCAACGATGCGCTTTTGCTCTGGTCTGCGATAACGGCGTCCTCTATCGGATCGAACGCGCTCTTTAAAAACTCTTGCTCTTCCAGTTGGTGCACGCGGTAAAAGCCGTGCGCGGGGCTAGCGGCTTCACCACGACCGCGGTATTGCAGCTGTGCTCCCGCCGGAAGCGATGGTCGCATTCGCGGTTCGATGAAGAACCACGCGCCCATGTTCTTGGGTTCTTCCTGAACCCAGAAAAATTCTTTGGCTTTCGGGTAGCGCGCCAAAACGGCTTCGATTTCGGTTTTTGGGAACGGGTACAGCTGCTCCACTCGCACCACGGCGGTGGTGGTGATGGCCCGCTCTTCGCGGGTAGCGACCAAGCCAAAATAGACTTTACCCGTGCAAAAGATCACTCGGGTGACGTCGGCAGGTTTTACAGCATCGTCGTCGATGACCAGGTGCAAGCGGCCTTCGGTGAATTCTTCCAGCTTGGAAGTCGAGCGATCGTCACGCAACAAGCTCTTGGGCATCATCATGATCAAGGGCTTGCGGAACTTGCGGTGGATCTGCCGACGCAGGAGATGGAAGTACTGTGCTGGCAAGGTCGGGTAACAGACCTGGATATTGTTTTCGGCGCAAGACTGCAGGAAGCGCTCGAGACGGGCGCTGGAATGCTCTGGGCCTTGGCCTTCGTAGCCGTGCGGCAATAGGAGCACCAAGCCACTCATGCGATCCCATTTGGATTCGCCGCTAACCAGGAATTGATCCAAAATCGCTTGGGCGCCGTTTACGAAATCACCGAATTGCGCTTCCCACAAAACCAGGTTGCGCGGATCGGCGATACTGTAACCGTACTCGAACCCCATCACCGCCAGTTCCGATAGCATGGTGTTATCCACGATAAACCGGGCCGGGAATTGGGTGAGCGGCGTAAAAATGTCGCCGTTGGTGGTGTCGTGCAGGGTGGCGTGGCGGTGGGTGAAGGTACCGCGCTGGGAATCTTGCCCCATCAAACGGACCGGCGTGCCTTCTTGCAGCAAGCTGCCAAAGGCCCACATTTCTGCGCAACCCCAATCGGCGTTTTTGTCGCCTTTGGCCATTCCACGACGGCCTTCCAATACTTTCACCAGTTTTCGGTGCACGGCAAAGCCGTCGGGCACGTTTGTGGCGAGTGCTGTGATTTGCAAAATATCTTCGCGACTAATGGCGGTGCTTGCACTCCAGTCGCCACGGGCTCGATCGAAACCTTCCCACAGATCACGAAACACAGCCGCCGGGCCACTACGCGCTTCCTTGGCCGCTGCCTGGGCGTGATCCAGTTGCTCCCGCAATTCGGCGTTCATGCGGTCGAATGCTTCCGTGCTCACTGCGCCTTCCAAGCCGAGCTTTTCAGCGTAGAGGTCTCGCACCGACTTCATGCTATCGATTTTCTGGTACATCACCGGCTGGGTGAATGTCGGATCATCGGTCTCATTGTGGCCGTAGCGGCGGTAACACCAGAGATCAATCAAGACATCGACTTTGAACTCTTGGCGGAACTGCATTGCTAAGCGCGCGGCATGCACCACGGCTTCCGGATCGTCGGCATTCACGTGGAAAACCGGCGCCTGGATCATCTTGGCAACGTCGGTAGGGTACGGCGTAAAACGCGTTTCTTTCGCGGTGGCCGTGAAACCGACTTGGTTGTTGATGATGATGTGGATGGTGCCGCCAGTTTGGTAGTTAGGCAGCTCAGACAACGAAAGCGTTTCCGGCACAATCCCTTGGCCAGTAAAAGCGGCTTCGCCGTGGATTAAAATAGGAATAACGCGGCTGCCGGTGTCATCGCCGCGCGCATCTTGCTTGGCCTTCGCCATGCCGACCACCACCGGATCCACTACTTCCAAGTGACTGGGGTTGGGCACCAAGGTCACCAGCAGCGGGTTGCCGCTTGGGGTGGTGAGGGTGTTGGTATAGCCCATGTGGTATTTTACGTCGCCATCGCCGTCATCCGACGGCAAAACTGCGGTTCCTTCGAACTCGCGCAACACGAGCTCAAAAGGTTTGCCGATGATGTTGGTCAGTACGTTCAGGCGGCCGCGGTGAGCCATACCCAAGAAAATTTCTTCTGCACCCAAAGCACCGGCTTCGTTCAAAAGGGTGTCGAGCAACGGAATCGTCGATTCGGCACCTTGGATCGAAAAGCGTTTAGCACCCACATACTTGGTGTGGAGAAATTGCTCAAAGCCTTCAGCGGCCGTGAGTTTGCTCAAAATCCGGCTTTTCTCGTCGGGAGAGAAATGCGGGTGATTAAGCGAGGGCTCCATGCGTTCCTGCAGCCATTCGCGCTGGACCTTGTTCGGAATATCCATGTACTCGACGGCAAAAGTGCCGCAGTACGTTTTCTTTAGGCTGGAAAGCAGGTCGGCGAGCCGAGGCCCTTCCGTGGGGCCCGAAAAGCCGCCATTGCCGACATTGCGTTCGAGATCGTCGGAATTGGGGAAACCAAACTCGGAAAGCTGCAAGAGCGGGTGTTCTTCCGGGTTGCCGCCCAACGGATTGAGATTGGCAATGAAGTGGCCCAACTCTCGGTAGGAGTGAACCAAATGGTTGACCCCCTCTGCCGGCGAACCGGATTGTGACGAGAGCAGGTGTTTTAGAATCGAGCCGGGGCCCGAATTGCCGGCTTCAAAGCCTGCAAAAAAAACTGCCCAGCGTTCATCCACAGATTCTGGATTGGTTTGGTACTGCTGGTACAGCTGCTCTATATAGTCGGAATTGGCGCGGGAGAAGAAATCAAACAACTCCATTGGGTGGTGGCTCCTGAGGCCCTCTAAGTTAATTCCAACCCCTCGGAAATCCAAGTCCTAACTGGGACTTCTGTCATTGCGAGGCGTGTCCCGCCGGAGCAATCTCGCATTTCCGCGCACCACCGTAGCCGGTTTGTCGGAGCAAACCGAGTCGACAAAGACATGTAAGGCGTCGGGAAAGGCCTCGAATAGGGCCACAAAATTTCGAGGTTCATTCTCGAGAGACGCCACCACGGCCCCTTCGCGGGCAAGTGCCTGCGCTGCTCCGACCTTGTGGACGACATCATCGATCTCGCGCGACGCCTTCATTCGCAAGTGAGCCCGCTCACCCAAGGGGAACCCGTCTCGTTTCAGGCAACGCAAGGTCCCTTCCCGCATCCGAGGTTCATCGCGCCCGGTCAAATACACGAGCTCGGCGCCTAGGACGTGCAGCGATTGAGCGAACTGAGCGGCTCCGGGGTAGGCGATGTCGTGGTCCAGGTAATCACTGGAGAAAAACGCCGTTCGCCAATGCGCCTGCATCCGCCCCCGGACCGTCTCGAGTTCCACGTCTTCCAGGCACAACCCGAGCGCCCGCCAGGTATCTTCGAGCGAGTACCCCGGGTTCTCGAGGGTGGCAAAAGCCGCTCGAACCGCAGCGGGAGCCTGGTCCCCCAAGGCCTGTAGGCCGTCCCGCAATATCCTCAAGGTCCGGGGTCCGACTTCATAAAGCGTCGAATCGAGGTCGAGAAGCACATACGACTTCACGTTTAACGCACTGTTTTCTTTGATCTTATTCCCTATCGAAGCGAGGAGGGCAGCATCCTGCGTGGCGTCGAAGGCACACGCCGTTACCCAGTCACCCCGCGATAGATTTCCGTGTTCCGTACCCATGGGACGGGCTTATAGCGGTTTGGGTCGTGCGGATCAATCCCCCGTGGCCCATGCCTGAATCCCGGCTCCGCTCAACTAGGGAAATGTTCGGAAGGAGAGGTCCAAAAACTGCATAAGCGCGGTCTTCGCGAATCCGGCAGTCACGGCATCCGGACACGAGGGAGCGTCGGTCACCAGAAATTGCTGTGTGCGTGCAAGAATCCATCGATCAACTTCTCCGAGGACTCCAGCAAATTTCAAGGCCTGATCGCGCAGCTGAAAGAGGGTGAAAGGCGGTCTGCTAGCCAGAACCATCTCGGCCATCCATCGAATAGGGCCAAATGTTTGGCCAGGCCATTCCCGTTGCGCAGCCCGTCCTCCCCAACCCGCCTCGAAAATCGGGTAGCTCGGAAAGGAGTGTTTCTTATCACTTGCTTCAATTTGAATATCGACG
>CAZBJE010000006.1:0-33539 GCA_964492125.1 uncultured Pseudobdellovibrionaceae bacterium | reverse complement strand
CCTGAATGTGAATCCTCATCGTACCCACTATCGGCGTCGCTGCCGGAGTAACTCGAATGATGATTCCCTGTGGGTACTGCGCCCCGAAATTCTTGTTTATGCCTTCGACAATCGATTGAAAGCCGGGATTGAGCTTCTCACCGCTAACAAAGATATCGTGACTGCCGATGTCTTCAATAACCGTCACCTTTCCCACAGTGATGGTGCCGGCAGCGAAAACAAGCTTGCTAGCAAAAACGACTGCCAAAGCCAAAACACGCATTGGAGCCCTCCAGGTAGGACGGTGTAACAGAGCTCCCGCCTTCGGATCAATCAACTTACGGACTACAAAGGTCCAGAAGTTTTCTATCGCGGCGCAGACAGGAAATCGGCACAAGAGCGCAATCGAAGACGCAAGCGACTCCTCCAGCCGACCCAAATGCGATTCGCTTCGAGCGAAGCCAAAGCCTGCTTAGCAGGCCAAAGTCTTAGCATCTCGGCCCATTGTTCTTCGGTCGGCGAAAGGTCGAGAAAATGTTTAAAGACGTTATTTTCGTTAAACTCTTTCGCTACGATCCTGGGCCATGCCGAACCTGCCTGGGAGCGTTCAATACTTAGGAGGAATAAAAAGGCTGAAGGATTGGGCGCGCCTAGAAGCATTTTTTCCCCAAACTTTAAGCCCGTTCCTGGAAGTGTTTTTGCTGATGCGAGAAACGCGTCGGAAAGATCCGGTATGGCGAGATTCTCTTCAAGAATTTGCGGCTTTCCTGCCAGCAACCCTTCCATAAATGGCAACAAAGCCAGGTGTGGTTTGACTGCATCCCGTGCCGCTGAGATTCCCTCCACCGCATAGCCCATCGTGCGAGTCGTACGTCCAAATTCCCTAACCGCACTTTGGAAAACCTCCAGGTAGGCTGGAGTCGACGGAAAAGCTTCAGGGTGGGGGCGCATAAAATACCGCGCCTCTTGGAGGAGAGTAAGAGTTTGCCTTAGACCCAGGTCGTTCAGCATCTGAACGTAAGAGCCAGTCGAAGCGACCAGGCGATTGAGTTCGGCGCCGTGGTGCTTTGCCTGTTCCTCCTCCCATGCCATCAATTGCTGGCGCCACTTCCTGTGGTCTTCCACGCGCCACTCATAATCTTGCAGAGCTCCCCGATTATTTTCGGGGTACATAAAGCGGGGCCGTCGCCCCGGCCGTTGCGGCTCTGGCGGTGCAGCGATGGGGTAGGGCTCCGCTTGAGTAAGTAAATTTCGATAGGTTTCAAGTTTGGTGGCACCTTCCGAAAGGAGGCAACCTACTGCAGAGAAAAACAACCCAACGCGAATCAACGAATGCATCCCCAGACCTCTTGATCCAGGTAGGCCAACGCTGTGCGGAGTGTCAACGGCAATGACTTATTCCACGGGCAGCAGTGACAGCAGGTAAGACTTCAGGTTTTGGATCAACTCGGGAGTTATCTCCAGTTGCCGGTACGACACTCCAGACAGGTCGAATAGGTGCTTGGACATCCGGATCTCCGGTGTGTCCTTGTACTTGTCGCTTAGGTAGATAATTTCTCGCACTCGGTGGGTGGCCATGAGCTTCGCGCATTCGTTGCACGGGAAAAGGGTGACATACGCTTTGGCTCCCTCGAGTTCGCCCTTGGCGTGAGAGATTGCGTTAGCCTCGGAGTGGATGACGTAGCCGTACTTTTGAAATTCCAGGGGCACCGCGCGGTTATTACCCCAAGGGATTTTGGACTCGTCGATACCGGCCACCGCGCCGTTGTAGCCCATGCTGACTTGGTGGTTGTTGCGGTCGACCAACACACAGCCGACTTTGGTGTTGGGGTCTTTGCTCTTGTAGCTCGCCATCATGGCTTGGAGCATGAAGTACTCGTCCCAGTTTAAGTGGGAAGTCACCTTTATAAAGTTCACGCGGTCGTCTAGAGTCGGATCAATTTCCATATGAGGCGGTATACCCTTCGTGGCGGCTGAGTTTAAAGCGAAAGATGAAGTTTACGTCGAGTCCCTCAAAAAAATGGGGGTCGTCGAAGGCTCGCGCCGGCCAGGGTGGTACGACGTGCTGATCAACGGAATGCGAGTGCAATGCCGTGCGTCAGACTGCACGCCTCGGGCCGCTGTTTCGAAGTCGATTTTGAAAACCCTGAAAAACATCGCTCAGCCGGTGGCGGGCAGTGGGAAGAACCCCCCGAGCAGGCCGGCCACCTTGGATCTTCACGGGATGCTGGTGGAAGACGCCATGCGAGCGGTCGAAAAAGCCATGGACCGGGCCATCATCGAAGGGCACCAGAAAATGGAAATCGTTCATGGAATCGGCGCAGGCCGCATCCGTGATGCTTTGCACCGGTACTTGAAAACCCTCCCCATCATCGAATCGTATCGCCTCGACGACCAAAACGCGGGCGTGACTTGGGTTTATTTCTAGAGCCAGTCCAGTTATGCTCCGGTTACTTGGGGGAGTGATATGGAAGCGCGCAAAATGGAACACCGGCCTTGGCAGCAAAATTATCCTAAGGGAGTACCTTTTGAGATAAATGCCGATAAATTTGCGTCGATCATCGACGTGTTTGAAACCTCTTGCCGCGAGTTTGCGCATCTGCCGTGTTACACCAGTCTTGGGTACACCTTAAAATTCGCCGATATTGAAAAACAAAGCCGCGCCTTTGCGGCGTATTTGCAAAGTGTGCCCGGCCTAGTCCCGGGGGATCGCATAGCGATTCAGCTCCCGAATATTTTGCAGTACCCCATCGCACTCTACGGCGCCTTGCGCGCCGGTCTCGTGGTGGTCAATACCAACCCGCTCTACACCGCGCGGGAAATGAAAAATCAATTCCATGATTGCCAGGCGAAGCTCGTCGTCATCTGCGCCAACTTTGCCACTCATTTGGAAGAAGTTCTGCCGCAGGTACCGTCACTGAAAACAGTCATAGTGACCGATATCGGCGATATGTTGCCCGCGCCAAAGCGCCAAATCGTCAACTTTGTCCTGCGCCACGTGAAGCGGATGGTGCCCAAGTTCAACTTACCCATGGCGCTGCCGTTCCGCGATGTTTTGGCGCAAGGAGCCAAACGGGATTTCAAGCGGGTGGCCCGGCAGGGTTCTGACCTTGCTTTCATACAGTACACGGGTGGCACCACCGGCACTTCCAAGGGGGCGATGCTTACTCACCGCAATATCGTCGCCAACATGGAACAAGTTTCTGCATGGCTGGGTGTCTACCTAAAACCCGGGGAAGAAACCTGCCTCATGCCGCTGCCGCTCTACCACGTGTTCTCGCTCAGCGTGAACGCAATGGCGCTTTTCCGTTTCGGCACCCACAATATCCTGGTCGCCAACCCGCGCGATATTGCCGATCTTTTAAAAGTAATGGGCAAGAACAAGCCTACCCTCATGACAGGCGTCAATACGCTCTTCAATGCTTTGATGAACCACAAGGACTTCAGCAAGGTCGATCTCTCGTCGCTGAAATTCTGTGTGGGCGGAGCGATGGCGTTGCAGAAGAAAGTTTCCGATCGCTGGAATTCCCTCACCGGTTCGTTGCTTTTGGAGGGGTACGGCCTTACCGAGACATCGCCGGTGGTTTCCCTCAACCCACTGAGCAAAGAGGGCGTGCAAATTGGCACAGTGGGTATGCCGATGCCTTCCACGGAAGTGAAGCTCGTCACTGAGAAAGGGCAGGAAGCAGTGGTAGGTGAGCCTGGAGAAATCTGGGTGCGCGGCCCGCAGGTTATGAAGGGCTACTGGGAAAAGCCGGAAGAAACCGCAAATGTGATGCCCGGAGACGGCTGGCTCAAAACCGGCGACATCGGCCAGTTCGCAACAGACGGTTTTTTGCGCATCGTGGATCGGCAAAAAGACATGATCAGCGTTTCGGGCTTCAAGGTTTACCCCAACGAAGTGGAAGACGTGCTGGCATCTCACCCTAAGATCTTGGAAGTCGGTGTCATAGGTGTGCCCGACGAGCACTCGGGCGAAGTGGTAAAGGCCTGTATCGTGAAAAAAGACCCCAGCCTCACTGAAGCAGAGGTGCGGGATTTCGCGCGCAAGAACCTCACTGGCTACAAAGTGCCGAAACAAGTACAATTTCTGGACGCGTTACCGAAAACTAATGTGGGCAAGATACTCCGGCGCGAGTTGCGCTAGAGGAGCTGGCCCTCGGACTATTTGTACGGAGGAACTTCATGGCACGTTTTACTTTGAATCGCCGCGCGTTTTTGATGAGTGTGATCGCGGCTCCGATGGCGTTTGTTTCGGCCTTGGCTTGGGCTGCTAGAAAAACCGTCACCACCACCGAGGCCGATGCGTCCAAAGCGTTGGTGAAAGAAACCGACGCTATGCCGGCGGCGTTGAAATACAAAGCCGACGCCAAAAAGGCGACGGGCCGCACCAACCCGAAAGCGGACTGCAGCAATTGCATGCAGTATGTACAAGCAGTCGGGGCGGACGGCAAAGACATCAAGGTCAATGGTACGGCAGTTGGGTCGTGCGCACTTTTCGCCTCGACCAAGGGCTATGTCACCTCCAACGGCTGGTGCATGAGCTGGTTCCAAGCGCCTGCGGCCTAGAGCAACCTGATTAAAGGAGCGCCCCGATGTCTAAAGCCCAACCGAGAAAATTCCTCAAATGGATAGGCATCAGCGTCGGGGTGTTTCTTCTTCTGCTCGTCGCCACTGCCGTTATCGTCCCTCTGGTGGTCGACGTTGATCAGTTCCGGCCCAAAATCGTTGAGACTTCCAAAGAATATTTGAACGGCGAACTCAAACTGGGGGTTCTGCACCTCTCGCTCTGGGGGCAGATCAAGGTGCGGGTCGATGGCTTTTCGTTAAACGACGCCCAAGGCCGCAATGTGGTTTCGGCGGCCGACGTTTATTTTCACGTTCCTTTCTCGTCGATATTTTCAGGTTCACCTCGGCTCACCTTTGCGATGAAAAAACCAGAGGTCACCGTTATCAAAGACAAGAGCGGTATCAACGCCATGCAGTTGGTAAAAACCGCTCCGAAAGCAGCTCCGGGTTCGCCCGAAGCTCCATCGGTACCTCCGTCGCCTGGAACATCTTCCGGTTCGTTACCCGGTATCGTCACTCGTGCGCGTTTGGGTATCGAAATGCTGGATGCGCGTTTGGCCTACGTCGATAAGTCGACCGATCTCGTTTCGCGAGTGGAAGCACTGGACGTGCGGGTAAAAGACCTCTCGCTTTCTCGCCCGACCGAAATTGAAATTTCCGCGAAGCTCGATACCCGCATGGGAAAAGTGCTGTCGGTAAAGGGCCCAGCGAAATTGAGGGCTTCGGCGCAGCCGCAGTTCAAGGGAACCGAGTTCGAAAAAGCGAGTGTCGTGATTAAAGCCGACTTGGATGGCGTTGACATCGCTTACGGTGAACTTTTCCACAAGGCACCGGGAATTCCGATGAATATCGACGGTAAACTAGCCGCCACCCCGACATCGGCGGTCATCGAGAACCTTACCGCTAAATTTCATAACGCCATTGTCACAATGAGTGGCGGCATGACCGGCGTAGGAACCCCTGGGGCCGAGGTCACGTTCAAAGCGGCTTCGAACGACGTTGCTATGTCCCCGTGGTCGCAGCTGGTTCCTATGCTGAAAGCTTACGAACTCACCGGTGCGGCAGCTTTCAAGGCCGACGCTCGCGGGCCGCTCGGCAAACTACAATACCAGGCAGATTTGGCGATTAAGGCGCTCAAAGCCAAAGCACCTACGCTCAAAGTTCAGCCGCAGATCGACGCGACGGTCCGAGTAGTCACCGACAAAGTCGAACGCATGGAGATGACTTTCAAGGCCCCCGGCAATGAGCTTGTCGTCGCGGGGAGTGTGGTTTCTTTCACCAAGCCCCGCGCCAACGTGCAGGTCACTTCTACCGGAATGGATCTCGACCAATTGATGGATTTTCCCAAGGCACCTAAGAAAGATGCGGCTGGTGCAGTGCCGGTGGTGGATTCCAAGCAAGGTGCCGCTTCCGGCGCCAAGCCGGCTTCCGACTTCGATGCTTTATTGGAGCCCTTGCGCGAAAACGCGGTGCTAGCCAGCGCCGACGCCGTTATTGGGTTTAACTTGAAGTTCATCAAAGCGATGGGCATTCGCGTGGATCCTATCGATGGGCAAATGAGTTTGCGGAGCCTGGTAGCGAACCTCGATAAGTTTCGCATGGGGGTCTTCGACGGCCTGATTACATCCAGCGCGTCCTTTGATCTTAAACCCAAGATGCCGCGCTACCAGTTTGGGATGCAGGTTGCAGGGTTTGATTTGAAAAAAGCGGTATCGTCGCAATTGGAGATGTTCAAAAACACCGCCTATGGAAAATTGAATTTTAAAATGAATGGCAAAGGCGCCAGTTTCAATCCCGAGCCGGCCAAGGCCAACCTAGAAGCTTCCGGCAATTTGGCCATGACCGACGCGCAGTTTGCGAGCATCGACGTAAACAAAATGGCGGGCGAAGCCGTCAACAAGGCACTCGAAGGGGTAGCAGGTCAAATTCCCGGGTTAAAGGGCAAGAAGCTGGTGCTGGGCAATGTGCAAACGGGTTACGAGCGCATGACCGCGAACTTCTCTATTTCGAAAGGCAGCTTTTCGATGCCCGACTTTAGCGCCTATTCTGGCAAGTACCGCGGGCTGGACATCAAAGGCGCTACGACCATTGGTCTGAAAGACTATAGATTAGCGGCTCACTGGGAAGTCATCGACAGCAACAACGTCACAGGGGCCAGTAATCTTACGGTCGAAAGCAACGGTGTTCGGGTCGAGCGCATTCTCTGCGAGCCGGGGCAGCCCGTGCGTTTTCCCATCGATGTGGGCGGAACCCTATTTGCTCCGGCACCCAGCTATACCTCGGTGGCCGAATCGCTCACCAAGGTGGCGCTGGCCAATGTGGCCCGAGCGGCGGGGGCCAAACTCAAGCAAGAGGCCACCAACAAAGTGAAGCAGGAACTCCAAAAAGTCGTGCCTAACGAGCTTAAAAAGGCACTCGAAGGAATCAAGTTCTAGCGCAGGTTGGGCCCCGGGCGCCGAAGTCTGGATTTGGGGCACCCTTCTGTGCTAGAAGCCCGCGATGCTTACTCGCGGGTTTTCGGCTGCAACCGCCATTTTCCTCTGCGTTTTTCTGGGGAAGTCGCTTTCGGCTGCGGATTTTTCTAGCCCGGTCTCTCCATTTTTCACTTTGCCCGCCCTGGATATTCCGTGTTCAAAAAGGCTAGTCTCCAAATTCTACCTTCCGTCCGAGCCCGAAATCCCCAAGGCGTTTCGCCGCCAGTTTGTTTACCCATCCCATCGGGAGAGTTTTAAGTCTTTCCGACAAAAGTATCGCTATTCGGTTCAGGACGAGCCCAAGGCGGCGTTTGAGTTTTATCTGCAAGTGCGATTGAGAGAGAGTTCGGACCGAGTAGTCGAGCAAGTAAGAGCGCTCTTGTCGTCTTTAAGGCTGGATATTCGTCCGGACATGGGCAGGACGAGCGGGGCGTACCGCGAAGCGCAGGCCGATAGGCCTGCCCATATATTTATCCAGGGGGATGTCGAGCGGTACGAAACAGGTTTTTACTACGCCGTTCTTGCGCACGAAATCGAACATGCGATTCAAAGCATGGAGCCCGAGTACGATACCGGTTCGTTGACCCCTCCGCTGCACAAAGAGGACTATTGGGGCCAATACTTAGGTGAGGTGGGCGCGATCCGGGCCGAATACGAATACCTACGATTGCTTTCCCCCCAGGCTATTGAGGTCTGCCGGCAAGCCCATGGAAGATCGTTTCGACCCTGGCCCGCATCCGACACCGAATTGGCACATATAAACGCGCTCCCGCAGGGATTTGCGGGTTTCCGTCGAAGCCATCTCTACCGCGACTACAATGCGGTACGGTTTGTATACGCGAATTCGGGTTGGTGAACGGCCTTTTGGTTATTTGCGCAAAACCAATTCCACCGGGCAGTGATCCGATCCCATCACCATAGGGTGGTGAAGGGCCGCCTTCAATCGCCCTTTCATTTCAGGGTTGGCCACAAAGTAGTCTAGCCGCCACCCAATATTTTTCTCGCGCACTCCGGGGCGATAGCTCCACCAAGTGTAGTGTCCCGGATCTGGAGTGAAGTGCCGAAACGTATCGACGTAACCAGCCTTTAGGAATTGATCCATCCAGGCGCGTTCTTCGGGCAGGTAGCCGGCATTTTTTTCATTCTGCTTGGGGTTTTTCAGATCAATGGGTTGGTGCGCGATGTTGAAATCCCCGCAGAGCAAGACGTTCTTTCCTTTCGCACGCAAGCTGTCGAGGTAGCGGTGCATCGCCGCGCAAAACGCTAGCTTATAGTCCAGGCGTGCATGGTCTCGTTGGCTGTTGGGGAAGTACGAATTGACGAGCACGAAATCCGGGTATTCCACGGAAAGCACGCGCCCTTCATTATCAAACTCCGGCGCGCCCAACCCGTAGGTCGCGTTGAGTGGCTCGTGCTTGGTATAGATGGCGAGGCCGCTATACCCTTTTTTTTGCGCAGGGTGCCAATAGCTGTGGTAACCCGCCGGGTGCACGACCTTCTCCTCTAGCTGATCGGGAGTAGCTTTGATTTCCTGCAAGCAAACGATCTCGGGGGCTTCTTTACGAAACCAATTTTCGAAACCTTTGGTGTGAACTGCGCGGATGCCGTTAACGTTCCAACTGAAGAGTCGCATTGGGGATTCTTACCACAGTCTCTTCCCGGGTGGCCAATCGTACGGGGCTTTCTGCGCGCCACTCACTAGCATCGGCCTGGCACGCCGGTCCTTATAAAGTCTTACCTAGGTTGAGGCGCTCGCATTGCAGACGAGATCGAGGGTTCCAAGAGTCTTGCGGCTGCAATGACGGCCCGGCCGATGCTAGCGAGTGGCTCGCAGAAAGCCCCTTACGGTGTCTTCCTCGAGGTGTCTGGACATAAGTTTTGCAATTCCAGTCTCTTTGACGTTCCCAGTTTGGTCGGCAAGAGTGAGGGGTGCGCAAAATTTCTTTAGCAGTGAGTTTGTTGGCGAGTGTTGGTTTTGGGGCGAAAGTTCCCGAGTTTACCGGGCGCGATGTCCAGCGGCCGCGAATTTCGGTGCAGTTGCTCGATTGGGCGTCGGGCCTGCCGCAGATAACGGAAATCGCTTTCATCCCCGGTTCTGACCGGGTTTTGGTGCTCCTGAAGCAGGGCGAGCTTTGGAGTCTTTCGCGCTCTAATCCCAACGACCGGGTGAAATTGCTGCACCTCGATGTGCTGACTTCCAGCGAAATGGGATTGCTGGGATTGGCTTTCCACCCGCGCTTTGCCCAGAACCGAAAAATTTATTTGAACTACAACCCCAGCAAAGGCGACCGACGGACTCGGATCGCTGAATGGCTTTTGGCCACCGATTCCACTCCACCCACCGGTGAGCGAGTATTGCTCGAGATCCCGCAGCCGTACCCCAATCACAAGGGCGGCAAATTGCTTTTTGGTTCGGACGGGTATTTGTACATCGGCATGGGCGATGGCGGCTTGGCGGCGGATCCCCACGGCAACGGACAGTCGTTAAAGGCATTATTGGGAAAGATGCTGCGCATCGATGTCGACACCCGCAGCGCGGGCAAACCCTATGGCATCCCGGCCAGCAACCCGTTCGTGACCGAGAAAAAGTACGCACCTGAGATTTGGGCGCTCGGGTTGCGTAATCCATGGCGCTACACTTTTGATCCGCGCGGTCGGCTGATTGTTGCGGATGTGGGGCAAAATCTTTGGGAGGAAGTTTCGATCGTCGAGTCGGGTAAGAATTACGGCTGGCGCATCAAAGAAGCTTCCCACTGCTTCCACCCCGATACGAATTGTCCCACCAAAGGGCTAACCGATCCTTGGTTGGAGTACGGACGCGACGACGGTGCGTCTATCACCGGCGGTTACGTCTATACCGGCAAAGCAATCCCCGCGTTGAAGGGAAAATACTTGTTCGGAGACTTTGTCAGCGGGCGGATTTGGGCGGCGGATCCTCCCGCGTCCGGTCAGGAATCGATTCACTCCCAAGACTTTTCGGCGCTGGGTAAGTGGAATATTTCTCTCTCCACCTTTGGCCAAGATCCAGAGGGCGAAGTATACGTCGCGGATTTCGCTCGGGGCACCATCCGGAAAATTGCACCTTAGCGTTAGAAACCTAAGTAGCCAGCCGAAGCTCCGCGGACAACCGCGCCAGCTTGGATCTGCGGCAAACAAACTCCCGCAAATTTACCAGAACAGAGATCGAAGATTTTATCGCCCGGCACCAAATCGTACTGCCCCACCACGGTACCATTGTAGGAGAGCTTTCCGGTTGTCGAGTCAAGCTCCAGGGACAGCGTAACCGCTCCCAAGTCGCAGGTTCCCGCAATAAAGTCGACCGTAGACCGCCCATAAGTCTTGCTTAGCTGAATGCAGTTTTCTTTAGGCAGGTAGCCTTGGCTATTGAACTCGAGTTCGGCCCCGCCATCCAATTTAAGGGTTCGTCGCACTTCCGGCGGTTGGTTGGGCGTATTCTTTTGGCCTGCACCGCCGCACCCGCTTAGGCCGACCAACGTGACTATCGCTGCTATTCCCAAAAACCGCATGGCTGCTCCTTGCGGGGTTTCCCGCTTCGTCGGTGGAATTGCAATTGGTAGACCAGATGGTGGCCCTGCGTTTGCAAAATGAGCGAGGCCTTTGTGCCTGATAGGGAGTTCCGCGATGATTAGCAGATGGCGTGGCAGTTTGATTGCGATAGTTCTGATGACGTTTTTTGTTCCGTTGGCTAGCGCTGAACCGCCCATGCCTCCGGGGTCGGAAGATACTTTGTGGTCGATGCTACAAGAAGCAGCGACGCGCAATAATATCGATGTCAGCGATCCCATTTGGCTCGCCGCTACTTCCAGCGCCATTTTAGTGCTGGGCGGAAAAAAGCTTTTTTCGGCCGCGCGCGAGGCTTGGCGTGCGGATCACTATCGGGGTCAAGCCCGTTTGGCGGAAACACAGGCCATGATTAACGCCGCCTTTCAGCAAGCGCTTAAGCGGGCGTCGCCGGAGTTGGTCCAGGCATTCGAGGATAATCGGGTGCGCTTGGAGGAGGCCCAGAAAACGGCCAAGTGGTGCGGGAGCCACTATGCGCTGCTGCGCAACGGTGGAATTGGTTCCGCCATGATCGGCGCTGGTTTGCTAGGGCTCCATACCGCTGCACGCTATTCCCAGCAACGATACGGGACTGCGGATTTGGCCCGGGCAAGGAACCACAAAACAGCTGAAGGGCTGCGCGAATACGAACTGTTCCAGGCAAAAATCCTTGCCGGTTTCGGTGAGACGATCGGTCCTGGCATTAGCCCGGTATTTGCTAAATACCGTTTTGGCATTTTGCGCAATTTGGAAGAAGCGGAGGTCTTCACCGCTCTTTCAAGTGAAGAACAGGAGCGCGTGAAGAAAGCCGTAGAGAGCACTTTGATGGACGACCAGCTTCTGGGGGATAAAATTCGCCGCATCCTGACCGACGAAAGCGCGTCCCTGGTCCGCGGATTGACTCCAGCTTCGGAGCAACCGGTCAGTTACTTGATGACGGTAATTGAGAAAGGCCGTTTCAACGCGCAGGATCCAAGCTTCCGCTCTTTAGTCTCCCATGTTGAGGACGCACTGTTACGGGGGTTATTTAGTAGCTCATTGCCTAAGGGCGCTTCGGCTGATTTCCTCAAGCAAAAGACTCACGAAGTCATTCAAGACCAAATCCAAGCCGTATTGTTAGAGCAAAAGCAGATTTCCCATTAAGGGACCAAAATCACTTTGCCGATACTCTTGCGATCCTGAATGTAGTGGTGAGCCTTGGCTGCGTCGTCAAAGGAGAATTCCCGGTCGACGTGCGGAATGATTTTGCCTTCCGCATGCCACTTCAGGATTTCCATTGCCCATTCCCGCATCTTTTCGCGTTCGCCCCACATGTGCCCGAGATTGACTCCAATTAGGGCTTTGTTTTGGTTGATAAGGGATACGGGGTTGACCTTGAACCACGGGATGCTCGCAACGGTCTTGGCATACGACAACCAACTACGTTTTTTGCCGGTGGCCGCGCTGCTGATTCCAAACATTACCAAGCGCCCAGTGGGCGCCAAGCAGTCGAAACCTATCGCCCAAGATTTGCCTCCCACTGGATCCAAAACGATTTCCACGCCTTTGCCGCCGGTCAGTTTTTTCACGTCGCCCAGCAGATCTTTCGTGTGCGAATCAATCAAAAGTTTTACGCCGCGCTCTCGCAAAAAGGTGTGCTTGCCGGGAGAGGCGATGCCGATCACTTCCGCTCCCGCAATGCGACACAGCTCGATGGCCGCAAGCCCAATGCCGCCGGCTGCCGAATGCACGAGAACCTTGTCGCCCTTGCGCACGGAGCCCATGGCAAAAAGCATTTGGTACGTCGTGAGGTAACTCACGGGAACCGCCGCCCCTTGGCTAAAAGTCATCGTTTCTGGCAAGGGAAACAATTGCTCGGGGCGCAACACGACGGTGTCGCTATACCCGCCGAAACGACAGATACCGATCACCTTATCGCCTTTTTTCCAACCCGTGACCGAAGCGCCAATCTGGTCGATTTCACCGCTCACTTCGTAGCCAACCACTGCGGGGATTTTTGGAGAGTCCGGGTAGATACCGATTCGGGCTAAGATGTCGGCGAAGTTGATCCCCACTGCTTTAACCCGCACCCGAACTTCCTCAGTACTCGCTTGCGGATCGGGCGCCTCTCGCACTTGCAAAACTTCGGGGGCTCCTACTTCGGTGATCCAGATTTGGCGCATTTTCGCTCCTGCGTGTACGATGGCGTTGCTCTACTGCTATCTGGGTGCGAGACGCGATGAAAGCTCTTTGTTGGTTTTTTCTTGTTTGGAGTTTAACGGCCCGGGCCCACCCTATTGCCGATGAACCGGTCTTGTTTATACGCCCAGCTGGCGCCGCGGTGGCTTGCGGCCGGTTGCTCTTTACTCCGTCCGCTATTCCTGCGTTGACCGATTACCGCGGCACAAAGTTTGTGCGAGACCGGGATTATCTTTGGACAGCAGGTAGCCGTCAGCTCTGTCTGTCAAAGACAAGCCGTATTCCTTTTTTGGAAGAGCACCTGCTGTACCCGCCTCGGCGCGCACCTAACTCGATGGGCAGTTTGCCTCGCGATGCCAGTCGGGGAGTGCTCTTCGCGCAAGACGGGCTATTTGATCGGCTTCAAATCCGAGCGGGGTACGATACGGCGGATCAGCTAGTCGATAGATTGACCTACGGCAGTTTGCCCCGCACTCGGCGGGCGCTATTGGCGCGGCGGCCGATCCGGTTTGCGTTGGTGGGCGACAGCATCGGTAAGGGAGAAGGGGCTGAGCATTGCCCTGCGTTTGGTGCGCAATTCGCGCGTGGTTTAGAAAATGCGGGCGCCTTTTCCGTTGAGTGGACGAACCACTCCGTGCCGGGGCGCGTTTGCTTATGGGGGATGGCGCGAGTGCCTTTGTTGGCTAAAGAAAAGCCGGACTTGGTTATTTTCGAGTTTGGGGTAAACGACGCCTCTATGCGTACCTCCCCCGACAATTTCATTTCATGCATCCGCCAAACTATCGACGGATTGCGCGCAAAACTACCGAAAGTGGAATGGGTTTTGGTTACTCCCATGCTGACTCACCCTGAGTGGGCGGCGAATGCCCGTCGAATCCGCGCTTATGCTCGCTTACAGCGCGAACTAGCGGGCGAGGGTGTGGCGGTCGCCGATATGACCGCGGCCTGGGAAACTGCTTTGCGCCGCAAAGGCTACCTGGATCTAACTTCCAATGGCCTCAATCATCCTGGTGACTACGGGTACGGGATTTTTGCCCAAACGATTTTGTCGTTGGTGGATCCTAAGCCGCGCTCTGGTTGGAGCCAAGCTGCGGGACCTTTTGCGGGCCCAGTTTGCGTTGCGACGACGCGGCGTGTGAGATAGCGTTGCCCGATGTTGAAGGATACCTACCCACTCTACGTCGGCGGTCAGTCCCGCACCCCTAACCGGGACTTGGCAGTGACCGATAAGTTTACTGGTAGAACGGTGGCCCACGTGCCGCTCGCGGACCCGAAGTTGATCGATGAAGCAATTGGTCTCGCGGTGCAGGCCGTGGAACCCATGCGTAAGCTAGCCGCATTCGAGCGGCGCGAAATATTGAGCCACTGTGTGCGGCGCTTCGAAGAACGCAAGGAAGAGTTGGTTTACGTGCTTTGCGTCGAGGGCGGTAAGCCCAAGCGCGACGCTGTGAACGAGGTCGGCCGGCTCATCGAAACATTCCGCACGGCAGCCGAAGAGAGCGTGCGCGTATACGGAGAGATTCTTCCTGTCGACATGTCCGACGCCACCCGGGGCTATCGCGCGCAGTGGAAACGTTTTCCCATTGGTCCCTGTTCGTTTATTTCGCCGTTTAACTTCCCGTTGAATTTGGTGGCTCACAAGGTCGCTCCCGCTATTGCCGTGGGCTGCCCCTTTATCCTCAAGCCGGCCAGCTTCACGCCCCTCAGCGCTTTGATATTGGGCGAAATATTGGCGGAGACGGCTCTGCCCAAAGGGGCTTTTTCGATTTTGCCCTGCCGGCGCGACGGCGCTGCCCTCTTCACGACCGATGAGCGATTGAAGCTATTGAGCTTCACCGGCTCTCCCTCGGTCGGCTGGGATTTAAAAAAACAAGCCGGTAAAAAGAAAGTCGTTTTGGAGTTGGGTGGCAATGCCGCGTGCGTTGTCGACGAGGACTGGGACGTTTCGGACGCAGTGGCGCGGGTATTAGTGGGCGGCTTCGCTCAGAGTGGCCAAAGCTGCATCAGTGTGCAACGGGTGTTGGTTCATGAAAAAATTTACGACGCTTTCAGTGCAGCTTTGGTGCGTGCGGTGGGCGGCCTGCAATTTGGCGATCCTAAGCTCGACACCACGGTGGTGGGTCCGCTGATCGGAGAAGAAGAAGCTAAACGCTTGGAAAGCTGGATCAGGGCCGCGGTGAAGGCCGGCGCCAAAATACTGGTGGGTGGAAAACGCACCGGCGCACTTTTGGAACCCACCGTAGTGGAGGGTGTGCCGGCGGACCAAGCCCTCTGTGCTGAAGAGGCGTTTGGCCCAGTGGTGGTGCTGAGTCGTTTTAGTTCTTTCGAAGACGCCTTGAATCAGGTGAATGCGACTCGCTACGGCTTGCAGGCAGGCGTGTTCACCCGCGATATCCACAAAGTCTACCGCGCGTGGGAATTGCTCGAAGTGGGTGGCGTGATCGTGGGAGACGTTCCGTCTTGGCGCGCCGATGCGATGCCCTACGGTGGAGTCAAAGACAGCGGATTGGGCCGGGAAGGCGTGCGCTTCGCCATGCAAGATATGAGCGAGATCCGCATGCTCGTGGTTCGCGGAGTCTAAACCTTTATTGCGATGAGCGGAGGGACGAAGCTATTTCGTCGCGCTTACTCCCCTTCCGAGTTGGCTTGGCCGCGCTAGCTCCGAGGGGTGAGTCGTCAATTACGTTTGGTTGGGCAGTAGCGCCGTCGGTTACCCATCCGTATTCGCGTTCTTTGCGGTACAGAGTACGTCGATTAATTCCCAAAAGTAGAGCCGCTTGATCTTTGCGACCGCCCAAGCGTTCCAAAACTAGGCGCGTATAACGTTCTTCTACCTGGGCCAACGTAGGGAAGCCCTCGAACGCCGCGCGGGTGGCGCTCTCGGGTTGAAGGGCATCGGGATCGGGTATGTCTTGCGGCCGCACTTCAGCGTGCGGGCAAAGCACCACAATCCGTTCAACCAAATTTTCTAGTTCGCGCACATTGCCTTGCCAGCGCAAGGTTGCCAGCTTCGAGAGAGCCTCCACGCTAAAGCTTCGCACACACGACATAGGTCCAGCTGCGGCCGTGAATTTACGCAGGAAGTGGCGCACCAGAAGCGGAATATCTTGTGGGCGATCCCGAAGGGGGGGCAGGTGGATGGGAATCACGCTTAATCGGTAAAAGAGATCTTCTCGAAATCGGCCGGCTCGAATCTCGGCCCGCAAATCGCGGTGAGTGGCGGCCACGAAACGCACGTCGATGTCTACCGACTGGTTTTCACCCACCGGTCGCACTTTGCGCTCCTGGATTACTCGCAAAAGTTTCGCCTGCAGCGCTGGGGTCATATCCCCAATTTCGTCGAGAAAAAGTGTTCCGCCGTTGGCCTCGACCAACAAACCCACTTTGCGAAACATGGCACCGGTGAAGGCGCCTTTGGCGTGGCCAAAGAGTTCCGACTCTAAAAGTGTTTCTGGAATCGCGGCGCAGTTGATGCTGATAAATGGGCCTGCAGAGCGCGTACCCTGTTCGTGAATGGCGCGTGCGACCATCTCCTTGCCGGTGCCGCTTTCGCCCGTGATGAGAACGTTGGATTGCGACGGGGCCACCCGGTTCACCAAAGCAAAAACGGCCTTCATGGGCGCACTTTTGCCTAGCAAGTCGCCCAATCCCCAAGACCGATCGACTTCCCGGCGCAACGCCTCATTCTCGGAGAGTAGGCGGCGTTGTTGCTGCGCGCGTTCAACGTGGATCAGAAGCTCGTCCATATTGAAAGGTTTAGTGACGTAGTGGTACGCGCCAGCGTGCATGGCTTCGACCGCCGAGGCTACCGACGCAAAAGCGGTGATAATAATTACCGGAAGGTCGGGGTACTCTTTGCGCACGGTTTTGAGGAAACGCGTTCCGCTCATGCGGGCCATTTGCAGATCGGACAGGATGACATCAACCGGCAAGGTGTCTTCGACCGGATTGCGCAACGAAATCAGCGCATCCTCTGCCGAAGAAAAGGAAGATACTGTATAGCCCTCGGCTTGGAAAATCAGGGTGAGCAGGGAAACGATCTCGGCGTCGTCATCGACCACCAAAATATGCCCCCGATTGTCTTTCGGCATGCTGACGCCTCCGCGGGACAATCTGCCCCGAACGGATGCCCTCGGCAAGCGCTTAGGCCTTCGGTTTAGCCAGTTCTTTCAACTCTTTTAAATTCACGGCGATGTCCTCCGGGATCGAGGTGCCGCCACTACCGGTGTAGCCGAAATACACATCGGCTTCGTAGCGCTGGAAGCACTGTTCGGCTATCGCAGTGTGGGGTGTGCGGCGAATGCACGTTTCGTAATACATCTCTGGCAGCGGAGAAATAAGGTGATCGTCCAGCAGGTCGTACGCATTGCCTAAGAGCAGCAACGTTTCGGCGGTATGCTTGCCGTCTGGATACTTGCCCAACAACTCGTGGGCCGCCATGGAAACCCGCAAGTAGAGTACATCGGCGGAATGATCCATCGGGTATTTCTGGGTAGACTCCGCTTCACTACCTAAGCGCTTGGCCTCAGCGAAAAGTTCTTCTTCGGTGTCGACCGCCTTCTTGCCTTCTTTTTTCCAGTCGGTAATCGACTTTTTCCAAGCGGTGATGAAATCGCGGAAAAGCACAGGAATGGCCGGCAGCCCCTCAACTCGTTTGATGATTTTGAGGGCTCGTTCGGGGTCTTTTTGGACGCGCACGGCGATTGTGAACGCGTGGCGGACTGCCCGGCCCCATTCGATCTGGCGTTTGGATGCGATTGAGGGGTCGGAAATGACTCCCTCGAACTCCTCTAGCGCGCGATCAAACTGGCGAGTGGCGGCAAAAAGTTGCGCGCGCTCCATTCGCGTCAGCTTATCTATTTTTGTATTTAGGGGCAGGGCGGGAAACTGTGGCCCTTGATCGTCTCGGGTGTGGCAGGAAATGCAATAACCCGTGACCAGCCGGAGCGAGGCCTTGCCGTACTCTACATTGCCGCTTTGCAGCGCGCGCGCGGCGCTCTTGGCTTCCCGTTCAAAAAGAGACGATAGCAGCGCCAGACTGGGATCGGCATCGGGCGGAACGGGGTTTTTTGTCCCGCCGACCGTGGCTCCCATTTTGATTTGGTGAGCCAATTCGGTGATCTGCTTGGACCCGGCCTGGAGCTTTTTCAAGGTTTTGGCGTCCGGCGGACGAGAACTCACCAATTCCGGCATCAGATCCGAGAGCGTGAGGGAGAGTTTCTGCATTTTTTCGGACCACGGTTGACCGGAAGCTGGTTTTTCTGCGGCTCCCACGCTCATGCAGAGCATTCCAACTAGGAGAGAGAGACGGAAGTGCCAATTGCCGGTCATGTTGCGTCCTTTCAAAGAGATTTTCTTATGGTAGCTTCATGCACCGCTTATGCCAACCAACGAGAAAAGATTCGCCCCCGCCGCCGATCGAAATCGCGAGCTAATCACAGAAGTTTTAAGGAAGGTGCTGCCGTCGTCCGGGATGGTTTTGGAGATTGCCAGCGGCACGGGCCAGCATGTCGCCCACTTCGCGGCTGCTTTTTCGCACCTTACCTGGCAGCCCTCCGACTACGATCCCGAATGCTTGGGTAGTATTGGTGCGTGGCGGCAGGATGCAGGTTTGGCCAATCTTCTTCAGCCCCTTTCTATCGACGTAACAAAGCCGTGGCCGTTGCAGAACGCCGACGCAGTGATTTGTATTAATTTAGTGCATATCGCCCCTTGGGCGGCCACAGAGGCGGTGTTGAGCAGAGCGGCGCAAATTCTTCCGGAGGGAGGGCCGTTCTACTTATACGGGCCTTATTTGGAAAACGGAGTGGAGACCGCCCCTTCGAACTTGGAATTCGATGCTTCTTTGCGGATGCGCAATCCGGACTGGGGACTGCGCCGGATGGAGCACTTGAAAGACCGTGCCGAAGCGGTCGGACTCTTTTTCCAAGATCGCTTCCCGATGCCGTCGAACAATCTGAGTTTGGTTTTTCGCAAAAAACCCGTTGGGCTGCTTATCCGAGAGGCCAGCGAGCAAGACTACGCCGTGCTGGGGGATCTCTTGGTGGCGGCTTTCGTCGACACCTATGCGGAGAAAATGCCCGAGGTGAAGATGTCTGACCGCCGTCGCGCGGAGCTCCGCGATTTCTCTTTGAAAGCGGGCCAAGGTACGTCGTGGGTAGCGGAAGTCGGTGGCGAGGTGGTGGGCACGGTGTATGCGGTGCGGCCGGGGGCCGTGGGCACGCTGAGTTGGCTCCCGGATTTTGCCGAGATTAAGCACCTGGCGGTAGTGCCTCGGTACCGGCGCTCCGGAATCAGCGAAGCCTTGATGGAGCATGTCTATGGCGCAATCCGCAAGTGGGGTGGCCGGGGGGCCTGCTTGCATGTGCGCCAAGGTGCCGCGGGGGTCGCTCGTTTTTATGAAGAACTGGGTTTTGTTCGCTGTCCCGCGGGCGATTTTGATCGGCTGCCAGAAGTGTTTCTGCATGCGTATTTCAAAACGCTGATGTAAGAATTGCTCCTATCATGACACGTCTTTCGAAGCACCCAGCCCGTCGAGTTGTTCTTACTGGAGGTCCCTGCGCCGGCAAAACCACCATCGCGGAACTCTTGGGGAAATCTTTTCCCGAGAGATTGGTTGTGGTACCCGAATCGGCTTCTATGTTGATGCGCGGCGGTTTTCCCCGTTGGAAGGAAGACTCCTGCCGAGCCGCATTCCAGGCGGCGGTTTATCGTTCGCAACTCTGTGTGGAAAGCGCCTTTGAGGCCCACCACGACTGCGAGCTTTTCTTGTTTGACCGAGGAACTATCGACGGAGCCGCCTATTGGCCAGAGGGATTGGATAGTTTTTTCAAAGCGATGCACACCACCGAGGCCACAGAGTTGTCGCGTTACGACCATGTCATTTACTTGGAGAGCGCCGAAAAGACAGACTACGACATCCATTACCGCGAAAACCCTACCCGCAGCGAGGCTTGGGTGGAGGCCAAACGGCTCGATTCTCTTACTCAGGAGATTTGGTCGCGGCACGCTCGCATGTCGGTAGTACGCAGCCAAAGCTCGTTCCAGCAAAAAGTGATTGCCGTCTTTCAGATTATCGAACGGGAACTGCTTGAAGCGCACCTTTCCCGCAAAAACTAATGGAAATTCAAACTCGTATTGCCAACCTCATTTGGGGCCTAGTGATGAACGTGCTTTTCAATACGTTCTGGACGGCCCGCTTCATGCGCCGGAGTATGGATCGGATATTGGGCGCCACCGTCGATGAATTAAAAGCCCGCTACGGCTATCTAAAAGTGGGCACAGAAACGCTCGAACGCATTGGGATGGAGTGGGTTTCGGCGACCGCCGGTCCGCCGCGGATTTTGCTCTACTTGCATGGTGGCGGCTATTTCATGGGCGGGACGGAATCCTATCGTCGGTGGGCTTTTCGTGTGGCGCATCGTTTTGACTCTTTGGTTTACCTTCCTGAATACCGGCTAGCACCCGAGGCCCCGTATCCAGCAGCGCTGGAAGACGCCCTCGCGGCTTTCCATAAGCTGCGGGAAAAACACCCCACCACACCTATTTTTATCGGCGGAGATTCGGCCGGAGCGGGGCTGGCGTTGGCTTTGCTTTTGTCGCTGCGCGATCAGGGCGTAAAAATGCCGCAGGGTTGTTTTTTACTTTCGCCTTGGGCGGATCTCACAGGAGATGCACCGACCTATCGCTCTAATCGTTGGCGAGATCTTTGGCTCTCCCGCCGTAAGACGCGCAAGTGGGCGCCTTGGTACGCGGGTGGGCAAGATTTCAAAAATCCCTTTATCTCGCCCGTTTTTGGCGATTTCACGGGCCTGCCGCCGCTGCTGGTTTTAGTGGGGGAGCAGGAAGTTCTCTTGGATGACGCGCGTACGGTGGCGGAAAAGGCGCGTCAGGGGAAGGTAAGTGTGGAGCTGCAAGTTTGGCCGGGGATGCAACACGTTTGGCCGATTGGGTTGCCGCAAATTTCCGAATCGAAGGAGGCGATGAAAGCCATCGCCTCCTTCCTGGCTCGAAATACTTAGACTATTCGTTTTCTTTGGTCGCCTTGCGCTTCATTAGTTCTTCCGGATCGGAAGTGGCGGCTTTTTTCATGCGCCAGACTTTGTAGCCTTTTGGTCCATCTACCCATTCGCCCTTGGCTTTGGTGTCGTCGGGGTTGAGGCCGTTTTGCACCAAGGCCGAGCTGTAGCGATCCTCGCAAGAATCGATCTTGTCTTTCATTTCATCGTACTTGGTGGAAAGAACCCGCTTGTGGGTTTGGTAGCGCTGGAGACGTTCATCCAATGCTTCCTCCGAAACGCCCATCAGGCTATTGGTTTTCTTATCCACCTTGTAAAAAAAGGATTCGTCTTGCTTGGTGATGTTGGTCCAGCTTTCCATCGGCTCGGGTTTTCCCATCCCGCCGATGCGCGGGTCCGCCAAGCGCTTGCGGCACTCACGCAGGCCTAACCAAATGCCGCCGGGATCTTGGCGGGAAGCGCCGTAGATCGCCCGTTGCAGATCGTCGACTTCCGATTTTAAAGTCCAAAGTTGTTCTTCCAAGTAAATCCGTTTTTGAATAACGACTTTATCGTCGCGCACGCCGACTTTTTCACCGGCTTCGCCGGTGCCGTTGTTCAAAGTTTTGTCCATGTCCCGCGGGCCGGTGGACGCACAAGCGCTAAGTAAAACCGCCAGAACTAGAGCGGACGAAGAAAGCTTTTTCATAGGGGAGGTTCTCCTGTTTCTACTAGAAGGGAATTCAAGAATCATACCATACTGAGCGCGCGAAATCCCGCCTCATGACTTGACGCATTATGTCTGCGGGTAACCCCAATTGACAAATCTGGCAGACATAAGGGACCGTGCCCTCAGGCAATAGGGACAAGGGAGTACAGGCATGGGAAACAAGAACTACCAGACGAAAATGTTGATCAATGGCGAGTGGGTTAGCGCCCGCAGCGGCAAAACCTTTGAGGTTATCAACCCCGCCACCGAAGAGGTGATTGCCCACGTCGCCGAGGGAGATAAAGCCGATGTGGACGCTGCCGTACTTGCCGCCCGCCACGCTTTCGAGCGCGGCGCTTGGTCCAAGTTTTCCGCGCGTGAACGAGGGCGCGTTCTCTTTAAACTTGCCGGTTTACTTGAAACCCACAAGGCCGAACTTGCCGAGTTGGAAACGATTAACAACGGCAAGCCGATTTCGGAAACCATGCATGCCGACTTGCCACTCGCAATCGACTGTTTCCAATTCTACGCCGGGCTGGCCGATAAGATTCACGGCGAAACGCTCCCCGTGAACGGAAACTTTTTTAACTATACCCTGCGCGAACCCATGGGGGTGGTGGCCCAGATTATTCCTTGGAACTTTCCGCTGCTGATGGCCGCTTGGAAACTCGGACCCGCGCTTGCGATGGGTTGTACGGTGGTTCTAAAGCCAGCCGAGCAAACGCCTTTGTCGGCGCTGCGATTAGGCGAGCTATTGCTTGAAGCCGGCCTGCCACCGGGCGTCGTGAATATCGTCCCCGGTTTCGGGCCTACCGCCGGCGCGGCGCTTGCCACTCACCTTGACGTCGATAAAGTCGCTTTCACCGGAAGTACCGAAGTCGGCAAGCTCATTATGAAGATGGCCGCCGAGAGCAATTTAAAGCGGGTATCGTTGGAGTTGGGTGGAAAGGCCCCCAATATTGTTTTCGCAGATGCCGACGTCGACGCCGCAGTGGCGGGAGCCTTGCGGGGAATTTTCTTCAACCAAGGCGAAGTTTGTTGCGCGGGTTCTCGGCTTTTTCTGCAAGACTCGATTCACGACGAATTTTTATCCAAACTAAAGACCCATGCAGAGAAGTTAGTTGTCGGCAATCCATTGGATCCGCGCACGCAAATGGGCGCGCAGGTCTCCAAGGAGCAGTTCGATAAGATCTTGGGCTTTATCGATAGCGGAAAGAAAGAGGGCGCCACTCTAGTAACCGGGGGCGTGCCCGCCGCCGATAAGGGTTATTTCTTAAAGCCTACCGTGTTCGATTCTAAGAATGATCAGTTGACCATTTACCGTGAGGAAATTTTCGGGCCTGTAATCGCGGCGACGACTTTTAGTTCTTTGGACGAAATTATTCCTCGCGCCAACAATACTCAGTACGGTTTGTCGGCGGGGGTTTGGACGAAAGACGTTAAAAAAGTCCACCAAATGGCGAGGGCGGTTAAGGCCGGCACGATTTGGGTGAACTGCTACAACTGCTTCGATGCTGCCAGTCCTTTTGGCGGGTACAAACAGAGCGGGTTTGGTCGTGAGTTAGGTACACACGCCATTGAGTTGTACAGCCAGATCAAATCCGTTTGGGTTTCCCTGGATTAGTCTTCCAATGGGAACGGCTCGGGTTCGTCGGACCAAGCGCCCGCCACATACGTAGCGGCCTTGGAGCAATCCACTTTCGGTGGGTGCGTGTCGGTGAGAAACCATTGCGCGACTTCAATGGAGTCGCGGTCGAGGCGTGCTTTTTCCGGTTCTTCTTTTCCGCCTGCGAGCAACGGGTTGAGCACTTCGTTCATGCGCACGACGAATTCCACACTCGCTGGTCGCTTGCCCAAGGCTACTTCGTGCAGTGCGTACGTCAAAATTCCGTAAAAGTGGTACCACTCGCCCCATCGATCACCGCTGCCGTCGGGGCGCAGGGGAATCAAGGATGTCTGAGTCGCCGGGTTGGATGCGATCCATTTATCTCTCTCGGCTTTGAACCAGGCGGGGTTGTAGTCGGTAGACTTGCCCGTGAGCGGGTTGCGGTAAATTCCCTGAGGGTATCGGCCCAGAGTACGTAAAACATTGTGGGCAATGAGCGAGGCACAGAAGAAATCGCCTTTGCCGCAACTTTTTAAGGCGTCCGCAAATAAGTCGCGCGGGAAAAGCGTTCTGGAGTGCGCTCCGAAATCGACGATAGATTCGGCCAGGGTACGCTCGCGTAGGTTGTACCAGTCGGTCCACCAGAGCTTGGCCTTGCTTTGCAGTAACGAGCTCACCGCAGGAATCTGTACGCCCGGGTAGACGGCGAGGTGGATGAGCAAGAGGTCCAAATTGCCAAAGCCATGGGACTTGCCGATCGCCCGGGTGCTTGCGACATCGGCCGAGGGTATCGTCTCCTTAAGGCATGCTGCGAACCGACGAGGGTGCAGCTGGTAGGGCACGAACGCGCCCGCCCAGGCATTGAACGAAATCAAGCCGACAATCAAAAAACTCGCCGATACACGCATCTACCGGCAATAGCGTGGGCAAGACTAGCGGGTCAAACCCCGCTGCGTTACAGTAAGCAAACGGGGGAATCGAATGGGCAACGAAGTCGGCATCTTTTTCTCGATGGCATTTTTTTTGGTGGGCGCGTCGTATTTGGCGAGTCCGAAGGAATGGGCGCTCTTCTACCGGTCACTCGCGGAAAAACCCTACGCGGGAATTCCATTCGCTTTGTACTCGATTCCCGCCGGTATGGTGATTCTGTCGTTCCACAATAATTGGCAGTGGGGTTTCCCGCTTTTCATCACGGTGGCGGGGTGGTCGCTTGCGCTCAAGGGGGTGGTATTTATGCTCTTCCCTGGTTTGCCTGGAAAATACATTCCTCGGGGCAAATCGCTCCATCGGTGGTTGATTGCTGGCGGCGCGCTACTGATGGTTCTCAGTTTGCTGTCGGGGCTTTCCTACTATATCTAGCGCTCGGAATGGGCGGGCAGCAGGTAGATAAGAAGGTAAAGGTAAACGAAAACGCACGCCGACGAAAGCCACTCCCAAAAAGCGCAGCTGTAGTAAACCGGCACTCCGCGCGCTGCCCAGCCGGGGCCTACCCATCCCAAATCATTAGGAACGTAATAAAGATAACCCTGGCTCAATGCTGCGCCGACCATAGGGCCGATCGACAAGAGGAACAAAGCGCCCATTCGCCACTTCGACCACCCTCCGTGGCGGTTGGCGTATCGGACGAGGGCGAACCATAATCCAGCCACCCCAAAGAACATCCCCAAAAAAGCGACCAGGGCGATGTACTCATGCCCTTTGGCATAAATCGACGATAGATTGCGAAAGACGATTTTTTCCGTACCCACACCGATCGCTCCCCAAAACCCCCAGGCCAAAACGTAGCTGGCCACGCGCGCGGTGCGCGGAGAGTAGTGCACTAAGCGCTCTCGCAAATAACGCGGGAGGGGAAGTAGGAGAGCGAAAGTGACAAGCAGGGCCACGCAGAAATAGAGGTAAGCATTTGGGTTGTCGACTTGCGAGATTAGGTAACAAACCACCTGGTAGCGCCAGTCAAAGGTGCCCGGATAGTAGTGCCACGATAGCACCATGCCGCTAACCAAGATCCCTACGGCGACAGGAAACTGAAAGCGCAGCCACTGCGCGCGTGTGGGGCGGGCCAGCCGCATTACTTGCTCCCGAGAATGGGTAGGCGACCCGCGAGTAACTCCGCAAAAGGGCGGGTGGTGGGAATGCGGGCCATGGCAATTTTGAGAACCACCACGATAGGGATGGCCAAAAACATTCCGGTCGGACCCCAAATAATTCCCCAAAAAGTCAGGGCGAGTAAAACGGCAGCTGGGTGCAAATCCAAGCTGTCGCTGAGCAGCTTGGGCTCGATGAAGTTGCCGATGACGGCTTGGAGAGCGCCGGGAATGAGAACCACCAGCAACCATTTGAAAGGCTCGTCAAATTGCAGCAATGCCACAGGTAGGGGTAGAAGGGTGGCCACCACGGCGCCGATTGTTGGAATGAAATTGAGCAAGAACGTAATCAGGCCGAACATCACCGCCATGTCGACGCCCAAAATGGCGAGCGTCACTCCCACCAAAACACCGGTGGCCGCTGAGGTAGCCAGTTTGGTGGCCAAGTATTGGCGGATTTTTAAATCGATTTCGGCGTAGATGCCGGTCCGCTCGCGAGCAGGGTTGGAGCCCATGACCAGAAAAAATAGGAAAATCAAAACCAGGAAGGCCGACATTAACACGTTCATCACCTGGCCTGCGGCTTGAGCCAAAGTAGAGAAGACGGGAATTTCCCGTATCGCCGACAAAACGTAGTTTTGGTCGACCGGTATGTGGTAGCGCACGGCTAATAACGAGAGCTCACTCGCCAAAAGAATTAAGCGGGCCTGGTAAACGTCGGCGCTGGTAAGCAAATCTTGAAAGTTAGCGAGGACCAACCCGCTGGCGAAGGCGATTCCCCCCGCCGCAATCAAAAACGCTAACGCTAGTGCGCACCAGCGGGGCAAATGGAGTCGAGACTGAAAAAAGTCGACTAAGGGAGTAACGATATACGCCAGAAAAACCGCCAGCACGAAAGGGATAAGCGGCATGCTGAGATACGAGAGGGCAGTTGCGACGGCGATGGCTGCTAGCGTCAAAAGAGAGTAGCTAGCCATTCGATCTGCCAGCAAGTGTTGGCGAAACGCGCTCTGACGAGTTTTAAAGCGAGGCATTGACCTAGTCTCGGGCACTGGCGAGATTTTTACAAGAGTCGTGCTAGTATTACGCCCATGTTGCGCGCCTTCACTTTCTCAGTCTTATTTTTTTTGACTGCCTGCAGTTCCGCTCCTTCATTGGACGGACGCATTTGGCTCGACTCTTCTACGCATAGTGAAAAGCCACCGGAATGGACGGTGGGCAACAACGAAGTATGGGAGAAAAACGGAAAAGTTTTTGTACGCGCGGGTGAGACCGTCGCTGGTGATGAGCGCGTGGATAACTGCTTCGAGTTGGCGCAAATCGGGTCGCAGGGCGAATTATTGGTGTATTTGGCGACTGAGTTGCGCAAAAGCCTCGATAGCGTGGGGTTGCATTTGAATGTAAATGCAGAAGCTTTTCTGCGTAAGGTGCACGGCGGTGAATTTACCGGCCGGATGCCCGGCTTGCGGCACACCGACAAATATTTTGAGCGATACCGTGTTAGCGAATTAGAGCGAGTCGATTGCCGCGTGTTGGGTGAAATGAGCCGCGAGAACTTCGATAAATTGAAGAGCAACGTTTTTAATCGCCTTCAAAAAATGGACCATCACTTGCGCGAAATCGTTTTGCGCGGACAGTTTGAACCCGCAGCTAGAAAGGACTGAATGTGAAAGCTCTTAAAATTACCGGCATCGTCATGGCGGTTTTAGTGGCCATCTTCTTTGGGGGCGCGGCTCTGTTGCCGGCCCACTGCCATATGGAACGCAGCGCGGAAATCAAAGCCTCCCCTAGTGAGGTTTACGCCTACTTAATGGATTTAAGTAAGACCGCCGAGTGGAGCCCTTTCGTGGCGATGGAACCCACCGCCAAAACTTCCTTTACCGGCACGGCCGGTCAGAACGGCCAAGTTTGGTCGTGGGAAGGCGCAAAGTTGGGCGTCGGCACGAATACGATTGTGGAGTCCACTCCCAACGCTTTCATCCACCAAGAGCTGCTTTTTAACGGCAAAGACAAAGCCGAAGCTGATTTTCGGATGGTACCAGCGGGAGACGGCACTCAGCTCACCTGGACCTTTGATTGTGAAATGGGGTATCCCGGCGGACGGTGGATGGGTTTGATGATGACCAAATTCATGGGCGGGCACTACGACACCGGCCTCGCCAACCTCAAAACCATTCTCGAAAAGAAATAGTTAGGTTTCGTAGAGAAAGGCGCGGCATTGGCCGTCCAGGGTGACGTAACCGCGGTAGAGGCCTTCGCAATTGCGGGCCATCGCGAAGTTGCCCTGGGGATCGAGCGCAATGACCGCGCCTTCTCCTCCTGCTTGTTTTAACTGCTTTCCCACGACTTCCTCGGCGGCAGCGTCGACGGACAAGCCTTTGTACTTCATGAGCGAGATAATCTCGTGTGCCACCGCGAATCGAATAAAAAACTCCCCATGGCCAGTGGCAGAAACCGCGCCGGCTTGATTGTCGGCATAAGTGCCACCGCCGATGATTGGGGTGTCGCCGACGCGACCGTATTGCTTGTTCACCATTCCTCCGGTGGACGTGGCAGCCGCCAGATTGCCGTGCTTATCTAAGGCGACGGCGCCCACGGTCCCCCATTGATGGGGAGTCTTAGCTTCTTGTTTTTTTGCCTGTGCTAATTCTTCCCAGCGTTCTTCGGTGTAAAAATATTTTGGATCGACCCAGTCTAGGCCATTTTGGCGCGCGAAACGCTCAGCGCCGTCGCCGATCAGAAAAACGTGGGGCGATTTTTCCATAACCAGTCGAGCGGCGGTAATAGGGTTTTTGAGGTGCGTGACGCCAGCGATGGCGCCGGCGGCTTTTTGGCGGCCGTCCATGATCGCGGCGTCTAGTTCGTTGCGCCCCTCTGCGCTAAATACCGCTCCGCGGCCGGCGTTGAACTCGGGAGCGTCTTCTAAAACTCGAACCGCTGCTTCCACTGCATCGAGGCTGGAGCCGCCGGCTTGCAAGCGCGCATAGCCGGCGCGCAGCGCGCTTTCGAGGCCCGTGCGTAAGCGGCGGGCGAAGTCCAGTGTCATTTTGCTTTGTTCGATGGAGGTACCGCCATGGATACCGAGACAAACTTGCGACGCAACTAAACCTTCAGAAACGGACATCCACCAACCCCTACCCGGAACTAATAACGCGCTCGCTTGACGAGATCGTACTTGGTGCCAGGTGTAAGTGGGTCGACCGTCACTTGCCCATGCGGGCCGGCCGCCGACATGGCAAGTACTTGGCTTGCGCCGATGACTTCCGCATACCGCCCATCTTCGATTGCGAGTGCGGTGTCTTCGTCGATTCCCAACCCCAATTTCGTGGGGTGCTTTTGCACCAATCCCATCAGGCGAAGCACTCGGCCCTTGGCCAGGAAGTGCTGGTCGAGAATGACTCCGGAAAGCAAACCCAACCCGTCGCGTGTCATCACCTGCTTGCCATCGAGAATGAGGAGATCGGCGTTTCCCGTCAACATCGGCGTGGACATGATGGCGGTGCCGGCGCTGGTACCCGCGAAAGCGATTCCGTCGAGGTACGCTTGCCGCAAGATGGAAAGCAGGGATGACTTGCCGGTGAAAACCTGGGCGTCGGCTTCCAGGACGTCCATGGTCTTGTTTTGGTCGCCACCCGTAAAAAATATGGCCGTGGCATCGGCTATTTGATTGAGCAATTTATCGCGATCGGAGGGCACGTGGGCGGCCTGTACCCCATGGGTAACGGAAGCCGGGTTATAGGCCCAAATGTCTTTGGCAAAATAGTTGAAGTAGTCTTGAGGGTCGGGCGCCGACCAGCTAAGGATCAAGACTCGGGCTTTTTCCCCGCCCGCCCAGGCGACGAACTTCGCCATGGCTTTCTCAGGTCGATCCCCGCCTCCTACCACAATCAATTTCGACTTGGCGTGAGCGTTCATGCAAAGCAAGGCAAAAAGTCCCCCGGCGAGTAGTCGCGTAAATTTCCCCAAGTATCCCCCCCGAGGGTCCATTTAAAGGGCATTCCTACCGACTGTGAAGAAGGGGTGCGTCACGTTCTTGAGAACGATGTTTCACTAGTGATTCCGATCGGCCGATTGGAGGTCGAAAAGGGCCGTTTTCCGGAGCAGAAAGTTGGCACCAAAGTTGAAATAGGAGAAAGGCGAGGCGTAGGAAGGAAATGAAAATCCAAAAGATAGAAGAGACCCTGGAAGCAGTGAATTGAGCTAGTAGAAATAAGGAGTAAGAAAAATGGATAATGGTGGAAGACAAACTCGAGAAGCAGGCCGCATCGCGGTGCGGTTAATGGGCGCGGCCCTGGCGATGGGCCTAGCGGTATCGGCACAAGCAGCCAAAGCTCCCGCCGGTGCGCTGAAAGCCAAGGCCGCCACGAAGTCGGTGGTGTCGGACTGGCGGGGTTCGGCAGGGTTTGTGATTCCGGGCATTACCACCAGCTTGCAAACCCGAGTGGGAATGATCAAACACCGGTTTCCGGTCTACGCCGGAGTCGATGTCGACCTGATGTTCGCCTACTTTTACACCGTTGTAGCGCCAATGGCCTCGGTCACGGTTTTGTTCCCGATTAAGGCCATGTTTACCCCTACGGCGGGAATCGCGATCGGGCCATCGTTTGATATCGGTGGTGGGCGCTACTGGTACCGTGGTGGGGACGGCAGCGGGATCGGCTTGGCGTTCCTGGTAAAGCCCGGTGCGTTAATCAACATCGACAAGGGGATTGACGTCGATGTCCAGCTGCAACTCGGAACTTTAGGTGGGTACTTTATGGTGCTACCGCAAGGAGGAGTGCGGTTCCAGATTTGAGCGACTTAAAGCAAGAAAGGGGAAGTTTTCGGTCGCCGCCGGGCCTCAAGGTCCGGCGGTTTTCATTTGGGTATTATTTGGGTGTCATCTGGATTGTGTTCTAGTACTTGTTTATAAACTATCGTAGTTTATAGTTAATTAACTTCATCAAAAAAAGGAAACCCAAGTGTCCAACCCAGTACTTAACAGTGAATTAGACAAAATTCTCCTGGTGGAAGACGAGGTGGACCTGCTTGAGGTGTATGCCGAAACGATAGCGGACCTCGGCCCCGAAATCGCCACTGCTTCGAACGGCAAGCTGGCGTTGCTCCAGCTGGAAAAAATGATGCCGAATGTATCGCTAGTGCTGTGCGACATCACGATGCCAGAGATGAATGGCTTGGAATTTCTCAGGGCCGCCATGGCCAAGTATGGTTACCTTCCCTTTGTCATGCTAACGGCCCATTCGGACCATGAGCTTACTTCCCAGTGCCTTCGCTTGGGTGCGATCGACTACATGACCAAGCCTTTTCCGTATCCATCGCTGAAGGAAAAACTGCCTATTTGGATCGAGATTGGTAAGCGGCAGCAAGCCCTGCGCGCCGATCCGCGCTTCGAAGCGATTTCCAAAATGGAGTCCTTGATGCGCGTCCAAAACTCTCGCGAGAAAAAAATCGACTAGAATGGCGCTTACCCGAAGCAGTGGACTGTTTCACCTATATCTTAGGGTGGTGTCACTCTATATCGTCGGCTACGCCTTACTCTACGCCTTTTTAGGCGCGAACCTCGGTGCTTGCATACTGGTCGTTTGCGCGGTCGGTATGCGCATTGCGTACGATCTCGATCGGCGGGACTACGGGGACACAGCCCGCTTCACGTTCATTCTCTTCTGCCTGCTCGCCGTTTTGAGCATGCCTTGGGGAATTGACGCAGAGTTGGGAGCGGAGTGGTATTTCCTTGCGGCGCTGGTTTTGCCTTACCTCATATTTAACGGCTCTAGGCCTCACCTTCCGGTTCTTGCCTCCGTTTTGGCCCCTGTGGCTTGGATACTTTCCAGGCTTGTTCACTTTCCCGGTCTTTCGAACTTTTGGGTTTTGAGGGGATTTGCCCACGAGTCCGTCTTCCAAACCCTCAATTTTCTGGGGGCGTGCGCGATTATTTACATCTTCATTTCGACCTATGCCCGGTACGCCGACCGGTACCGCCGCACGTATGAAATGTTGCGAGCTACCAAAATGGACCTCGAAGAGGCCCAGGCTGTAGCCCATATGGGCAGTTGGTCGTTTGACGTGCAGACTCGCAAGATCACTTGGTCTAAACAGATGTTCGACATTTTTGGAGTCGATCCCAACAAAGGGGTCCCAGCCTACGAGCAGCATTTGCGCAACGTTCACCCCGAAGACCAGCCGTTGTGGCAAAGCCATGTAGAACAGTGCTGCCGGGACGGCTTGCCTTTCAAAATGCGTTTTCGCAACGTCATCGGGGAAGAAATCGTTTGGGTGGAGACCGTCGGACGGGGCAAAAAAAACGCCAACGGGGTAGTCGTCCAGTTGAACGGGACCTCGCAAGATATCACCGAGCTTTTGGAGAGTGAAAAAGAAGCCAAGGCCGAGCGTTCCAAATCGATGCACCAGTCCAAGCTAGCGTCGCTAGGAGAAATGGCTGCCGGCATCGCCCACGAAATCAATAACCCAGTGGCAGTGATCTCGGGTGCGGTTGCACTTATGCCGAAACATTTCGGCAACCCCGCCGAACTCACACGCCGCTTGGCGATGATTGACCGCGCGTGTCAGCGGATCGGGAAAATCGTTCTGGGTTTGAAAAAGTTTTCCCGCAGCCCCGATGCAAGAGAATTTAAAGTCGAGTCGTTGGCCGAGATTCTGAAGGAGTCCATTTCTCTGACTGCCCCTCGTGCCCAACGCCACGGTGTGCAGCTGACCTACACCTGTGAGGTCAGTCCGTCGATTGAGTGCGACGAAATTGAAATTGAGCAGGTGATTATTATTCTAGTGAACAACGCGATCGACGCGGTGAAAGATTTGGCGGAGTGCTGGGTCCATGTTCACTTGGCCCAGGAGAGTGAGGTGGCTATCTTGCGCATCACCGATTCCGGCACGGGCATTGAGCCTAAAATTATCGCAAAGCTCTTCGAGCCTTTTTTTACGACCAAATCGGCAGTCAGCGGAACGGGCTTAGGTCTTTCCATTGCCAAGGGCATCTTGCTCGATCACAAGGCGACTATCGAACTGCTGGAACCCAAGCCCAATACTTGCTTTGAGATTCGCTTTCCGTTGGCTAAGCGCGCCATCGCCGAAGCCAGCGAGCTCCAATCATCAGCGAAACAATCGGTCAATTTTTAGGCGAGGGTCCGTTCTCGTCGAGGCATCGATCCGCTCAGCGAGCCAGTGAGCACACGCCGTCGTGTGATGAAGGGTTTGCAGGGTCGGCCCATCGAAGAAATGCCGAGCGCAATCAGCCGCCTTGAGCGCCTCTACGAATAGGGTGGGATCCAATTCTTCCAGGGGTATGCGAGTTTGGAAGCGCCTCAAGTACAAGTAGTGGGACAGGCTAAAACCTCGTGCCAACATCACCATATGGAATTCAGCATGGTGCAGGGGATTTAGTCCTCCGAGCCCACTCGACGTTGGTAGTCCCGCTTCACGGTACTGCAACCAGGCCAGGTAGTGGTAGGAGAAGGCTTTTTCTTTTTTTTCTTGGGATTCCAAATAGTGGCCCAGCCAGTGGTAGGCATCGCCGGCCCTGACCAACGCGCGTTTTTGCGCTCCCGGATTGTCCTTCGCCGCCTGACTCTCTCGGATCTCTGCTTCCGCAATTTGAACGAGCATGGTTTCAACGGCCGACGGGTCATCACGCAGCTCCGGAAAGGCGAGAAACACGATGCGAGTTTCGAACTGCTCGAAAGTGGAAATGTCAGCGGAGTGGACTGGGAAAGCGGCTAGGGTCAGCGCGAGAACGATGATGAGCTTGAAGTAGGCCATGGCGACGATTAGCTATCCCTAGTCAATGTAGGTAAACCAGTTTACTGGCGCCTCAGAGATTTCTCGCGCCATTTGGTTCCATTCGAACATAGGTGGGAGCTTCTAGCATAAATTCCGGTTCCGGGTGAGCGGTCTTTCGGGGACTTTGCGGAAGGACCCTTAAATTTCTTGGCCGCACCCTATTCCCTATTGACAGAGAAACCGGAGGAAAATGACCTCCTAGGGCTTCTGCTGGCCGCAGCTCTTTACGTGCTTTGTTTTTGGTTTGAATGGCTTGGGTTGTGGTTTGTTTTTCTTTTTGTTCGGCCGGGCCTACTGGTTTTTAAATCTGCCTATATCAATGATAAACGCAGGAAAATGTACCTTAAAATGTCGTGTTATAGCTTTCTCTTTGAAGGGAGCTATCGATGCAAACCGAACTCGAATTGAAACATTTATCCGATACAGAGATTCTGACCGCGGTCGACCGTTTACGCTCTGCCGAATGCGTCACGCAGGCCCAATTCCTTGTCTACATCAACATCATCCAAGCCCGTGAACTGTTCGCGGGCGAAGGGTATTCATCGCTTCACAAGTACTTGATGGCTAGGTTTCACTACTCCAAGTCAT
>CAZBJE010000005.1:0-116333 GCA_964492125.1 uncultured Pseudobdellovibrionaceae bacterium | reverse complement strand
CCCATGATCAGCGATTCGCCTTCGACGAACGCAAATGAGAGGTTCAAATTATTGTAAAGCCGTTCAGTGGGGTGTCCGTTGAGGTACACCTCATCGAGGTGCGCGGTGATACCGGCATGCAATTTTTCCCGAAGCCGCAAGATGCGTTCGCGATCCGATGCCATGTCGTTCATGGCGACTTCACACGCTTTGCCCAAGCCGACAATCCCGGGAACGTTCAAAGTTCCCGAACGCACGCCCCGCTCGTGGCCGCCGCCGTGGATAATGGGAGAGACGCGTACTCGCGGGTTCGAGCGGCGTACAAACAGCGCGCCCACGCCTTTGGGGCCGTAAACTTTGTGGCCGGAAATCGACAACAGGTCGATGCCCATGGCGTAAACATCGAGGGGGACTTTGCCGACGGTTTGGGCTGCGTCGACGTGAAAGAGCACGCCTTTTTCTTTGGCGATCTTTCCAATTTCAGCGATGGGGGCAATCGTGCCCACTTCGTTATTGGCGTGCATCACGCTAATCAAAACCGTTTTGGGGGTGATGGCCGCGCGAATGGCTTGGGGGTCGACCATGCCCAGGTTGTCCACCGGGATATAGGTGACCGTACCGCCCAATTTCTCGAGGTACTTGGCGGAATCTAAGGTGGCTTTGTGTTCCGTAACCACGGTGATGAAGTGGTTGCCTTTTTCGGCGTACATTTCCGCCGCGCCTTTTAGCGCAATATTAATGCTCTCGGTCGCGCCGCTGGTGAAAACGATTTCCTTGGGATTGGCGCCGATGAGTTTTGCAATTTGCAGACGTGCGGTTTCCACCGCTTCTTCCGTCTCCCAGCCATAAGCGTGGCTGCGGCTCGCGGCGTTACCAAAACGCTCCGTGAGGTAGGGCATCATCGCATCCAGCACCCGCGGATCGAGTGGGGTGGTGGAGTGGTTGTCCATGTAAATGGGGTACTTCATACTGCAGCCTTTCGATTAGCTAAAGTCGCCAGTGACGTCGATTGAAACAAGTCGACGAGCTTCTGATTTAAAACGGCCATCGGGGTGATAATCGAGCATTGCGAATGCGCGGGGCATTCCCGGTTCCCCGGCTCCAAACACGACGCTACATGCACGGGCCCGACCAGCGTTTGGGTCAGGTCAAAAAGGTTGATCTCCGACAAATTCAAATTGAGGCGGTAGCCGCCGTGGTTGCCGTAAACCGCGCTCACCCAGGTTTGGGATTTCATCGACTGCATGATTTTACTCAGCAGGGTTTCGGGCACGCCGCATTCCGTGGCGATTTCGCGCACGCTGGCGACCTTATCCTCTTTGGTGTCGAGGTAGAGTAGGGCGATGATGCCGTACTCCATCTTTTTGTTGACCCGCAGCATTGGAAAACTCTCTTACCACGAAATCTCCTGTTTGGAGACTCTTCGTATCTTATAAGACTGAGTTAGTCCTATAAGCTACTTTTCCAATTGTGTAAACAAGTTAGCATGATGTCAAGGTGATAGGACTAGATTTGTCCGGTTAGATAGGGTACAAATAAGCCCTTGAATTCGCTATTTTTCTTGAAAGTTGACGCAGTCCTCGCATAGTTATCGCTTTGGACCCCTTCCTGGTTGGAGGAACTTAATCTGTGACCGAACCAAAAAAGCCCGCTGGCAAGAGCCCCGCACGTAAGCCGCGCAGCAGCGCGCCGAAGCCCATTGAAGAGACCCCGCTTCCCCCTACGGTGGAAGAAGTGCCCTATAAAATGGACGCTAAGGGCCCTGCGGAGCCCGAGTCCGAAGTCGACGTCTATACGTTGCAAATCTTTTTCGACGGCGATGAAGCCGTTTTCCGAGCGGGATTCTTGGAGTTCCCCGAGCTGCGGGTAGCCGACGAATCCCGCAAGGAAGCGATCTACGCCGCCGAGGATAAACTGCACTCGCATCTGGCGGCTTTGCGCCAATCCGGTAAGCCGGTGCCGCAGCCGTTCCGGACTCGCGAATACCCGTCCACTCTAGAAGTGCCGATTTCTCAAACCTTGTACCGCAAACTCGAAGTGAAGCGTCACCAAGAGCGGGTCAGCATGGATCAGATCGTGACCGAAATCCTGACGGCCGCTTGCGAAAACCGCAAAGTGTCTGAAGGAAATTCGCACGACAACCGCGGCAACGACCGCGGCGGCCGTCGTCCGAACAACCAATCCGGCGGCAAGGGCCGCGGCGGCCAACAGCAAGGCCGTGGTGGCCAAGGCCACCGGCGCGGTGGGTACAACGACACCATGGACAACCGTGAAAACTTCATGGAATACGTCCGCAATCTCGAAAAGGGCGGCGGCCCTGGCTACAAAAAGCGCTAATCCCGCAGACATAGCTCCCTGACCGTCACTTTTTTAATTTTTCTGGAACGATCCAAGAATGGATCAGCTAGTTCCAGTTTTATGAAAAAAGCACTGACGCATTCCCTGGTGTTCTCTCTCAGTCTCCAAGCTTTCGGCGTAACCGCGCAAGCGGCTTATGTAGAACCGCCACCGGTTCCGTGTGCGAAGAGCCTTTTGGCCGCCGCTCATGCCCCGTCTGAAGATTGGGCAGGCAAAAGCCTGCGTGCTTTACTGGCTACGCGCCGTGCGGCCGCTTTGGAAAAAATACTTCTGCTCATTGAGAGACTCGAAGCCGGTGCGACGCAATCCCCTAGTTCCGCCCCGGTGCAACTTTCCCTGGAAGAAAATCTCTCTCCCTCCCGGCGCGCGTTCTTGCTCCAACGGCTGCACGCGACTTTCTCTTATTCTGAATCCGATCCGCGATCGACGGCATGGCTATTTGAAGGCGGCGGAGAAATAGACGCGCTAGCCAAAGGGCTGGTTTGCCGCGCCGAAAGAGAAGACGCTGACGTATCCGTCGTCCCTGCTTGTGGTGCCTTTTTGGGAAAGTTTCTGATGGGCGGTGGCGCGTTGGCAGCTTTTATAGCTGCAAAGTCCGCACAGTATTCTTCCATGTTTGGCTCGCGACCCGCCCGTGGCGTACTCGCTGAGCTGTTGGGGATTCCGCAACCTGAACCCGATTATTCTACGCAGAATGCGATGCTAGTTGGGGCGGGGCTAGCCTTGGGCGTGGGCTTGTTGGTTTGGGCGGTAGCATTTAGCAACCACCCGAAACCCGACGAAGCATGGCCCCATTTTGCCCAAGCGATTTCCAATCCAATGCGCAAAGCAGTGGAAGCCAGCGAGGATCCGCGTTTTTATTCGGTGACCAGCAAAGAACGCGAAATGGATTTGATTTTCTGGGTAGAAGCCGCTGCCGATGGGAGCCGAACGCCGAAGCTGCTCTTGCTGGCGCGCTAGTAGTGTAGAGAATTAGAAGCGAACGACGGTATTCAAAGAGTATTGCATTAGGCTCCGGGTGCCGTCAGCGAGGCTGTAGCTCTGATTTTGGGCCAATCCCACGATTCCCCACTGCAGTTTGGGGCCGGGTGAAAAGAAGTACCCTAGGGTGAGGTACCAGTTGCGTCCCTCCTGCGAGGGTAGGTACCCGTTTTCGGCTAGCCGAACGAAGGCTTCGGACTGGTTAAGGAAGCGCTGAATCAAAGACACGCCAAATCCAAAGCCGTTGTAGCTGTACGAGTACGATATGCTATCGAGGTTGTAGGAAACCCCCAGAGTTTGGATGAAGAGCTGAGGCACGATGGAAAAACGCCCGATCGTTATAGGAACCCCGACCGATGCATCGCCGCTGTAGTAGTTAATGGTGGTGGAAGGGGTAGAGGGAAGCGGAACGGCATACTTAAGAATCAAGCCGAAAACAAAAACGGAAAGGGGCGCTTCCAGGCTGGCGTACAAACCAGGCCGGACTCCCGAGGGACGCCCAAAAGGTGCTTCAATGCTCAAATTCCAAGGCCCCAATCCCAGAACGGCTCGAAGGCCGGGCGGAGGGGGCGCTGGTTTTTTGAGCGCAAGAAGTTCTTTTTGGCCCACGGTAAACGAAGCATTTTCTCCGCCCATTGAGACTATAAAATGCAGTGTGGTCGGTTTCTGTGTGGGGGCCAGCAATTGGGGTACGGAAAAAAGCTTCCAACGCTCTCCCTTTCCCGCCGTCTCAAAAAGATTGGATGAAACCCATTGCGAGTCTTTTGGTTGGGTAATCGAAACCGCGAGATTGCCGTCTATTTTTTCGCAAGCCACTCCGATGTAAATGGCCTTGGAAGCAGCCTTGTCGATGTTCGAAACCAGATTCCATTGTGCACAATCTTTTTCGACGACCTCCGTCTTGGCCAATCGAGGCCGCAGAACGAGAGAGTGTTTGGTGTGGTCGGCGAGTTCAACCTCCACTGTTTCCTGGAGCGAAGATAAACGAACCTGCAAAAGATCTTTGGAAAAAACGGGTTGGATGAGGGTGCTGGTGTTTTGAATCCTGGATATTTCAGTTGGGAAACGGATCTTGGCTAAGAGGTAAAGAACCAAAGCCCCTTCACTGTTTCTCTCCCAGTGCCAGAGGGAAGATGCGGTTCGCACGGGATTTGGGCCTGAGTCGCTTACGTCAATAACGGGGGCGGGAGCGGCGTAGCCGATTGACCCCACAAGAATAAAAAAGAGGAGGGCTTTCGACCGTGTCATTGAGCAAACAATATACCACGAGCGGGCAGACTAATTTAATTTGAATTCAGCAATCCCCGTCAGGCCATTGAGCGAGTAAGAGAACACCACCGAGTTGCGGGTAGGGCTATACGTGACCGCACCGCCCGATCCGGAGACACAAGACATCCCCGGAACGTTGAGCGGGATTTTTACGTCGGGCTTGGGGATAGCGTCAATCAGGGAACGGGAGTAAAGGGCTCCATCGTCTGCCGAGCAATAGTAGAACATCTTCTTTGTGCCAGCGCTATTTGCGACGTAGGCAAATCCGTAAGAGTCGCGATCAAAGGTAGTGAAGGTTTGGATTTTTCCATTCAAAACCTTAGTGACATTTTTCCCCCGCCCGTACGCGGGTGCGTAATGGGGCTTGAAGAGCCAACCCCCATCGACAGGATCGTATTGCGCGTGAGGCATATGCAAGTCGAATGTGTTAGGAGCCGAATAATCCGAGGCCAGACCCCACGATCCAGTCGGGGGCGCAACACAAGTGGAGGTATTGGAGAGCAGACAGAAATTGGAAAGGTGAGGAACTACGCTGCCCTCCCGTCCCACAATAAGGGTAGAATTCCCGGCGCTATCGAGCTCATAGATTTTACCGTTACAGACTCCGCCCGTTGCGGCCGACGTGCCGCAATAAGCTCTCGTGCCAACCGCGATCTTTCCAGTGCCATTCATTCCCAGGACGTGTGGGCCGTAACTGCTACTTGGATATAGAGCCGAACCGTAAGGTAACCAGCTTTGGAAATTGCGAACAACTTGGTAAACGGGCAAACTCGTTGTGAGGGATGTGAAAATATTCCCGCGGCCGTCGATAGTGAAGTTAGAGTTGGATCCGTCTTGGTGCCATTGCAAATTTACGATGGAACTAGTTGGAACGGGTGCACTAGCATCTCCCGGGTAGGTGGTATTTAGGCCTAGCAGCCCGCGCGTCCCAGTGCCCGTTACCGTGTAAATCGTTCCGTTTTCAGTAAATTCGCGGATGCGGTAGTTGTGGTAATCAGAAAAGACGAAAAAGTCTTTGGTGCCGTCGTTCCACGTTTCGAGGTGCCCTACTGTGCTGATGCGTGCGTTAAGTGGGGTCCCTTGATCGCCAAAATAGACGCCTTGGCCCGCTACCGTGACCACTTGGTTATTTAAGACCGTGCGAATTCGGTTCCCATCGATAAAAAAGAGATTCCCTACCGGGTCCACAAATAAAGAGGTGACGCTCACAGCACAGCTTGTGGGACTCGTGGCGTCTGCACAGCTTCCGTCGGTGTTGAGGTTATTTCTGGCTGAATTTTGGAGTTCGGTCGACATGCCTACTCGTTGAACCCACTTATTGGCAGTGGAGTCGTATTCCGCGATGGCGGCATACGACACGACATTGGCCAGCCCGAAGAGGTACAGCTTTCCGTTCATTCCTGTGACGTGAATATTATTGAATTCTCGAAACCCCGTCGCATTCATCATCGGGGGGGCCACCGACGGAGCCAGGGGGGCAAAGGAGGTCGGATCCATACTCAAAAGCACGGCTTGGCTCGAGATTGTAATATTGGTCCCGTAACAATGTCCTGGCGCTGCCGCTGTGCCAACTTCCGTCGGCGAAATCAAAAAGATAATTTTTTCGAACGAGGGGGAAGCAGGGTTGGTGAGGTTGAGCGAGACGGAGGCACCCATCAAAGTACAATAGGAGATGTCTTGGTTGGGTATTCCCGCAATGGAAATGAGTCCTGTGGGATCGAGCCGAGTTTGGGTTCCTGTCGCCGCGTGGTACCAGCGCAACGGATTCGAGGTGGCCAAAACTCGGCCAAATGGACCGGCAGCATAAATGTAATCGCCGTTTGGAAGCGGCGTTAGAATGCCTCGGTTGAAGTTGCTAGCTTCGGAAACTAAATTGGTCACTCCATCGGAAGTGAGGATGGTTGTCAGGGTTCCATTTGCCGCGTTGAACCGACGAATGCTCAAGGTATCGCGTATCAGCAACGTCTTGGGATTGCCCGTGTACTCTAGGGCGATGCGTGTGGGAGCTTGGAGGGTGGGTCCAGCCGCAGCGCCTACAGTACCGTCTCTGGCCACTCCCGTCCGTGGAATAGCCAGCTTCAGTAGCCCGTCGGTTTTATTGACGACCATCAGACCGCGCTTATCGAGAACGTAGATCAATCCCGCGGCAGTATCGACGGCGAGCGACTGGGTACCCAGCGGCATGAGCGAAGCTTCCGCAGCTCTTCCGCCCAGCCCCGATTCCGTATTACCCGCCAAAAAATTGAAACCGTTTGGGTTGACCGTATTCGTCAGCCCCGTTGCGGTGAGCCCTGCAGGATTGATGGCAAAAAGCCGAAACCGGATGGGTGTTCCGCCCTCTGCGGGATTGGCAAGGGTGAAGCAACCCGTTGCACCCGGGGGTACTACACAGAGATTGGGTCCGTTGGCGAACGCGCCGGGAAGTTGGACAAAGGGATTTCCTGAGATGCTGTAACTGACCGTGATGGGGTAAGCGCCGAAGTCGACAGTGGCCGATCCACTCGTGGCCGTCCATGAAATATAAATATTCCCCCCGCTCGAAACGAAATCAGTCTGTGTCGGATCCGTCGCGCTTCCAGAAGCAACCAGATTTCTTATTTCGGGCGAGCCAGAAATTTTCTCAACTGCGGCGACCGCCGTGAGTTGCAGAGATTCTCGGGGACCCGTGCACGCAGTGAGTAGTATTAAAAAAAGAAGGGGATATCGGATTGGATGTGAACGCATGGATGCCCCGGGGTTACCCCGATTTAAGAGCAAGACTTGTGCCTCAATCGTCAATTCCCGTAAGTACTTAGTCTGAAAGAGATGTCAATTTTGTGCGTAGTGAGGTCTGGTTGAGACAGTTGTCGAAACTTTGGATACCCCCAAGCCTGGCTAGGCTAGTGTCCGAACTCTAGACATTGTAACGGCTTTAGGCAGCCCCAAAGCCCGCTCCCGGTGCGTTTGTGAGCTAATAGGCATTATTGATAGCGGCTTGTAGAGCGCAAAAAAAAAGGCCAGCCGCCCCGGGGTGAACCCGAGGCAGCTGGCCCTTTTGAGAATCAAGTTCCTTGGAAGTATTCCTTGGAGCGTACCGGATCCGCTTTCATAGTCTTGGCGCCGGGCGACCAATTGGCCGGGCAAACTTCGCCGGTTTTGGCGGTTTCTTGCAGCGCCGAGAGCACGCGCAAGACTTCGTCGACGTTACGGCCGATGCCGAGATCGTGCACGAGTTGGTATTGCACCACGCCCTGAGGGTTAATCAGGAATAAGCCGCGTAGAGTGATGCCCGCATTCTCAAGCAGCACACCGTAGCTACGGCCGATTTCTTTTTTGATGTCGGCCAGCATGGGGAAGTTCAACTTCCCGATGCCGCCTTCTTTGCGCGCTTGCTTGGCCCAAGCCAAGTGGGAGAATTGGCTGTCTACCGACGCGCCAATCACTTCGCAACCCAGCTCCTTGAAGCTGGAATACTTGTCATCGAATGCCGTGATTTCAGTAGGGCAAACGAAGGTAAAATCGAGCGGGTAGAAGAAAAGGCAGACCCAGCTCCCTTTATAATCCGACAGCGCTACTTCTTTAAAGTCGTGACCGACCAACGCCGTGGCTTTGAAGTCAGGCGCTTTCTTTTGAACCAGAGATTCCATTTATAGCCTCCTAAGACTGAGAAAATCGTATTGCGGGTAACCTAGTCGTGGTCTGGGTTGGGGTCAAGGCGGCGGGCGTTGGTTGTCACCTAGGTGCAAAGACCCTCGACAGGCTAGGGAGCCCATGAATACAGCACGTTAGCGTAGGGGTGGGGGAGGTTGCAGGCGGATCGACTCGGGTGACGACGGGGCGTGGACAGCCCTTAGGCTAGGGCGCTCAGTGGTACACCGCTTGCAAAACTATCCTTCGGAAGCGAGCGCTCACGGTCTACCGTGAGTGCGGCGTGAGTGGATGCAGAAGTAGGAGTAGGTCATGAAGCTGTGGATGAGCGCTTTAGTTGTTGTTTTGATTTCGAGCCAGTCGTTTGCCGCTGAAGCGGTGGACCATACCGCTGGCAAGCCTGCCGCCGAAGTCGGCGCGGCTGTTACCGATGCTAAGCCGGTTGCGGAAGCCAAGCCTTTTCACGAGCGTTATGCGAACGCCGTGAATGCTTGTTTGCTGCAACAGGGTGCGGTCGGAAACGTAGAAGGCGCGACTCGCGCGATTGGCGAAGATCTCGCTGCTCGCCGCTAAGTTAAATCTTCTGCATTGCCTTAATATATTAGAGGCTTACGGGTTGGGTATTTGACTCCTTCCGTAAGCTTCCTATTATTTCCAGCATATGTTGGAAAAGGGCAAAGACTCAGTCGAATTTAGTGGTGAAGAAAACGCGTCGCGCGGCGAACTTGTCGCGGTGGCGGACTTGTTGCCTCCCAATCTCTTTCTTCTCCCCGTTTCTCAATCCAGTTTATTCCCCGGCATGGTAGTCCCCCTGGTTATCCCAGAAGGCCGCCTGTCCAAGATGGTCGAGCACGTGATGAACGGTGCGGGCTACGTGGGTGTCCTGCTAACCCGAGACAAAGACCAAACCGAGACCGCAGCCGGGCCTCTGACCACGCTGACCGGGCTCCCGGCCGAGACCCCCGAGGGGGACGGCATCCGGCACGCCGAGCGAGGTGCTTTCCGCCAGTATGGGGTAGCCGCCAAGGTCCTCAAGAAAATCAATTTGCCCGACAACCAAGTCAGCATTCTGCTTACCGGTTTGCAGCGTTTCGAGTTGCGCAAGCTGGTGAGCTCCGACCCCTATGCGGTCGGCAATGTGAAGTACTTGGCCGATGAAGTGGTGCGCGACAATGAAATGGAAGCGTTGCTACGTTCCGCCTTGTCCCAATTCAAGCAGATTTCCAAAGATAACCCGCTCATTTCGGAAGAAGTGAAAGTGGCGTTGGTCAATATTGACGGCCCCGGCAAATTGGCCGACTTCATGGCTTCGATTTTGATCCGCGATGTAAATGACTACCAAGACCTTTTAGCTACGGCCGACGTGCGCGGTCGTTTGCGCAAGCTTTTGGTGCTCTTGCAGCGAGAGCAAGACGTACAAGCGGTACAGAAGAAAATCCAAGAAGATATTCACCTTAAAATCTCCTCCGCACAGCGCGAGTTTTATCTCAACGAACAGTTAAAGATGATCCAGAAGGAGTTGGGTAAGGCCACCGACGATAAATCCAAGTTAGTGGAAAAGTTCGAGGAGCGCATGAAGCTGCTCACCTTAAACAACGAAGCCCGCAAGCGCATCGAAGACGAAATTGAGAAACTCAATGTGCTCAATGAGTCCTCGAGCGAGTTCTCGGTGGCCATCAATTACTTAGACTGGGCGACGTCTTTACCTTGGGGTGTGCGCACGAAAGAAAATCTCAGTTTGCACCACGCTCGCAAGGTTTTGAACGAAGATCACTACGGCCTGAAAGACGTCAAAGAGCGGATTCTTGAGTTTTTGGCGGTGAAGAAGCTCAAATCCAGTTCCGAAGGATCCATTCTTTGTTTTGTAGGCCCTCCGGGTGTCGGCAAAACCAGTTTGGGCAAGTCGGTAGCGCGCGCCTTGGGTCGAAAGTTTTTCCGATTTTCCGTAGGCGGGATGCGGGACGAAGCCGAGATCAAGGGCCATCGCCGCACTTACGTCGGTGCAATGCCCGGTAAGTTGATTCAGGGTCTGAAGCGCGCGGGTTCGCAAAATCCCGTCTTTTTGATCGATGAAATAGATAAGCTCTCGACCGGTTGGGCTTCCGGAGGCGATCCGGCTTCTGCGCTACTGGAGCTTTTGGATCCGGAACAGAATGCGGAATTCTTGGATCACTATTTGGACATTCCGTTTAATTGCTCGGAAGTGCTTTTCATCACTACCGCCAATAGCCTCGATTCCATTCCGTCGGCGCTGCTGGATCGAATGGAAGTGATTTCGCTGGAAGGGTATGCGGATTCGGAAAAAATGCACATTGCCCGCAATTACCTCATTCCCAAGCAGCTCGAAAAAAGCGGTTTGACCAAAGGCAGTGTGGATATCACCGATAAAGCTCTGCGCCGGACTATTACGCACTACGCCCGCGAAGCGGGTGTGCGTAATCTGGAACGGCAATTTTCGCGCGTTTTTCGGAAAGTTGCTTACCGGCAGGCCAGCGGGCGTCTAGCAAAAATAAAAATTGATTCGGCTAACGAAGTCGAAAAACTATTGGGGCCGCCGCCGTTCCACCCCGAAGAGCATTTACCTTCTACTCCGGGAATTGCGACGGGGCTCGCCTGGACACAATACGGTGGAGAAGTGCTCACTGTGGAAAGTGTGGCCGTGGAAGGCCGTGGCGGACTGGCCATGACCGGCACGCTCGGCAAAGTGATGCAGGAGTCGGCCAACCTTGCGTACACCTACGTGCGCGAAGCCTCTGAAAAATTAAAACTGCCCAAGCGCTATTTCGATCGGCACAGCTTGCATTTGCATGTGCCGGCGGGCGCGACGCCAAAGGACGGTCCTTCCGCGGGCGTTTGCATGGCGGCGAGTTTGTATTCGCTTGTGTCGGGCAAGCCGCTCAAGAAGGGCTTTGCCATGACTGGCGAGATTACGCTCAGCGGGCGGGTGTTGCCGGTCGGCGGCATTAAAGAAAAGCTCCTAGCGGCGAAGCGCTCGGGACTAAAGACCGTTTTGATTCCCAAGGACAACGATCGCGACTTGAAGAAGATGGATGCGGAAACTAAAGAAGGCATTAAGATCATTAAGGTATCTACTGTTCAGGACGCCTTCCGACACCTCTTCTAACCGCGTGCAAACAGCGGACGGATCGGGTAGTTATACTTCCAACGCTTGGAGGGATGCTACCGTGTCGAAGAAACAAGAAGTTACGCTCGCGAAAGTTAACCCCGCCGAAATGGATTTTTTGCGCGAATACGTTGAGGCGCTTTACGCCCACGACGAAGCGTTTGATTCCATGGTCTACATTGAAGAGGGCGTTAAGAGTCTTTTGCGCAACCAAGCGTTGGCCACCGCCTACTTTATCAAAAGCGGCGAAGAGCGGGTCGGTTACGTCATTCTCACCCGCTACCACAGCGTCGAAAAAGGTGGACTCACTATTTTTATCGATGAGCTCTATGTCGAAGATCCCTTCCGCCGCTCCGGCGTCGGTAAACGCGTGATGGCGAAGATTATCGACGTCGCCCGCGCCGAAGGCGCTAAGGCGCTGTCGGTCCAAGCGGAGCCTTTCAATAAAGCGGCGCATGAGTTTTTTGGCACCCAAGGGTTTGCGCCCAATCCCAACCTGAATTTCGAACGCCAACTATAAAGCCCGGTCGGAGTTACCTCAGTCATGGGCGTGCGTTTTCACATCTTAGTTGCCGTCTGTCTGCAAATGGCGAGCCCGGCCGCCGCCTCTACTTTGCAAATGCATTCTTTTCCAATGGTGAGCTGCCCGGATTCCGTGCTTAACGCCCTGGCTACGCAGGTTTCTTTAGATCACGAGATTGCGCGATCGGAATTGCTGCCAGCGCTGCGCAAAATGGTGCTGGGTGGGCAGGGCAAAGGGAGCAAGCGGTGGGGGCACTGGCCTATCAGTACGGTTCGAAAGGAAGCAATGCGAGAGGCTGCATTGCGCGAGCGGTCGGTGGTGCGTCTCAATGGCATTGTGCATGATCTGACGGAGGGTGATCTAAATACGATGGTTTTGCCCATTACTTCTCAAGGGCAGCCCTTCGTCCTCGATCAGTTAGATAGGCTGGATCCGGACAATCTTCCCCCGGTGCCGATGCCTCGTTGGCGCTTAAGAGGGCGCCACGTGATGAGCGGTTTGCAAGCGGGCGTATTGGCGTTTGCGGCCACTTCGTTTTGCCTCGACTGGCGGGTCGAGTTAGATTCCCTGTTCGCAGGCAGCGTGGGACTGATGTGGATGCTCGGCCGCAGCCATGTGGAATTGGAACTCGCCCAGCAGCAGGCGTGCCGCATCGGCCAGGGTAGCCCAGAAAACACTACTTTCTTTTTAGGGCTGCGCGATCACCGCGACCTCATTACCCAACCCACCGAGCGGGGAGACTGGGCATTTAGTTCGATCAATTTTGAACAAAACGCGCAACCTCTCTACGTCGATCTCTTTACCCATGTGGGTCAGTCGGAATCGGATCTCCAAAGCGTGACCTGGCTGATTTTACGACGCCCCTAATCCCGTGTGCTAAAATTGGTTCACTATGGGCAACCGGGGCTTTGTCGTCGTGACCGATCGCGGGGGGCATTTGCACAACGCGCGCATGCTGCTTGAGCAAATGCGTGTCGCGCCGCATGCAATCCTCACCACCTATGGCCCGGAAATGAAGGCGCTGCGGCAAGGGCCCTCTCTGGTGTACCGCATCCCCTATCTCTTCTCCTGGTTCGGCAAGAACCGATGGCTGAACCCCGTAAAGTCGGTTTATGCCTTTGCGCACGCGCTGGTACTTGCTGTGAAATTGCGTCCCCGCCAAGTGGTCTCGTTGGGCGCGAGCGACGTTGTGCCTTTTTGTTTAGTGGCGCGCCTATTTGGCGCTAAAATTTTTCATGTGGAGTGCATGAATCAGGTGACCTCGCCAAGCATCACCGGTCGCATTTTGTACCCGTTTTGTGAAACGTTGTACGTCCAATGGCCGGAGTTGTTGCGCGCTTATGGTCCCAAGGCACGCTACTCGGGTTGGGTCTTGGGTGATTCGCGGGACTATAATAGGGGGAATCCATGATCTTCGTTACTGTGTCTACGGGGCATTTTGATCCACTTATTCGGGCCTGCGCACGCCTGGCGCCCCGGTTTGAATTTGAAGCGCAGATTGGCAGTGGGAGCTTCGTGCCACCGTTCCCGCATTTTCGCACCGGCTCGACGGCTCAAATTGAATCGAAGATGCAGCAAGCTGAATTGGTCATCACCCACGCGGGCACCGGCATGCTATCCATGCTTTACCGTTTGCAAAAGCCCTGCATCGTAATTCCGAAACAGATGCGTTACGGGGAGGCCAACGACGGCCAGGTAGAGCTGGCCCGCAAATGGGGCGAGCTGCAGATGGGCGTGTTGTGTCTGGATGTGAACGGTCTTGAAGCCGCCATCGAGGCTTGTCGCGAGAGAAACTGGTCGTTTCCTCAGATTCCTTCTCTCGGAGACGGTTTGCGCAATGACCTGAAGCTGGTGTAAAAATGCTTCATGTTGAATATCGGCGATAAAGCTCCCTCGTTCTCTGTTCAAGATCACCAAGGCAAAACCGTTTCGCTCGCAGGTCTGGCGGGTAAAAAAATAGTGCTTTGGTTTTACCCAAAGGCCGACACCCCAGGGTGCACGGCGGAAGGGTGTGCGTTTCGTGATCGACAAGCGCAATTCGCGGCCAAGAATGCGGTTCTTTTGGGTGTGTCGTTCGACACCGTATCGGAAAACGCTGCGTTTGCCCGTAAGTTCGGGTTCGAGTTTCCCTTGCTCTGTGACACGGCTCGCAGCATTGGCGTGGACTACGGCGCTTGCGCCACTGCTACCGATTCCCATGCCAAGCGGATTGCCTACGTGATCGATGAGCACGGGAAGATCGTAAAAGCCTACCCCAGCGTGCAAGCGGCTTCGTTTCCCGAAACCGTACTGGGCGAAATCTAGAAGTTAATTTCCTTAGTATACGAGAGGTACATCTCCTTGAGGAAAAGCTGCTCGCCCGTAATATAGCGGCGCAGAGCATCTCGCCGTTTCTCGAGGCCCGCAACCGCCATCACCAAAGCCAGTCCATCCATCCGGTTGCCGCGGAAGATTTCTTCCTGCATTTGGCGATTGGTTTTGCTCATCGCTTCGAAGTAATCCTCGGCCACGTTGAGGTTGTTGCGGATCAGCAGGCCGGTGGCGGTCTTTATCCCGTCGAGCTCCAGGCTTACGGGAGCCGTCATGAGGATCTCGTCATCCATCGGCGTGTAGGCGAATTCGAACTTATTGCGCGCTTGCTCAAACGGAGAAAGTTCGGCGAACGAAACGTCTTGCCCGGTTTCGCTGGCTAGGTTGGAGCGTGAGATCTCGTCTAACATCAGCGTTCGGTAAAATTCCTGGAATTCCAAACGGGAGGAGTTGTATTTATCCCACTCCGCACCCGTTTGCCGATCGCGCAGACTGACTTGCTGCGCTCGAATCAATTCACGTGCTTCGGGGTGGCGTCCTAAGAGTGCGACTTCTTCCGTTAATAATTTCAGAGCATGTTTGCGCAGGCTCATGTCGTACTGGCGAATTCGGAAGTACGGCTCACTACCACCCTCCGGATCAATTACCTCTGAGGTGTTCGACAGCAGGCTGGCAATGAGCTGAGGCACGGTTTTTTCCGACACTGAGTAGGGGCTCAGCAACTTTCCTGTGATGAGCGGGTGCTCCGTGGGCGAGAGAATCAGCGACAACGCCATCGTCTTGTCATGCAGAACGCCACGAACCTGCAGCTTTCCATTGACGGCATCGTGGGTGTCGAAATCAGGGCGTGTAGAATCTAGAATCACTCGCCGCAATGCCGCCACTGCGGCGCTTTTGGCTTGGCGGGCATCGCGCACTAGCGAGGTTACCCGTACCGAGTCGAGCGATCGCTCGAGGTATTTGGGTTTGGAGGTGGGGCCGTTTGGGCCCGCTTCGAGTTCGCTGCCGGCCAAAACGGTTGTTGGGATTCTTGGGTTTTGCGTTCCTCCCTTTCGGCCTTCCGCGCGTTGTCGGGCCAGAGCCCAAATCGACGCCCAATCATTTGCGGCATGGGCTTGCAGAATGGCTTGGGCGTTGTCGTACGCTTGGCGGATCGGCAACAGCAGCGAGGCCACCCGATTCCGATAGGCGGAGTTGTCGTCGCCAAACCCCACCCGCTCCAGTCGGAGATTATTCACTTCATAAAGCGACAGGTAGCGATCGAGTTGGCGCTCGACTAGCTCAGTAAGGGAGGAGCCGGAGTCGTACATTTGGCAGAGCGGCGAACGAGAGGTGTAAATATCTTCATCGGTACAAAAGTAGAAATTTTTGTTGAGTAGGGCATCGCGCGTTCGGGAGTTGGGGCTATAGGCAAACGCGATAGCGGCTTCATCGTACGTTCCGACTTCGGTTTGAGAGCCCTGCAAAAAACTATATCCCATGATCGAAGAGCTTCTATGGCCTTCGCGGAAATGCTGGGTGTCGGCGGTTCCCATGAAATTGTGGCGCAGTCCCAGGGTGTGCCCGAATTCGTGAGTGAAGATGCCTGCGAAGACTTGGGTTTCTAGATCGGTTGCTCCATTGAGGCCGCGCGCTGCTTCCAGTGCGCTTTTTACCACGGTGTCGTTGATTCGGGTGATGCGTGAGGAGAGGTCGCTATACAAGGCACCCCGCATTTGGCTGACCGTGTCCCGCAAGGGGACGGGCCGGCCCGACACTTCAGATAGGCCACTGCGACGCGCTTTGTCCCAGAAAAGCTCTTGGAAGATCGCCCGTTTTAACACGCGCCCGTACAAGACGACATCGGCCTTGAGGATTTCACCGGTGCGCGGATTCGTGACCATCGGGGCATAGCCCAAAATGCCGTGGGAAGTGTGATCGGAATCGTCGTAAGCGATGAGGTTGTACCGTAAGTCGCCTAACTGTTGGCCCGTGTTTTCGCGAATCGGTTCGAGCACCGAATCCCCGACCGCGGCTTTCATGGAACGAGCCCACTCGGCATGGGCTTCGCGGATAGCGGGCTTGAGGTGATCCGGAAAGCCGGGTGCGAAATAATACACGATGCTTTTGGTCGTGTCCCAACGGTCCATGAACACCTGCCGCGTGGACTCACTGAATTGATCAAACGCGTTTAGCTGATAAGTGGTGGTGCGGAAGAAGCCAAACTGCACTTGCGCTTCGAGGGGGTAGGGACGTTGGGCATAGTTGGGATTGCGTTGGTAGCGCAAGAAGCTGTAGCGCACGGAAAGTGAAGTTCCGTCGGCGAGCAACCGCTCCACCGTGAAGTTGAGCGCGCCCAGTCGTGTGTCGACTTCCAGTGGCAGCGTGAACGACGAAGTATTAGTGACCTTCTCCACGGGGTCGGCCAAGTCGTGGAGTAAATCGAGCCGCACAAACTCCCGATCGTTCCACTGGCGCCGATCTTCGCTCTCTTCTTCCTCGTGTGTATCTTCGCCATCGGCGGTGCGCTTGCGCGTGACATCCACCGCGCGGGCGCTGAAGGAGGCAAGTGTCCGATTGGTGGGAGCAGTAGACTCGCTTCGGTAAAGTGGGTCGATAGATACAACGTCGACTTGGTTCTCGCGCACCACGAACTGCACGAGGCGATCCGATTCGAGGTGCTGGCCGGGGGCGTAGATTTCGTACTCCTGCCCCGGAGACTTCACTTCCACTACGCTCTTGAGAAAAATGAAATTACCCTGCAACTGGGACTTAGCGATCCGGTTGGGCAAAGGGAGGAGCTTTTGCACTTCACGGCTGCGCGCGCACGATCCTAAAACCGCCAGGCAAAGCAGCAAACCAAAACTGCGGGTCAAATTTGCCATAGCACGAACCCCGCTACGCGGCTTTTGCGGCCGTCAAATAATCCGATTGGTTGGAGCGCGCCGGAGACTTCGTCGATTTGGCTACGCAGCAGCTGATGAGTCAGCCCGATGGAGAGCCCCTCGACGACTCGCCACGAAAAGCGTTCAAAGGTCGAGTACAGGTTCCGCCAACGCCCGTTCCAGTCTTGGACCACCAACGCCAAGAGCTCCAATTTGAAGGGGCCTCTCTGGAAAGTGAACGCGAGCTGTTCCAGCGCGCCCACTTGTGAAAAAGATTCGCCGTTGCGGCGCTTGTAAAATTCATTCACGGTGACGAAAGGGCCTGCGGAGAACTCGACGCTAAAACCGGGAAACGCGCGCCAGCGGCTATACCAGCCCGCGGCCTGGCGCACCTGGATGCCCTCGGAGTTCCACGCGTGCAGATCCTGGGGGCTGGTTTGGGAAAATAAACCGTGGTCCCAACGGTCGCCGCGGATGAAAAGCCCGATTCCCAGCAGTTCCACAAAAGGCGCGCGCCAGGGTTTGTAGGCGTCCAGTGGGCGGTCCAGTAAGGCGCGCAAGCGCACAAAGCTGGAGTTTTCTGTGGTGTAACTAAAAGCGGGTTCAACGCTCAGCGAGCCCAGAGGAAAATCCGGATCGAGTTGGCGGCCTATGCTGGTCAGGATGGAAGCGCGAAGTGGAGCGGGAGACAAAAGCGCGGCGCCTTGGGCGTCCAAGCAAACCAAAGCCCCCCAGAGGGCGGTACCCAACCTCCAAACCCTGTGCATCGCGTTCAGGCGTAACAAATGCACTACCGACTGTCTTCATAAAAGTAATGCGTCGCGGCAGCGGCTGTTGGGCGCGCCAAATCCGGTTAGATCTTGACTAGTTACGCCTCGGCGCGCAATCTATCCGCCGTGCCTGAAATACTCAGTGGAAAAGTAGTCGCGGAAGAAGTGAGCCGGAAGGTTCTGCTCGACCTATCTTTGATTTCCTTCGTTCCAAAACTGGTTGTGGTTTTGGTGGGGGCGGATCCCGCATCCCAAGTTTATGTAAAAAACAAACGCAAGAAATGCCTCGACCTCGGGATGCAGGGTGAGACGCTCGAGTTGCCCGAATCGCTCGGCGAAGATGAATTGATTGCGGTGATTCGCAAACTCAATGCCGACGCTTCCGTGACCGGAATTTTAGTTCAGCTGCCTTTGCCGCCCGCTATCGACAAAAAAAGGGTGTTGCGAGAGATCAGCCCGCTCAAAGATGTCGACGGACTCCACCCCGAAAACGCCGGTCTGCTGTTTTTAGGCGAGCCGCGTTTTTCGCCGTGCACGCCTTCGGGTGTCATCGAAATGCTTCGGCACTATAATATTCCCATGAGCGGTCAGCGAGCCGTGGTGGTAGGGCGTAGCGAAATCGTCGGCCGTCCCATGGCCCAGCTGCTTTCTTTGCAAGACGCAACTGTCACAGTTTGCCATTCCAAAACACGGGATCTCGCTTCGGAAACGACGCGCGCGGATATTTTGGTGGTGGCCGCTGGAAAACCTAAATTCCTCACTGCGCAATATGTGAAGCAAGGCGCGGTGGTTATCGACGTGGGCATCCACCGGCTGGACTCGGGTCTCTGCGGCGATGTCGACTATGATTCCGTTGCACCCAAGGCAGCGGCGATCACGCCCGTGCCGGGCGGAGTAGGGCCGATGACCATTGCGATGTTAATGAAAAACGTTTTGCTCGCCGCTACCCTGCAATCCAAAAACAAAGCTTAGGTTTAAGATTCGGGCGTACCTTCAATGTTTTGGATGAGCGCATCGACTTGCCTCTCGAGCGACTGAGGATCTTCGCCGTTGGACAGAACAAAGTCCGCCTGGCGGATTTTGTCGACGTCACTGGATTGAGCCGAAAAAATCGCGTCGACGGTGTGCGGAGAGCTGCCGTCGCGGGCAATTAAGCGCTGGCGCCGCACTTCGAGGGGCGCGGTCACTACCACCATTTTATCGAACTGCCGGTACATGCCGGTTTCCACCAGCAACGCGGCCTCGCAGACCACCACGCCCACGCCCGCCGCGGCTGCCTGGCGCACCCGGGTTTCATAAATACGCATCAAAAGCGGGTGCAAGATGCGCTCGAGCGCGAGGCGTTTTCCAGGGGCTGCAAAAACTTTCTCGCGCAAGGCTGAGCGATCCAAACTGCCGTCGGATTGAAAAATCGAATCCCCAAAAAGTTCCCGCAGGTTTGCTTGAACCGCCGGATTGGAATTGGTGAGGTTTCGCCCTTCGGCATCCAGGTCCACCACCCACCACCCCTTTTGGCGCATACGCTGTGCCACCATGCTTTTTCCGCTGGCGATGCCGCCGGTAAGGCCTATACGCCACGGGCCCCGCGATCGGCGCCAGAATACGAACCCGACAGCCGAAAAAAAGGTGAGGGCAATGAGCGAAAGCAGTGCGCCGGCGCGTACATCCGGCTGGCGGTACACGAGCGTGCCGGCAAAGGGCGCGTCGACTTCGAGTGTGAGGCGTTCACCGGCCTTAGAAATAATCCAACCGTGGCTGCCTTCGAATTGCCAGAATGGGTGGTGGTTGAAGTTGAAAGTGACGCGCGTGGTGGCCTGGGTAACGCCTTTAACGTCGATACGATTCCAAGAAAGCCAGCGGGAGGTCACCTCGGCGGCGCCCATGGTCTGCAGCAAGTCGCCCACTTCCAGGGTGGGTGCTCGGAGAGCTTCCAAGTTTTCCACGCAGTCGATGACGCCTTCGCCTGAGCGAATCGCCTGGTACGGCTCGTCGGGAATGGCGTGCACTTGGCGCAAGGTGTCCGGGTAAGTCCTTGGGTAACTGCTCTGGGTGGCGGTGGAGAGCCAACTAACTTTCGAAAGATTGATCGTGGCGTGGCCGATGAGCGGCAAGATTCCCAGAACCACAATGGCGATCTGCGAGTTGCGGTGGCGCGGCCACGTAAATCCCATCGCTGAGAAAACGATCAGGCAAAGGTATGCTCCAAACCAGAAACGGACCGGGGCCCGGATACTGTCAAAGCCAGGCCACCACCCTGCGAACCAAGACGCGGGGGCAAAAAGGGAAAAGCTACCATCTGAGCCCAATCCCATCCACATGCTCAAAAGTCCGAAAACGAGTAGCGCGATTTTCTCGCTGCGGTGATTGCGCATGCGACTCAAACCGCTGGCGCTGAAGTACAAAGCTACCGGTCCCAGAAAAATACTGTACTCGTGGCGTTGCATGAAGTCGGGTCCGTACCACGCTGAAGGAATGGCCTTGAGCGGAAGCAAAACGCTGGCCCAGAAAGTCCAGAAGGGAACTTGTTTGGCTCCTATGTCGTGGGAGCGCGGGAAAGCGCCGAAATACTGCGCCGCCGGCAGCAACGAAATGGCATTCGAGAGCCCGCCGACTGTCACTGCACCGGCCAAAACCAGTAACGGTCGCAGCGAACGATCCAACGCCGAGCGGACTAGCGCCTCCAAAACCAACGGCGGCACCGCGTAGATCAGAAAATTGGGTTTATATAAAGTGCAGTAGGCAAAAAGCAGTGCCATCCAGGCGGCGGAGCGCAGGGCATTGCGTTCGCGGGGATCACAGAGTCGGTGCGAGAGGAAAAAATAGGCCGGGGTTAGAAAATAAAAACCCAGCGTCACGTGCCCCACCATGAAGCGAGCGACGATAAAGCCGCCGCCGGCAAAAAGAAGCGCCGCCCAGCAACGACCCGCCTCGCCGACATTCCAGCGGGTCAGCCAACGCCAAAGCGCCACCGTACCTATTAGCAGTTGGGCGCACATTTCCCACTTCAAGGTCCACACGGGACCTAGCAGACCGATCAAAGCGACCAGCGGACTGAAGAGGGGGATTTGGGGGTCCCCGCCTAAGGTGCGGCCCCCGCAGAAATAGGGATTGAAATGCGGCCAGCCGGGAGAGGTGGTCCAAAAACGCCACGCCAATTCGTAGTAACTGGAAAGGTGGTTGTAATCGAAAGGCCCCACCCAAGTGCAAAGTAAGACGAAATGCAGAACGTACAGGGCCGCCAGACAGCCCAAGGCAACGGCCAAGGGCCGGGGGCAGGCGAGCCAGGATTTCCAAATGGCTAGCGAGGTCACGAGGTGAAGATTGTCGCTTATGGCCGCGCCGATGTCACCTGCCCAGGCTGGCGCAAAGATTGCCAGGAGCAGGGGCATCCCGTAATGTTCCGGGTTGCTTGGAACAGATGGAACTCATCATCGTGGGGGGCGGCCTTGCCGGCGCCTTAGCCGCCTATCGCTGCCTGCATGCCAACCCTGGCCTGCGCCTACGTCTTTTGGAAAAAGACAGCCGCCTGGGCGGCAATCACACCTGGTCTTTTCATGGCACGGACCTATCCGAGTCGCAGCGTCGGTGGGTTGCGCCGCTCGTGCAAATGCAGTGGCCGGGATACAGCGTGCAGTTTCCGCGTTTCCAACGACACTTTAAGTCAGAATACTTTTCGCTCGCCGCCGAGCGGCTGCATGAGGTGGTCGCACCGTTCTTAGGAGAGCGAGTCCTTTACGGCGCAAACGTCCGCGCTCTTTCGGATCGGTGGGTGGAGATCGAGGGCCAGGGCCGGCTTACCGCCGATTGCGTAGTCGACGCGCGAGGGTGGGCTCCCTCGGAAGTGGCCTGTGGTTACCAAAAATTCCTAGGGCAAGATTTGCGCTTAGAGCAACCGCACGGGTTGACGGAACCTGTCTTGATGGATTCCACTGTCGAGCAGTTGGAAGGTTTTCGTTTCATCTATCTCTTGCCTTGGGATTCCCACCGTCTGTTGGTGGAAGATACTCGTTACAGCGACACCGCGCATGTCGACGCACCCGTTTTGCGTTCTGCTATCCAACAGTACGTGAAGGGGCGGGGGTGGCGGATCGCCGAAGTGGAGCGAGAGGAAGTCGGTAGCTTGCCCATTCCTTTTGCTTTGAACGCGGAGTCCTCGCCTGTCGCGGCGATTGGCGCGCGTGCAGGGCAATTCCACCCGACCACCGGCTATTCATTTCCCGACGCAGTGGCAACCGCCGATGCGCTGGCAACCCAGGCTGCTGCCGGCGCTTTTTGGCCGGCGTCGCGTTGGCAGGCGCACAACCGGAGAGTTGCCCGCTCTCGCTGGTTTTACCGATTTTTAAATCGAATGCTTTTCGGCGCTTTGGCCCCCGAGCGGCGCTACGCGCTCTTGGAGCGTTTCTACCGTCTCCCCCAGGGGCTTATCGAACGTTTTTATGCTGCCCGTTTGCGCGGCTGGGAATGTGCTTGCTTGGCGCTTTGGGGGCGTCCCCCGAGTGGCTTTCGCCCGGCACTCCATTTGTTTTTTGAAAAGAGGACCTCTCATGTCTGAATACGATAAATTGTTACCGCAGGGATCCGATATTGCCGCGTTGTTGCATCTTCCGGCCGACTCGAATTTGCAAAAGCAAATTGAACAAACTTTATTGCAGCCCATTGGGCAATTTCTCACTCGTTCTGGAAAACGCTTTCGCACCCAGATTTTAGAGTTCGGGTTTGATATCGCCAACGACGGCCGAATTCCCGAAACCGCCTCGCGGGAACTCTGCGCCAAGGGCGCTTTTGTGATGGAGTCGATCCATGCTGCTTCGATGGTTGTCGACGATATCGAAGACGAGAGCATGGAGCGTAGAGGCCAGCCCACCTTGCACCGCCAAGTCGGTATTCCGGTGGCGTTGAACGCCGGCAATTGGCTGTATTTTTGGCCATTGGAACGTTTGAAACACTGGGGGTTGCCCCCCGCTCAGGAACTCAAAGTGTATCGTCTTTGCATGGATGCCATTGTGCGTGCCCACTTGGGTCAGGCGATTGATGTCGGCGTTCCGATCGATTCACTTCCCCAAGAGCGAGTATACGAAACTTGCTTGGCTTCGATGGAGCTCAAGACCGGTGCGTTGATGGGGCTTGCGGCATCGCTCGGTGGGGCGCTCGCGGACGCGGACGAGCCGACCCTGAAGTTGCTGCAGGAGTTTGGGTCCGCATTCGGTGTGGCGTTGCAGATGTTCGACGACATCGGCAATCTTTCGGGCCACAACGGAGATGCGCCCGATCTCAAGCAGTATGAAGACCTCAAGCTCCGGCGCCCTAGCTGGGTTTGGGCCGTGGCCGCACAGACTTCCAATGCCAAAGAGTACGATCGGCTTCGCGAAGCCGTGAAGCACCTGCCCGATACCTCATGGGTCGAATCTTGGTTGAACCACCAAGCCTTACCCATGCGAGCCAAAGCCATGGCGGTCGAAAATTTAGACGCGGCCTTTGGCCCTCTAGAAGATCGCTTGGGCGGAGCAGAGCGTTTGCACTGGGTGCGCGAAATCGGAGATCGCTTACGGAGAGCATATGACTGATACAGTCGTTATTGGCGGCGGTTTTGGCGGTTTGGCCGCCGCGATTCGTCTGCAGGCCCAAGGCTTTCAAGTGCGGTTGCTGGAAAAGCGCGACCGGGTCGGTGGGCGAGCCTACGTCTACAAAGACCAAGGCTTTACTTTCGATGCGGGCCCCACCGTTATCACCGCGCCCCCTTGCATAGAAGAACTTTTCACGGTCGCCGGTCGGCGCATGGAAGACTATGTCGAGCTCTTGCCGGTCAATCCGTTGTACCGACTCTATTGGGAAGACGGCTACCGTTTCGACTACACGAACGATCTAGAATCGACACTGGATCAGATCCGCCGCAAGAACCCCGCCGACGTCCAGGGTTACCAAGAGTTTCTCAAGTACACCGAGGAAGTTTTCGCCGAGGGCTACACAAAACTCGCGCATGTCCCGTTCTTGAATTGGGGCAGTATGGTGCAGGTATCGCCTCAGCTACTCAAGTTGCAGGCGTACCGCAGCGTGTATTCCATGGTTTCTAAGTTCATAAAGGACCCGCAGCTGCGCCAGGCATTTAGTTTTCACTCCCTATTGGTGGGCGGCAATCCGTTTGAAACTTCTTCCATCTACACGTTGATCCATTTCCTGGAGCGCCAGTGGGGTGTCTACTTCCCGAAGGGTGGCACGGGAGCTTTAGTCGATGGTCTAGCCAAACTTTTTACTGACCTAGGCGGGGTGATTGAAACCGAGTGCGAGATCGATCGTATCGTGGTGCGGGATGAAAAAGTGGCTGGTGTGCAAACCAAAGCTGGAGCATTCCACGCCGCCGAACGCGTCGTGAGCAATGCCGACGTCCACGAAACCTACACTCGGTTTCTGGCCGAAGAGCCCATGCTCAAGGCGGCCCGTCGTAAGGTTGAAAAGGCGCGCTATTCCATGTCGCTGTTTGTGCTCTATTTTGGCACCAACCGCCGGTTCCCCGACATCGCTCACCACAATATTTTGTTCGGACCACGCTACAAGGAGCTTCTGCGCGATATTTTCAAAAATGGCAAACTGGCGGACGACTTTTCCCTCTATTTGCATGCGCCTAGTATTACCGACCGCTCGATGGCGCCCGAGGGGGGCGAGGCGTTTTATGTTCTGTCTCCGGTCCCTCATCTCGGTCACGCCGATTTAGACTGGAACGAAGTCGGCCCTCGCTATGCCGATCGCATTTTGGATTACCTGGACGCCCGTTACCTTCCAGGGTTGCGCGAGTCACTGGTCACCCAACGTATTTTTACCCCACTGGACTTCAAGCAGGAATTGGGCGCGCACTTAGGTAGTGCTTTTTCACTCGAGCCGATATTGCGCCAAAGCGCCTATTTTCGGATCCACAACCGCGACGCCCGTTTGCCGGGCCTCTACTTTGTCGGAGCAGGCACTCACCCGGGGGCTGGTATCCCGGGGGTGATTAACTCGGCAAAAGCCACCGCCGAACTCGTCGTTCAAGATCGCCAACAAAACACCGCTGTGGCGCAAGTTGCCGGGCAGGGCGATCTGGCGGGGGCGTTGGTGGCGTGCCGCCAAATGATTCGCAAAGGGTCCCTCAGTTTCTCGTTGGCCAGTCGACTCTTTGATTCCCAAACGCGAGACGCTGCCCATTTTCTCTATGGCTGGTGCCGGTATTGCGACGATCAGATCGACGAAACCACCAATTTACGTCTGCAAGAAGTGCGGGCGGAGCAGTTGCAGCGGCAGACTGTCGCGGCTTTTGAAGGGGAACCTTCAACGAACCCTGTGTTTGTGGCCTTTAGCCACTTGGTTCGGCGCTACCAAATCCCGTCCCACTACGCCATGGAACTCATTGCCGGTATGCAGATGGATGTGCGCAAGGAGCGTTATTGGACGGTCGACGAACTTTCTCTCTACGCATACCGGGTAGCCGGTACCGTGGGGTTGATGATGTCGCACTTGATGGGAGTTTCAGATGCCGCGGCGTTAGGCAATGCCGCGGATCTTGGGATTGCGATGCAATTTACCAATATTGCTCGTGACGTAGTGGAAGACGCCCGAAATCGGCGCGTCTATCTTCCTTTGAATTGGCTGGACGAAGCGGGAATTCCAGAAACTCAGGTGGACGACCCGCGCTACCGCGCCAAGCTGGCGCAGGTTACGGCGCTGCTTCTAGACGAAGCCGATCGGTATTACCGTTCAGGATTCGCTGGCCTAAAATACTTGCCGCTGCGTTGCGCTTTTGCGGTGGCGGTGGCTGGTCGCGTTTACGGTGAGATTGGAAAGCGGGTGCGAGCACGCGGGCTTCATGCATGGGACACTCGCACTGTGGTACCCACCTGGAAAAAGCTTTGGTTGGTGATAGTTGGCGCGGGGGACGTTCTGACGACGATTCCGCACCGTATCGCTCATCCATTTCGCGCAGCTGCTTTGCAAACTGTTTGGAGACACACGTGACTGGCAAAAGCTTCATTGGGGATCTCTTTTTTTATATTGGCCGTATGCGCCTGTTCGGGCGCGGGGACTGGAACGTCTATTTTCTCTGGGTTGGGTTGATGGCGGGTCTGCTCACCGCAGTGGGCGGTTTTGTGGGATGGGGTTGGGCTCACGGAGTGCAATACCCTTCCTATGTTTGGAACATACCGCTGGGAACTTTTATTTTCGTTTTGGCCATCGCTATCGATACCATCGGCCACCGTACGGCCTATAAGCAGGCGCTCAAATCGGGCGAGGAGTTGGTGCACCACATCACCATTGCCGCCGGTATTTCTAGCGTGCTTCTGCTTTGCGGCGCATACCACTTCCGCGATTTCCTGTGGATTCCGGCCTATTGCATGGTGGGGCTATCGGTATTTTACAGTGCTATCGACGAATGGATGCATTGGACGCGCTTTCAGCAGGGCAATTCGGATCGAATCGAGATGTGGAGCCACTTTTTTATTTTTGTGGGGCACACCATCATGATGTTGGGCTGGTGTGTTTGGTTTGAAAGAGGCTACCCCGGCGTGAAAGAAACTCTAGCCGCGCTAGGGTACTAGCGTCTATCTGCGCAGCGGGCTTGATCGTGGTCCGCAAGCGGAGGAATTCCATCGACAGCCACTCGGTGGCGCCAACGGACGGCATGTTCCGCGGTGAGCGAGCATAGGCACTCAACTTCCGCTTCGCTCGCGCCCGAGCCCGCAGAACGAAACGCGCATTGCGTATAAGACATTTCATAAAACGCCGCGTCGTCTTCGGGAACGGCTTGTTCGCTCCAGGCGAAGCCGCGGACTGGGATGAGCAGCCCGAGAATAAGGACGAGGGTGGCGAGAAGGTATTTCACACCTTATTGATTAGCGAATCCTGTGCCAGAAAACCGTGCGGGGCCTGACGAAGTTTTTGTCGAAGCTTTAGGCGAGTTTGCGAAAAGCCAATCGCTTCAGGGGTCTACGTTCTGCTTTTTTTCGACATGCGCATAAATTGATCGATCACTGTGTGATTTTCTTCACGTTTCATCGGCTTAGGTAGCGGACATGGGCGAAAACTGCCCAAAACTTCTACAGGGACTTACACCGCCTTGGCCTTGCCCAATCCGAGAATGCGATCAAATTCTTTTTTTGTAACCGGCTGAACGGAAAGCCGCGCGCCCTTGCGCAGCACCATCATCTCTGCCAGCGCTTTGTCGGCTTTGAGCTGATCGCGGGTGACCGGAGAGGTGAAAATATGAGTCGCCTTCACATCTACTTTGATCCAAGGTGATTCGCCTTTGGCGGCGGCTTTATCGTCGTAATATTCGCTTTTCTTATTCAAGGCGGTTTCGTCAGGGTAGCCCTCGCGTACGACTTCCGCCACGCCTGCCACGACCGGCATTTCCAAATTGCTGTGGTAAATGAGGCAGCGATCGCCCAGCTTCATTTCGTCGCGCATCAAATTACGGGCTTGGTAATTGCGAACGCCTTCCCACCCTGTGGTGCGTTTGGGAGCGAGGGTAAGGTCTTCAAAGGAAAAAACGGAGGGCTCGGTTTTCATCAGCCAATATTTCATGACTGCGATTGTCGCGGATGGACAGCGTCAGTCAAGTTTAGCGTCGGCGGCGGCTTTCGCTTTGGCTCGCTGGGGCAGAGGGGGTCTTGAAAAACGCATCCGCGCTGTCTAGTGCGCTAGAGGGCGTGGGCGACACTGAGGGGGCGCCGGAGCCCCCACCGGCACTTTGGGCGCGCAAGCGGGCTTCCATCTCTTGGCGCATGTGGATTTTATGTTGTTCGGGGTCCGAACAGCCAAAGGCGTGGGGAGCATTGGCGAGCACGACGCCAAGCGCGATTACAGCGGAAAACGGTTTAAGTGGGCGCATAGGGCCTCCTACCCTCCTAGAGAAGCAAGCGCAGGGCCAGGCGGGTAGGGTGTATTCTGGCCGAGGACTCGCACGGAGGCAGGGGCGGGCTGTATACCCCCTGTCTGTCTGTCCCAGGACTTTACAAATCGGCCTAAGTTAGCGAAGGTATCGGTCTTCCGATTCATTAGGAGGGATAGTCTAATTGGTAAGTCACCGCACTCGAAATGCGGCGTCCGAAAGGACTTGGGAGTTCGAGTCTCCCTCCCTCCGCCATACTTAATCTTAAATTTAAACTTAAACTTAAATTTAAAAGTCCTGAGAAGGAAGAACCTGTCGGTAAACTTCCGGAGGGCAGCGATAGGAACGCCCCTGCATCAAATAGTCAACATTGCTGTCCCCGCGCCATTCCATTGGGCCTTTTGGGGAGCTTGTCCGCTCAAGTTTTGACACCACTACGTTTGCCCCTAGAGCGGCAGCTTGATTTCTGAGCTCGATGATATGTTCGGGCTTTGGGCGATCACTTTTTACTTCAATCTTCCCGAGATCCTCGCATTGTGGAACGAGAACTTCCACCTGTTTAGGCTTTCCGATTTTGACCTGATCGCCCGATTTCGTCAGATTCGCCGTCGTTGCGCAAGCCGCTAAGAGCGGAAAAAACCACATCAACTTTTTCACAGTTAGTCCCTCGATTATTCTTTCCCTAGTGATGCGCAGCCGGAGCACCTTCTCCAGCCGGTTCTCCCGCCCCATTACGAATTAAGTTTTCTTTGATCCGCTCGATGCGCGATTTCAAGAGCTCTTTTTCCTCATTTAGAGCAGCAGAAGCTATGGGGTCGTCTTGCACCGTCTTCATTTCCGCGTCAATTTCACTGAGCCGCGTTTGTGCTTTGCCCTCTAGCTTCTGCAGCTGCGGTACTTCCGGTGGAATGACCTTCTTCTCACAGCCGGTGGCGTAGAGAACAAAGGCGACTCCGACAGTGAAGTGGGTGATTAGGCGCATCGGTTTATTATGCCAGTGCCATTCAGCCGCGCAAAGTTTTCAGTCTGCAGTATGCTGGGCCGCGACATCGAGTCGCAGGGCGGCACCAAACAAGAAGATCGGGTTTCCGCGTCCCTCAAAAAGGCTGTCTGCCGGTAGCGGACCGTAGGCTTTGCCGTCTGACGCTATGAAATGGCCGGCCAGGTTATCGCTTGGCTTAATCTGCGCCTTATCTCTCCAACCGCCTTTTTGCCAACCGATCGAAAACTGGTGCGTCGTCACGCCTGTGTGTAAGAGTGCGAGAGGCCGCCAGTCCGCATCCACGACCAGTGAGCCGCTAGCGCCGGGGGGCAGCGGGATTTTGCAGTGGTCCAAGAATAGATCTACCGCTTCGTCGTGGGCTTGGCCTTTTGCGGTTACCGCGGTGAAATAATCCAGACGCTGTAAGTTTCCATCGGTCGCTGTGATGCTTACGCGGACTGCGGGAATCTTGGGTGCCGCTTTGCATGCGATGGCATGGAGATACAGAGAGCTGTCGGGCTGGCCATTAGCGCGGTGGTAGTAAACTACGTAGGCCGACGTCTGTGCGGATTTTTTCCGTTCCCATTCCAGCGTTTTCCAATCTGGGTTTGGGCCGATCGGAATTAAGGCAAAGTCGAGCGGATTTGTCCCTTCGCTGTGCTCCTCTGTTTCCACTTCCCCCAAATAAGTTGCCGGGGCGTCGACGGCGACAGTACGGGTGACGCCGCGATCATCCTGGTAGGCGAACTCAGTCCGTGGACGAGGGGTTTGTGCCCATCGGTCCCTCACGCAATGCGATGCGGTCGCAAGCTGAAACTGATTCTGTCGCCGTACGATGAAAGCATTGCAGAAAAAGGCTCCCTCCTCGTCGAGCAAGACGCCCGCGGTGATCCCTTTTTTGACCAGCAGTGAGGCACTGGGCTCGCCTCGCTCGTTAAAGAGTTCCACTGTCGACCCATGGGCTGCCGCCGCCGTGAGCAGACCAATCAGCCAGCGCCTCATTTCGCCTCCGGCAGCGTGATGGGGAAAATCGTCGGGTCACTCACGCCGGGGGGGGCTTGGTTAAAGCTCAAATCGACCCGCCAGCGTCGGCTGGTGTCGGCTTGGACCAGATAGAACGGCACGTTCACGGGTGTAGCGCTGCCCTGGGTAAAGCGGATAGCGTGTCCACTGGGAAAGCCAGCATCCTCCACGCAGGCCCAATCGCCTGGCTTTTGTTTGTTGAGGTGGCAGAGAAGTTGGGCTTCGCTGGGGACACCTTCTAAATGCGGCCGAACCGCCGAGTTGATAAAGTCTTGGGCGTCCACCGAAAAGCCCGTGATTTTGCCGTCGGTTTTTAGCACTTTGGGGATGTACAGCGGCGGTGTCTTTTCTCCAGCTAGTGCGGCCCGTTGGTTTCGCACATTGGGCAAAACGATGGCGCCACTTTCTTGCAAGACATGAGAAACCACTGCGTAGTCCCCAACAGGGATGGTTTCCTCTTTGGCTTTGCGCAAGCGTTCGGTAATGGAGATGGAGAGGCTGCTGCTGGAGTAGTGCTGGGCGAATGCTTCCGCCCCTACGGCCCATGATTGCTCGGAGGGCCGAGCGCGATTGGGGCCTACGTAACCAGGGGACCACTGCTCAAACATTTTGTCTGCCTCCGACTTAGTGCGCAGATACACCGCCACGGACTTAAGTGCGGTGGGGTAGGTGTAGGCCGGGGGGGTGGCGCCTTCCTTCGGAACGCGCGGCATGAGGTAATAAGTTGCCGGAGCCAAGGAATCTTTATCTAGTTTCTCCAGCGCAACTGTCGCAACGGCTTGGCCGCCAACCGGGTTTGCTAGGAACAGGCCCGTGTCGAGCGTGGGGTGTGCCTCATGGAGTGACTCGAGGAATTTATCCGCCGGGATAGTTACCGAGTGAACCGTGCCTGCGACCTGGAATTGAGCTGCCAGGGTGGGTTCGTCGTCCGCTTCGTTGAGCAATGAAACTTGGCCGTAGGGCGACGTGCCGGTGGTCGGGGTGTCTTCGGCGGCGTAAAAAAAGGTCGCATTGGGGAATCGCTTTTCAATATGGATGCGATTGATTTGATCTGCCTCGGCGGATACGACGATCACTTGAAAGTCGCGTTCCACGAATCCGTCCATGGCACCGAGCAGTGAAATGGCTAACATCAATTCAGTCCCGCTTATCATTTTTTAGTTCCTCCAAAAGTTTCAAATAGTCTGATTCGGTAATTTCCTGCAGGTCGGGCATCCGGGAGGGTGCCACATCTTCCGGGAACGGATTTTTGTCCCCGACAAAAGCAATGAGGGGCGGTTCTTTGTAGGCAAGCAAAAGGCCATTCTGCCAAGGTGTTACTGCTTTTAATTGCTTGCTCCAAGCGTCATGCAGGCCCTGCACGCGAAAAACGCTTTGCATTGAAACGTCGAAGAAAGCCAGAAGCGGGTATTCATTCGCTAGTGTCGTGGCGTCCGCTAGGTAGAGCCCTGTGGACTGCACCGAAACTGCGGTGAGACGCCGTGCGCTCCAGTCCTGCGCGGGAAGATCATCCCAAACACGATCTTGTATGTAAGCGTGGCTGCCGCCGAACTTTTCAGCATGGCCGTCTTTGAGGGACAAAAAGGTAATACTGCCGAAGCTTCGAAAGTCTTTGGGTTGGTAAGTAGCAACCAGGGTTTCAGGGCCCATGAAATCCAGCTGGGAAAAAGTCTCCGGCGCCGGCTCAGCGAGAGCACGCAATTCGAGTAGTTCGCTGCGGTCACCAGCCACTAAAGACACGGCGATGTGGCGAAGCGATTTATCGCCGGGCAAATAACCAGCTAGCCGCACGGCCTGCGGGTCGATACTCACCGCCATCCAAACGATCTTGTCAAAGTCGGGTACTCGCGTTTTTATCTCATGCAATTTCCAGCGCCAAAGTCCACGCACCTTCGGATCGGGTCCTTCCGCCAGGAAGGACGCTAATTCGGTGTTCTGTAGTCGATCGATTTGAGTTATCGACTGCCAGGTGTGGTGTACCAGCACCAGTTTGCCATGGACCTGAAGGCGTTGAACGCAAACGGGATGGGGGAGTGGTTGGCCCCCACGCTGTAAGGGAATTTCTTCAATTGCCAACGAATTCGTCCCGCCGAGTGCGATTCGGTACAACCCCTGTCCCGCACACCCGTCAATCTCGCTTTGCGACGAGATATAGAGGTTTTGTCCGTCGGTCGCCATCAGCGCCGGCTTTAGTTTGCGGCTGCGCAAGACATCGGCGTCCGCTATCGCAACGCCCATTCGCGGCGAAAGAACCGGCGGCTGGGCGGCTGCCGTCAGCCCCCAGCTCAGGAAAAGTAAGAGTATGCCACTCATTGTTTGGCCCCCTGGTCCGGTGGCGGCGCGCTGTAGTTTACCGGCAGAAACTCAGCCCGACCGTGGGGAATAGAGTGCATATAATCTTCAAATGGAACGGGTGGGGTGGACGCCGTTTGCAAGCGCACTTCCGTTGCGTCTTGGCCGGCGGTCAGTGATGCAAATTGCGAACCGGCGAGCGGCGCTCGGGCCAAAGTCAGCTTTGGACCCCGCAGTTGGAAGAGCCGGGGAGTGTCCCAGCGGAAAGTCCCCGCAGAAAAGGGCAAACGCGAATGATCCGCGGCAGCGCCTTGGGCGGCGATGCGCTTCGTGAGGTTTATCAAATCACCGTCGTTAGAACCATAAAGGGAGGACGCGTCCAGGTTGATTTGGAGCGAATCTTGGCGCATGTTGAGCGTCAAAATAGTCGTCAAGAACACGGGGCCTTGTTTCGGGTCGCAAACCCAGCCACCTGCTGCTGTGTGTGGCGCGAAAGTGAGTAGAGAACGGTAGCTGGGCACACTGTCGGCTCCTCGTTCCCGAAAACGAACTTCCCAGTTGTGTTCGTGCTTCACTAAAACATAGGCACCGCAGGGGTCTTTGGGCGAAGTATTCCAGGCTTTGGTAAGGAGCTCACTTTTCTTTTTCCAGCTTGCGAGAGCGGCTGTTTCGAATGCGCCGGGGGCGGGATAGAGCGCAATCGTTTTGTCGGTTTTGTGAGTGACCAAAATACCATGCGGCGTCATTTGTACTGAGCCGAGGTCGGATTCCGCAACGCTACGAACGGCACGCACTTTGCCCGCCTCCGGAAAATTATCCGATGGGAAGTACCAAACCCGTCCTTGCTCACCTGGTTCGTTCGTGGAAGTAGTGACCAGCAAACCGCCGTGAGGCGTGGCCGATACGTGAGAGAGGGTCCGGGCTTTCCAGTTGGCTTGCAGTAACTCTTCGGATGCCTCCACGGTCCCCGCAGGATCTCCTCCTAGAGCGGTCGAGGTTTTCTGAGTGAGATTTACTTGTATGAGACCACCAAGTTCTCCGCCGTCGGGAGCGCGCGAATCGGTGGTTAGGTAGAACTGACTCGCCGACGGCGCCACGAGTGTTCCGGTGTTTTGGGTAAACGGCATCAAGGCGGGCGGCGCTTTTGGGTTGAAGTGTAAAAAACCGAGCAAAAGTGGGTTTTTCTGATCGCTGGAAAAAATTTGGAAACCAAAGCCTTCGCCATTGGCCGACAGGGCGGGCCGAAGCAGTGGGTTTCGGTAAACGTCGGCGGGAAGGGAGGCGTCGCTGCTGGCTAAGGCGTGTAGATGAAACCGTGCTCCGGCTTCCGCCTGACTTCTCTCTCCCATTTTCCAAGGCACTAGTTTGTCGTCTTGCAATACATACAATAGGGTATCGGTAGCTAGCTGCGCGAAAACTTTGTTGCCTTGCATAAATAGTCGCTGAACCTCTTTTATCTCCACTACGCGCTGGGGCTGCGTGTCCGCTGCGGTCAGCCGATAAATATTTTGGCAAGGGGCTCGACCCGTCGCCGAACAGTCGGTGAAAAACAGCGCGCCACCTGCGAGGGTCGGCATGGCCGGTACCACTTCTCCGACACCCGCGTGCAAAATGATGGGGTTTTTTTGCGCGACGGCAAAATCCCATTCTTTTGCCGGGGAATCGAGCTCGGCTTGCAACGGCCAAGTGAGTAAGGAAATTAGAATTAAAGCGTGCTTCATTTGATTTCGCCCTCCGGGCCAAAATAAGTTGCGGGTGCCTGAGCGCGTTGGGGCCCTCCCAACACGGCGCCGTCTCTCTCGATGACGGCTAAGTCATCTACGAATCGGATCGAAAGTTTGCCAGCGAGATCCGTGGATCGGATCCCCGTCTTCAGAATACGAACAGAGGCATCGGCCAAATTAAAGAACGCCAAGGTTGCCTCGCGTTTCTCTACTTCGCCCAACCGGTCGATACGAACAAAGTAAAACCCTCGCGGGTGCAAATTATAAAGCAAGGGTGCGAAATCGAGCGCAGCGACAGAGCTGTGATCGGCGATCAGTACCTGAACGGATCGTTCATCAACAAATAGGGCGTGCTGAAAGCGTGGATCCGAAACTAAGGTATCTGGTTTTTCTAGCCACTGTTTGTATTGAACAGCATCGATTGCGTTCGCTGTTTCCACTTGGCCACCGCGTTCCTTAACCCACATTGGAATTTCTCCCCGGGCTTCTTGACCGTCGGGTTGCCAAGGCATGGGTTTGAGGAACCAACGATCCTCGCGCTGAGACAAAACCGTTTGGACGGCGGAGAGGTCGGCAAAGCGCGGTGCTATCGACGCGGAGTCGGTATTGCTGCTGAGCGAATCGAAAAGATCCATGAAAGCAGTTTGGTAAAGGCCGGGAATGTTTCGGGCGTTAGGTTTTTCTCGGTCCTTCTCCATCTGATTAAAAAAAACGTCAAAGCTATCTTCATCCAAGAACAGTTTGTACCGCTGCTCCAACCGGCGTGCAGTCATTCGCGCGATCTCCCGACGCAATTGAGGGCCGGGTTCTGGAATTTGAACTAAAGTGCCCATGCCGAAAGCGTCGGGAACTGTCTCGCGCAGGGTTTCGTATAACTTTCGCCGGATACTCCAGATTACCCGGCATTTTCCCTCCGCAACGAGAGGCGTGAAGGCTGCTTCCCATTCCCGTAATGCTGTCACCAGTTTTGAACCTGCGGTGGGAGTAGCGACTTGGCCGGGGAACGGAAAGTCTTCCAAGAAAAGCACCGTATTTTTGTCGGCGCAAATGGGCTTGAGCAATTCCAATGCGTCTTTCAATGGTCCTTTGTTTCGCGTGCCCAGAAGCAAGTTTTGCGGAAGATGGAAAACATTTTCTATTGACGATACAGACTCGGGCGCTTGGACTGTTTGCAAATCGATACCTTTGAACAAACTCCGTATGTACTCGATGGGTTGTTGCCCGTCTTCATACAAGATCAAAGCGAGCGAATCTTTTTCGCGGGCCAATATCGTCACCAGTCGTTGGGCCAATTCGGGATGGTACGCCACGGGAACTTCTCGTCCTGCTCGCATGTCCGACAGAAGGTCGTTCGGGTAACCCAGTTGACGCAGCGCCGCTAGATCTTCCGGTCCGAGGGATTTGCGGCTGTTTGTCGACGCAGCCTGGAGAGGAGGCGGCGGTTCCCAACTCCCCGCGAGTACCGCGTCACTTGTCCATTTTATGCGCTCTTTTTTTCCGGCTCGCGCGCGAATGACGCCTTGCTCGGTGAGGTTAAACGGGTAGCGCAGATCGGCTAGTAAGCGCGTCACCCGCCGATTTTTCAGATCGAGTTGGTACAGATGAACGGGATCTCCGTTGGCCAAGGGTCGGCGCGCCACTTCCGAGGCTCGGTGTGGATCTCCGGTGGGGCGACCGGCGAAGATTACCTGGTGGATATTTTTATCGTAGAATAAAAGCGCGCGGCGTTTGGATCCCAAACCATGGGAGGCTACCACGAACCCGCTGGACTCTTTTCCAATTTCCCAGTCGGTGCTAAACCGACCGTCGTACCAACGTTCGGCTAATACATAATCCTTTGCAGCGATGAGCGCGCCCTCCTCTAGAGGCTGGAAAAAAGCGGGAATCGGCGCGAATAGATTAGGCGTCAATTGGTTGTTTTCGTCGATAAAAGCCAACATCCATTTTTCACCATTGGGTCGAGCTATCCATAACTCATTGCGTATTTTGGTTCCATAGGCGCGAGGAATCCATCGCGCACGTAAGTCAAATTCGCGCAACGGCTCGATTTGTAGTTCGCCGGATGGCAGCCAAACAAGTTGCGAGACCGGATGCGATCGCCATCCGTTGGCGCCGTAGAGCATGTCGTTGAACAAATCTTGAGCAAGGTAATTCGCTTCAAATCGAAAACCATCCGACTGCTCAAAGAGTAAACCTGGATCGAGCAAGACCGTTCTCTGATCGGTGAAGTAAAGACCCGGCTGGAGTGTGATCTCAAACTGTTTTGAGATCGCTTGCGCGAGCGATTCATTCAGCGGGAAAAAAGATCGCAGTGGCGCGCAATCCTTGCCTGGCGCGCCTGTGAGAGTGCCGCTAAAAAAAATAGCGATCACCGAAATCCACTTTCGAAACATGCGCGCCATTTAACAGTTTCCAAAATTTGTCTCCACAAAATATTTGCACACCAACGGCGATTTATGTCAGGACAGCATCGCTTATTTTATTTTCGAGGAGAGAAATCATGTCTGTGTTTAGTCGCGCCGCGATCTTTTTTTTGCTTGCTCTAGTGTGTAACGCCCATGCTGAGAGTGGGGGAGGGTATGGGGGACAGTTCGGGGGAGGGTATGGGGGAGGCAACTCTGCGGCGCAAGCGTTTCAACAGAGAGAACGCATACGACAGGAGCAGCAAGCCCAATTCGCTCGGCAGTACCAAGAAGGTCAACGCTTGAAGCAGGAACAGCAAGCTCAATTCGCTCGGCAGTACCAGGAAGGCCAACGCTTGAAGTATGAACAGCAAGCTCAATTCGCCCGGCAATACCAGGAAGGTCAGCGCTTGAAGCAGGAGCAACAGGCCCAATTCGCTCGGCAGTACCAGGAAGGTCAACGCTTGAAGTATGAGCAACAAGCACAATACGCTCGGCAGTATCAACCGCAGACTATTTATCCGCAGCCAGTTTCGCCGCGGATCATTTATCCACAGCCAGTGGCACCGCGAACCATTTATCCGCAGCCGGTGACCCGGTCCTACGCAATGCCGGAGGCCGAATTTTCTGACGGCTCGGAATACCCAGCGTACCAGCCGCAACGGATTCGCTTGGATGCGCGCCCGGTTGATCGCACACCCCCGGCCCCTCCGGTGCCTATCCCCCGAAGTCTGGCGGAGAAGGGATGGCAAAGTCCTGGGGGGGAGTTCGGGCGAACGACCAACTACGACGGGCAAGATATTCATCCGAGCTCGATTGCGTGGCGGGTGAACCGCGACGGACGCGTGGAGCAGCTCAGCATGACTTCACCAGATTTTCTCCAGGCACGTCTGCTCGAAACAAAAGAAGCCTACGCGCAAACCCAGGCGCGGTTCCTCGCGGCCGCGCAAGCGTGGAAACCGGGAACCGGGTTTTCACTGCCGACCGTTTCATCTGAGGCCGATTTGGAAAGCTGGTGGCAAGCCAATGGCGATTCGTTTGGTCGCAAAGTAGAGGAGACTCTTTTGAAAAAAGATGAACCAAAGTTGGACGCAGTGGCTCATGCGGCGACCGGCCGGCTGAAACAGGATTACTTGGAAGAAGTCAGTGCCCGGCAAGCGTTGGAAGCTGCAGTGCGGGAGATCGAGCGTCACTTTGCATTGGCTTCAGCAGCGCTGGAAGAATCCTTTCGGCAGTCGGCGGCCGGTAATCTAACGGTGGACCAGGCGAAAAAAGAAGGCGAGCGGGTCTACGCGGAGCAAAGACAAGCCTGGGTGGGGAAGTCGGAAAAGCTGGCGGCCGCCGAAGCTCGAGCCGCGGCGCTGCCGCTTGGACTTGCGATCGGTAAAAAACCGGATTTGTCGCGAGACTTGGCGCGTGAGGTGGAGCGGCTGCAGTACATAGTTGAATTGCGCCGCCCCATTTTGGCTGTGGGAGCACAAGATGCGCGGCGGGAAAACTTGCTGCGCGAAATGGCGAGCACGGATTGGCTGGCGGAAAATACGGCAAGTTTGGATGCTTTGATCGCTGGGCGTTTTGAGCCGGGGGATTTTAGTGCCCACATCCGGGATCCTCTAAAGAAAGTATTGGACGGTGAAGCCCAAGCCCGCGCGACAGCACTCTCCAACCTGGAAAATTCTCTGGCTGCACACCGGCGTAAAACGGCGGAGCAATGGGCTAAGCTTGAAAACGAGTTCTTCGCGGCAACGAAAAGTTCACCGGAAAAAAAGACTGCGCTCAGCGCGCAGCTGAACTCCGCGATGGCCGAAGCCAATAAGGAATCCCTGGCGTGGCAAGCGGCTCGCCAAAGCGAGTTGGATCGGCGCGGGGCGTTTGCGGGCCTCCAGGATCAATTCAAAGCGCTTTGTGATAGCAACGAGCTCGTGGTGACTGCATTGCGGGACTCCAAAAAGTACCGCCTGGAGTTTGACCTGAAGCGAAGAGCCTACCTGTCCCACGCGGTGGTAACGGGCGATCAAACTCGCTGGGAGCGAATCACGGAAATTCAAAAACCGCGGCACTTCGCTCAAAACGGAAGTTGGGCGGTTCTCATCGCGGAGAAAGTCTCCGACAAGGATTTGAACCCACAAGGCTGGCTGGTTCTCTTGCACGAGGGAAAGATTGCTTCGGTGGCGGAGCCCCTCAACGCGCACACTGTGCATTGGCAAGTCGTATCTCTGGGCGAAGCTGGCTTTCGCGTGGAGTTGCAGGATAAAAAAACGGGTCTGCCCTTGCAGGAATTCACGCTCGAATTAGGGCTGGACGGCCAACTTTCGCCCGCGCCCGGCCTTGCAGAGGCACCCTCAGCTATTCCAGCTTGGGAGGCACTGCCCACTTTGCCTTGAGAAACGAACTTAGACAGTTAGGTGTTGACTCTTAGACAAGTGTCCTATTTTGTTTGGGGCAGATGGAGGAGATCCAATGCCCTTAAGCTTGTTGAGCGCTCTGGTTGGTTTGTTCACTGCCGTTTCTCTGCATGCAGCGGGAGTTCCCGCTCCATCGGTTGTGGCGGTGGATGGACAGAAAGCTGATTGCCACGGCACCTTCATTTTCTCTGGTCGCTTCCACGATTTGCTGGCGCTCCCCGCTAGCTGTTTGCAAAATGTGGAAACGGGGGGAGTCCGGGTGGTCTCCGAGCAATCCAAGTCGGTGCGCTCGGTAGGCGTGGCAATCCACCCCTATCTGCAAAAAAGCGGAATTTACGACATGGCGAAAGTTCCGCCGTCGTTTGATTTCGCGGTGGCTCTGTTCCCGAAAGGGACTGCGCAAGCGGTTTCGCCTGTCAGCCGTGAGTATGCCCAAAGTCTGAGCGGCTATTTTAGCGAAAACAAACAAGCGGCCCAAAGTTTCTTCCCGGATTTCCAGAAGACGGCGGACAAATCCGCTACGGACATGGAACCCGACACGTCGGTTATGCCGGGCGCGCCCATTTTCGACGCCACCAACCGTGGCGTGGTCGCGATCGGGTTGGGTTGCTCTCAAAATGGAGAGGTTGGGAGCCCTCGCTGCATGGCAGTGAGCCTTCACGACTCGCTCAGTCGCGACGTTTTGGCCGCCGCCAAGAAGCGCTACCCGGATTCGCTGGCCGCTTTGGAGCTGCCCACCAAAACTCATCAGTTGGGGCATTTGGGATTATTTTGTCGCCGGCGTTCTTACTGCGTGCCCCGTTGTACCACGCCTACGTACAACAACTCCTGCAACCGTAGCTACTCGTACAACCCGACGACCAACCAAACGCAGCAAACTCAAATGTATGCTCGCGGGCCGGGATCGAGCGCAGGCAATTCCCTGTCGCCTAACGCGTACAGCCGGTCTCAAAGCAATTCGAATTCGGATGCGCGCTCGAACTCAAACGCATCGGCGTCTAATCGCTCGAACCAGAGCCACTCCGATAGCCACCACCAACAGGTTGAGGCGAGCAACAACTCGAACACGACGACAAACGCCAATCCGACCAATACGTCTAACCCGACCAACACATTTAATCCAACTTTCAACCCGACTATCCATGTTTCACCCAGTATCGTGGTGAGCCCCGTGAATACCAGCAGCGCGGACCGGGTGGCCCCTGAGCTAACCGCTCCCGTGATCCCCGTTTCGTACACGCCGCCGGCCGCCTCCTCGAACGTGAGTTCTAGCGCGGATGCTGAAGCAGCGGCTCGCCTTGCGTTTGAACGCCACCGCGAGAGTGAACGCAATCGGGAGAATGAGCGCATGGAGCGTATGCGCAATGAAGTGCGCGAGCAGCAGTCGGAAATCGCGCGAGAGCGGGAGCGCGTGCAGAACCGAGAAATCGAACTGCGTGCTCAAAGCGAAGCCAATAACGCACTCAAAACAGCTCTTGCCCAGCAGCGCAACGAAGCCATCGCCCAAGCTCGCGCCGCGGAGGAAGAAAACAATGCGGTACGAGATCGCCTGACCCAGGAGTTGGCGCGGGTGCGCTCGGAGCGCGAAGAGCTGGCGCGGCAAACGGCCGAGTTAGCCGAACAGCGCCGACAGGCAGAGGTTTCTCGCCAAACCGATCAGGCGGATGAGTTGCGGCAAAAGCTCGACCCTCAAGCAATCCAAGCGGTGACCGGCGAAGAGCCGCCCCCTCCGCCGATTGAGCCCGCTACGCCGGGGCAGGAGACGTCGCTGTACCGCCCCGCTCTCCAAAGAATGGAAAAGCGGGATCTTGAACTACGCTCTATGATTGCTTCCAACGTAAATTCCCTAGACACCCGCCAAGCCGTCGCTGGCACCGTGAGCGACCGGGCCCGGATGTTGGCTGCCTCTACGCCGTTTCGGTCGGGAGAGCAGGGCCCGCGCGGAATGTCGATTGCTGCGTTTGACGCACTCAAATCCGGCAGAGCCCCATCCACCATGGTGGCGGTTGTGCGCAGCGCGCAGCCTTTTCTTGGTGCTGCTCCCGAGGGTTTGGTCGCAGACGCTCAGTCTGAAAACGGGCTGCCTTTGCTCGCGGTGTACGTGCCCCGCTAGGTGGGCTTCTACGAAGTTCCTTTTTTAGATTCGTTCGCCGGTTTAGACTAGTTCCCATGCGGCGATGGGGTGCGTTATCAGCATTGGTATTTCTGTGCCAGTGTAGTTCGCAACACGAGGTGCGGGAGTTTGCCCCTTTTTTCCGGACCGACCCTGCCGGTTATTTCAACGCTTCCTATACCTATGAGCGACAAGAGCTAGAGGCGCGCGCCGATCTCACGCCGTGGGAGTCCCGTCGCTTGCTGGATCTTTACGAGCTGGAATTGCGCCAAGTCGGTAAAGAAGGGGGTCGCTATTCTGCGTTGCTCGCTTCTCAGCAGTGGCTTACTGAAAAAACCGCCGCCTTGGCGGATCGGGTGGAAAGCGTAAAGCGAAGCCTGAAGAACACCGATGCCCGGAGTGAGGCCGCCGAGAATGAGCCGGTGTTTGTCGATCCTGAATTCAAAAAAGAGTACCTCGCGGCCTACAAGCTTTGGAATAGCAACGAGAACGAGCAAGCCCTTGGCCGGGCGGTGGCATTGGCTCGGGATCCGCGTTTCGCGAATCGGCTCACTAAGAAAGAGCGCTTTAAGGCCATAAATCTGGAATATCGAATCGCACTCGACTTACAGAATCTCGACGTCGCCAACCAAGCTTACATAGCGATGCGAGAAGTCGATGATTGCGCCTCCGAAACGGCCGAAGCCGGTTTTTTGCTTTCCCTCACTTACCTAGGCGCGGGCGACGCAAAGCGGGCCTGGGATATTTTTGGATCACAGTGCGACCCCGATAAATCGAGTTCCAATCTCGTTCGGCGCAACTACTGGACTGCTCGCATTCGCGAAGCCAATGGCGATTCCGCGGGCGAGCAATACCAGAGGATAATTGATAACGGGGTTCCCGGATTTTACTTTTTTTTATCGCATGCTCGGCTGAATAAACCACTGGCGATGGATGTGGCGAATGTGTGTTCGTACCGCAAGCAAGCGATCTCGGTGCCGTCGGCGGTGCACGAGCTTTTGAATGAGGCCGAGACCAGCCTGAAGTACCACCTGCGCAGCGATGCGTCTGCGTTTCTTCAGGCCGCAACACAGCGCCTGAGGGAGGGGGCAGGGACTGATGAGATTCCCGCGCTGCTCTACGCAGCCCACCTTTTTGGGGCTACGGGTTTTCAACTCGAATCCATGAAGATTTATGCGGTGGTCACGGAACTGGCTCAGGGAAAGAGCGCTTCTCCCGTCCCTTTCGATTTTTTGCCCGAAATGTTTCCTACACCGAATGGCGCACTGGTCTCGATTGTAGCCAAGCAGTGGAAAATGGACCCCGATTTTCTCTTTGCGATCATTCGCCAAGAAAGTGCGTTTAATCCGGGCGCAGTGTCGCCCGCTAACGCGCGGGGCCTGATGCAATTGATGCCTTTTTTGGGAGAGCAGCTGGCCAAGCAATGGAAGTACAAAGCGTATTACTCCAACCGGACGCTGTTTTTTGCCGAGGAAAATTTGAAGTTCGCGACCTACCATTTGCACCAGCTTCAGGCCCAATTGCCGCACCCAGCGTTGATGGCCGCCGCGTACAATGCAGGAGCCAAGCGCGCAGCAAATTGGTGGAAACGTTCACCCGGATTGCCGCTCGATGTCTTCGTGGAGCTAATACCGGTGGTGGAAACCCGCAACTATGTGAAACTCGTTCTACGCAATTACGTTTTTTATAAGCTGTTGCGCGCAGGGGGGCGTCTGGATCCCTCGGTGGTTTCGATGAAGCTCCCCGAAATGAGTGTTTCCCCGCTGTAAACCCTCGTCCCCACAGCGGAATTTCCCTTTCGACTACGACCGACACGGGTGTTCTTTTTCAGTGCGATTTGCCGCTAAACGGCACTGTTTTGTTTGCCAGAATACAAATCGCTTTTCAGCCGTTCATTTCAGCAAGTTGGTTCCGTGTGTTCTCCGAGAGGACGGAATACGTCGCCTTGCGTGCCGTGTTTTGTCGTTCACTCTCAGTGCGGTGGCAGCTTTCTGTACGCGAGTGTGCCTAGAGGAGTGGGTTTCTGTGCCTTTCGATGGCCCTCCGGTATTGGCACCGCCCTTGCTCAATAGAACCAAGTTACCGGTCCTCTTTGGGTCGGGGGTTAGTCAGTGCTGGGGTAAAGCGGATGCCTGTCTGGTTGAAAAAGCAGTGGAGCGAAGGGTTTCGGCCCGTATTCTGGATGTCTATCGGCGCGTCGCTCGCCTTTGGTACGGCGGTTATGGCCAACCAACCCCAGAGCAAACAAACCCTCACCTCCGTAGCCCAACAAATTACCGATCTCCACTATCCCGCGATGCCCAAAGAATTGACCGACCGGATCAACGGCGCTGCTGCTGTGAAAAGCGCTTTGCCCAAAATCGATCCCAACCTCACTCAAGAGTGGGGCCTGACGAGCATTGGATTTTTTGATGCCTTTCCGCAAATGACTGCGCCCTTGAAGGCGACCGCTGGTCATTGCGCAAAGGAAGTGGTCGTAGCCGTCATTGATACGGGCGTCGACTATACCCACCCCGAACTGCGTGACGGTTTGTGGGTGAACCACGGCGAAACGGGTGCCTGGGCTCCGCCGAAGGAACTCCTGGATAAGGGCTATGCTTTCAATTGCCGCGACAAGAGCTGCAACGGTATCGATGACGACAAAAACGGGTATGTGGATGACGTAGTCGGTTGGGATTTTGTGCATGATGTGCCGCTTCCGTTCGATACTCACGGCCACGGCACGCATATCGCGGGCATCATCAGCGGTAGCGCCGGCATGAGCGCGCAAGGGGGTTGCCCGGCTGTTTCCCTGATGGCTTTGAAGTATTACGACAACGGCGGTGCGGGTTACAACAACCTGTCCAACACTGTGCGAGCGATTGAGTACGCGGTCGCCAATGGCGCCCAGATCATTAACTACAGCGGTGGCGGAGCGGATCCGGCTGCGAGTGAACGTGCTGCTGTAGCCGAAGCTCAACGCAAAGGAATTTTATTTGTTGCCGCCGCTGGGAATGATGGCCGCAACAACGACCGACGTCCCTACTACCCGGCCAGCTACCCGATTGATAACTTGATTGGCGTTGCTTCCGTGAATAAGTACGAGCGTCTTTTGCCTTCGTCCAACTTCGGTAAGAGCGTGCACGTAGCTGCTCCCGGTTTGATGATCCTTTCGACTTTGCCGGGCGGAAAATTTGGCACCATGTCGGGTACTTCGCAGGCGACTGCGTTTGTAACGGGAGCCGCCGCTTTGGTTGCCGCTCAAATGGGCGCTCTCAACTTCGATTACCGCAAGGTAAAGAACTGGGTTCTGGAAGGGGCCCGTCCGATGAAGCTCAATGGCAGCAAGCAATTGCTGGCCGCAGGGTTGCTGTCTCTGCCGGGCAGTTTACAGGTCCAGCGAGCCTACGTGGCTAAGACCACTGCCAAGCAAACTTCCGAAGTGGCTGTGAGCACCCGTCCTTCCGCTACCAAAACCCGCTAAACTCTTGCTATCCTAGGCTCCTTTTGAGAAGGGGATAGGGTGAAAGTCATTCTTGCAAACCCACGCGGCTTTTGCGCCGGCGTGAATATGGCCGTCGATAGCCTCGATCGCGCGCTGGAGCTTTTCGGCGCGCCCGTCTATGTTTATCACGAAATTGTGCACAACCGTCATGTGGTGGAAGACTTCCGCGCCAAGGGCGCCATCTTCGTAGAGACCCTGGAAGAAGTTCCTGCGGGCTCTTTGCTGCTTTATAGCGCCCACGGGGTATCCCCAGAAATTCGCCGCAAATCGGAAAGTGGCCAACTGAGGTCCATCGACGCTACCTGTCCTTTGGTTACCAAGGTCCATACCGAAGCCAAACAATTTGCGGCGCGCGGATTTACCATTGTGCTGATTGGCCACGCGGGCCATGACGAAGTATTGGGGACGATGGGCGAAGCTCCCCACGCCATGCGGCTGGTGGAAAATGTCGCCGACGTGCAACGCCTGGAGTTTGCTCCCGGCACCCCTCTGGCTTTTCTGACCCAAACCACCCTTAGCGTAGACGATACCCGAGTGATCATCGCGGCCTTGCGGGAAAAATTCCCGCATATCGAGGGTCCCAAACGAGACGATATTTGTTATGCCACGCAAAATCGCCAAGAGGCGGTGAAGCTGCTCTCGGGAGAGGCCGACGTAGTGCTGGTTTTGGGCAGCCAAAACAGTTCCAATAGCCAACGTCTGGCAGAGATGGCCCGGCTGGTTGGGCGCCCCGCTTATCTCATCGATTCCGCGACTCAGATTGAGCACGCTTGGTTGAAAGACGCGGACACAGTTTTGGTTACCGCCGGGGCCAGCGCGCCTGAACAAGTCGTGCAAGGGTGTATCGATTTTCTGCGCCGTGAATTTAATGCGGAAGTAGAGAGCCGTTCCGTGCGTGAGGAAAGTGTGATTTTCGGTCTGCCGAAGGAATTGCGAGTGGCCCGCGCGCCTGTCCCACAGGCCTGACGCCATGAGCCAACAATGGCGCTATGCCAATGTATGGCGGGATGGCAGACTTTCCGCATGCGGTTCAATCGATTCTGGACTCTGCTCTTAGTGCCCCTCTTTAGCAGCGCTAGCTGGGGCGCCTGCGCCGACAAAAGCTTAAAAAAGTGGGATGTTCGTAACCTACACCCGACCCAGCTTGCCGTGGGCTTTCGCGAAGTGGATTCCAAGCGCGAAGAACTAGATGGCAGCGAAAAGAAAATTGAAAAATTTCTGTGTGGTAACCCGATTCCGGTCGTGCTTGGGCCGGGCGGGGAGGCTTATGTTCTAGACCACCACCACTTGGGTCTAGCGATTGTTTTGGAAAAGCGGCGCGACGCTTACGTGGAAATCCGGCACGACTGGTCCGAAGAAGAAACCGCTGTTTTTTGGGTCCAAATGCAGAAGAACCGTTTTGTCTATTTGCGTGACGAACTAGGCAAAAGCAGAAGAGTGGAAGACTTGCCGACCCGTTTGAAAGATTTGAAAGACGATCCGTACCGCAGCCTGGCCTACTTTGTCCGCAAGCAGGGTGGGTATCTGAAAACCCGCTCGCTGTACGCCGAATTCGAGTGGGCGGAATTCTTCCGCACCCGCGTGGATGTGGGCCGCACCGATCACGATTTCAAAAAGGCTGTGTCTACCGCGACGCAACTGGCGAGAACGCCAGCCGCCGCAAACCTGCCGGGTTACAACCCGCGGCCCTAATTGGGGTTAATGGGTCCGCTGCACTCGAGTGACTGTGATCACGCCAGGCACACCTTCCAGCGTCGAGATGATTTTGCGCAAGTGACTGAGATCGCCGATGCTGATGGAAAAAAGACAGACCGCCTTTTTGTCCTTGGTCGTACCGATTTGAGCTCGAGCGATGTTCACTTTCTGATCCACGATCACTTTGCTCATGTCGGCCAGCAGGCCAGGGCGGTCTTCGCATACCACCCGGATCTTCACTTCGCGCTTATCTTGCTTAGAGTGATCCCACTCTATTTCCACCAGGCGGTGTGGATCCGAGTCGAAAATCTTAGGGCACTTGCGCGCGTGCACGCTGATCCCACGGCCGCGGGTAATGAAACCGATGACAGAATCACCCGGAACCGGGTTGCAGCAGCGGGCAAAACGCACCAGGATATCTTCCACCCCTTTGACGGTAATCGCCGTGCGGCTCTTGGTGATTTTACTGGTGGCGGACTCGAAAATCTTTTGCAGCGGCCCAGACTCTTTGGCCTCGGTAGTGCCTTGAGGGGCTACTTTGGTCACTACTTTGGCCACAGAAAGTTTGCCGTAGCCCACCGCACTCAAAAGATCATTGGTGGTATTTAATCCAAAGTTATCCGCAATTTTTTGCAAAGAGCCGTCTTTGACGATGCTTTTGGTGGTTACTTTGTAACGCTTCAGTTCGCGATCGAGCATGGTTTCGCCGAGCGCTTTGGACTTTTCGTATTCTTCCACCTTTATGTATTGGCGGATTTTATTCTTGGCACGGGAGGTGTGGACGATTTTGAGCCAGTCTTTATTGGGCCGTTGGGTGGGAGACGTGAGAATCTCCACCGTGTCGCCGCTCTTGAGCTTGTGTTTCAACGGGACTAGTCGCGAATCGACCTTGGCGCCGATGCAGCGGTGGCCTAAGTCGGTGTGGATGGCATACGCAAAATCGAGCGGGGTGACCCCTGTGGGAAACGAGAGCAGCTTACCGTTGGGCGTGAAGATATAAACTTCGTCTGAAAAAAGATCGAGTTTCACCGACTCCAAAAATTCGGAAGCGTCCGGCAGGTCCCGGTTCCATTCCATCAGGCGATTGAGCCATGCAAATGTTTTTTTGTCCTGAGCCGAAAGCCCTGATTCTTTGTAGAGCCAGTGAGCGGCGATCCCGCGCTCGGCGGTGTCGTTCATTTCCTGAGTTCGGATTTGGATTTCGATTCGTTCGCCGTCGGGGCCGACCACCGTGGTGTGCAAGCTCTGATAAAAGTTTTCCTTGGGCATCGCGATATAGTCTTTGAAGCGACCCGGAATGGGTGTCCAAAGCGAATGCACGATACCCAGCGCGCCGTAGCATTGTTCCACACTGGCAACGATGATCCGGAAACCGGTGATGTCGAAAACCTGCTCGTAGGGGAGGTTACCTGCCTCCATCTTCTTGTGGATGCTGTAGAAATGCTTCGGCCGGCCGGAGACGTTAGGGGTGCTTTGGCCGTGGTCGGCCAGCGCCTTTTCGATAATCTGCTGCACGCGCGCGGTGTAGTTCTCGCGCTCTTTCATTTTTTTGGCTACCGAGGCGGAGAGCTTGTAATAGACCTCCGGCTTGGTGAATCGCAGGCCCAGATCTTCGAGTTCGCGTTTTAGTTCGGACAAACCCAAACGGTTGGCAATGGGACTATAAATATCGAGTGTCTCTGCGGCAATCTGCACCTGCTTTTCGGGCGGCAAGTGCTGTAAAGTGCGCATATTGTGCAATCTGTCGGCGAGCTTTACCAGAATCACGCGGATATCCTTGGCCATTGCCAGGATCATTTTGCGAAAGTTCTCCGCCTGTTTTTCTTCGCTCGTATGGAAAGTAATTTTGCTGATTTTGGTAAGCCCGTCCACTAAGCCAGCGATTTCGGGGCCAAACTTCTTGTGGATTTCTTCGACGGTGGTGGCGGTGTCCTCGACCGTGTCGTGCAGTAATCCGGTAGCGATGGTGACCGTATCGAGTTGGTACTCCGCCAAAATGGTAGCGACTTCGATCGGGTGAAGAATATAGGGCTCACCGCTGGAGCGTTTTTGGCCGGTGTGCAGCGATTTCGAAAACTCGTAGGCGTGGCGGATCAGACTGACGTCCGCCTTGGGGTTGGCCTGGCTCACGCGCAGGAGGAGATCGTCGATTCCGGGCTCGGTCGAAGGGTCATGATGAACCTGTTTGCGGCTCACAGACACTCTCTTTCCACTATCTCCCGCAGCTGCCGATAGGCTCTTTCGAGATCGTCGTTGACGATCCGGTAGTCGAACTTCGGGCTCCATTTGAGCTCATCATAGGCGTTGCGCAGCCGCGTTTCAATAGACTGAGCGCCCTCTTGCCGGTTCCGTAGCCGTTCTTCGAGGATCTCTAAGGAGGGTGGCTCGATAAATATCAGTAGAGTCCGGTTGCTGTATTCCTTTTGCAAGCTCATGGCGCCTTGGACGTCGATGGCGAAAACCACATGCTTGCCCTTGGCCAAAGCCCGGTCGATCACCAAGCGGTCTGTGCCGTAACGGTTGCCGTGCACTTCGGCCCATTCCACGAAATCGCCGCGATCGATTTTTTCTTGGAACTGGTTTTGGGAGACAAAGTAGTAGTGCTTTTCGTTCTCTTCTCCGGGCCGAATGGCTCGGGTGGTGGTCGACACAGAGAGCTTGAACTGGGGCTTGTCGTGCATCAACCGACCACAGAGGGTCGTTTTGCCAGCCCCACTCGGCGCCGATATGACGATTAGCCGGGGTTGGGGCGCGGGCTGTTTCAAGTTTTCACGAGACAAGTTCGCCCCCCTGCATTTCCAACATCCCGGGGCTCATTCCCCGAGTGGCCGTATCTAAAATCCGTTCGTTCAACGTCTGCGGTGCCAACGCGGAAAGAACCACGTGGCGAGAATCCAAAACAATAAGCGACCGAGTTTTACGGCCGGCGGTCGCGTCGAGCAAAAGCCCTGACTGTTGCGATCGTTCGCGCAATCGCTTCATGGGCAATGAACCCGATTCGAGAATGGCCACCACGCGGGATGGGGCGACAAAATTGCCGTACCCGATGTTAATGCCCCGCGGCGCGCCACCGACCAATTCATTATCTTTATTCGACATTTTGGACCTGTTCCCTTAGCTTCTCGATGGCTGTCTTGGCCTCCACGGCGAGGCGAGACAGGCTTAGGTCATCGGCCTTGGAGGCTACCGTGTTCGTCTCCCGGTGCAACTCCTGAGTCAAAAAATCCAACTTTCTACCCACCGGCCCGTTCCCGGACAAAAGCTGAGAAAACTCGTCTAGGTGCGCCTCGAAGCGCTGGATCTCTTCCGAAATGTCGGAGCGGTCGGCAAAAAAAGCCACTTCCAGTTCTAGACGCTGTGGGTCAGCAGTGCCGCCCAGGTTCCATTGTTGGATTTTCTTGGTGAGGCGTTCGCGGATTTTTTCCGGGTGGCCGGCCGCGGCCTGAGTCCATTGTGCAGACAGCGTTTTGAGCGATGCTACAGTGCTTTGTAAACTTGTTTGAGTTTGGGCGCCTTCGCGGTTGCGGGCCTTTACGAGCGCATCTAGTGCTTGGGTGACCAGATCGCGCAGTTCGGTAGGGAGGGGAGCGGATTCTTGGCTCTCTTCCACTGCTACAAAAACTTTGCCGCTGGCCTGAAAAAATTCCAGCGAAGGGGTCGCGGCCGTTTTGAACTTTGCGTGCAGCGCGTGGCAAGCGTCTACTAGGCTAGTGGCCGCCCGCATATCAACGACAAAACGGGTGTTTCCCTCCACTCCTTTGTCGGTAGTGACGGCCCGGCTACGAATAGATATGTCCAACGAGCCGCGCGCGATCTTCGCTCGCAGGATCTCGGCGAATGTATTTTCAAAAGCGGCCAAAGCTGCTGGTAGCCGAAAGCGCATATCCAGGTAGCGGTGGTTCACGCTGCGGACTTCAACGGTATACTGAGTGGGGCCGATTACCCCTTCGCTTCTTCCGAAGCCGGTCATGGACTGCAAAGCGTACTCCTAATTCAAAACCGCTCGAAGGTTGGCAATTTCTAACTCCACCCGAGACAAATCGCGGGAGTCGATGAATCGCACTTCGGGATCCGAGCGCAGCCAAGTGACTTGGCGTTTTAAAAGCTGGCGAGTGTTTTCGGTGATCTGTTGGGCCAAAGTCGCCTCATTGATTTCACCGCGCAAAAAGCTCTGGGTCTCCGCGTAGCCGATGCTACCCAGCGCTTTGGCCTTGGGGTGGGTGGCCATCATTTTCCGGGTTTCATCCACCAGGCCAGCGCGCAGCATGTACTCAATCCGCAGTTGGATATTTTCGGTGAGGGTTTTGCGCGAAACTGCCATAGCGTATTTCACCCAAAGGTATTCGGGCCCCAGGGCATGCGCTGGTTTTTGCTGGCTCGGCAAAACGCCCGAACGCACCAGCGCCATAGCTCGCAGCAGCCGGTAGCTGTCGTTTGGGTGGATGGCCTCGGCCGTTTTGCTGTCGGCATTCGCCAGAGCAGCATGGAGCTTTTCACCGTTGATGGCGTCGGCCTCCGTAAATTCTTGGGCGATCTTGTCCAGCGCATCGTCGTCGTAGGCGCCGGTGGGGTACATTCCGTTTTGCAGAGCGCGCAGGTAGAAATAACTGCCACCGACTAAGATGGGGAGTTTGCCCCGGCTAGAAATGTCCTCGATCACTCCCCGGGCCTTGGCGACAAAATCAAAAGCACTGAAGGCGGCATCGGGCGCCAAAATATCTAACAGGTGGTGCGGCACTGCTTTGCGCTGTTCGGCGGTAGGCTTGCTCGTCCCAATGTCAAAACCTTGGTAGATGGTAGTGGAATCGACGCAAACAATTTCACCGCCCAATTTGGCGGCGACTTCTACAGCGAAGCCGGTTTTGCCAGAGGCAGTGGGGCCCACAATCGCTAAGCAAAGTTTTCGGTGCATCGGGCGTCCCCTTATTTTCTCTCGAAATGTTTTTCGATGTCGTTGTAACCCACCCGGAACACCACGGGGCGACCGTGGGGGCATGTCCAGCCCAGTTCCAAGGCATCGATGTTTTCTAAAAGTGCTTCGGCCTCGAATGGAGATAATACCTGACCTGCGCGTACGACGGAATGGCAGGCGATGGTAGCCAGTACCGGGGTAAGGGCGCGGGAGGTCACTTCGGCCGCGCTCTGCTCGGCTTTGCGGATCTCGCGCAACGTCTCCAGCACAATAGCCTCGGCCTCGGTTTCCGAAACCAGCTCCGGCAGAGCCTTTATCGCCCAGTCGCCGTCGCCAAAACCTTCGATCTCAAATCCGAATCGGGCGAGTTCGGCGTGGCACTCCTCCATTAACGGGGCCAAGTCGCTGGGTAAGCGCAAAATCCGGGGCAAGAGCAAGCGCTGGGATCCCAGCCCTTCCGTCTCCACCTTCCGGCGCAGCTCCTCAAAACGAAATTTTTCATGCAGAGCGTGTTGATCCACCAAGAGCACGCCCTGGGCGTCTTCGCAGATGAGATAGGCGGCCTTGGCCTGTCCGAGATAGCGCCACTGCCGCGGTGGGGGCGTGACCGGAGCAGCTGCCTCGTACGCGGCCGACGGTTCCGCCACTCGATCGGCGAAAAGCGTTTCACTCGTATCATCCAAGGCAATCTGTACCGGCCGCACATAAGCCGTGGGCGGCTGATAGCTTTCCAGCGGTGCCATGGGGGGGAGTGGGGCGGATGAAACGGCCGGGACATGCAAAGAACGGATACTCGGTTGGGTAGAAATGGCTTTGCGGATCGCTGCTAGAAGCCAGCTATAAAGATTTTCCTGTCGCAGACAGCGCACTTCGGTTTTTTGCGGGTGGACGTTCACATCGACCCAGTCTTTGCGGATATCGAGATAAACGACGCCGCTGGGTTCATGGTGCGGGCCCAATGTCGACGAGTACGCTTGGCGAACGGCTTGGAGCAACCCGCGGTTTCGTACCGGGCGTTGGTTGATATAAAGCAGCAATTCGCCTCGATCGGATGTGCGATCGCCGGGAGTGAGAAAAGCGTCAATCGAGAGCCCGTCCGCGTATTCTTCCACACGCAGCGGTTTCCACGTCCAAGAAAAAGCTTCTTGGATTCGCCCCTCGCGCGTGGGCGCTACATACGCGTTCACGCGCCTGCCCTGGTGATGGAGCGCGAAACTCACTTGGGGATTGCCGACCGCGAGTTCTTTCACGACTCGGGCGCAATGAGAAAACTCGGTGGACGCAGAACGCATAAATTTCTGCCGTGCCGGCAATCGCGCAAAAAGATTTCGAACGGTAATCGAAGTTCCCTGCGGCGCACCCACCGGGCGCGGTTCGCCTTGGCTTTCGCCGTAGTGCATGGCTAAGAAAAGCGCGCTACTGGCGCCGGCGGTCCGGCTCTTGAGCTCTACTTCGGCGACGCTGGCGATACTTGCCAGCGCTTCTCCCCGAAAGCCGTAGGTGGCGATGGATTCGAGATCATCGGAGGCTCTGATTTTGCTGGTAGCGTGTCGCTCCAGGCAGAGCGCCAAATCGTCGGGGTGGATGCCGCTTCCGTCATCGATGACGGTCAGCTCGGCCATGCCCCCCTCGTTTAAGAGCACTTCAATTCGCCGGCAGCCGGCGTCTAGGCTGTTCTCGACCAGTTCCTTGAGGGCACTGGCGGGGCGTTCCACGACCTCGCCGGCGGCAATCTGGTTCACCAGAATATCGGGGATGCGATGAATGCGGGATAGAGTGGTTTCCAAATCAGGGAGACGATAAGCGGGGCCGCTAGGCTCGTCAAACTCGGCCTCGCCGGGAAGCGGGTGTCTAAAGTTTAGACGCTAGTGTCAGGTTTTTAGACAGTCGCGCGAAGCCGCCGCGATCTCGTGGGTTTAGCGCGCGCGGATCGACGATTTCTTGGACGACTGTCGATTTTTTGGACAGCGGTGCCCCTGCGCGCAAGTCAATGGAGTTGATGTAAGTGTTGGATTTTATGCAATAAGGAAGCTGTCTAAACCATTGGCACCGAACGTGCTCTAGGGATTCCCACAATCAAAAGGGTGAGGGCTCAGAAAGAGCCGCAAGGGGAACCAGGGCAATGCCGCGGCACGGGGAGCCGCGGCGGCAGCTAAGGGGCCTGGCGCGGGTTATCGGGCCATTAATTAAATGCTCGGAACGTCGTTCAGGCCGCTGTGCCCGGGCACCGAGGCTACGCCACGAGGTGTTTGCCGTCGGTGCATCGCCAGGGCTTCGGACTGAGTCGGGTTCAAAAACCGGTTATTAAAAGCCGGCGACTCTTGCGGTCCTTGGCGCACCAAGAGCGTTTGGCCGTCGGCACCGAACATCGCTGCAGGAGCGGCATCCGGCAAGCCTCCGGGTACTTCAGGTGCAGCCGGATCGGGCGCAGGGACCCCACCACCGTCGTTGAGGTTGTTCAACGCTTGGTCCATTCCCTGTTGCAGATCGGCTCTCTGTTTAGGAGTCAGCTGAACGGCTTTGGCTTCGCGCGCGGCTTTCTCCGCCGCTTCCTTCTCAGGGTTGGATTTGCATTCCGAACCGCACTTGGGTTTTTTGCCCGCGCAATTTGCCAACGCCAGCATCACGACGCCGAGTAAGATGAATTGCATTAATTTGGATCGCTTCATGAACTCCCCCAACTAAACTACGCAGACAGATCCCGTTTCCCTTACCTCTTACAACATCCATGCCGGTGCCGTAGGCTGGCGCATACAGGTGGAGGACGTCTGGATAGCAGACAGTCCGTTAGGGGATGGCCGGTGGCGCAATGAGTTTTGGGCAATCGGAGGCGGGGGGTGTTCCGCCGAATCGAGGATCGTAGGGGTGAAAACCCTTTTCTGCCGCGACGCGGACGATCTGTTCGCGTGTGCCTCTGAGGACACCAATGTCGCTGTTGAAACCACTGAACTCGAGGCCGTAGGTGTCCCGCAATTCCTCCCGTGTTATTCCGCTCAGGCGCTTCAGATCCACGGGGGCCGCGTATTGCTCGTGCCGGGCCAGCTCAGGTAGGCGGAAGCTCCCTTGTTCGACGGCATCGAGAAAAATGGGGTGATTCGCAATTGAGTACCCTCGCAGATAACCGGGCTCTGTTTTTAGTGACATTCGCTGAGAACAAAGGAGTTGGACGTCCACTATGCCGTTTGGATCGGAGGCTGAAATCTGGATGCTAGTCCCCTCGGGAGTTTCGGTTGAACCCAAGACCTGGATCCCGAAAGACTGCTGGCTTGCCACTAGTGTCTCTACCAATGCCTTTGCCTGAGGCCCAGAACAACGCACTTCTATTTCCATTTCCCAGATTTTGGAAAGGGCCGTCGTACTCAGGAGTGCGATCGCCACCCCTAGCATCCGATGCAACAGAAACTTCATAGGGCGGGGGCATACCACGATTTTAACGGTGGTTAAAATATATTTTCGGGTTGGCGGTTATCGGACGCAGACGCGGTTTCGGCCTTGGTTCTTGGCGTCGTAGAGTGCGCGGTCCGCAGTGGCGATGAGGTCGTCAGAGCTTTTGGAGGTGGAATCCAAAGTGGCGACACCGATGCTGATATGGACTTGGATTTGCTTTTCTTCAAACGTGTAGTTTTGCTTTTCAACGGCGATGCGAATGCGCTCGGCTACATCCACCGCGACTTGCAATTTGGTTTCGCGTAGCAACAAGGCGAACTCTTCGCCGCCGTAGCGGCCCAAAGCATCCTGGGAGCGGATCATTTTATTCATGATCAGCGCGCAGGTTTCTTTCAATACGTAGTCGCCCGCAGGGTGGCCGTAGGTGTCGTTGATGTTTTTAAAGTGATCGATATCGAGCAGCAAGATCGTGAGCGGCAAGTCCCGGCTGCTGGAGCGTTGGAATTCTTCGGCGATGAGATCCAAAATCGCTTTGCGATTCAACGCCTGGGTCAGTGCGTCACGAGTGGCCAAATCGTACATCTTCTCGTAGTGGATGTTTTCGATTTTGCCTTCTTTGAGAAACTTCACGATCGTGTTGCCGCAGCGAATGAGATCGCCGTCGACCAAAAGCTGGCTGCCGCAGCGGACGTCGTTGATAAAGGTGCCGTTGGTGCTGCCCAAGTCTTTGCAGATGATTCCTTCGGGCGTGACGTTGAATTCGGTGTGGCGCCGGGAAATCGACGTCTCGCCAATGCTGATATCGGCGGTAAGGTCGCGGCCCATGACCATAGAAGGCTTGGTCAAAAAGAACGATTTGCCCAAGGGTTTACCCGAAATCACCACTAAGCAGGGCGATGCCGACTTCGCTTGTTCCAAGCGAATCTTGAGTGTTTGACTCTCGGCTACTTCGGTTTTGTCTGATAGCGACTTTTCGTCATCATCCGCCATCCCACTATTATAGCGGCTTTAAGTGAGGGCCGCATGCAGTAGTTTTTTGGACTCCTCGACGCCCGGTTGGTCGAAGGCATTGACCCCATAGAGCTCACCCGCGATAGCAGTGGCGGTTTCGAAGAAGAAAATCATCGCCCCCAACGTTTGGGGATCTAGTCGCCGCACCGTGAGGCGGTAAGTCGGCACGTTGGAGTTGATTAAACTCTTTTGGGTCGCCTTACACGCTTCATGGGAAATGTTTTCAAAGGTATGCCGGGACAAGTAGCCGGCGTCGCCCGCGCGGAAGCTAGGAGCGCCCACTGTGGTTTCCGGCCCCTGCGCCAATACGTCGATAAAACCCACTACTTTATTGGCTGGACCATCTTTGAAAAGCTGGAGCAGGGAATGCTGATCTGTTGTGCCGAGTGCTGCCACCGGAGTGGGGCCTACCCGCCGTCCGGAGGGGTCGATTTTGCCCAGGCTCTCACCCCAGATTTGTACGTACCAATCGGCCAATAGCGCCAGGTTGCTCCAATAGGGCATTAGGTACTGCTGTCCATGGCCGTGTTCTTCATCCCAGAGATGGAGCGCCAAGGCGAAAAGATGCGCCGGGTTGTTTTCCGGTTTGCAGTCTTCGAGCAGGGAGCGCATGCGGTTGGCGCCTTCGATCAAGCCCACGATGTCGACGCCAGCGAGGGCACAAGGGAGCAAACCCACCGGAGTAAAAACGCTAAAGCGGCCTCCGACTTTGGTGGGTACTTCTAAGCTGGTCCACTCATTCTCTTTGGTTAATCGACGCAACTCGCCCGAGCTGGGATCGGTGATGGTCACAAAGCCCTTTGGATCTAGTAGGCGACTAAAGTGGTAAAAAGCGGCCAGAGTCTCGGTAGTATTGCCGGACTTGCTCACCACAATCGTGGAATGCCGCCGCTCGCCGATTCTTTCGCGGGCTTGCCGGATGGCGGCCGGGTCGATGTTGCTGACCCAGGTGAGGGGGTACTTTCCATCGCCGAGGGCTTGGACCACGCTGGCGGCTCCCAAGTACGAGCCGCCTATTCCAATGACCATTGCGGCTTCGAAGTATTCACGCAGGCGCTTCGCCAGGGCGAGAACTTCCACTGGGTTGCTGGTGATCGACTGGGTTGGTAAATCGTAAAAGCCAGTGAGGTTCGCGGCCATTTTATCGCGGAAGCGCTGTTCGGCGGAGACCAGGCGTCCTTCTTCGACATCGCTGTCTTTGGGGCCTTTGTTTTGATTCCAGAGAGTGGAGGTGTCGAGCGTAAATCCAGGAAGTTCCCACTGCGTTTTCATTTTTTTAGCATCTCATCCAAGTTTCGGGCGAGGACCAGTCGTTGGATTTGGTTGGTACCTTCCACGATCTGTAGGGCTTTGCTGTCTCGCAAATTCCGCTCCACGCCACTGCCAGAGCGGACACAGTCATACCCCATGTGATGGACGGCGTCATGACAGACTTGCACGGCCAGTTCACTACTGAGCAATTTCAGGCTGGATGCCATGACCGTCATGTTGTGGCCCTTATCGCGGCGGATGGCTGCGATTCCCATGAGTGCCTTAACGGACAGGAGCCGAGCGAAATAGTCGGCAAACAGGTGCTGGGTGCCTTCGGCAAACGGGGCTTCGGGCGTGGCTTTGGCAGCGAAGTATTTCCAGGCGGTTTCCAATGCTTCGCTGGCAGCCGCGATCCCAGCGGCCGCGATCGAAATCCGGCCCGCGTCTAATTGTGAAAGCGCGACTTGAAAGCCTTGGCCTTCTTCGCCCAGCCGCTGGCTATCTGGAATAAAGCAGTCTTCAAATACCAATTCCGCTAGCGTGGAGGCGCGCAGCCCAAGTTTTTTTTCGTATTTACCGACGCGCAAACCGGGGGTTTGGGCGGGTACCAAGAAAGAAGTGATGCCCTTGCTTTTATGTTCCCCCGTGCGAGCCATGACCAAATAGAGGTCGGCGTGCCCGGCGTTGCTGCACCAGATCTTGGTGCCATTGAGTCGATAGCCGCCTTTTTCCTTGCGGGCGGGAAGGCGCAGTGCCGAAGCATCGGAACCAGATTGCGGTTCGGAAAGCGAAAAGGCCCCCAAGTATTTTCCCGCCGTGAGAGGCCGGAGAAACTCGTCTTTCTGCGCGTCCGTGCCAAAGTGGGCAATCGCCCCTTGGACCAGGTTGGTGACGCCGACTGACACCGAAAGCGAAAGCGAACCACGGCCCAATTCTTCTAAAAACGCGTAGTAGCAGCGGTGCGAGCCGCCGCCCCCGCCCCATTCGATCGGCTGGGAATAGGCGTGGAGACCCAGTTGGGCGACCTGATCGAAGAGTTCCCGGCGAAAAACGGCGCGGGCGTCATCCTCATCCACGGTTGGGCGGACATAGGCGGCCACAAACTGCGCCGTTTTTTCTCGGGTTTGGCGTTCGTCGTGTTTGATCTGGCGTAAAAAACGAAGTGGCACTGGTAAGTCTCTTCTTAATTAGGGCGTCAGGGAGCGCGCGATGAGCAAACGCATAATCTCGTTAGTGCCCGCGCCAATTTCCATGAGTTTGGCGTCTCGCATATAACGTTCCACGGGATACTCCTTCATGTATCCCGCGCCGCCGAGGATTTGGATCGCATCCAAGCCCGCTTGAGTCGCGACTTGCGCGCTGAAAAGCTTGCTCATGGCCCCCAAGGCCATCGAACGATCTCCTCTGTCATAAGATCGAGCGGACGCGTAGACAAGCGCCCGCGCGGCTTCGTTCTGAGTGGCCATTTCGGCGATGCGTTCTTGCACCATTTGAAAACTGGAAAGGGGGGCGCCGAACTGCTTGCGTTCGTGAGCAAACCGATTGGCGTATTCCAAACAGGCCTGGGCGATGCCCACCGAGATCCCGGAGATGGTGATGCGCTCGATGTTTAAGTTGCGCATCATATGCGAAACGCTTTCACCGGGTTTACCGATCAGGTTTTCTTCCGGTACCTCACAGTTTTCAAATGCGAGTTCGCAAGTCGGAGAGGCGCGCATGCCCATCTTCTTAAGCTTGCGAGCGACCGAGAAGCCGGGGAAATTTTTCTCTACTATGAAAGTGGAAATGTCTTTTTTGGTGTTGCCGGTTTTGGCGTAAACCACGAACACGTCGGCCAGGCTGCCGTTGGTGATGTAGGTCTTGGCGCCGTTGAGAATATACTTGCCGCCCTTTTTCTCAGCGCGAGTGGAAAGGCCCAGCGCATCGCTACCGGCATCTGGCTCGGTCATGGCCATGGCGCCGATCCATTTGCCGGAGATCAGATTGGGTAGGTACTTTTGCTTCTGCGCGGCCGAAGCGTTTTCGTTTAGGTTGTTCACGCAGAGGATCGAGTGCGCTAAATAGGAGAGGGTGGTGGAGGCGCAGGCCGCGCCGAATTTTTCCATCACAAGAGTCGCTTCAACGCAGCCTTGGTGAGCACCGCCATATTCTTCGCTGGCCGTTATGCCCAAAAGGCCCAGATCCGCCATTTTGCGGAACGCGCTGTCGTTAAACCCTTCGACTTCGTCGAGCTCCGCTGCGCGAGGCGCGAGTTCCGTGGCTGCAAAATTCGCTAGCGTTTGGCCGAGCTGTTCCTGCTCCGCCGTCCATTCACCCTTCATAAGGCCCCCGTTTGATTTCTTGGATAAGCTTTTCTTCTGCTTTGAGTTTTTCGTCGAGCCGCTGCAGCTGCCGCGCAAGTGGTTCGAGGGAAGTGGCATCGAGCGAGCCCTGTTTTACTTGCTCGAAGGCTTGGCTTCCCATCTGCGTGAGCAACCGCTTGCGCTCTCCCAACCAGTACGCTCCGCGCGCCATGACGACGGCAACCCGAGTGGCTTTGGTGAACCACAACCCAAACGCTTGCCTCCATAGCCGCATGTCTTCGGATTTGATTCCCTTGGGTAGCTGCACAGCGCCCATGCTAACCCATGCTCTGGTGCAAAGCCAAAGCCGCGTTGCGTGTTTATGGCGATATTGACACGACGGGTCGTCGTTGCTCTAGTTGAGCCAGAGTTTTTTTTCAGGCGCAGGAGAGTTTGCATGACTCGCTTTTGGATTTGTTTGGTTTTGTCGGTTGGTCTCGCGGCCTGTGGTGGCCCAAAGGGCGCCAAAGGGAGTCAGGCGGTTACCGCCCCGGTTTATTCTTCCCTCAGCTGCGAGGTCGGCTACTACTTGGTAGGGAATGACGTAGCTAAGGTGCCTGCCCAAAAACATCTCAAACAGACCGCTCTGCTCACCAATGGCGAAGCCTACGTGGAAACTCCGGAGTTCGAGAAAGGCGGGAGCCGATTTGGGTATGCGGCGTCTCGGATGGCGGATGGCCAAATGGCGCTTGTGGTCCAATGTGGCAATAGCGCGCAAACGCACTCTTTCTCGGCATCGGGTCCCGAGGCAGTAGGCATTGTGCAGTGTTCGGAAGATCCGTTGCCGGATTTTATGTATTTTGCGACGACAGAAGAGCGCGCGGGTACTCCGCGGCCGGCCTGGGAAACAGCGCCGCATGTGAAATCCATTTTGGTGTCGTGCAAAGTGCAGTAGGTGGTTAGTACGGGCGTTGGCCGCGGTAGTTGCCCGGGGGATCGTATTCGCAAACCACGAGCGTGCCGGCTTGGAAGCTTTCCATCCCGTTGGGGCAGCTGATGACCGCGCAGCCGACTTGTCGCGTGCTCTTCCAAATCATTTGAGTGTAGTGGCCGCATTGGGCGCCACTGTTGCATCCGTTGGAGCCATAAGAGTAATCCGATTTTTCTTCCGCCCAACTCTCCACCGCGTCAGCGAGTACAGTGGCATCCGACAGGTTCAAACGCGAAGTGGCGTAGAGGTTCTCGCCCGTTTTTCCGTGGCTATGTTCAAAACGGCAACCGGATCCCCAGCTAGCGGCTTGGGCGGCGAGGGCGTCGGACCAAGTGAGATCGGGCACTCCTACACTCCCGCGTTCGGCGTTGTGTCCGTCGAGCACGGCGCCACTCTCCGTCGTGGAAGCTTTTCCCATGGAACAGCCGCCAATCCAGATCGCAAGAAAAAGGGGTAACAACCAAGCCCGCACGGGTCCTCCACCCGGTGTGAAATGCATAGGCCGCGCCAGGTGATTTAGGCTTGGGTCAGTCGAGAGCAGTGCCCTTTTTTGTTGCCTGGCCAATCCGGTGACAAATAACGCAGTCTAGCGGGAAATTTTCTTTCCTGTATATTCGGCGTTTTCCAAAACTGTAGGGGGTTCCATGGCAAAGCGTTTGTTGGTGGCGAGTTGCGGATTGTTTTTGCTGGCCGGTTGCGGTGGACCTGGCTACCAAGGCTTTTCAAATAATTGCAGCAGCGATTTTATCTCGGACTACAACAAAGTGGCCCGCAGTGCGGGGTACGTCACTCATTCTGACGTGGCAAGCGTTCGCAGTTTGGCGAACTCGCTCAAAGCCAAATACCCTGGGGTCCGATGCCAGGCCGTCAATTTGAGCAGCAGCAGCCTGGGCAGCGACGAAACGACGGTCGATGTGGACTCCGCGATGAATGACTTGATCAGTAAACTGGATGCTTTCGAAAAGACCAAATAACAATCGGCTGGCTTTCCGCGTTTGCGATATCTGGGAGCTATTTAAGAAAATGTGCCGGAGGAGAGACTCGAACTCTCACACCCTTGCGAGTACTGGATTTTGAGTCCAGCGCGTCTACCATTCCACCACTCCGGCGTCGGTGAGTGAAGAGAGGGTGTACCAAGTGATCTCGATTATTTCAACCAGTCAAATGAGTGAATCCGCTCACAATTCACTGTCTAAACCCTGCATATTGCTGCAATGCGTTAAGTCTTGCTAGAATGATGAGACGCGCGACTCTCGTCGCGTTGTGCGGGAGGCAGAATGAAGTACGTACCGCGGATGCCGATCCCCTGGGACATGGTTGTTTTCCTAACCATCACCACGGCTGGCTTTGGTTACTCCGTTAACCGATTAGTAGATGACTCCAAGGGCATGGGGCTGGAGCGTGAGATCGCCAGTTTCCATTCGAATAGTGAAGACCTTTCTAAGATGACCGCCGACTTGGGTTGTTTGGAACGCAGCTTACCTACTCAGAAGCTCACGAGCGAAGCCGGCACCATTCGCCTACGCGGCAAGTTCTGCCATCTTTCGACGCGCGCTATGCGTACGTTCGACGGCGTACAGATCAAAAACCTCACCAATGGTTTTGAAGGGACTGTTTTCTTTCAAGGCTATGACGCTTCTTTTGTAACGGATTATGTTGTGCTCTCGCGCGGGCGGAACCAAATCGAAGTCGCCTGGCGAGAAAAAGCAGGCGCGCCGGAACGGCGAGTGACGGCGGAAGTCTACGACCGCTAGTTGTTCAAACCAATCGCAAGTGATAGTGCGTAGGTCGCGTGACCCGTGGATGCCACGGGTTGCGAAGTGCTAAACTGCGCCAAAACCCGACGAGAAATCTGGCGACTGAGTGCCGCTTCTAACGCGCCTCCTTGTGGGAGGTAGCTCAGGGAGGCTGCGGCCAATGGTAAAACCGACATCGTCAGACGTAGAGCAAGGGCATTGGTGGGAACCGCGGCTCCCGTAAGCCCGCCAATCAGGCGCGCATGGTATACCCCCGCTCCCCAACGGCTCGTCACCAGTTCACATTTAGAAGCATCGGTAAAAACGTCGTACCCCAATTGGAAGCGAGCGGCGTCGTGCGCTTCCGACAAAGGCACCGAGGCATGTTTAATTTTGTTCAGACCACTTTGCACCGTTTCCAGGCGATGGCGCGCAGCCGCTGGCACGTTCACGGGCGCCAGCGCGTTTTTGAACGCGGCATCCAGGCGCAGACGCAAAACGCCTTGCGCAAATCCAGAGCGGACATCTTGTTCAAGGGGTGATTGAGCGCCGGGCCCGTTCAACGCGCCCATGGAGTAGAAGTGGGGACTGGACTGATTGGGAGCGTACTGGGTTTGGATTTCGTGGTACTGCCAGGCGCTTCGGTAATTGCGGGAAATACCGTCGTCAGGTTGAGAAAAATAGTTTTGATAGAACCAATCATCGGAACGGGGCCGCGGGCGATCCATGAGCCGTTCAATCGTGCCGTCGGAAGGCGGCGCGATGGCCGCCATGGTGCGTTCGCCGTCGGCCCAAACCGGTGTTTGCGCCATCAGCCCACAAAGCACCGCCACCCACCGGACGCGCCCACTGCTACGTTTAAACCCCACTGCCACTGTGTCTTTCCCGCCCCACCGTCGCAAACGCTCCTAGAGCCGTTTACGCGCAATTCCGAAGGACGGTAGAGCAAGGACAGTGCCATGGGAGATTGAGGCCGGTGAAAAGCGAAAAGGGGCAGTGGGAGTGTCAAATTGTTAGACAGCGGGCCGGGAAGGGGAATTCTTAATTTTTCGCGCTGGCGAGCGATCGCTCCGGCGCTTTCGCGGGCTCCGGCGGTCCACCCAGGCGTTTGTCGCTGGTGAGTTTTGTAAAACGAACCGTAGCGTATTCGAAAATATTCGCGCGGTCTGCTGGGTTAGTGGTGGGCGCATCGGCTCCGCTCCACATTTGTCCGGGGCCGCCTTCGGCCATTTCTTCCGGGGGCGCGCCGCCCAATTGAGCCATCAAGGCGTCCAACGCTTCGTCTCCGCCCTTACCGCCGCCATCCTCGCTGCCACCGCCACCGCCGGTGCCGAAGCTCTCGGGCGCCGAACCGCGGGAGCGGCGTTTGGGGGCGGGCAAGTCACCGGCCTCTCCGGAGACGCTCGCGACCGACGCAGAATCCTGTTTGCCCGTGCCGCTACTTTGCGGAGTGGGCTGCGAGCCCATTCCGAAGGGCATGCTGCCGGCCGACGCGTTTACGGGACCCGCCGGGTTTTTGTTCGAGTCATCAAATTGTAAAGAGCCCGGTTTGAGCGGAGGCAATGTGGAGGACGGCACTTCCGGCTTTGCGGCTGCGGGAGTCTGTGGGTCGGCGACCGGTTTCTTGGGGCCGAGGTCCGCCACGATGGGGGCTTCCACCGGAATTTCACCTTTGTCGACGAGAGCGCGTGACGGTGCGTTTTCATCAAAGGAAAGGGTCGTTTCTTTCACTTTGTCGGCCTGCAGTTCGGTTTTGCCCGCGGTGAAGGTGGCCGGAGTCGGGATGTCATTGGATGAAAGTTCTTTTTGGCTTTTGCTATTTTGCGTCGCGCTCATTTGCAATTGCGAAGCTTGGGCGCATTGCTGGCTAGCAAGCATCATCATCATGATTTTGCTTTGGCCGCTTTCTTTGCGCGCCTCATTCATCATCATCATGCAATTCACTTGGCCCTTGGCGGCACCCGCTGCTGCTGCGGCGGCAGCGGCCTTAGATGCTTCGCCGCGGTCTTGCGGCTTGGGCGGCTTCGCCGGGGTAATAGTACCTTCTTGGGTGGTCTTAAGTTCGTCCGCGCGCGCGGGTACGGCTATCCACCAGGCGCTCAAAATGAGGAGAATCAGGTTTCTCATTTTTTCACCAAGGCGACGTTCTTCGGGTGGGGTGCGGGCTTCACGCGTTTGCCGCCCTTGAGTTCACCATCGTTTTGCGCCTTATGCATACGGTAGCTGGCGTACTCGAAAATATTGGGAACCTTCGTGCCGGAAGCGAGGCCTCGGCCTTTGCCGCGCGCTACGTTCAAGTCCGGCATCTGCGCTCCGCCGTGGCCGTCTTCGCCTGCCTCTTTGTTGCCGCCCATGATTTTAGCGAGCATTCCGTTTACGTCAGACCCGCCTTCGCTTTCAGAAGACGAGCGGGAGTCGCCGCCAGAGCCGGAGGCGCTTTCTTCGTGCGCATTGTTTTTGTTTTTCCGCGAAGCGGTTTTCAAACTTTCAATGGCATTGGCGGTGGCCGATGCGGTGGTGCCGCTCGCGGCGCCCGTGCTGCCAAAGCCAAAGCTTCCTACGCCACTTTGCGGGGCGACGCCGCTGGCGGTGCCCTTCGCGTTGTCGTCGAAAGAGAGTTGGTCGCCAATCGGGTTCAGTTTGGTGATGCCCGCTGCAGGCGCTGGAGTCGACGCCACATCTACTTGATCGAAAACTTGAGGGGCTACCGCCTGCGCTTTATCTGGTGTGGTGAATTCAGGAGCCGGATCTTCATACTGCGTGATGGGCGTCGGCGTCGTGTCCGGCGTTTTGTAAGAATCCGTCGGAGTCGTCGCCGCGGGTTGATCCATTTTCGGTGAATCATCGTAAGCGAGAAGGTCTTTGTTGCCGCCATTTTGGGCGGCGTTGCCCGCGCTCTGCGCCGCTTGCGCGCATTGCTGGAGGGCTTTGGCCATCAATTCTTGTTTTCGGGCGGGGTCTACTTCTGCTTGGGCGGCCTTCATGAGCATCATGCAGCTCGCTCCCGCAATGGCGGCACCCATGATCGCCATGGCTTGGGCGGCGCCGTTGCCATCTTTGCGGTCATTGGCTTTTGCCGCGGCCTGGGCCTGCTTCATTTGCTCATTGGCGGCCGCTTGGAGGTCGCTGAGCGAGGGCGGAGCCGTATTGGTCTGGGTAAAGGTTGTGGTGTCGGCGTGGGCCGTGCGTGCGGACAGGCTGAAAATCAAGGTGAGGCTAAGCAGGGTGGATTGTAGCTTGTTCAGGCTCATAGTTCGTTGTTACAGGTGTATTCTGCAATCTTTCGGCCCGAGCTAAAGCATTGAAATCACATGTTTTGAGCGGCAAAAAGGTGTATACGCGGTGGGCATGTGGGTACGCCTCAGTCAGTTACTAGCCCTTTGACTTCTTTGAAGATTTACCTAGAATGCGGAGCTTCTTTAAGATAGGAAAGAGCGCATGGCGAGACACAAATCTGCAGTAAAAGCGGCCCGGCAATCTGAAAAACGTCGGGTCCACAACGTAACTCTTCGCTCCCGGTACAAAACGGTAGTGAAAAAACTCCGCGCGGAAATTTCCGCTGCGTCGGGTGGTAAAGCTAACAAAGAGGGCCTGATGGGCGCTCTCAATGAAGTTCAAAGCGTCTTGATGAAAGCCGCCAATAAGAACTTGATCAAGATGCGGGGCGCTTCGCGCCGGATTGCTCGCTTGAGCACCGCTGTCCACAAAGCCCTCAGCTAACCCGCAATTCGAATTCGAGATTGGTAAGTGGAGAGAGACGCCGATAGGGGTCTGTCTCCGCTTACCTTTTTCGGCCGCTTTCCTCAGCAGGGGTGCCCCGGGTATCGGGGGAAGGTGGGATCCGCTTCCTGGCTCCATGCTTCGAGTCCACCCGTCAGTGCCGTTACATCTTCAAATCCCTGATCCCCTAAATAGATTGCTGCATCCAAACTCCGTACTCCGAAATGGCAAACCACTGCGATTGGTGTGCTCTTAGGCCACTGCGTCATCGCCTCGTTTAGTACTTTCGGATCCAAGGCGCGTGAGCCGGGAAGCGTTCCCCAACTGTGTTCCCAGCTTTCTCGCACATCCAAAATCACCAAAGTTGATTGCGTTTCCAATCTCGTTTTCAGATCGCGCGCGGAAATGCCGCGCACTTTGGTGCGCTCACCCAATTGAAATTCCATAAACAGAATTTGCGCTGGCGGTAACGCGCGGGCGGCGGTGAATTGCGCAAAAGAAAGCGCGCGATCCTCAGCAGTGAGACAGATCGCAAAGCGAGTGTGTAAAAAAGATTCGAAAGTAGGGTAGGAAGCGATCACTTCCGCGATCAAACTGCGTTCCGAAACCACTGGAAGTGAGTTTTGCGCGTTCGTTTTTGTACAAAAACGCGCGAATGTGCGCGTTCGATCCAAAAAAACGGAAAATAATCGAAAGAGTTTCATTTTTTTTCTTTCACGCAGTGATTGAGTGGATCGGTGATTTATCGACGATAATTTTTATTATACTGCGAGATCGAAATGACTCGACACTGAAAATAGCCGGAAGTGTTGAATAAATCCTTGATAAAAAAAATGTTTTGCGTAAAACTTGAAAGTGGTGAAGGCAGCAAGAGTCAGCAATGGCTCGCAGATGCAACAACCGTAATCACGTAAACGCAAAAACCTTATCAGCATGCTAGGGGGATACCATGGCTAAGAAAAAAGCAAAGGCCAAGAAGGCCGTTAAGAAAACCGCTAAAAAAGCGACGAAGAAAAAAGCTACTCGCAAGAAAAAGTAGTTTCTAGCCAACCCAGAAATAAAACGGCCCGCGCTTAAACGCAGGCCGTTTGAACTTCTGGGTTGGCACTTCGTTCCTCTTGCGAGGATAATTATTGTAGTAGCTTCAGAGCCAGAGCAGGTGTTTGGTTCGCTTGAGCCAGAACTGCCACGCTAGCCTGGTTGAGGATGTTCGACTTAGCGTATTCCGCCGTCTCAAGAGCGATATCCGCATCGCGAATCTGAGAGTAGGCTCCCGCGATGTTCTCTTGATACACCATCAAACTCCGAGTGGTTGTTTCCAACCGAGATTCACCGGCACCAATTTCCCCGCGCACTTCTGAAATCACTTCCAGAGCGTGACCAATCGGGTCGAGCGCCAATCTTGCGTCTTCGACGTTGGTGATGCTCAGTGCTTCCAACCCGAGGCTCTCGTTATTGATTTGGAATCCGGTACCAATCTGGATTCGGTCAATTGCCGAGACGTTGTTCGGTCCCACCTGAATCGAAATTGTTTTTCCTTCACCGTTTAGGAGAGGGCGACCGTTAAAGAGGGTCGATTCCGAAATTCGGTTTAGTTCCAACTTCAGCGCTTGGTATTCGTGGTTCAAGTAACCACGCTCCTTATCGCCGTTCGTATCCGATGCCGCTTGAACAGCCAGCTCTTTCATGCGGATGACGATGTTGGAAATCTCGTTGATGGCGTTGTCCGCGGTTGCGAGCATGAAGAACGCGTTCTGCGTGTTCTTCAAGTTCTGCCCCGTGGCGCGGTTAGTCGCCCTCAAAGCTTCCGAGATTGCCAGGCCGGCTGCATCGTCACTTGCTTTGACGATACCGCTTCCCGAAGCCAACTTATTTTGCGTGTGCTCGAGTTTTTCTCGATTCTCATGCAACTTATGCTGAGCAACGATCGACCCAATGTTTGTTTTTATCCGAAGTCCCATACATCCTCCGTTGAACTCCTCCGCGTTTAAGCGCGAAAGTCGGTATCCTTACCGACTTGGTTGGAGGTTCCTATGCCGGACCTCCATCACCCAGGAGCAGAGACTCTATCTACAAGTTCATTCGTCACAAAATGCAGGAACCATGAGAAAAAAATGTAGGGATGCACATAATCTTTTGGTGCACCGTATAATTAGCCTTGGCTGCTATACTTTTTCCCATGAAGAAGCGCATCTTATTGATCGACGAAAGTCTCACAGTTCAAAAAGTAGTCGCACTTACGTTGGATCGTGAGCGCTATACCATCACCAACGCGAAGACTCGCTCCGAGGCGATGAAGCTGGTTTTGGAGTCGCCGCCGGATTTAATTCTGATTAGTGACCAGGTGGCGGGGGTCAGTGCCGGAGCTTTTCCCAAAGAAGTAGAAACTTGGGTAGGGAGAGACCGCAAACAGCCTGCCTTGGTGCTCATTACTGGCCAAGATACAAAAGATTCCCGTGGGTACCGCGCGGTATTGAAAAAACCTTTCGCCCCCGCGGCCCTCCAATCGGCCGTCAGTGAAGCTTTGGCGGGGTCGGAGCCGGTTGCCGCGCCTACGGACGATACTGACGACATGCGTCTACAAAAGATTTTCAACGACACGTTTTCGGATGAAGCCAAGTTGGTTGCCGAAACGTATAACGCAGAAGTGAAAAACGCAGAAGACACACTCATTAATATTCCTGCACCGTCGCGCCGTGCCGCGGCGCTCTCTCAACCAGAAGCACCGGAGGGTTTGCAAGTGCTCGGAGCCGAAGATTCCATGGCCTATAAAGCGCAATTGGAAAAAGAAGTGGGGCGCCAAATTGAATCCTTCGATTTGGAAGAGATTGTGCACCGCTTAATCGAAAAAATGGTTCCCCCTATTGTGGAACGCGTTGCGCAACAACGTTTGGATCAACTCCTTAAAGAGAGCGAAAGCTTTGTCGAACTCAAACCCTAAGGCACCTGCGCACCCGATCTTTAAGACGATCCTGCGGGTGGGCACCATAGAGTCCACCAACTCGGCCATCAAAGGGCTGTATAAACAGGGCGCGCGCTTAGGCACCGTCTTGGTGGCCGAGGAGCAAACCGCGGGGCGCGGGCGGGGCGATCACACCTGGGCATCTCCTAAGGGTGGGGTGTACCTCTCTGCATTGTTGGCGCCGCGCGACATCAAGCACCTGACCGATCTTTCTATTTTGGCGGGGGTAGCCATGGTGCAGGCCGTGCGCGAGCCGCTGCCCAAGGCGTTGGACGTGAGCGTTAAGTGGCCGAACGACTGCCTGATCAATTGGAAGAAAGTCGGGGGCATTCTTTGTGAGGCTATCCCGGACGATCCGACCGGTCTTTGCATCGTGGGCATGGGTATTAATGTGAATATGAATGAGGCGCAGCTGGCTCCTTTCGCTCAGCGGCCCTTTGGGGCCACCTCCATCCAGCTGGAGTGCGCCGGCGGCGAGTTTAAAGTCGACCAAATTGTGGACTTCACGCTGCGTAAGCTCGAAAATCTCTACCTTTCGTACCGGCAAAATGGTTTCGACAGCATCCGCTACCTCTGGGAGCGCAATTGCGCGCTGGTGGGCAAAAAAGTGGAGATAGTCGAAAACGCCGGTCCCGAAGGCAAAACCGTGGGCACCTTCCTGGGGTTAGACGACCAGGGCGCGCTCATTCTCGCGGTGGGGAGCCAAGGCGAACGAAGACGCTTTGTGTCGGGAGAAATTACTTCTTTCACGCGTTGATTCTCCTTCATCTATCCGTCACAATTTAAGTTTCCCGCATTCCGCACAAACCCTCAATCAGGAGATGTTTATGTTGCGTCGTGGCAATTTTTTGCTTCTTTGTCTTTCTTTCATTGTTCTGATCGTATCCTTGAGTTGTGGCACTTCCACGCCTGCGGGCTCGGCGATTGGGTATTCTTCTAATGTAGCGTACGGCGGAACGGGTTCGGCTTATTCGGCAAACCTGAATGCCGACCTCACTTTCACCATTACCAAAAAAGCGACAGTGTCGGCCACGACGGTCGACCTGACGGTGGGCGGTACCTTTACTCGATTAAGCTCCGGCATTCTCGAGTTAACCGTTACTTCTTCGTCGGACACGGTAAGCGGACCGTCCGTCGGCGCTAAAGCGCATGCCCTCGATGTTCCCGGTTATGTTTTGATGCTCAAACCTATCGGCGGGCAGGGCGGCGAAATCATTCCGATGGTGGCTGTGGGCTCGTGCCCGAGTGCCGATTTTTCGGGTGCCTGGGTGATGATGCAAGATTCTTCGACCACCACGGACTACACCACTCAAGGGTTGGTAGGATCTTTCGACTACACCCAATCGAGCACCACGGGATCGGTGGGCGCCAACAAGTACTTGGCCGACGGCACCACCAGCGCGGGGTCTGCCCAGTCCATCGGCGCGTTGACCTGTAGCGGTGGCGTGGGAACTTTTCCAGTGATGAACAGCGCTTCGCCTGAGATGTATTTCACCAACGGTGGGGGCGCGATCGTTCGCGTGGCTCCTTCCGTCGGCGAAGCTCAATCCATCGTCATGGTGCCGGCGGCGGCGCTGACCGTTTCGGACTTCGCGGGCACTTACCTCGGCCTTGCGTTTGACGAAGGTGACACGGCGGATGGTTCGGGAGGCTCCACGCAGCCCGTTTCGGTTACTTTGGATGCTGCAGGCGCTGGCACGGGCGCTGTTATCACGGACATCACCAACAACACGCTCAGCACGACAATGACCGCGACGGTGGCGTTGTCGCAGTTAACCTCGCCGGTGAATGGTGTTTTGAAAATGACGCTCAATAGTGGATCGGTTCAGAACACGGTCTGCGCCGCGGCCAAGGCAATAGGCGGCACCACCCAAAACGTCATTTTCTGCGCGGGCAAGAGCCCGTCCGGAGCCAATACCAAGCTACGCAGCTACCTGCTGGTAACCAAACGAACTTAAGCCTGGGGGAGTGGTTCGTGAGGGCCACTCCCGCCCCCATTTGTGCTTTTGGGCGAAAGCAGGTAGAAAACTCGAGTGTTGTTGGCTTTAGACATTGGTAATTCCCAATCCTCCCTTGGCGCTTTTGACGGCGATCGGTTGTTGTACCACTGGCGTATAGAAACGCGCGCCAGTCGCACCGCCGACGAATATGCCGCGCTGCTCCTGCCGCTTTTTCAACAATTTGGAATCGAAGCCAGTCAGTGGAAAGGGGTGGCAATTTGCTCCGTAGTGCCCCCCGCTGATGGCCAATTGGTAGATTTTAGCCGCCGCTACCTCAATCGCGAACCCGTGCGTATCCACCCCGGGTTGCCCTTGGGCTTTGCCATGAATCTTTCTACTCCGCATGAAGTGGGTGCCGATCGCTTGGTGAATGTGGCCTATGCGGTCCGCAAGCTGGTCTTGCCTTGCATCGTGATTGATTTCGGCACCGCCACCACCTTTGATCTCGTCGGAGAAGATAAGATTTACGAGGGTGGGGCCATTGTTCCGGGACTGCGGATGGGAGCCGAAGCTTTGGGTGGGAAGACCGCCAAACTGCCCGTCATTGATCTCGAATTTCCACCCCATGTGGTGGGTAAAAGCACCGTGGAGGCCATCCAAAGCGGCCTTTTATACGGCTACTGTGCGCTGATTGATGGGATGATTGCCAAGATCGAAGCGGAAATCGGCAAAGAATGTTCGGTGACTCTCACGGGCGGACTCGCCAGTTGTTTCGAATCGCGGCTCGCCCACCCGTGCCAAATCTTTCCCGACCTGACTCTCGAAGGAATCAGCCTTCTGTACCAAGAAGTTGCGGGCAAGGATTTCGCCATGCGCCCGTACACCGCCGAACCCATTCACTGAAAACCCCTGTTGCTTGCGTCGGCGTTAGGCTGCGGTATCCCGTCGTTTGGCGGCGATGCGCTCGATCAGCACGTCCGGAATAAAAACCTGTTGGTACATGGATGCGAAAGCGACGGGCGCCGCTAAGAAAGAAAGCGGCGCGATGAAGCACGCAGCGAAGAACCCGGTCTGCCAGGGACGGGAAAAAAGGGGGAGTCGCACCAACGGGACGAGCTGTCCCTCGGCGGGGGACATCGACGCTAGTCGGTGTGGAACGGCAACTAAGAATGTATGGCGCCCACCATCGGTTTCCACTCGGCTAAAGGCCACTCCGGTAAAAGCCGCCAGAGTTGCCGAAATCATTGGTTGCATGGGTGCCTGCAGTTGGGCGCGACGGCCGGGCAGAGCGCTTGCCTGCAAGGCCCGCTTCAATCCTCGGATCTGAAGACCGCGCAAAAAATACCCTAGCAGCAAAAGCGGAAACATCAGCCAGCCCAAGTTGCGGGTTGCCGCCACTGCGGAATGAAACGGAGCCGTGTGCCGAATGGTTTCCCCTACCATCAAAGCAGGGTTCAGCTGCGCCGCCTTGGTTTGCGCCAGTTGCAAGGCTTGCGGGGTGAAATAGTTTTTGGAAATGGGCGTGAGCAAAAGGGGTTCGGATTCGATCTGTTCCTGCGCCGCTTGGTTGCTGAGGCCCGCCGGCAAGAGTGCGCGCAGAACGGTTTGGTCTTCGAGTTCAATGCGGTAGCGCGATATTCCCAGTAGGTAATAGGTCACGGAAAGCGGTAGCTCGGTCTCCGCTTCCCATGCCACCCGATTGCCCTGGGAGGGCACGTAGAAGCGGTCGATGGCGCTGGTATGCAAAGTCTCGTCGAGAATTTTTTCAAATGCGGGCGCAAGCGGCGCCATGGTGGCGGGCACCACCCGCACCGAGTGCGCAACGAAAACGAAAACCCAAAAAGGTACCGCGACCAAGGTCGTGAGTGTGCGCAAAGCATCGGGCAGCGCCACGAAGAGATTCGCCCCGACCTCCTGCGAAAGGGCTTCGAGTTTGCTTTCGAAACGCCGGCGCAAGATTGCGTAGGCAAAGTAAGCCACCGCCAGAATACACAACGGTAGGCACACGTAGCGGAAGAGAAAGAGAGGGCTGCTGATAAACGAGGGCATGCCTTGGCTTATCGGCGTATTGGAGCCGAAAACTAAGCGAATACGTTCAACGGTTTAGCAACCGTAGAGACAATTTTCGGCGCACCGCCGTAGTCTTCGCAGTGGGCACCCCTGCCGTTTCGTGGCACATCACTTGCTCTATAAGCTCCCGTCACGCACTGAAACGTGAAAAGGAAGTAAAGCGATGAAAAACTGGTTGTTGATTATTGGTTTGTTCTTAGCGGTCGGCATGACTGTTTCGGAGACCGCGAAAGCGGAGTTTCCTGGAATGGCGCCGTCGATTGGCGTTGGCGTGAAAGTGAACGTTGGCTACCGAGCCCCGGTTCCTTTCTACCCCGCCCCGATTTACTCGACCGGCGGTTACGGCGGTGGCTTCTCTCACGGTTTTCAGGGCTCGACGATGTTCCCGCCCCCGATTTACCCTCGGCCTTACTGCGGTGGACAGATGATGAACCCGTATGCGTTTGGCGGCTACATGCCGTACTGCGCTCCACGTCCTCGTCCTCGTCGGAAGCATTTTTCGATGGCGATCCGCTTCTGCGGGTTTGGTTTCTCCATCAATACCGGCAGCAGCTACTACTAGGCCGAGGCAAACTTTCCTTCCTGAAGTTTGGCGGCCATGCTAGTTTCCCTGCCATGGAACACGTACCCGGACTAGAGGTTCTCAAAAAACAATCCGAAGACTTGGCCGCGCGCCTGGCTGGGATACGGGGGCGTCTTTGACGTCGCCGCTAAACAACGTCGCCTCGAAGAAATAGAAGGGCAATCCGCTCAAGAATCCTTCTGGGCCGACGCCGCAAAAGCGAAAGTCACACTCAAAGAGAAAAGCACTGTCGAAAACGCACTGAACGTGTTTTTCGATGCCGAGCGCCGCTCGGGAGACTGCACCGCCATGGTGGAGCTGGTCGCGGAAGAACCCTCGGAAGAAAACCTGCGTGAACTGCAAACTGAGCTCCAAGGCGTGGCAGCCGCTGTGCGGGGAATCGAATTGCAAGAAATGCTGGGCGGCCCCAACGATCGCGCTGACGCCATCGTAAACATCAACGCCGGCGCTGGTGGCACCGAAGCCCAAGACTGGGCCCAGATTCTATTCCGCATGTATATCCGCTACTGCGAGCAGCGCGGTTTTCCCACTCAAATCGTGGACACTCTAGAGGGGGAGGAGGCCGGTATTAAATCCGCCACTTTCTTTGCTCGTGGCCAATACGCTTATGGATTTTTGAAAGCGGAAATCGGGGTGCATCGTCTGGTCCGTATTTCGCCATTTGATTCCAATGCGCGTCGCCACACGTCTTTTGCGTCGGTGTTTGTGTATCCCGATATCGAAGAAGAAATCGAAATCAAGATCGAGGACAAGGACTTGCGCATCGACACCTACCGCGCCGGTGGAGCGGGCGGGCAGAAGGTAAATAAAACCGACTCCGCGGTCCGTATCACCCACTTACCAACGAATATCGTGGTGACCTGCCAAAACGAGCGGTCGCAGCACCAGAACAAAGCCGTGGCCATGAAGATTTTGAAAGCCCGCTTGTATGAGCGAGAACTGGAAATCAAACGCGCTGCTGCTGCCGAAGTGGAAGATGCCAAATCCGACATCGCTTGGGGCAGCCAGATCCGTTCCTATGTCATGCACCCCTACCGCATGATCAAAGATCACCGCACCGACTTTGAAACCCAGGATATTTTGCCGGTGCTCGATGGGGCCTTGCAGCCGTTTGTCGAAAGCTACTTGATGTCAAAGCGGGAGAGTAAATGACGATCTTAATCAGCAACGACGATGGAATCGAATCCCCCGGCATTCACGCGCTGGCTGCGGCTTTGCGCGAGGTTGCCGAAGTGTTGGTGGTTGCGCCGAACCGAGAGCGCAGCACTGCCGGCCATAGCCTCACGCTGCACAAACCGCTGCGCCTGCGAAAGGTTTCGGGAGGCGTCTATGCCGCTTCGGGGTCGCCCGCCGACTGCATTTACCTAGGGATGCGTGAGATCCTAAAGCGAAACCCCGACTATATTTTGTCGGGCATCAACGCAGGCGCTAATTTGGGGACCGACGTCCATTATTCCGGCACGGTCGCGGCCGCTCGGGAAGGGGCCTTAATGAATATCCCCAGCTACGCTTTTTCACTGGTGCAGGATCCCCACGAGTATTCCAAGAACCCCGCGGGTAAATTGCATTTTGAGTCGGCGGCTTTGAAAGCCCGGGAAGTCTTTTTGGCGACTAAAGATATCCAGTTCCCGCCGCACTGCTTGCTGAATGTGAATATCCCCAACCACGCCAATGTCACAGACATGGGGGCCATGGAATTCACGCGGCAGGGCATGCGCTATTACGCCAACGACATCACTAAACGCACCGACCCGAGAGGGCGGGACTACTATTGGTTGGGCGGGGCCTACTCAGGGTTTGAGCAAGATCCCCTGTCTGATTGCCATGCTTTGGAGCAAGGCAAAGTCGCCATTACCCCCATCACCATCGACTGCACCCATAATGCATTTTATGCGGCACTCAAAAAGCTCTGACCGGTCCCGCGCCGAATGTGTTAATGCAGCGGGCAATCCGGAGGTCCCCACGTGAGAAAACTCGTATCCGCTTATGCGCGCATCACCTGCCTTTTGCTGATTTGTTCCGCCCCTTTACAGGCGGGCGAGACCCTCGAGGAGCGGATCGTGCGGGATCCGGTGGGAACTTACGAGGAAATGACCAAGCGGCTGCGGACCCAGGGGGCCAATGCCTCCTTTCCCGAATTCAAACCAGTGGTCGATCGGATTTTGGCGGACCTGAAAGCCGATTGGTTTTTGAAGGCCATCGCAGAGAATCCAACGCTCAATATGGAGCTGGAAGAAGTCCGCACGTTGCTCTTTCACGTGAACATCGAGTTCTCGTACGAAGACCAAGCTCGTTATCCTTATGCCACCCCTTTTGAGGGCATCTACCCGTACCGCCCGACCTTGGACGCCATCGAACGCGCGGTGGGCCTTTTCGATAAAGTGGATCGGCTGCGCAACCCGGATAAAGTCGTGCCGCTGTACCACTTCGATCGTTACATGTACCACCGCCACCGCATGATGTCGGATCCGCGGGTGGTGATTATTCCCACCTTTGAAAGCCTGGGGTTCAACGAATTGATTCAAGTACGTTCGGTGCCGTTTGGTTTGATCGGCGTGGCCACTCAAGGTTTGCGCGTCGATCGCCATTACCAAACTCCCTTAGACTTTTGGTACCACGACCTCAATCACGTTCGCCGCATGGTGGAATATCTTTTTCTCACTCTGCGCGAAAACGGCATCACTACTTTTGACCAAGAGATGGCGATGTACCGGAGGATGGATAAATTCATCACCGGCACGTTGATGCCGCACTTGGAGAAGATATCGCTGAAGGCCGATCGCGACGCCTACGCCAAGCGGGCCATGCTGCGGGTGTTGGTGTTTGAAATTTTGCACGAATCCGCGCTGCCCGCGGATCGCCGATGGATTATCGATGATTTGTTGCGTCGTCCTGGCATCACCCAACCCTTTGAAGTGATGTTAGAGAGAGCCCCTGGCGCTCACTTTGATCATGAATCGATGCGCACCGAGACTGGTAACTTGGCCAGCGGATCGCGCGCCAACCAGGGCCGCGAAACCCCCGTAAACATCCATTTCATTCATGACCGAGCACTGGCGCTACTGGCCAATGTTTACAACAAGCTCATTCACGGTTTCTTTGACGATCCGACTGCACCGAAGAATTACGTGGTGCCACCGGATTACCGCACTCCTGAAGCAATATTAGAAGCGGCGAAGAAGCTTTTCCAGATTTTGGAATTCACCGAGTACCCCGACGACGACACTCTCTTGGGATGGATCAACTCCAAGGAAGGCAGTCCGGAAAAGTTCACGTATGAAGGTTTAAAATTGGCTCAGCAAGCGGACGAAGCCAAAGGAACTCAAACCGGTCCGCGCACTGTCACGGAACCGCTCGGTGCTCAGCAGGCCATCGCCAAGATGCGCGAGATCAAGGGGAGTAAACGCATTGTCACGTTCATGGGAAATTCCGCTAATGGTTACCAGTATGCCAAGGTGGTAGACGAGATCCTCCTTGAAAAATTGCGGTCGATGGATCCGGCCAAGGATATTGTGAACTGCGGCGGGACCAAGGAAGGCATTTCTCGGGTGTACGAACTCGCCAAAGGGATGGGCTTTGAGACCATGGGCATTGCATCGACCCAGGCTCTCCGCTATTCCGGCACTTTTTCGAGTAACCTAGATCACTTGGTCCTCATCGACGACAAGAACTGGGGAGGCAAGAACGCCGATGGTTCCCATACCCCCGCGCTGGAGGTTTTCCTCACTGGCTCGGACGAGATCTTCGCGGTCGGTGGCGGGTTGAATACCGCTATCACCATCGAGGAGTTTGAAAAGTTGGGCAAGCCGCTCACCTACCGCGCCGCGGAGGTGAATCATGACAGCGCTCGGAGAGAGGCCCTGTATAAAAAGAGGCCCGCACCCACTACCTATGAAGGCGCGGCGTTCCATACGTGGAGAGTAATTGCCGAGCAACGGGTGGCTAAGCACCGCAGCAATTGCGCCAGTCGTATTTTGCAGAATGCGGTGGCCTCGACGGAATCAGCTAGCGAAGAGGGGGCAGGGGCTGATTGAGGTAGTTCTCGTCTTTCTGTTCACATTTTCCCTCTCCTTTACGTCTCTATCCTAGGGCGGTGCCGTAATTTGGCACCGCCTAACTTACCGAAAACACTGAGGACGAGACGGCGCGTTACAAGATCTTGCAAAAACTTATTTCAGGCAAAAGCTAAATAGTTCCGATAAGCTAGATGAATACCTAGCTTGGCTCGTTGGTTTGACTCTCTGTCCGGACTCGACTATGTTGCGCGCTCAAACAAAAAGAATCATGAAGCTGCAGACCTCAATTTTGTGGACGCTCTGTCTTGCTCTAGCCTCGTGCGCGGGAATCCAATCCCGTTACCACCGAGTGCAGGCGGGGGATTCCATTGCCAAGTTAGCAACGGCTTATGACGTTCCGGCGGCCTCGTTGGAAAAAGCCAACCAAGATATTTTGGTTGCTGGGCTAAAGCCGGGTCAGAAAATCTATATCCCGTTCGAAGAGAACCCGGATTGGAACAAAGAATTTTATGAAGAAGTCGACGAAGCTCCCGGCGAACGCGCGGTGGCTTCCGACGAAAGCGAAACTCCCGGCGTTGACCCCAATATGCGGGTTGCGTTTCTTTGGCCTGTCAAAGGGCCGATCAGTTCCAAATTCGGCCGCCGCACCATGCGCGGGCGTGGACGCCACATGCATGAAGGCATAGATATCGCGGCGCGCAAAGGGACTCCTGTGCGGGTCGCGCGCAGCGGCCACGTGGTGTACGCCACGAACCGAATCGCGGGCTACGGCAACATGGTTATCGTGCAACACGCTGGACAGTTTTCGACCGTTTATGCCCATCTTACTAAGATCGGCGTGCGGAAGGGGCAGTTTGTCACTCGCGGTCAAAACGTGGGAACGGTGGGTCGGACCGGCCGCTCCACGGGCAATCACCTGCACTTTGAAGTCCGCGCGCGGCGTCAGCCGGTAGACCCCATGCCGCTCATGTTCCAGCAGTTCGCGCGCAATCCCTGATCCCCCACACCCGGGACGCTTCTCGAGGGGAGCGACTTTCGGTTTGTAGATAGTTGAAAACATTCTTATAATATAAAGGCAGCGTCCATCTTATAGGGAGAGCTCCAATGACACTGACCAAAGCGGAATTGATCGAGTCGGTTTACGAGAAGGTCGGATTTTCCAAGAAGGAAGCGGCTGATCTCGTTGAGCTGGTCTTTGAGAGTATGAAGGAAGAGCTCTGCAAGGGCGGCTCCATCAAGATTTCAGGGTTCGGAAAGTTCCGGGTACGGGCCAAAAAGGCCCGTATGGGACGCAACCCGCAAACGGGCGATGCGATGGTCATCTCGGCCCGCAAAGTGCTCACTTTTACTCCGAGCCGCATCCTGCGTGACGGCATCAACGGTAAATTGGTCAGCTTGCCCAGCGCGCAAGGCGATCATGAAGACGATGATGACGACGACATGGATTCGGACGACAACGCTTAAAGAGCGCTTAGTAAGTCGTCGATCGAATCGGAGACGGGAAATAGGGCGTCGCTTCGGCGATGCCTTTTTCTTTTGTCTCGGCTACGAAGAACGCGGCGGTGCCTTTCTTGGCGGCCAGTTCCATGGCAGCCGTTTTACCCACCGAAAAAAACGCCAACGCCATTGCCTGGGCTTTCAGCGCGGATAAATCCACCACCGTAACGTTGATCAAATCCGTAACCAAAGGCTTCGTCGATCGCGGATCAACTACCACCGGGTCGCTCCCCGCGACGGGCAACGCAAATACGGCGGCCGCGCGGTTTTCCAACGCAATCACATCGGCCGTGAGCTGCAGCGGAGATTGCTCCACGCTGGTCGGTTTCTGGTAGTGGTACGGCCAAGTCTCCCCCTGCGCATTTAAACCGGCCGCTCGCGTGGCGCTGCCCACCCGGACTTGGAAATTTCCCAGCCCTTTTTTGCGCAATGCTTCGGCGAGTTGATCCACTGCATAGCCACCGGCGAGCGAGGTAAGATCCACCACCATTCCCCGCCGAGATTTTTTCAATGCCAGCGGTTCTTGGCGTGTTTCTAGGTGGTAGTACCCGATCTTGGCACGGGCTGCGGCGAGCGTTTGGGGGCCGGGCGTCTTGCCGCCGGCGCTGCGGTAAATTTCCACGAGTTTTCCGGCGGTGGGATCCCATGCGCCGTCTGTGATTTTGGCGATGGCCAAGGCCTGCTCGGCGACCGTTACAAGGGCGCGTGAGGCGGGGAGCCAAATCAATTTTTCGCTTTGATTAAACTGAGAGAGCTCGGAATCCGCTTTATCGAGCGCTAGCGTGTTTTCAGCGGCGTCGAAGATTTCGCTTACCGTGGCTTTCAATTCCCGCGTAGCGAGTTTGCTCTCCGCCACGCGTACCTCGTAGGCCTGCCCAAAGACCTTGCCGGTCAGCACCTTCTCCGGTGTACGGGTGCAGCCAATCAGGAATACGGCGACGATAAGCGGAGCGAGAAAGGTTTGGGTTTTCATGTTGATCCATTTTGGCACCGACCGCCGTTACTCGCAATGACGGCATGCCGCTGGTAAGCTCCGGCTCGGGAGAAAGAATGGGAAATCTTTTTTTTGCTTGGCGCAGGTGGTCATGGGTTTTGGTTTTCAGTGGCGTGGTTTGCGCCGACACCAGTTTTCTGTCGCCACAATTGCAGAACGCCGACGCCGAAACGCTGACTCGGCGGTTGGCGACGTACGGCGATTCCTCTCCTCAGTCCGAATTGGAACAGGCACTGCATTGGTTGGCATTGGGTGCGCTGGAGAGAGAAGCGGGCCACCCCCACGCTGCGCAGCGCGCGTGGGCCAAAGTGGAAGATTTCTGCGTGGGTTGGCGCATGAGTCACTACGAAAGTCTCACTGGCCCACTGACTGCGCGGGCTGCCTCTGTCTGCGCATTGGCCGGGGCCGAGCGCACCGCCCAGGGGTTGCCCTGGATGCACTACTTCAGCGCCAAGCGTTTAGCGTCGGATACGCAGAATATTTTATTGGGTGAAGCCGACGACGCGGAAAGATTGCACGTTACGGGGCGCCTACGCTCTGCTCTCTCTCCGGTATTTGGGCAAGACTTCCGCAATTCGCTGATGTCTTGGCGCGTGCTCGAACGCAGTGCCCCCACCGCCCCGGGAACGGATTACTGGTTGGGGTTGACGCTGGAACGGCAGGGGAATTTGCCACTGGCCCGGGAAGCGATGGAGCGGGCGGCAAAACTCAGTCCGTCGGACCCCCGTGCGGTTTTGCATTTGAAACGCAGCGAACCGCGCAGCTTCGACGCTTTGGGGTATGGTTGGGCGCCTCTGTTCGGGGCTTCACCTGCGCGCGGCATTGGGGCGGGCTTGCGAGTTTGGGACGATCGGTTGGGGGATCGACGCCGAAGTGGCACGGCGGCGGTGATGGCCTCTACGCGCGGCAACGTCGGGGGAGAGCTCGAACTAGCCGAGAGCGAATGGATAGCCCCGTTGCGTTTGGTCGGTCGGTTTTCTGCGTCTCATCGAGTGCGCGATTATTTTGGTTTGGGGATGGCTTCTGTTTATGGGGCCCGAAGTGATTTCCGTACGACGAGTTGGGATATCGACGCGGTTCTGTCGGCGCCAGTTTGGGAAAATTTAGAACTGGCTGCAGGGGTTACGCGGCGAAACTTTGCGTCGGATCCGTTGCCTGGTGGTTTGGTCGGGAAATCCATGCAAGGCATCGTGGTGGAAGCCTCTTGGGATTCTCGGGATCGGGCAGTAGCTCCTCGCCAAGGATTTTTTGGGCGCTTGCGCCAGGAGTGGCTCTTCACCGAACCCGGCGACGTCTTGATTACGCGCACTCGCTTGCAGGGAGCGGCGCACATTCGCATTAATCTGCGCAATACGCTGCACGTGAACGCGGCCTTGCTCGCGACCGACGGTACGGTGCCATTTAATGCCTTGTCGGATTTGGGAGACACAGACATGCCCGGCATTCGTGAATACCGGCTTCTGGAGTCTCAGGCTGCGGCATTGTGGACGACCTACCGCTACCAGTTGCTGCCGTGGTTGCGCGTGGGCGCATACGCCTCTTTGGGAGCGGTGGCTGTCGACTTAGCGGGCTTGCCTAGCGCATCCCGCTGGGGCGCCGGTCTGGAGCTGCAGTTTCTCAGTGAGCGCTCACCCCGTTTTGCGCCGCTTTGGACGCTGGGCATTTTCAATGGTGAGTGGCTGTTCCAAGGGGGGATCCGGTCGGAAATTTAGTTGGTGGGGTTGCTCAGCGAGCCGTGAATAGGGGAGGCGAGCAGGCTTGGGACCTTGCGGACGTTCTGCTGCTTTTTACCATGCGCGCTTTGTTCAAGCACTTACCTTGCCCGGGCAAAGTAAAAGTCTTGTAGGACGACCAAGAAGGAATGCAGTAAGAGCAAACCTCTCAGCACCGCCGCTCCACGCCGAGTGAAAGAGTCGCAAGCCAACTCGCTCCCAATCCCCACGCTCCCCTAAAACCCGTTCTTAGACACTTGACTAAGTTTGGGATTCTGTCTTCTATCGCACAGGTAAGGAGTATTTGTGACTAGATGCCTGATGCCCCTTGTTTTGATTTTTTTGGCTGGGTGCAGTCGCCCGGTGGCTACGACAGTAGTTCAAACAGCGACTGATAAAGCGTGCGAAAACTTTCGGGCTCCGTTTGTTTTGAAGCAGCTGCGAGATCGCCCTGTAGCGGGTGGAACCACGCTGGCACAGTCCTATACCGAGCTCTATACGGATTTGCCTCGTAGCCGGTAATCACTGGAAGCACAACGACTCTGGGCGCCGACTGCCGAGGCTCGGCTCCAAGCGGCTTACCAAGCCGGGGACTACGAAGCGCTTTTGGCCGCCGTATTGGAGTCGGCAGCCGAACTAGCCAAACGCGTAAACGCCGATCCGGTTTTCAAAGCAAGTTCCCTTTATTCTGAACGCGCCGGACTTTTGGACCAAGTCGGTCGAATGGGGGCGAACTATTTATCTTTTGATTTTGGCGGAAAAGCACTTCGTTTTAAGGTCGATCGATCGAACTGGGATCCCGATACTTCTCTTGTTGATTCCGTCGACTACGAATCCTACCCCGAGGATGCGTCGGAGTTTCGTGTCTGGGCCAACAGTCGAGCGGAACAGGTCCGGCAAATTGCAAAAGATCGGTTACTGGACGGTGAAACGCTTGCCAGAATTGAGGGCCGGTTGGCCGCAGCGGAAGACCCGGCTCAAACAAATGATCTGCTGCGAATGCTCTTTCTGTCTCGTGCCGCGAATGAAGCGTGCGGTTCGCCCATTCCTTAGGGCTGGATAAGCTTGTCCAAGTGGAGCGTTGCTTCGACCATTTTCTCTTCTTCAGAAAATTCGCTTTTAGGATCTAAAAAACGCTCCAAATAAGGCAGTTCACCAATGGCCTGAGCGTAGGCGGCTTCGTCGCTTTGCGGGCCTCTTTCGATGACCGTCTTGTAGGTAGTAACACGTTGGAGCATATCGTCCATCCCATGGAGAGGGCGATGAATGGGGCCGGTCTTTAGGGATCCGTAGAACGGATAGAATTGGATCCTCTCTAACAACGCCTCGCAAAGGATGTGGATAGCGCCATAGTGGAGCATTTGCGTTTTCCATACCTTGCTTTCCAAAAGTGCGGAGAAGTAGGCGTCCTCTGGCACCAAGGCGCTCAGTGCCCCCACCATTTGGAATACTATGGGTTCTAGTGTGCCGTTGGCGGGAACCCCTCTAACCAGGTTTCGATTGGCGGCATTCTGCGTGAGCGCGAGGGTTTCGATGATCGTCTTGAATGCCGAGCCCAAATCTTCGCCTAACCCAGCCTTCTGGAGCCGACTCTGCGCTTGCTCTCGCGAAAGGGGAAAGGCTTTCATCGCAACAGGGCTAGGACTGAAGAGCTGGCTGATCGCGGCGTCTGGTGGGGTTGTTTTCCACGGAAAGCGAACCGCGAGCTCCATTTCTAGAAGCTTCATCACGTGGGCGCCCCGCGTGATTTCGTATTTGTCTAGCCGCGCAAGAATCGAGCAATTCTCGCCGAAAGCGTCGGCAAGTTCCTTCTGCACACTGGCTTTCATAGAAGCGATTGCTATCTGAGAGGCTGCTTGCTTCTGTTTATCCATTCTATCGATATTTGAGTTCGCCTCACTTAGAACGGTCATCCACTTCACCAGCGATTGAATCGCCGTAGCTTGGGCAGAGGTGGGTGCAGCGCTCCGAGTCCAATAGGGGTCACGGAGAATACCTCGCGCGAGTTCAATTGCCTGCTTAGCGTCTGTGGGTGCCGGCCGGTCGAGGCTATGCATACGTCGCACCACCGCCATCGCCTCCTCCGTGTCGGGGATCTGCTGCTTGAATTCAGTGGTGCGGAGAAGTTCTATGATCTGCTCTGGGTTTGCGTCGGGCCTGCGAACGAAAATTTCGTTCATGGCTTCGAACAGAGGGTGGCGATACAGATGACCCCATAGATTGATGGCGTGAATTTGGAAAAGACGGTCTATGGTGAGTGCCAATAATCCAACAGTGGTAAATGCCGAGTCGCCCGCGATATTTTGTTTGAATGCCGCGATCTGGAAGAAGGGATCGTAGGAATAGGCCAGCTGTAACTCAGATAGGGCAAGTCTCAGGCATTCCTTCAGTGCATCCGTTCTTATATGTGGGCCGGTATCGCTAGGGATATTCTGCATCAGAAGTAATTGAGAAACCACTAAGTGTTCCAAGCCAGCATCCGCTATTTCGGCGTTCTGGTTGGGCTTTGGCGCTAATGCGGCCACCTTTTGTTTTGCGCCTTCCGAAAAAAGCAAGGCGAGTTCTTGCTCTTCTATTTCTCCACTGTCGGTCAAGTATGTCGGGTGAATTAGGAGTGCAAGCCTTCCCAATGCGAATGTGTCGTCGTTTAACGCTCGATTAATTCGCCGGGTGGTTTCGTCGCCAGAAGCGTCGGTTCCATCAGAAAGGGCCTCAATCAAAGCAGAAATACCCGGCACGAAAGCATTCTTCTTGCCCCAGACAGGCTCTGTGAAGCGGTGATGGAGTAGTTGGAGCTGCGAGACAAACCCCACGCGTGTTTCAGCGGTCCACTGGGTGGGTAGCGTCTCTTCCAATTGACGAATTACATCCAATACTGCTTTCGCCGCCTCGACTCCGGTGGGTTGTTGCAGAGGGATGTGCGGAGTGTTTTCACTTTTCCAGCGTATGAGTTTGAGCGCGCCTAGCGCCTGGGGTTTGGTCAAAATGGGGAAGTTACCCGGCTTGTATTCCCCGTGGAGCGGTGGACTGCCAGCCTGTAGAAGAGAAAGAAAGTAGGTTTCATCCAAGTACTTCAGAAGTGCTTCAACTTCGAAAGTATTCTCCGGCTCGTCTTGCACAAGTTCAGCAAGGAGCGGGTCTTCCGGGAAAATAGTGACTAAGAGGCTGCGCAGTTCACCTAAATGCTCCAATAAAATGCCCCGCAACCTATCGGTCTCCTGAACTTGGCGAATGGCATTTTTGACATCTAATTTCTGTCGAATTTTAGCCACCATAAATTCCAACTGCAGCATCGTTTTGGCGACAGCCGCGAATCGGTCGGCTTTGGCCTCCGGATTTTGGGCAAGCCACTTGTCTCTGAGCGCAGTCCTGGTTGCTACAGAGCTTTTTCGTAGGCGTTCTTCTAGATCCGGCTCGAATGACAGCGTCAATAAATTATCGATTGGGCGCGCCAATCCCGCTCCCATGAGGAATTCTTCCTCGGGTGTAATTTCTGGGAATTCGGAAAGAGTATGCGGAGAGTAGCCAAGCATCCGCTTCCAATTTCCAAGTTTTTCCGTGGCGGGGAGTGTAAGCGGAGCAACGGAACGCTTTAGACCTTGGATGTCCGCCACCATAAGGGTCGGGTAATACCGCCAAAGGGTATCGCGGAGTCGCATGAATTCTGCAGTGAGAGAGGCAGTGTTGGACAGATTTGGTGTGTATGTCCGAATATGTTCTCGCAATAAGCGCACCAGATCACACTCAGAACCCAGGAGAGCTTCAAGCCCTCGAGTGGCATCGGCCAGTCGGGCTCGGTGGAGTATTGACCAGGCAGACATAAAAGCCGTCATCCGGACGCCTATCCCTTCCGCCCGATTAATAGCCATGGCGGGTTCAGCGACGACCAGAGCCACGATACGCTTGAATAAGGCGGCAACGGCAAGCCGACGCCGCTCGCCCTGTAGTGCGGCAATTTCTTGCGTGGAAAGCGATAGTGGAAGGTCCACAACAGCAAATGGATCCTCGCCTTGCAGGGTGGCTACGCTTGGGGGCGCGAATGCTATTCTTGTCACAAGAGGCAACGGGTCCGGGGTGTTTGCATACTGTCGTAGGTCGTTGAGAATCTCTCGCATGAATTGAGAGGCCGATCGGGCCATTTCACCTGGGTCTCTTGGTAGTGGCAGCCCTTCGTTGTCTGACCACGGATTCACGATTGCGCCTATCTGCTGGCGAGGATTCTCCAACCAGTCGGCGTCAGGTTTCGAATCGCCGGATAGAGAGGAAGCAGCACGGTCGAGCTTCGCAATGTCGGCGTTTAATTGCTTCAGCGTTATTTCCTTTTGGACGGAAGCAAAACGACTAGCTCGCATCAAGAATCGATCCGTCTCAGGGTTACTCGTGCCAATGGAAAAATAGTGTTCGTTAATCCAGTGGTGGGCGGAAATCATTATGCCTTGAATCAACTCCGATTGCCGCAGGGGTCCCGCCTGGTGGTTCGATTGCTCCGAATAACTCTCCTCATACACTCGCTTGAGCAACGCTAAACGTTCGTCACCGCCAAAGAGTGCGGCACTCAATCTCAAACCCTCTCGAAGGTACAAGTCGGCTTGCTGGATGAGTCCCTTTATTCTTTCCGTTTGACCACCTTTGAGAAGCCAAGACGCCCGCTCTGCCTCAACTCCGGCAGCTGTAAGGTAGAAGTGGAGCGCGGCGCATGCGTTGGCGAATTGATCGAGCGCAGAAGGCCCGGAAACTTTCAGTGTCGCCACTCGTTCTTTTGCTATCTGCTCAGTGAGTGGCCACTTTGCTAATTTGGGCGTTCCGCCGATTTGTGCATCCATGTCTAGCAAGATTTCTGGTGAATAGCGCACTTCGTATTCGAGCTCGGGAGCAGCAGAAAGGCGGGGGCCTACTACTCTGACCAGAGCGTCTAGTTCGAAAGTGCGTCTGTCTTGCGGACCTAAGAAGAGCAGGGAGGCTACATTTGAGAAGCGCCTCGTTTTTTCGCCCAGCGGGCTAGCGACGATCGCCGAAGCCTCAGCCGGGTATCCGAGGAGGCGATCCATTATCGAGTCTGGGTTATTCAGGTCGATCTCGGATGGTGTAATGAGTTCTGTCGAAGGGATCATTTTTAGAAAAAATGTAAATGGAACTTGGGTGGATAGCGGACGCGAGTGAACCGGCGAGTTCTTCAAAAAAGATAGAAGGTTCGAGGGATCGTCGGTTGCCACAAAGTTTTTCAGGTAATCGAGTTCTGAAATTAGCGCCTTTGCCAACTCAGATTGAACGCCAAAGCGTCGGACCACTGCCATCACAGCGTTGTCTAGCCGAATGATTTCCAGGACGCGCCACGAATTTAGAAAGACACGGCGTTGCAGGCCTTCGGGAACCCGGGTTTTCATTTCGCTCTCAACCAGCGCGTATTTGCGCGGATCTAACAATGCTTTTGCTTTGACTACCCACGCTAGCTTCGATTCCCATTCGTTGCCCGACAGGGAGCCCAGCTCTCCAGGTCGAATAACGACGAGCTTCTTAGTAGGCTCTTCAACGAGGTTCTCTGGTGTCACCTCGGCGTACTCAAAATGTTCCTGCCAATCTATGGGGCTTGAAGTATCCCTGGCTCTTCGCAACGTCGTTTGAACCTTCTTCAAAAACTCATAGGCCTCCACGACGAGTTTGCGTTCGCCGGGTAGTTTTTCGCCCAGATGATCCAACCAGGGGTCCACCATCGAATGTATCTCGGTTGCGTTCAGCTTGGTTTTTGGCCGAACGGCGCTGGCGCTTTCCAGTTTTTGAACGTCCGCGTGGAGATTTACTTCAAAGTCTGGAAGGGGAAAGAGTCTAGCTGTCCATGTTTTCTGCAGAGGGAGTCTCTCTAACGGAGAGTAACGCAAACGGAGATCTGTTTGCAGTCGACCCGCAAAAACAAGTAAATTTTGTAAATCAAAGCTTCCGAATGCTACTCGACGCGCCGCCGCTTCGAGGTTCGGTTCGTTGGGCAAAAGCGCACGGTAACAGTCAATCAGTTTGCCAAAACGGGCAGTCCACAACAGCACGGTCTGTGGATCTGGATTCTGGTTTGCCTTGATCGAAAGCCACCGTGCTAGCTCGATAGCGAACTGGTGGGATCGCTTGGTTAGCTCTGTTATCCCAAAGGCAAGTGATTGAAGCGGTGTATCTTGGGGAAAATCCTGCCACTCCTCGGGCCACCTGGCTTGCAAAGTGTTCAGTCGGTTTTCTAATGGATAGCCAGTGGGAGGCCAGGAAGTGAATTGGGTGCTCGGCCCAGCGCGCACGTACCGAAGAATCCTCTCTTCACCGCCTTCGTAAATACCCAATTCGTATTCCGCTTCAAATACTCTCGGCTCTGCCGGTGGTTGGGCTGGGCGGTGCACCAGCACGAACTCGTCCATCACCGGTGCCAGAAGATAGTTGAATAGGGTCCACACTTCGAAACGGCGTGGATCCTGTTTGCTATCTGAATTTCGAATAAAATCTGAAAGCACGGAGTTGGGCGCCAGATCCGTGATCGATTCTAGCAGTATTCTCATTTCCGTTTGGTATTGCAGCTCTGCTTCGGGATGGTTTTGTACCCATTGAAGTTTCGGCTTATCGAAGTGAATCGCCAGCCGAGCCAATTGAGAAATAAGGATCTGATCGCGAGAACCCGTCAGCTCGGGAAGAATTCCGATCGGAGAAAAGGCTATCCGGCGCTTGGCCTCCACTTGAGCGACCGCCTCGGGAGCAGGCGCCTGGGGGACAGCCACGGGCGAAAGAGTATCGAGTACGACGGGTGGAATATCTCCTGACGGTACTCCGGTGGTGGAACTAACCGCGGCATCTAAAGCCTCCTGTTTGCGTTTTAGCCCCGCCAGAAGGCTTTCCGGCAAAGAGGGAGCCGCGGATATTTGTACAATCTCGACCGGTGCCTTGCCCGGGTAAAGCCGCAATGAGCGGCCCAAAAATTCCAAGAAAGTTTCCGGATCAATCTTTTCGGTGATCAGTACCAGTCCGCTGAGGTGGGGAATATCGATGCCGCCATCAAATTGCTTAACTACCACCGCCCAATCGACGCGATCGGCGCCCTCGGTTTTGGAAAGTCCCCTATACACTCCATCGTGATCGGGCGAGCCGTCGAAATAGGCCCGGATGGTGCGCTGCGGGCGAGAAGGTTCCAATTCACGCGCGCGATGGAGGTAAGCCTGCAGGTAGTTTGCGAGGTCCGAAGCCTGTTGCTGGTTTTCTACTCGAATTAGGCCGCGGTGTCGCAGGAGCATTTGGTCGAGGTCATTCGCAAGGTACCCGTAAAGCGCTTCGCGGTGTGTAGCATCGGCAATTGTTCGGTAGATCATCCGCGGTTGTGCGCCTTTAGGTAGCGCACGATTGCGGACTAGTTGCTCTGGCGTAAAGTGCATCAGTACCTTATCGCTGGCATTTTCCGCCATTGGCGCAATCAGGCCGTCGCGCACGCTGCGGGTCATTTGGCTGAGGCTAGCTTGGACAGGATCTTGGTTTTCGTTTTCGGTTGGTACTACCCACCAGATATTTCCATGAAAGATGTCTTGGATGACTTTGCGGTTTATCCCAACAGCTTCTTGGCCCCAGAGGACCATCTCTGGAACATTTTCCGTGAGGTTGGAAACGGTGTTTAGGTTGCTGTCAGCGCCAGCTTGATTCGCTTCGTCGATAAAAAAGCCCGCTAGCTGGTTTTTCAGTCGCTCGATCGCCTCCGGGGACGATTCTTTCGTGCGTTGGTTTAGGTAGCTCCAGTTCACAGTAACCACCACGGTGCGGCCAGATGCCGCCTCGAGCGCCGCTTTATCCGCTATTTCCGAAAGAGAACCGAATTGCTGGCGAGAATTTCCTGTCTCCCACGAGAGATGCGTAAAATCCACCGGCTCGGAAAGGTCGTGTGCTCGCTTGCGTTTGAGCTCTGTCGAAATTTGCTCAACGAGCCGTTTTTGGCCTGTCACAACGAAAAAGAGGTTTCGTTTGGTCGTGCCAGATGGCGAGCGGCGGATAAGGTCCTTCAATGCCTCGTGGAGGATCAGGGTTTTCCCGTATGCCATGGGGCCTTGTATGTAGACTTCCAGGCGAGTGTTCGGGTTTGCATCGAGGGTAGTGCGAAAGCGATCCAAGATATATTTTTGGCCAGGCTTGAGGATTACTCGTGGCTCACCGAGTCCGGCGCGTTGGCGTTCTACCCACTCCGGTGCCGTGAAACGATGCAGGTCGTGGTTGACCAAGCCGTAGTCGAAAAATTCAAAAAGCGAAGAATCGCTCGGCCAGCGGTACCCGTGCGGGATTTTCAAGGTACGTACACCGGTGGTTTCCCAAACGGGTGCCGACAAAATAGTTTGAGGCACCCACTCTACCCGTAGTGGCATCATGCTGCCGTACGGCTCAATAGTGAGCGAAGTGTCGTCGATAGCCACCTGGCGGAAAGCGGAGGGTGCTGAAAGCAGGGTGCGCCAACCCGCGTACGGCATCAGCACGCGCAGGAGAAACTCTCGTTTTTGCGTGTTGGCTGGGTATTCCAAGGGGTGATAGGAAACGTCGCGGTGGACTGCTTCCTCCAAAATAGCTGCGTAGTCTGCGTTCTTGATTCGAGGGTCGAGATTTTCCAGTGCCGTGGGGGTTGGTTCCGCGATCCCGGACGTCCCTGGCACGGCCACATGCACTAAAAGGTCCCGGTGTTCATGCGTTTCTTTTAGAAAGATCGCGGCACTTAAGAGCGGCTCGGATTCTGGATCCCCCATGACAGATGCCATGAATTGAATAAAGCGTTGCCGGTTTTGCGCCAAAGTGAATAGGCCTGGGGTTTGTATGCCAACGGGTCGATTTTGCAAATGCACCAAGTGGGAGGCGACATAGGGCACTTCGTCCTTTGGCAGAACCGATTCAAAAAACTCGGGTTCAAAAGTCGCCTCAAATTGCTTCACAAAACCACCCCAACGTCCGTCGTAGGCGATGGGGGGCGCTTCTGCGCCGGGTAGGACTATCGACGATTTCTCGAAGTGTTGGGCTCCCAAGAGCGATCGAAGCATAGGAAGCGACACAAGACCGTGTTTTGTTCGGATGCGGAGTTTGCCAGTATCTATTTTCTGCCCATAAACCTCAATCCGCGCGCCCGGTTCTAAGAGTCGCTCCAGGAAGCCGTGGATCTGGTACATCCCCCGTGCGTGAAAACGCACAAGGCTTGGTTTGATTTCGGTGAGGCTCTCGAGAACAAGATGTCCGCCCTCAAACGAAATTCTCCATCCGTCGGCATGGAGTTTTCCTCCCACCCGAATCGCTCCGCCAGGGATCCAGTTTTCCCGAGGCGCTAATAACCACGCTTCGGTCAATGCCCCGTAGAGACTGCGCAATGTGCCCAAGCAACTGGTGTTGGAAAGCCAGCTTTGCACACCGTTTTCGCGCGAACACCCAAACTGCTTGAGCCATTCCAAATGGCTGAAAACGGGAGACCAAAAAAGCGGTACGGCATCGGCGGAGATCCAATGCTGGGAGCGCAGCTGGCGGTGAGCTTCAGACAGTACAACCGGCCGACTCGAAAGATCGATGGGTGCGAGCCCGAGATGATCGCGCAGCGGTATTTGTGTGGGGCTCTGAAGGGATTCTAGAACAAGCCACTCCGACCAGGTGTCCTCCAATTTTACTCGCGGAGAAACTCTATCGGGCGTTTCGGCGTAGAGAGTCTTGAGGAGATGGTGCTGAAAGTAGCCAAACGCCTCTGGGTACAGAACGGTGAGTCCAATACTTTGGTGCTCTTCAAGTTGTGCGAAACTGTCTCGGAGAAAGGGTGCTGGGAATTGGAGAAGTTCCTGGGCACCGGGAGTGCCCTGCGCGAGCATTTCCTGGATTTGGGCGAATTTCAGCAGCTCCGGGGGGCAGGGTTGTGCCCAAACGGTGGAGGAAAAGGCGATGGCGAGGAAAACGCAGATCGCCCATGTATTTGAGAATAAACGCCGCACCAGCCCCACTCCGACGGAAAAAGTGACGCAGTGTACTATGGATGAGCTTGGAGTTCAATTGGCTGAGTTTAACTAGCTGAAAGTAAACAGATATTTAGTGGTCTAGGCTAGTCTTAGCGCCTCTTTGATTTGGTCGTGTTGGGCGGCAGCGTCTTTATAACCCAGTGAAAGCAGCGCGCGGATATAGCCTGGTGAGAACATCAAGTAGCTGAGCAAGTCGCCGGCTTCGTCGGGGCCTGCGGTGCTTCCAATCAATTGCCGGAAGTGGAACGGGATTTCTTTGCGGAAATAGCGGGCTATTGTCGCAGGGTCTTCGCTGGGGCGGATCAAGAACGGGTAGACTTTGCGTTCGTCTTTGCCGGTAAATTTATTGATGCGGCAAACGTTTTCGTAATCTTGCTCCACGCTGTCCGAAAAAATGGAGTTCAGGACCGCGCCCGCGATAAAGCCCATGCCGATATGGTCGGGGTTGGGAGTGGTGGTGATATCGTCGATTTTGCGGGGTCGGATACTAATCGCCAATACGTGGGTCGCGCCCATGCGAATCGCGGGGCTAAATGGAAAATTAAAGCGCAGGGAACCGTCGCCGTAGAGAGCGTTGCCGATACGGATGGGTGGAAAGAGCAAGGGCAACGAGCACGAGGCCATAATGTGGCGCGCGCGGATGTTGGTGCGCTCTGAGCGGCGTTGTTCGCGAGTCCAGGCTTCTACGCCCGCGTGAGAATCGAAAAATACCGTGGAGCAGCCGTTGTGGTAATTGGTCGCGGTGACCGAAACGCCGTCGACTAATCCCATCTGGATAGCTTTGGAGATCTTCCAAAAGTGGATGTTGTTCAAAAGCGTCATGGCCAAGGGGCTCGCGTCGAGGAGTGATTTGAGTAAAATCTTTTTAGTAATTTTCGACGCAAATAAGTCGTAGACCCAGCGTAAACCCATCGACGCGATCGACTGGAAATTGGTTTGAAAAACTTGGTCGAAAGTGAGGCTTTCCCAAAGCTTGTATAGCGCCACCGCCGATTCTGGAAACGGTTCCCCTTGGGCGAGGTAGCAGGCGTTGATGCTGCCGGCCGAGATCCCGGTAAATACCGTCGGTTTGAAATCGGGGAAATTCTCGGCCATATAACGCAGGACACCAGCCTGGAAAGCCGCACGGGCACTGCCCGCAGCGAGAACAAGGCCATCTTTTCTGGGAAACGGAGCAGGTGGGTTCGGCATAAAGACCTATTTTACACGACAAACGGACTAACCCGTTAGCGCGCCAGGTAGAGGTGTATCCCGCGCGCAGAAACGCGATCAGGATTGGGTAGCGAAATCTTTAAATTGGGTTTTCCGCCGTCAAAGCGACAAGGGGCGACACCTTGAAAGAGCGTGCCGCTAGGTCCTCTAAAGCCATACCCCAGTTGAGCGGTGCGGGTTCCGCCGCGTAAGGATTCGGCAAAAGCCGGTTTCAATCCCAGCTCTACTTCATAACGGCTAGGTTGGATTTCGACCGTGGTAGCGGAGGCGACCCAGGAGGAAAGTTCCGGGGCCAGTTCAACCGGGACGATGGTGGTGTCGTGGTGAGAAGAAGCGGGGTAGAAGCGCCAGATTGCGGCCGCGAGCAAAATCACCGCCCAGAGCGAGAAGAAGAGGGTCCTTTCGGATCGGGTGTTCGTGCTAATGGGATCCCCTTCACAACCACGACAAATTCGCCCTTGGTCTTTGGAAAAGCGCCGGCTTTTTTCTCCAGCTCTTCGAGGGTTCCCCAGACAAGAATTTCTTCTGGGGAGTCCAGCTCCCAGGCCAGAAACGCGGGCCGGGTTTTACCAAAAACTTCTCGGCATTCACCGAGCAAGGCGAGAAAACGATACGGTCTCTCCATTATCACACAGTGCTGTGGGCTCTGTCGAAGAGTCTTCCAAAAGGCTTCCCGATCTCGGTTTTCGCGGGGTGGAAAACCGGCTACGCAAAAAGGAGGATCCCACCCCGTCAAAGCGCAAGCACTGCCCCATGACGTGGCCGCGCTCACCGAGCGAATCGTGAACCCGAGTTTGCGGCACTCCACCAGTACTTCCCGGCCCGGATCAAAAAGCAGCGGCATCCCAGTGTCGGAAAACAGCGCTACCGACCCGCCCGTTTGCGCAAGCGCTTTCAGAGCTGGTAGCCAATCCTTTTCCTCGGGGCGCGCGGATTCATCGGTAAGAAAGAGCGGCTTGCTCTTGCCTCCGGGCACCTGGGCCAAGAACCGGAAACTCGACTTGCGGCTTTCGCCGATCACAATATCGGCTTGGGCGATCCGTTCCAAAGTTTGCGCGGGTAGGTCGGTGTGGTCGCTTAGCGGCACTCCCAGTACCCATAGTGTTTTCTCAGCCACTCGGGGACCCCAAGTTCAGGTTAAAGCCCAGATTGGTGAACTGGGTGCCAAAAGAGTTCTGGCCCACCGCCACTGAAAACGCCCAACAGGAGCGCGGCTTGGAGCGAAAGTGCAAACCTACTTTATAGCCGTAAATCTTATGGGTGATGAAGTTGTACTCCACCGAACCTTCAAAATCGAAAAAGGTAGGCAACTCTTGAAACAAGTACAAATTCGCCATCTGCGCATTGAGTGCCGGATTGGCGGAGAGCCGGTATAGGCCGTTGAGCGAGATCAGATTTTTGCCGCCGGCCGCGTAGGATATCCCAGTGGATACCGTCGACTCGCGCACTGGCGTAACGGCTTGGTCGAGCAGTTTTGTGGTTTCTTGCAGCGGAAAGGTAGCGGTCAGCTGCATGCTGTACTTGCCCAAGCTCAAAGAACTAAATAGCTCGATCGGTCCCAGGGCATTGATGAAACGAGGATCGCTTGCGGACGTTTTTAAGTTGTACTGCTCCGAAACCTGAAACCAGAAAAAGCGTTCGGCTTTGTCGCCGTTTTTACGTTGAAAGCGGTTAATCAATTCAAAACGCATGTATTCGAACGGGGTGATCTGGTCGATGATGTCAAAACGTGGGTTGGATAAACCACGCGCGGCGTCGGTGTAAAAAAATGCGTGATCGTCTCCACCGGTTTGTAAAAGACTTCCCGAATAAATAAAGCGCGGTTGGAAAACGTGGCTGACCTTCTCAAAGCCAGCGATCGACGTATTAAAAACCCGCGACATCTGCATGGCGAAAGGGATTTCCACTTCGAGGTATTCGCGGTGGCGTACCGCCGGCTGAGGCGCGTCGAATTGGTAGAACAAGGTGCCGGTCCGTAGGAGCGGCTGAATCTGAAAGCCTGCTGGCGCCGGGACGTTGAAGACCAAGCGTGGTTCAATCTGCAGCCGTCGACCAGTACGCACGTAGTCCACCGGTGCCGCTAATGGCGTGATAGTGGAGGGGAGCGAATTATTGGTCAGAACGTCTGTTGCCGTACTTCGGGTGAAATTAGTGAATTGGGTATCGAGCTCGTACGAAAACAACTGCCCCAAAAACGGGGTGGTGGTCTTGGCAACCGTGATGATCGGCAACTGACTGGCTCCACCGCCATCGATATTGAGTGTGTTCGGGTTGGTGGGCTCGTTGGGTGCCGACACGACCAGCGACTGTAAATACTGCGCTTGCGCCGTCATCATCCACTCGTCGCCGGGCATGGTGAGAGTCACTTGAGAACGCAAGTTACCTAGGTCGGCGCGCCGGCCTACGTCGGCCGCGTAGTCATAAGTGTAGTAGGGGTTGCTCACGAAATTGAGCATTTGTCTGCTCTGCAGGCGCGAGCCAGTGAGTCGATAAATGTTCATGGCCTCTACTGCGCCTTCGCCCCATATTCCCAGCCAACGTCCACGGCTGGTGTCGTCGGGGTTGGGGTTGTCCGGGCCGCTGAAGCGGCGAGATGCGAGGAAGAGATTAAAGGTTCCGTTTTTGTCCGGCGAATAAGCGTAGCGGTAATTCAACCCCAGGTGCACGCCGGTGCTGGAATAGTAGGTGGGGCGAATCAAAAGATCCGACCATTCATTGATGGCCCAGAAAAAAGGCAAGCCCACCCCGGTGCCGAGCGTAGCGGTCCAGGGCATGGTGGGCATCAGGAAGCCGGTTTCCCGCTCGGTCTTCACGGGGATCATTGCGTAGGGGGTGTAGAAAAAGGGAATGCCCTTGGCGCTGACCATGACATCGTAGAAATGCGCATAACCACCCATGGTGATGCGAAACCGGCGACCAGAAAACTTCCAATCCATCGGGCAAATTCCCGCTTCGGGCGGCGCAATTTGATCCACGTTGCAATTGGAGTAGGTGGCCTCGAGTACTTCGTACTCCAGCGCATTGATGCGTCGGATGGTTTCACCGGTAACCACCATTTGCCCACTGGCGAGTGTGGCTTTGTCGAAGGTTGCGTCTTGCCCCTTTAAATTGAAACTCGCATGCGCGCAGGTGACCTGGGTGTCGCCGTCGACCATGCGCACGTGGCCGCTGGCGGTACCAAGATTGGTGCCGAAATCGACTTCAATTTCGTCGCCAAAGAGTTCTTGGCCGCCGCTACGGATCCATGCGTTGCCTTTGCCCCGCAAAGTATTGCTGGAGAGATCGCGCTGGTAATAGTCGGCTTTAAACTGCACGCCCTTTGGGACTTCGGCGCGCAATTCTCCCGCCAAAACCCCCAGCAAGCAGGCGACGGCAAGAAGTCTATACTTCGACAAGAACCGCAATTCCCTGGCCCCCGCCGATGCAAGCCGAACCAAGGCCTAGGCCGCCGCCTTGGCGCTTCAAGGCATAGAGCAAGTGGGCCGTGATCCGCGCACCGCTCGCACCCAAGGGGTGCCCGATCGCAATCGCACCCCCGTCGGTGTTGAGTTTCTCGCGAGGTAAGCCCAATTGTTTTTCTACCGCCAGTGTTTGGGCGGCAAACGCTTCATTCACTTCAATGAGTTTGATGGCATTAAGAGTCGTCGCAGTCTTGGCGAGCAAGCCCGTAATCGCCCCAACCGGTCCGATTCCCATAATGGAAGGTTCGCAACCTACGACGTGTGATCCGCGCAGTTTTCCCAAGATGGTCCAGCCCTTTTTTTGAGCAAAACTTTCGCTGGTGACCACAAGCGCCGCGGCGCCGTCCACCATGCCGCTGGCATTACCGGCGGTAACTACCCCATCCTTCTTGAAAACCGCTTTGAGCTTCGTAAGCCCTTCGATGGAGCTATCGGCGCGCGGGTGTTCATCCTTGTCAAAAACGGTGTCACCGGTCTTGCCCTTTAGGGTTACCGGGGTGATTTCCTCTTTGAAGTGGCCGGCCTGGATCGCGGCTTGGGTCAGCTTTTGCGAGCGTAACGCGAATTCGTCGCAGGTCGTCCGGGAGATTTCGTATTTCACCGCGAGGTTTTCAGCGGTGATCGCCATCGGCGTTTTGGGAATGGAGTCCGTGAGTCCGGCCATTAAGCTGTCTTCGAGTTCGCTGTTGCCGAGCCGGTAACCGAATCGGGCGCCGCGCAACACGTAAGGTGCCTGGGTCATACTTTCCGTTCCGCCGACTAAAACCGCGCGCGCTTCGCCGGTTTGCACTAGGCGTGCCCCTTGAATCAGCGCTTCAAACCCGGATCCGCAGAGGCGATTGACCGTCACGGCCGGAACTTCGATCGGCAACCCGGCACGGATGCCGACATGACGCGCCAAGTAAATCGCGTCGACCGAGGTCTGGGCCACGTTGCCGAAAATGACATGGTCGATATCGGTGGGTACCGCGGATGCCTGAGCCAGTGCGGCTTGGGCGGCGGTAACCGCAAGGTCGGTCGCGGTAAGGTTTTTGAAACTGCCCCCGAAGGCCCCGAAAGGGGTACGTTTGGCGGCGACGATCACGATGGTTTCTGACATGGAGCCTCTCCGGTGTTTGAAGAGAGGAAAATAGCTCATTTGGGGTAGGGTGTCACCAATGCCTGGTGCAGGAACGTACGTAGTAGGAGGGGCCGGGGTTAGCGGTGCAGCCGGATCTGCAATCGGCATCGAGATCCAGGAATAGCTCCTGGATCGACGATACTCTCAAAAAATCGACCGAACTTATTGTTTTAGGGATGCCACAATCGACTGTGGCGCACGAGGCGTAACATCCGGCTTCTGCTGAACCGCAGGACTATTAATCTGTTCCATCTTCTCCAAGCGCTTCGCCCAATCGCGGATTTTGCGGCGGGCTTCGCTCGCGGCGTCGGCTTGGGTCGCGTTCAAAGTTACAAGGACGAGAATGGTGATTAATTTTTTCATTGTATCCCTCGGTGCTTGATAGAAGCAAAGGGGGGGCCAAGACGTATTAAAATCCGTCTCCGAAATTAGCGCTTCAAAATCAGGTACCTACTAGAAAACCGGCGTAGGGGCTTTTGAGCGAAAAGTCACCAAGAAATGGACGGCTAGAAAGGGTGTTTTCACTCTAGGCAGGGCGAGTGTTTCATCGCGCGAAGAGATAGCGGGGATTTAAGTTGAAAACGGTGTCGACGGTTTCTACACTGCGTCCATGCAATCAGGCGAAGGCCGTCTTCTCGTTAATCCTGTCTCCGTTCAAAAAAGTTTCGCGAAACTCGGAGACACGTCCGCTCGCGTGCTCGACGTTTCCTATATTCGGGCTGTGGTGGAAAACACGGGTCCCTTTGCCGAGCTCCCCGAGGGAGAATCGGTGACGGTTTCTTTCGAGTTAGAGCGCGCCAAGTTCAATTTGCTCGTAACCGTTCGCGGCCGTGGTGGTGAATGGGTGCGTTTGGATTTCCCTCGTCTGGTTCCTAGCGTGCGCGCGGGGCTTCGGTCTTTCCTGTCTCCGCGAAAAATCGGCGAATCGATTTTGCAAGATTGGAAATCGGGCCGGTTGCGGCATTTCCATGGCCTGAACGAGAGCGAACTCTGGATGGATGATGCCGACGCGGTTTTGTTTACCTACTTGGATCAAGACGATCCGGACAGCCAATTTCTTATTCGGGTTCGTGAGGCCCGTGGGCCACTCTCCGTCGGTAAAATCAAACGCACGGACTATATGGAAATTTCGGCGATCGAAGGCGAGCTAACCTTGCAACCGCTGACGGACAGCGAAGTTTACCGAAAATTGGGCGAGTGCCGCGATATCGTCACCAACTTCCGTCCGTCGGTGCCGGCCGACTACGCGTTGAAACAGCGCATGCTCAAGATCATCAGCGAAACGCTTTACTCGACGAGCCGTCGCGTGGAGATGCTGCCACCGCGCCCGGCGGCTCCTGCCGCCCCGTTGCGCGCAGAAAGCTAAAGGCGGCTGGGCCGCGGCCGCTCTCCAGTTGTCATTTTTCTAGTCGTTGTCTGCTCATTTGCCGGTCTAACACTCCGTATTTATTGAGTTTACCCACTCGCTTTAGCCTCAGGCACGCGCTTGCCGTGTTTTTGTGCCTAATCCGTGCCTACGGGTTTCGGCGTCCCCCTTGCACTCTTTAAGGGGGAAACCCTTATTTTTTGAGCCGAGGAGGCTCCTAAGATGTTGAATGCAAAGCACATTGCACGCGCGCTTCGGCTAGTCGCGGTGGTGTGCCTTTTGTGCATTCCCTATACAGATTTGCGCGTGGAACGAGAACCGCGTGCCCTGGGCGATCACGCCCAAGCCGAAATGGTGGCGGAACTAAACAGGGCCGCCGTACCCCCGGCGTTAGCGCAACTGGAAGCCGAAATCGCCGCCACGCCCATGCAGGCGATTCTGCGCAACCTGAACGACGACGGAGTCACTGTTTTTTACCTCAGCATGACGAAACTCGTGAATTTGAATCCCGAGGTTTTCAATGTGCTAGTGGATAAGTTACCGCGGCTCGCTGAAAACGCGGAACTCGATCGCTTGTTGCGCCAGCAACTCAAAAACGAATACCGAAAAAGTGGCGCACTCTACGGGCCCAAACCCCAGGCGCTTTTGGCGAAGACCGCGTTGCAAGTTTTAATGGAGCGGCTCGACAAGAAAGAACAAGAACGGTTGATGGCGGCTCGGCCCGATTTGCAAAAACAATTAATCGAGCAACTCTTGCGCCAGCGCCTAATGGAAATGAACCAACCGCTGATGGCGGTGCAACCGCAAAACGCTGTCCGCATGGGTGCCGACGAACGCGGGATGATGGCTGGCGGCGCACCGGCCGCGCCGGTGGCTCAAACCGATAAGCGCATGGGTGACTTGGCCCGCCTCTTGGGCGCTCCTAAAACCGACACGGCCACCGCTGCGCCGGCGAAAAAAGACGAAGCACCTCGAACGCCAGACAAACCTTTTAGATTGCCAGAGGAAAAAGAAACTCCGGCACCTGTCGCAAAAACGCCCACTCCGGCGGCGCCGATGGAAAGAATGGCTCAAGCCCCCGTGGCACCCAAAAAATCCGCGTTGCCGCCTATCCAAAACTCCCCGGCTTTCGGGGGCGTAGCGGGTCCCCAACCGCCGGCTGGTGGTTCGGGCGGAATGATGCCGATGCAGGCTGGTTACGGCAATTCAGGTGGCACGAGTGACGGCGGCTTTGCCTACGATGTAAATGGTGGCGACTACGGTGCGCCTGCGCGCCAACGATTTAATTACCTACGTGCGAACCCGTACCTTTCGTCGAATGGCGAAGAGGGTTCCCCCGCGGTGGATGGCGAATCTGAAATTGCCGCCGGCGGGTATTCCATTTTTTCTGCAGCTTCTGGTGCGCTGGGAGGCGAGCAGTCTTCGACTCCCGCGTCTTCGGGGCCTGCGTTTTCAAAGCCAATGGAACTTACTTTGAGCGGTTTGTGCGCCTCGGGCGCATTGAATTGCGGCAATCGTTAGTTTTTGAAAGGTCGTACGTATGAAAGGTACAAAACTCGTAGTGCTAGCTTTGGCTACTGTACTCAGCGCTCCACGCATTTTAGCGGAGAGTTACACCGGCGGGGACAACAACAACCCGTTCGCTAACACCAACGACACCAGCACCCCCACCCCCCGGGCTAATCCCGGCGACGCCCATTTTTTTACGAGCACCAGTACCATATTCGATGACAGCGCGGGCAATTCTCAAAACGGCCGCGAGTACAAACTCGCCGATGCCACTCGTCAGGCGAATGCGGGTCAGGCCGCCGCAACAGCAGCGGGCATTGCGCTGACCACCGCCGCTGGCGTTCAACTGGGCTTGCTCAATTTTGCCGAGGCAGCCCGCTTGTTCGGTTTGGCCGGGATGGAATTTGCCCAAGCCGGGAGAAGTGGCGGGACCTCTGCGGCGAATACCGGGTTGCGCGATACGCTGCTTTCCGAAAGTGGCCAAACTTCCGCCCAGAGCAGCTACAATCCCCAACAAGTGGCGCAAGGTCTCATGACCCCCGAGGCTGTGGCGGCGTTGCAGGCGCAGGGCATCGATCCCAACTTGTTTTTTAACAATTTGACCAGCGGCAACGTGCGTTCGGGTTCGGACGCTCTGGCTGCATTGGGGCAAGACCCCAGCGCTCTCTCGCCCGAAGCCCAGACCGCGCTCAATGATACCGGCGGCGAAGATGTGAAAAGCATATTGGATCAAATTGGTTTGGGAGTGAACGAAGGCGCTATTTTAAATTCCGGTGGCGGTGTGGCGAGTAATAATTCGGCTGCTGCGCACTCTGGGGCTCGCTCGTCGGCAAATGCTAACGAAAGTTCGAACCCGTCTTCGAGCGCGAATGGGCTTGCGGCGCAGAACGGCAAGCTGGTTTCACGGGGCCTCGGATCGAGCGCGACCTCTAACGGGAAAGACGGTGTGGCCGGCTTACATAGTGGTTTAGAAGGAATGTTTGGTTCGTTTGGCGCTGGATCGCAGGAAAAAGAGATGGCCGGCGGCTACGGTGGACTGATATCTCGATCGGACTTAGCGGCGATGGGGATTGTGAAAGCGAAAGGGCAAACCATCTTCAAGGTAGCCAATCGCAATTACCACAGCTTCCTAAAGTGGCGCACGATGCGCTACCCGAAAATCAAACAGCCCGCTGCCGCCCGCGGGATTGCTTCGATTCCCTAGCGGCGGTGAACGCGGGATTTGGCGACTTGCTTAGCGATGGCTTGGCTAGCGCTTTTTTGCACGTAGCGATCCGCCTGCTGAAAACTCACGACGATAGATCCCACCGCTACCAAACCCAACACGACTGCGGCATACCGGTCTAAGCTGAAATGCTCTCGGAATGTAACGTAGGCCAGTATCAGCCCCCAGCCGAAAACCAAAGCGGCCCAGATTTGCTGATCGACGCTCAGGGTGACTGCTAAAATGTAGCTACCCAGCAAGAACGTATAAACGATCGATAGGCGACGAGTGAGCACCCGTTTGCTCGAGGCGCGGCCCAAGCGCGCGCCAATCAGCCAGAAAATTTGCGTGAGGACTTGGCCGCCCAAAAACAGGGCGGCAATGCGGCCGACCATCACCAGAAACAACGCTTGGTCCCGCGCGATGTGCGCTTCGTTCGAAAGTAGCCAAGCTAGCTGCGCGTTCAAAGCCTTGGTGGTACCGATCTGTGATTCCACAATCGCTAATCCCAGAAAAGTGAGCAGGATCCAGGCATGGTTTCGGGACCATTGCAGCTGGTTCATGAAAGCGGCTGGGTTGGTGGCTAACCGAATAATCTGTTTCAAAGGGCCTCCCTGGGGGCGTTAAACGCACCCGTTCAGCTGCCATTGGTGCAACCCATGCCAGAGCGGTGATCAGGCACAAAGAGGGGCCGAACCGACTGTCAAATTGTTCGACAGTGCGCCCGTATACGGCCCCGAGGGGAACTGTATACAGCGTGTACGAGAGCGAGAAGAACACACACTTTCCAGAGCCTGCATACGGCGAATTCCTGAGGAGTTTCGCCACTTGGGCGGTTGGTTCGGCGCTTGCAGTATACAGACGGTAGGAACACTAAATAGAATGTACAAACGCATTACACAGATTGGCCTTTTGGTTCTGCTCACGAATCTCCTCGGTGCGTGCACCGATGGACGGGCTTCGTCGCAGTTGCAGCTGGCCCCCACGACCAATATGCCCACGACGCGTTTGATTTCGGCCGCCGATATCCAATTCAAAGTAAACGGCCAAGCCGCTGCTACCACTGCGGATACACTTTTGATTAACGGCGGCTCGCTTTTTATGACCGGCAAGCCGATGGGTTTTGCCCGCTTGGAAATTGCTCAGGACGAAGAAAATCCTTCCATCACTTTCTCAATGAGCACCCAGATCGATACCTTCAGCCCCATGGGGAAATGGGTTGAAGATTGGTACGCGTCCGGCGCACTCGCGATTTACAACCAGATTGCTTTTATGAGTGGCACTGTCGGCACCAGCGTAGTGAGCATGTCCAATACTCTGCACCCGGTGGAAGTGCAGCGCTACCCGGCTTTGAACCCGAATTCCGATGTGGTGCCTTCGGATGCGGCCTACATCTACTCCGCCATGGTCATGCACCCAACCAAACCTATTATGTACGGCTTTACCCGACAGGATTACGTCTACACCTCGGATTTGAGTGCGGGAAAAATCAATTTGATCGCCAAGGACGCGTACGGCGCCACCGCTGGCCAAGCCGTTTGCTGCGCCATGGGTGCCGCAGTCTACAACAACCAAGTCTTTGTGGGATTCCGTAATCGCTTACTTATCTTCGGAATCGGCGCCGATGGCCGCTTGAGCCGCTTGGGTGAAACCGCTTCGTTGAACGCCACCAATGTGGTTGCCACTTCGCGGTACTTGTATGTGCAACACGAGCCTACCAACGTCTCCCAGACCTCCGGTCAGGGTGTGACGCCGCAAGGCATTTACGTTTTTGACTCCACGGGCCGCAACGTGGCTTTCTTCGCCGCGGGCAGTCCTAAAAAATTCGCAGTCTCTTCAGACGATTCGCACTTCTACGCCAACCTCGACGGCCAGTCAGTCAAGGCGTACCGTATCCAGTGGACAAACTAACCAGCCAGTCTTACCGTTAGAGTTTCCATGAAACTCCACGGTCGCATTCTCCTTTTGCTCTCTTTGTTTTGCCTGGCGAGTCACGCCAAGCCTACCCGCTTTGAAGTGAAAGACGCGGCGTTTCGCAACCTGATTAGCTGGATTTCGGACGCTCCTTTGGAAAAAACTCTCGCTAGCTCGCATTTCATTTCGGGCTGGTTTGAGGTCGATCCTCAAAACCTAAAAGCGGGCATCAAAGGCGAAATGGAAATCGACGTACGCGCTTTTGAGATGGGGCCTGGCTCTCGGCAAGTTAAAATCCGCGACACGGTATTGTCTGCTCAAGAAAATCCGGGCGCACTGTACAAGATGGATAAGCTGTACGACGCTTCGGCGGGTGATCTATCGCCTGGCAAATCAGTTACCGCCAAGGTCAGTGGGATGCTTTTTGCTCGCGGGGTTTTGCGCCGCCAAGAAATGCAGTTGAAGGCGGTCTACCACCCGGAATCCGAACGTACCAAGCGACGTCTGACGGGGAACCTGCTCAAGGTGAGCGCCTATTTTGATTTGGTCCTGGCAGATTATAAAAGCCCCATCCCCGAAGGCATGGATGGAATCTTTGCGCCTGTGCTCAAGGTTTCCGCTGATGTGGTGGGCACGGATCAATTGCCGATCGCGGCTCCCTAATATGCGAACGTGGCTACTCTTACTCGGGTCTTTAGTACTGACCGGGTGCACCAGTTTTTCTTCTTTGCAAACCGGACGAGTCTTGCCCGAGGGGACTAATCGTTTTTTTGTGGGTGCAGGTTTCTTTCGCACGCCCGAAGTAAGCCCCTCCGAGCCCAATAAGGTGACGTTTCCATTTTTGGAAGGTGGCGCGCGTTTTGGTTTCACCGAGGGGTGGGACGTGGGTATGAAGTACACCATGCCCGGCATGTTCACCGGCGATCTCAAGTTCAATATGGTGGATGAAGACGGATTTGCCTTGGCCGCGGGTTTCGGTGCTGGCTACGTGGCGGTTAAATCCACGGACACCAGCGACGACCACCACCTTAAAAGCGAAGTGCTAGACCTGATTTTTCCACTCTATGTAAGCTACGATTTTAGCGAGGCGTTCGGCGTCTATATGTCGCCCCGCTTCGTTCTACGCTATGCCCAGAGCCAGCAAAATCTTTTGGGCTCGGCGATCGGATTGCGTTTTGGTAACTCTGTCGGCATCTTTGTAGAAGGAGGCGCCGCTTGGGACATAACCTCCAACTTTAAGCAGTACCAGGTTAGTAGTGGTTTCTTCTTCGGTAGCGGGCCTTCAGTAGGAAAATAAATGCGATTTGCTCATTGGCTTTTATTGCGACTTCCGCCTGAAACGGCGCACGAAGTCGCCAAGTTCTTTCTTAAGATCTACCAGCGTTTTTACTTCTCCGTTTTGCGGCGAAAATATGCGCGCTCGGCGTCGATCGTCATCGCGCCGGTGAAACCCAAGTTCCCGTCACGCTGGGGAGTGGCCGCGGGTTTAGACAAGAATGCCGAGTTTTTTGCGAGTCTTGGCCTGCTGGGCGCGGGATTTGTGGAAGTGGGTACGGTTACCCCGCTTTCCCAGCACGGCAATCCCAAGCCGCGGCTCTGGCGGCCTGCTCCGGGCACGCTCGTCAATCACATGGGTTTCAATAGCGTGGGAGTGAGCCGCTTCCGGGTAAACCTGCAACAGTACCGCAATCGGGTGCCCGGCTTTCCGGTTTTTGCCAATATTGGAAAGAATCGCGACACTCCGGTCGAAAGCGCGTTGGAAGATTATGCAAAGTGCTTTGATGCGTTGGCCGGTACGGTCGATGGCTTTGTCGTAAATCTTAGTTCCCCTAATACCCCGGGTTTGACGGGTTTGCAGAACGACGGATTTCTTGCCGGAATCGCGGGTCTCGTCCCATCGGGTTATCCCGTATGGGTAAAACTTTCTCCCGATTTGCCCAATAAATCCCTCGAAGATCTAGGGGCTTTTGTAAAATCCGAAAGCCGCCTAGCCGGGATTGTGCTTACCAACACCTCGCGCGAAATGGCGGAAGAAGTTTTTGATAGCCCCGTAGGGGGCTTGTCTGGGCGGCCTTTATTCTCCCGCGCTTTGGAGTGCGTTTCAATTGCGCGCCAAGCAGTGGGGCCTAGTAAGGTCGTGATTGGGGTGGGGGGAGTCTATAACTTGGATTCGGCCCGCCAGATGCGCCGAGCCGGTGCCGATTTAGTCGAGGTGTACACTGCTTTGGTCTACCAGGGAGCGCCGTTGATGCACGCGCTGGCGGGGCTGGACTAAGGCTGCAGTAGAGCGAGCAGGTCTTTCTCGCCCAAGATTTTCACGCCCAGCGTTTTGGCTTTTTCGTACTTGGAGCCCGGCTCTTCGCCTAGCAGGAGGTAGCTCGTCTTTTTGCTTACGCTGCCGGAAATTTTCCCGCCGTGCTGTTTGATCAGGTCTTCCGCCTGTTCGCGAGATAGCGTTGGAAGTGTGCCGGTGATCACAAACGTTGCGCCGTCGAGTGTCTGGGTGGCAGCGGCCGCGCGCGGTTGGGCTTTGGGCTCCACCCCTTTTTTGAGCAGTTTATGGATCTCGGAAAGATTGTTTTTCTCGGCCAAGAATTCGCTGATGGCACGGGCGACCGTTTCGCCGACTTCTTCGACTTCCAAGAGTCCTTCAGGAGTCGCTTCCATAAAAGCTTCCAACGAGCCAAAATGGCCGGCCAATAATTCTGCCGTGCGTTCGCCGACAAAGCGAATGCCCAACCCGTAGATGAATCGCTCTAAAGTGGTGTGGCGGCTGCCCTGGATCGATTCGATTAATTTCGCGGCCGAGCGTTCGCCCTGGCGCTCAATGGTAAGCAGGTCCTTGACCGTCAGATCATACAAATCCGAGTAGTGGGCAACGAGCCCTTTTTCCAAGAAAAGCTCAATCCACTTATCGCCCAGGCCCTCGATATTGAGCGCGCGTTTGGAAACAAAGTGCTTCAATCGTTCGGCGATTTGCGCCGGGCAAGCGATGTTGACGCAGCGGTGGGCGGCTTCTCCCTCGACCCGCGTGACGGGTTCGCCGCAAGAAGGGCACCGCTTTGGAAAAACGATGGGTTTTTCTTTGCCCGTTCGTGCGCTTACTACGACGCTTTGCACGTCCGGAATGACGTCGCCCGCGCGTTTAACCACCACCGTGTCGCCGATTTTTAGGTCCAACACCCGCATTTGGTCTTCGTTATGCAGGCCTGCGCGCGAGACGGTGACGCCACCTATGGCGACCGGTTCGAGAACTGCCACGGGAGTGATGGCGCCAGTGCGTCCCACCTGGAAAACGACGTCCAATAGCTTGGTGTTGCCTTCTTGGGCGGCGAACTTATACGCGAACGCCCAGCGCGGCGAGCGGGCGATAAAGCCCAGTTCTCGTTGGGCTTTGAAATCATCGATTTTAAGTACGATACCGTCGATCTCGTAGGCTAGCTTTTCGCGGGAATCATTGATTTGGTGATAAAACGTTTCGATGTCGGCCTGTTTGGTCAGGCGCTTAGCTAGGCTATTCGTTCGCAACCCGCGTTCGCGAAGGTAGGTGAGCATGTCCGTTTGGCTGCGCAGCTCCACGCCGTCTACCCCGCCGACGCCGTGGCAAAACAGGTCCAGCGATCGGGCGGCCGCTATTTTAGGATCCAATTGGCGAATGCTTCCCGCTGCCGCATTGCGAGGGTTGGCAAAAAGCGGCTCTCCTTTGGAAGCGCGCTCCTGGTTTAAACGCCTAAAGTCTTCCTTCATGAGGAGGATTTCGCCACGGACCTCCAGAAGCCTTGGCACTGGGTCGCGCAAGCGCAACGGAACGGAACGGATGGTCTTCACATTGGAGGTTACATCCTCACCCGTTTCGCCATCGCCGCGGGTAGCGGCTACAACCAACAGGCCTTCTTCGTAGACCAATTCAATCGCCAGTCCATCAAACTTGGGTTCGGCGACAACAGCAAAACTCTCGCCTAGGTTTTCTTTCCAGCGGTCGTAGACCTCTTGGAGTTCTTCGGCGTTGTAGATGTTTTGCAGGCCCAGCATGGGCTCGCGGTGTTTGTATTTGGGAAATTTCTTTAGTGGCATGCCGCCGACTTTCTGAGTCGGCGAATAAGTCGATTGTAATTGGGGGAACTCGGATTCGAGCGTCACCAACTCTTTGTAGAGTCGGTCGTATTCTTCATCGGATATCTGCGGTTGGTCGAGAACGTAATACTGGTAATTATGCTTCCACAATTCCTCGATAAGCCACTCGAGTCGTTTGCGGGCTTTTTCCAGCGTCATGCAAGCTGTTGCCTCGAAGCGGTTCGCAGTTTCAATACCTGCAGAGCCGCCTCCCAGAAAATGGACCCCGACATTTTGCTTTTGCCCAGTTTGCGGTTGGCGAAATGGATGGGGAACTCGGAAATCGTGTACCCTTTGAGCAGCGACCGGTATTTCAGTTCGATCTGAAAGACGTATCCCTTGCTGCCGACCGTCGAGTAATCAATGGCTTCGAGCACATTGCGCCGCCAGCCGTTGAAGCCACCGGTCATGTCGTGGGTGCGCACTTGAAGGACTGCGCGGGCATACAAGTTTCCGCAACGGCTGATTACTTGGCGAACAAATCCCCACCCCGAAACTTCCCCTTGGGGCACATAGCGAGAGCCAACCACAACGGGGCTTTTGCGTAGCCCAGCCAACATGGTCGGTAGCGCGGTCGGAGGGTGCGAAAAATCGGCGTCCATTTCGATCAGGTATTCAAAGCCCTTTTCGAGTGCCCATTGAAAACCGGCTTTGTAGGCGTTGCCCAAGCCCTGCTTCCCAGGGCGGCGGAGCAAGTGAATATGCGGCCGTTTTTCCATCTTTGCTTCGACTACCGCTTGGGTTCCGTCGGGGGAGTTATCGTCCACAACGAGGACCGACAATCCCGGCACTTGCTTTTCGATGGCGTCGAGCAAGGCCGCGATATTGTCGACCTCGTTGTAGGTCGGAACGATGACTACCGCTTTTTCAGTGTCTGGCATGCGTGGTTAATTACAAGGAAAGCGGTGAATACGGCAAGCCGTGCGCAATCGCTACTTGCTCATAAACCAATTTTCCTTGGTACGTATTAAAGCCCTTCCAAATTGGGGCACTTCCGAGAGCGGCTTTCTCGCAGCCTTTGTCGGCCAGCATTAAAGCGTACTTTAAGGTGACGTTGGTCAGCGCCAAGGTCGACGTGCGCGCTACGGCACCGGGCATATTGGTTACGCAATAATGGATTACACCGTCCGTAACGAAGGTCGGCGATTCGTGCGAAGTCGGCTTGCAGGTTTCCACGCACCCGCCCTGATCCACCGCAATGTCCACGATAACCGAGCCGCGTTGCATTCTCGAAACCGTTTGGCGAGACACGAGCTTGGGCGCTTTGGCTCCCGGTACGAGCACCGCACCAATTACCAAATCGGCCTTGGTCACGCTCTCTTCGATGTTGTCGATGTTGGACATCATCGTAATCAAGCGACCCGAGAAAATATTGTCGAGGTATTCCAAGCGAGTCGGGCTGACGTCGAGCACGGTCACAATGGCACCCATGCCAAGAGCCATTTTGGCGGCGTGGGAACCCGAAACGCCTCCGCCGATCACGGTTACGCGACCCGGCATCACGCCCGGGACGCCGCCCAACAGGACGCCGCGACCAGAATTCTGCTGATCCCAGCTGCTCTGTAAATAGTACGCACCGACTTGCGCCGACATGCGGCCCGCTACTTCGCTCATCGGGCGAAGCAAAGGCAACGATCCATCTTCTTCTTGGATTGTCTCGTAAGCGATGGCGGTCACTTTACGTTCAATCAATTCTTCCGTCAGTCGGCGTTCCGGTGCCAAATGGAAATACGTGTAAACGATCTGATTTGGCCGCATGTGCTGGAATTCATCGGCCAAGGGTTCTTTCACCTTGATCACCATATCGGCGCTCCAGGCGTCGGCGGCGGTGTTCACGAGCTTGGCGCCCGCAGCGGCGTAAGCTTCGTCGGGAATCCCGCTGCCCAAGCCCGCGGATTTCTGCACCAGCACTTGATGCCCGTGGGCAATCAGCGCGCGCGCTCCCGCTGGTACGAGACCAACCCGGTTTTCTCTGTTCTTAATCTCTTTAGGTACGCCGACGATCACAAGTCCCCCTCGTTAAAATAAAATATCCAAAATATCGTTTGCATCGATTTCGACCGGCCCTTTTTCGTCCGACTGAAAAACAACTTTCCCGCGGACCTTGCCGCCGGACAGTCGAACCCAAGAATCAGTCACTGTGCCGTTCAAATATTTGCCCATCTTGTCGATTAGCCGGCAGCGGAGTTTCTTCTCCAGGGCCGTGTCGATTTTAGTCAGAATGGGAAACATACTTAGAGGGTGTCATAGCATGCATAACCCTCGTGTGGCAAAGGGCAGAAAGTTACCAATAGTGGTTCAAAGGAACGGAGCCGGGAAGGGTGAGGGGCCTGGAGAGAGCTGCGGGAGTGGTGATCTCGGTGTACAGGCGTTGGCTCTGTTTGGATGTGGCGAGACCCGTCGTGTGGGGGGCTGACTCAAAAGTTTCGAACGATTCCAAAAGTTCCATTAGGCCGATTGCAAGTACCATCGGCTCAACTGGTTCGCCCTCGGCGCCGTGGTGGACTAAGCGGCAGTCCGATAGACGTAAGGTGGCTTGCCCGGAAGCAGGATCGTACGCCAGCACTTCCATCTCGCGCACGCTGATGCCCTTTTCCATTTCCGCCAAAAGCGATTCACGCGGGTTGGCGGCTTCCAAATGGGGGTGCCAGAAGCCGACGGTAGCCGGGCTCTCAAAAGATTCGCGGCGCGCGTGGCCAGTGGGGGGAACTTCGAGTTGGCCAGCCACTCGCTTATTGCACGCAAGCGCTGTGGGGCGGCCGTCGCGCCAAAGAACGGTGCGTTTGCGTTCCGATCCTTCGTGATCGACTTGCTCGCCCGTCGCTTGGGGCCTGTCCTCAAGGGTAAACGAAAGATTTTGCGGCAGTGCCAGGGCGTTAAGGAAGGAACGGTTTCCTAAAACCAAGTCTCCTTCAAAGGCGCGCAAAAAGAGCATTTGGATTTTGGCCACGGACCGGGCCGACCATAGCACCGGCAAGTCCCCTTGTGGAGCGGGCCAGCGCGTGACTGCCGTGAGGGATCTTTTCAATGCTACGCCAACGCCTTCTGTGGAGGCGATCTCGGATAGCAGCCCGGCTATCGAACCGCGCGCGCGATCGTATTGAAAAGTCCCGTTGTCGATAAACCATTCCGCGTGCAACTCCGCGAATTCCTCTTGGCCTTGCGAGAGCGAACCGCCTTCGCGAATCACTTGATAGAATTTGCGTGAGAGGGTGGCGGTGATTTCGGGAGCGGTGAGCCGTTCGCTTTGGCTCGAAAAAGCACTGCGAATGACTTGCAAAAGGCTTGCGGCACCCTCGGTAAGTGCCGGCGCCATTTTGGAATGAGTCGGATCGGAAGCTAAGCCATCGAGTGTGTGTGCTTTGCCGGAAAGGGCCGCTATGAGCGCTTTAGTGTCGGTGCCGTCGATATAAAAATGGCGTGTGACGCCGTTTAAGCTCGCGCGCAGTGAAGTTCCGCGGCGGATCTGAAAGCGAATATCATCAGTGCGTCCCCAGTAGCGCACGTTCACGGACTGGGTGCACTCGCAATACACCTCCACGTCCTCGTAGCCCGCATCCCGGGCGGCTGGAAATAGGCTCTGTAGGTCTTTTGCGTCGAGCATGGTGTTTTAGCTTTGGTGAAGGGCCGCGTGCGCTACAATAGTAACATGGGTTCCCCCACATCTTACAAGCTTGGGTGCTGCGTCGCGGCACTATTGGTGGGTTGCGCGGGCCACTCAACGCGCAAAGTCACCGGCGACGATATCCAAAAACGAGATCTACAGCGGAAAGTCGCCGAGAACGAGGCCGAAGTGCACCGCTTGCAGCGTCTGTTGGACCTGGAGACGAAGCAAGAGCCCCAGGAGTCTAGCGATCTCGATGCCGTCGCCCAAATGCCTTTGACCCAGCTGAAACCGCAGCCTATTCGCCCTCCGGTCGTGGATCCCGATGACGATGGCTTTGACTCGCGTACTTTGGTGGCGAGTTCCACCTACGAGTCTATGACTTGGTACAACCATGGTTTGGCTTTGATGCAAGGCGGCAAATTTGAGGAAGCTGCGGGCGCGTTTGCGCGTTTTATGCGTATGGATCCCGAGCACGTATACGCCGATCGCGCCCAGTTTTGGATGGCCGAGTGCCACTTCCGCAACCGAGAGTACGGTCTTGCAGTCGTGGCCTATAATTTAGTCGTCAGCCAATACCCCGAAAGTATTAAGGTGCCAGAGGCCATGTACCAGGCGGCCCTGGCTCATTTGAAAATGGGGCAATCCAACGCCGCGAAAAACTTGCTCCACGATCTGCTGCGCCAGTTCCCGATGGACGGCATGGCGACGCCTGCTTCCAAAAAATTGGCGGAAATTGCGGGCCGCATTCCCAATCGTCTGTAAAAAACCTGGAGTCGACCCATGGTACGTTCAATCGCCTTGGTCTTGTTGTTGGCTGTCGTCTTTTCCCCAGCGGCGCAGGCCAAAAGGCAGTACAAATACACATTCAATCCAAATCGTGCAGAGGAAATCCTAGCGGGAATTCAGTTGAACCCTCGCATGCCCAAGGATGCGTGGTTGTCTCTGCTCGGCCCCAAACGCGACGAGCGGTACACTGTGCAGGCCGGAGACAATCTCTGGAATATTTCCAACCGAACCGTCGGCAACCCATTTCTGTGGCGCAAGCTCTGGTCGATGAACCCCGGGCTTTCCAATCCCCACGACATCAACGTTGGCCAGGTTCTGTCGTACTACCGGGACGGATTAGACTCCGGTGGGTTTGATATTCCGATCATAAAATTGATGCCGAGTATTCCGGGTGTTGGCACCGATCTCGACTCGGACTCGCTGGTGAATTTGCAGATTAAGAACCAGTACCGCCCTGCCTTTTTTGTTATTTCCGAATCCGAGCTGGTTGGCGAAATTACCGGAGCTTACCTGGACCAAGCTGGTTTGCACCAGCACACGGACATTTACGGCAAATTTAGCAACCCGGAAAATTCGACCCCCAACACCTCATACTCAGTCGTTCGAATTGAAAAAGAAGTAAGGGACCACACGGCTCCCGGGCAGCCAGTGCTAGGGGTATTGGTGCGTTTGGTGGGAGAAGTTAAAAACCTGCAGACTGCAGACTTACTCACCAAAATGGAACTCACGCGCCAGATGAATATCGTCCGAAGAGGGGATCGGTTGGTGGCGGTCCGCAACCCCGTGGCGACGGTCGCCATCTTTAATCCTCCCGATGATATGACTACTCGAGTAGTGATGGGAGATAACCCAGATGCGACTTTCTTCGGTCAGGGCCAGATCGTGCTTTTAAATAAAGGTTCGAATGCGGGATTGAAGGAAGGTTATCTCTTCCGGGCTTTAGTCGACGAGGATCCGTTGTTAATGAGCACGAAGGAAGTGAGTCCGGACTATAAGGGGGAGATCCAAGTGATTTCCACCGGGGAGTTGGCAAGCATTGGCATTATCCTGCGCAATACCTCGCCCATTCTGATTGGGGACACGCTGGTGGCAGCCCAACTCTTTCCCGATCGCCCACCGACCCCTCGAACGCTCACTCGCGAAATCGAATTTAACTAGCGGGAACGAGATCGATGGCTACGCCATCTCCGCCAGTGAACGGGCCAATGCGATCTGTCGGCAGCTTATAGCGCTGAGACTTGAGTTGCAGACGATAGGCCCGCTTCGCTTCGACATTGAAAGTAAACCGGCCTTCGTCGGTCCGAGCGCTCGCCACTTCTCGCCCCTCGTCTGATACCAACCCGATTTCGACATTCAAACAAGGTGTGAAAATATTCGAAGTGCTCTGGGTGCGTACCCGGCACTGTCCCCAAAGGAGTCGTTTTTTTTCCGGCTCCCGGAATACTTGCGCTAGCACTTGGTAGATAAGAGCGCCCGTAGCGTTGCTACGGGCCATTCCTTCTCCTAGGCCCGTAGGCACGATGTTCGCATTGGCCTCTGAAGCGGGCCGATAGCCATAAGTGCTGCACCCCGCCAAGCCGATGACCAAAATCCAGACTGAAATTTTTCGCATCCCATAATCTTAACACGCTCCCCTCGTGCTGTTGACGGGCAATCGGTCTGTTGAGACTGGGCGGCGCATGGATATTTTATTGCCTGAAGATTTTCCTGTGTTGTTGCGTGAAATGGCCCACCCGCCACCGCGGCTCTTTATTAAGGGCGATCCTAAAAGTCTTTTTGAGGGATTCCCGCTGGCATTAGTGGGGACGAGGCGCCCGAGCGGGTATGGTCTGCGAGCGGCACACCATTTTTCGCGCGAGTTGGTGCAAGCGGGTGTCACCTTGGTGAGTGGACTTGCGCGCGGTATCGATGCGGTGGCTCATCAGGCCGCGGTTTTGGCGGGTCGCCCCACTGTGGCCGTCTTAGGCCATGGGCTGGATAGGATTTACCCGCTGCAGAACAAAACATTGGCGGAGGAGATTCTCGCAGTGGGCGGCTGTTTGGTTTCCGAATACCCACCAGGAGTGGGCCCGCAGCCGTTTCATTTTCCCCGACGCAACCGGATCCTTTCCGGACTCTGTCACGGTACGTTGGTGGTGGAAGCGGGCCGCAAGAGCGGTTCATTGATTACCGCTCGCCATGCGCTGGATCAAAACCGCGAGGTTTTCGTGGTGCCCGGGCCTTATTTCGAGGAAGGCTTTTCTGGTAGTCACTGGCTTTTGCAGCAGGGCGCTAAGCTGGTGGTGTGCGTTGAGGAAATACTGGAGGAGGTTTTGCCCGGGGTTTTGCCGTTGCAGCCCCTTTTTACCGACGATAACCCCAATCGTTTGCGCGACTTTCTAAGGACGCGGGGCGTCGCCAGCTTGGAAGAGATTGCCGCGGAAACGGGACAAGATCTTCGCGGTATTCGCCAAGCCATTGAATCCGCGCGGGAAGCCGGTTGGGTGATCGAAACGTCCCCTCAGTGTTTCGTCTATGCCGGAAAATGAGAAATCGCGCAATAATCGCGGCTCGCGTCTTGCCAAACGGTCTGCGTTTTAGAAAAATGAAGGGGAATGGTCGGGGATTTCCCCTCGATTGTTTAGCTTCATAAACTTTTAAAATTACAAACCGGTGGCCTTTTGAGAGACAAGATCTTTTCGATCCTTGGTCTGCTTTCTCAGTCATTAACCGATAACAAAGATCTGTTCTACGACGCCCAAGAGATCTGGGATGATTTAACCCAGAAGGGTTTTTCGGAAGAAGAGATCGAAGATGCAGTTTCGCACATCGAACGAACGATGCTCGAAATACCCGGGCCGTACTGGAGCGAGCTTTTGCCAGTACACCGAAGTTACACCGGCGAAGAGTGCACTCGACTCTCCACGCGGGTCCGCGGGTACCTTTGGAAATTGAAAAGTCGGGGCATCATCGACCACGCTTTGGAAGATGAAATCATCCACAAAGCGATGAATTTGGAGGAGCCGGCGGGACTCAAGGAAATCAAAACCGTTGCGGCCCTTACCGTTTTCGGCTATGAGCACAAAATCTCTGGGGACAGGGGAGGCGATTTCGGTTCCGAGTCCCGATTGAACTAAAAAGATTTAATATAAATGGAAAAGGCTAAAGCCAAAGCGAAGAAAAGTCCCCAGTCCGCGAAAGAGCCAAAGCCTCCCAAAGCTGAGAAACCCGCTAAGGCGGAGAAGACCTCGGCAGGCAAAGGCCTCGTCATCGTCGAATCTCCCGCCAAGGCGAAGACGCTGAAGAAGTATCTCGGACGAAATTTTGATGTGAAAGCCTCCGTGGGCCACATCATGGACTTGCCCAAGAGCGAGCTTGGGGTCGACACCGACAAAGACTTCGCCCCTACTTATAATGTTATCAAGGGGAAGCAGAAGGTTATCGACGACATCTTGGAGGCTTCCAAGAAAGCCAGCCGCGTGTACCTGGCGGCGGATCCGGATCGCGAAGGAGAGGCGATTGCATGGCACGTTGCCGAGCTGTTGAACTTGCCAAAGGCGAAAGTCTCCCGGGTTTTGTTCCATGAAATCACCAAAACTGCGGTTTTGAAGGCGTTGGAAGAGCCCCTGGAGCTGAACCAGGATCGCTTTGAGTCCCAGCAGGCCCGCCGCATTTTGGATCGGTTGGTAGGGTATAAAATCTCCCCCATTCTTTGGGCCAAAGTCCGCCGCGGCCTTTCGGCCGGCCGTGTCCAGTCCGTTGCCGTACGCCTGGTGGTGGAACGCGAAAAAGAAGTGAAAGCTTTTATCCCCCAGCCGTACTGGACCATTGCGGCCGCTATGCAGGGCGAGGGTAAACCTTTCCCCGCTCGGCTAGTCAAAGTTGGCGACGAAAAAATCGACCGCCTCACCATTAATAAGCAAGAGTGGGCAGACGAAATCGTTGCGGGCGCGAGCAAGGGCACCTGGAAGATCGCTTCGATCCAAAAGAAGCAACGCAAGCGCAATCCCGATCCGCCGTTCATCACTTCTACGCTCCAGCAGGAAGCATCCAAGCGTCTGTACTTCAGCGCCAAGAAAACGATGATGCTGGCGCAGCAGTTGTATGAAGGGATGGAAATCGGCGAAGCCGGCGCGCAGGGTTTGATTACCTACATGCGTACTGATTCGATCCGGCTTTCGGACACTGCCATCGCGGATGCGCGCAAACTGATTCTGGATAGCTACGGCAAGGAATACCTTCCCGAAGAACCCATTGTTTATAAAAACAAGAAAAATGCCCAAGACGCCCACGAAGCCGTGAGGCCTACCTCCATGGAATTTCCACCGGAAAAGGTGAAGCAATACCTGGAGCTGGATCAATTCAAACTCTACGAGCTGATTTGGAAGCGCACATTGGCCTGCCAAATGTCCCAGGCGATTTTCGATCAAACCGCTGTGGAATTGGAGTCTAAGTCCGACAAGGTTTACCACTTTCGTGCGAACGGTTCGGTTATTCGATTCGACGGGTACCTGAAACTCTGGCAAGCCAGCGAAGAAGAACCGTCCGCAGAAGAGATTGCCGACCGACTGCCGGACTTGCAGGAATCCACCAAGGTGGCTTGCGACAAAGTCGACAGCGAAAAGCACATGACCCAGCCGCCTCCGCGCTATTCGGAAAGTTCGCTCATTAAGGAGTTGGAAGAAAAAGGCATCGGCCGCCCGTCCACCTATGCAGCCATTTTGTCCACCATTCAAGATCGCAAGTACGTGGAAAAGGTGGAAAACCGATTCATCCCGACGGACTTGGGCAATATTGTTACCGAGCTGCTGGTAGAAAACTTCAAAGACATCGTGGACGTGACTTTCACTGCCACCATGGAAGATCAGCTGGATCAAATCGAAGAGGGCAAAGCCGACTGGGTGAAGACCCTACGCACCTTCTACACCCCGTTTGAAGACACGTTAAAACTCGCCGCCGAAAAAATGCGCGATGTGAAACGGGAAGAAACCATAACCGATTTGGATTGCCCCAAATGCGCCAAGAAATTGGTCATTAAATGGGGACGCAACGGTAAGTTCATCGCATGTCAGGGGTATCCTGAGTGCCGCTTCACCGGTGAATTCAAAGTAATGGAAGACGGTAAGGTTGAGCTTCAGGCAGCTCCCACCACCGATGAGAAATGCCCGAATTGCAGCGAGCCGATGGTCGTCAAGACGGGACGCTTTGGGCGTTTCTTGGCTTGCTCTGCGTATCCC
>CAZBJE010000004.1:117684-121824 GCA_964492125.1 uncultured Pseudobdellovibrionaceae bacterium | reverse complement strand
GCGCGAGGGTATTCGCCGGGGCTCTTTAACAAACCCAAATGTATTTGGCGAAAAAGGTCCCGGTGCAAGGCCCCCTGGCCATCGAGCGTCACGGCGAGTCCACCACCATTCTCCGGTTTCTCTGACCACGCCAGCCGGTCTGCAACGCTCTGGAACTGATCGGCTGTATCGAATTCCGAACCACTAGCAAGCGGGGTCGAACGAGCGGTGCCGGCCAAGTTGAAACCCTTGAAAATATTGGCTCGAACATGGCTCGAGTCATATTCTCGAACTTCCAGCCACTCCAACGACAGGACAGACTCGGGACATTCGCTCGAAAAGGCTACGTTCGAAAACAGCAAGAAGAGGGCAAGCGCTTTCATTTGGGGGCATGTAGCACGCCAAAGAAGAGATCGGAAGCCCCTTTTCCACCCCGAGGAGGTCCGCGCCAACGGGTTGGTTGCTACTTAATTTCCGGCCATTCGGATCCAAAGAAAAAGAAAAAAATACTCAATGCAGTAAGAGCAAACCCCTCAGCAACACCAGTCCATGGAAAGAGCGAGGACAAAAGTGCGCACCATAGGGCTCGACACCAGGCCATTCATCCCAGAAGAGGGTTTTCTTCTAAGGGGGCCTAACCTCCGACCAGAGGAAATGCCTGGTCGACGAGCCGGCTCAGCCGCCTTCGCCGCCCGCACCCGCGCCGGGGATAACCATCTTGGATGGGTCTAGGATTTCGTTCAGCTGCTCTTTGGACATATCTAAGGTCGCCAGGGCAATCTCTCGGACTGTCTTATTTTCTTTGAATGCTTTTTTGGAAATTTCGGCAGCCTTGTCGTAGCCCACAACCGGCGCCAAGGGCGTCGCCAGCATCAAACTGCGTTCCACGGTCTCGTTGATCCGTTCGACATTTGCTTCAATCCCCTTCACGCATTTCTCGTCGAAGAGTTTCACGCCATTGGCGAGGATTTCAATAGACTGCAGCAAGTTGTGCGCAATCAACGGCATCATGACATTCAATTCGAAGCTGCCCGATTGGCCACCTAGCGTAATCGCTAGGTCGTTGCCCATCACTTGCGCGCATACCTGGAGCAAGGACTCGGGGATCACGGGGTTCACTTTGCCCGGCATAATGCTGCTGCCCGGTTGGACAGGTGGCAAAATGATTTCAGCAAAACCGCAGCGGGGGCCGCTGGCGAGCCAACGAAAATCGTTGGCAATCTTAGTCAATGAAACCGCCACCGTTTTCAGCGCACCGCTCAATTCAACACAAGCATCTTTGGAGGCCTGCGCTTCAAAGTGGTTCTCCGCTTCAACAAAAGCGATTTTCAATTTTTTTGCCAAGTGAGCGGAAACCAGTTTGCCGAATTCGGCGTCAGTATTAATGCCGGTACCAACTGCCGTGCCGCCCACCGGCAGCTCGCAGATAGCCGGCAGCGCGCGTTCCACCCGCTCGATGCCTTTTTTCACTTGGTTTTCATACCCAGAAAATTCCTGCCCCAGCAAAATGGGTGTCGCGTCCTGCAAGTGGGTGCGACCTGTTTTAACGATTCCATTGAACGCTTTGGACTTGGCGGCCAATGTGCCGTGCAACTGCTTCAAAGCGGGCAAAAGTTTCTCGCTGACCATTACCGCCGCGGCCACGTGAATGGCGGTGGGGATGATATCGTTGCTCGACTGGCCCATGTTGACGTGGTCGTTCGGGTGGATGGGCTTTTTGGCGCCCACCGCCGAACCGAGCGCGAGGTTGGCGACGTTGGCGGCCACCTCGTTGAAGTTCATATTGGTGCTGGTGCCCGAGCCAGTCTGAAAAATATCCAGCACAAATTCGCCGTCGTACTTCCCCGTTTCAATCGCGGCAGCGGCTTGAATAATCGGATTAGCCAATTTTGCGTCTAGCTTGCCCAGCTTTAGGTTTACTTCGGCGCAGGAAGACTTGATCTCCGCCAGCACCCGGATGAAATCGCGGCTGAAGCGAATACCGCTCACCGGGAAGTTCTCCACCGCGCGTTGGGTGGTGGCGCCATACAGCGCCTGGGAGGGCAATTTCATCTCGCCCATGGAGTCTTTTTCAGAACGGAATTCAGTCGTCGCCACGCTTCACCTCGTAATCAATGGAGAAAGTGCAGAAAAGCTAACCGCCCCACCCCCGGAATTCAAGAGTCCCCTACTGGTAATTGAATTAAGCAGGGGTTCGTCGTATCTTGCGCCCAATGTTCCAAGGGATTGATCTCTATAGTGATACGGGCACGCGCCCCAGCGCCGCGATGAAGCAGGCCATGGTCGATGCGCCGCTCGGAGACGAGCAAAGAGGCGAGGATCCCACCACCCGCAAACTCGAAGAGCGCATGGCTGCCTTGCTCGGCAAGCAGACCGCGCTTTTCTTGCCGTCGTCCACTATGGCCAACCAAATCGCAATTCTGCTGCACTGCCAACGCGGCGACGAACTCGTTGCGGCCGAAAACAGCCATATTTTTTTCGCTGAGGGCGGAGCGCCGGCCATATGGGCGGGCGCCTTGGCGCGTCCGATCGAAACGCAGAGCGGCATCTTCAGTGGCGAGCAAGTGCGTAGCAAGTTCAACGCCGCCCGTAGCCCCAATTACCCGGTGTCGCGGCTAGTTGTCTGCGAAAACACCACCAATATGGGCGGTGGTATCGCTTGGAAGTTAGCGGAACTGCAGAGCGTATGGGACACGTGCCGCGAGCTGAATCTACGCACGCATTTAGATGGATCGCGCTTTTTCAATGCAGCTGCCTCGACGGGTGAGTCTCCGGCGCGCCTAGCGGCGGGGTTTGATAGCGTCACCATTTGCTTGTCTAAAGGACTGGGTTGCCCTGCCGGCGCGTTGCTGGCTTTTGAGTCTCGGCATTGGGATACTGTTCGTCGCTGGAAACAGTGCATGGGCGGGAGCTTGCGCCAGAGTGGGATGTTTGCTGCGGCCGGTTTATACGCCCTGGATCACAACCTGGCCGGGCTGGCCGACGACCACGCAAACGCGCGTCGCTTGGCCGAAGGGTTCTCGGGTTTGAAGGGAATCGAAGTGGAAGACACTTCCCCTAGCTCAAACATGGTATTCTTCCGCCTGCGCTCAGGGATGCAACCCGCCGCGTTCAGTGCGCTTTGTGAATCCAAAGGTTTTCGTTTCTCGCGCGTCGGCGACGACCGCTTCCGCGCTGTCACCCATCTGGATGTTTCCGCGGCGGCAATCGACCGCGTGATCTCAGGCATGAAAGAAATAGCGGCTGCGCTGTAAAAGGAGACCGTGGAAAAATCACCCGCAACTAAACCCACTGGCTGGCAATCCAAACTGAAGGAATCCCTTCCTCTCTTATACTTGGTGATTGCGCTCTTTGCTCTGCGTTACTCTCTGGTGGAGCCCTACGTAGTGCCCACTCCCTCGATGGAACCTACTTTGAAAAAAGGCGACCGTCTCTACGCGCTCAAATGCGCCTACGACTTGCGTTTTCCTTTCACCGACTGGACGCTTTTCCGGTTTAAACCGGTGCGCCGCGGGGATGTGATTTTGTTCCGTGCTCCCCACGAGCCGGACAAAATCTACGTCAAACGCGCGGTGGCGGTGGCCGGCGACAAAATCGAAGTGCGCGACGGTGGTTTGGTGGTCAATGGTACGCCGGTTCCTCGGGTGCCGATGTCGGAACGCGAAGTCATGTACGACATCGACAACGCGCCCGACAAAACGCTGTACCTCGAAACGGAAGACGGCGTGAAACACTATTCCATTTTGGACAACTACCGCCCGAACTACCGCGACTTTCCAGAATCGCACCCAGGCGCACCCGCCACCGGGCCGATCGAAGTGCCACCCGGCTTTGTTTTCGCGATGGGTGACAACCGAGATCAGAGTTACGACAGTCGCGGGTGGGGCTTTGTTCCCCTCGACAATCTCAAGGGACAAGCAATGTTCATTTGGTTTTCCAGCTGGGACTGGAAACTCCGTATGGAGCGCATCGGGACGCTCATTCAGTGAAAGGGGCCCTCGTATAGTGTATGGCGGCAGACTTCACTCATCTTCATGTCCATTCCCAATTTAGTCTGCTGGACAGCACCATCCGACTCGAGGGGCTCCTGCAAGCTGCCCACGACGACAAAATGGAAGCGGTGGCGCTCACCGACCATGGCAATATGTTCGGGGCGCTCGA
>CAZBJE010000004.1:91911-117584 GCA_964492125.1 uncultured Pseudobdellovibrionaceae bacterium | reverse complement strand
ATCGACAAAGAAATTCTCGCCAAACATACCGAAGGGCTCATCGCGACTTCCGCCTGCTTGAAAGGCGAAGTGACCAACTTCTGCGTTCTGGGCGATATGGACCGCGCCCGAGCCGCCGCCACTTGGTACCGCGATCTTTTCCAAGGCCGGTTTTACCTCGAAGTGCAGCAGAACAATCTGCCCCAGCAAATGATGGTGAACGAGCGTTTCCAGCAGCTGTCCAAAGACTTGGGCATTCCGCTGATTGCGACCGCCGATTGCCACTACCTAAAAAAAGAACAGGCCCCCATGCAGGAGGTGCTGATGGCAATCGCCACCGGACGCAACCTCGACGAGGGCGGGAGCTCCGGATTAAAGAGCGACGAGTTCTACTTTAAATCGCAAGCCACCATGAAAGAAGAATGGGGCCACTTGCCGGAAGCTATTTCCAACACCATGGAGATTGCCAACAGCTGCCATTTTGAATTCAAATTTAACGACGATAAAGGGAAGAAGATTTACCACTTCCCAAAATTCGAACCGCCCGGGGGCTTACCCCCAGAACAATACCTACGGGATATTTCCGCCAAGGGACTGGAAGACCGGCTGCAAGCCAAGTACTCCAAGGACCAGACCATCACCCGCACGCCTGCAGCCGACAAACCCTACCTGGATCGCTTGGCCCGCGAACTAGACGTCATCATTGAAATGGGTTTCACCGGTTACTTTCTCATCGTGGCCGATTTTATCGGCTATGGAAAATCAAACGGCATTCCAGTGGGCCCGGGCCGCGGCTCCGGAGCGGGAAGCTTGGTGGCCTACGTGCTGGGCATCACCGATCTCGATCCCCTGGAACACGGCCTTATTTTCGAACGCTTTCTGAACCCTGAGCGCGTATCGCTCCCCGATTTCGACGTCGATTTCTGCATGGATAAGCGTGACAAGGTCATCGATTACGTGTCGCAGAAGTACGGCAAGGATTGCGTCTCGCAGATTATTACCTTTGGTAAACTGCAGGCCCGAGGGGTGATCCGCGATGTGGGCCGCACCTTCGGAATCCCGGCGGTAGACGTCGACAAAATCGCGAAGCTTGTTCCCGAAACCATCAACATCACCTTAGACGAAGCGTTTGAACAAGAGCCGCGCCTACGCGCACTCACCGAACAGGATCGCCGCTTGGCACATCTGTTCGAAGTATGCCGTACGCTTGAGGGCCTGCCCCGCCACGCCTCGATTCACGCCGCCGGCTTGGTTATTTCCAATCGCCCGATGGTGGAGCATTGCGCGCTTACCCGAGGCAAAAACGACGAGTTGGTTATCCAACTCGATATGAACAATGCCGACCGAATTGGGCTAATCAAGTTCGACTTCTTGGGATTAAAGACGCTGACATTTTTGCAGCGCGCGGAAGAACTGATCCACAAGCGTCATCCCCACTCGAGCTTTTCGCTAACCGACATCGATATCACCGACAAGCTGATGTACGAGATGCTCACTAAGGGCGACACCCTGGGAGTGTTCCAGCTAGAAAGTTCGGGGATGCAAGACCTGATGAAAAAGGTCAAACCCGATTGCTTCGAAGATATCGTCGCAAGCAACGCACTCTATCGACCGGGCCCGCTGGAGAGCGGAATGGTCGACGATTTTATTAACCGCAAGCACGGCCACACTCAAGTGACCTATGACTTCGAGGAACTGCGTCCCATTCTGCACGAGACCTACGGGGTAATCGTGTACCAGGAACAGGTGCAGCAAGTGGCCATGACCCTGGCCAGTTACACCGCCGGCGCCGCCGATTTGCTCCGCCGCGCTATGGGCAAAAAGAAGCCGGAGGAAATGGCCAAGCAGAAGGAGAAGTTCGTCTCCGGAGCGCGGGCCAAAGGTTTTAACGCCGACAAAATCGATCACCTTTTCGAACTGATGGCCAAGTTTGCCGGCTATGGATTCAATAAGTCCCACGCCGCCGCTTATTCCTTGATCACGTGCCAGACTGCCTACATCAAAGCGCATTATCAGGTGGAATTTTTTGCGGCACTTCTATCGATTGAGCGTGAAAACACAGACAAGATCACCAAGTACATCGCCGATGCGGCTCGCCACGGAATCGTGGTTTTGCCTCCCCATATCAACGAGAGCGAAACCGACTTCACGGTTCTTTCAGAAAAGGAAATTCGGTTCGGCTTAGGCGCCATTAAGGGCGTGGGCCAAATTGCGATTGATTCGGTTTTGGAAGCGCGCAAAAGTGGCGGCCCATTCAAAGACCTGTACGACCTCTGCGCGCGCACCAACAACCGCACTTGCAATAAACGTGTGGTGGAAGCGTTTACAAAAGCTGGCGCGCTGGATGGATTCAAAATCCACCGAGCGTCGCTATTCAAAGCCATCGATCCCGCCTTGGAAGCTGGTGCATCGATCCAAAAACAACGGGACCAAAACCAGGTAAGTTTTCTGGATATGTTCGGCGAAGGTGAAACCGACGATTCATTCTCCCACCGCACCGTCACTTACCCGGACGCAGAGCGCTGGGAGCGGCTCCAAGAATTGAAATACGAGAAAGACACCATCGGCTTTTTCGTGAGCGGCCACCCATTGGATGATTTCCAAAACGAACTCAATCGTTACACCACCACCACAATTGCCGAATGTGTGCAGGCCCATAGGTCCCGAGACATCATGGTGGGCGCTACAGTTGCGGGCTTGCGCGAAATCATCACCCGGCGGGGCGACCGCATGGCGTTTGCGACCCTGCAAGACCGATCCGACGAAATCGATGCGGTGATTTTTTCGGACATTTACCTGGAAGCGGAAGAGCTGCTCAAAGGCGATGAACCTATTTGGATTAAGGGCCAATTAGAACGATCGGACAACTCGTCCAAAATTATTTTGTCCAAAAAGAAGGGCAACGCCAAAATCCTAAGCCTGCGCTACGCCTACGAAGCGCTCGGCCGGGAAATTCATATCCATCTCAACTCCAAGGGTAGGATGCCCGAAGACCGAGTAACGCGCTTTCGGGCCCTTTTAGACTCCACCAAGGATGTTCCCGGTGTGCCGGTTTACTTGCATGTGCAGACCAACGCCAAAGCCGACGCCGTGATGCGGGTAAAGGGGTCGCTTCCCCTCAAGCGTGACTTGGTTCACTCTATCCGTTCCCTGTTCGAGGGGGATGGGGTTAATATTGAATTCCGATGAAAATGCTTAAAACAATCTGCAGTGTCTTGGCTTTTATCTTCTTGCTCGGCGCGGTGAACGTGTTCGCAGCTACCACCGGCAAAGAATTCACGGTGGCTTCCGAAAGCCTGCCCCCGCTGGCGCCGGGCGCGGAAAGCTCCGCCGTTTTGGTTCGGCTCAAACAACAAGCTGTGCGGGAGTTTCTGCAAAAGATACTCGGGCCCCGATACGACCGTTACGACACGCAGATCACCCCGGAGTTCGCCGAGCGTTACATTACCGATTACCAGGTAAACCGACAGTCCTCCGATTCCACCCAAATGGAAATCGCTGGCCACTTGGATACCGATGCACTCAAGCAGTGGGTCCGAGTAAACGAAACCAAAGCTACCGGCAACTCGGCCCTGAAACCTCTTTTTTTGATCTCGGCCAACTTGCCGGGCTTCACCATCGACCCCAAGCAGTCTGCTTTGCAGGTGAAACAAAACCCGGCCACTGGCACCTTCTACCGTCAGCTGCAGGAAGTATTTCAGAAATTCAACGCAGTGCTCGGCACCACCGAGGAAAGTGGTTTGGGACTGAGCAAAGCCCCCACCCGCGAAGCAGATATCCGCGCCTTGCGCAGCTTCGGAGTGATGGCTGGATTCAATAGCGCGGTTTGGGTGAATTTGAGCGTGTGCAAGAATTGCGGCACCCGGATTGATTTTCTGCTCTACAACTTGACCCAAGCCCGGCAAGTCCTGTCTACCAGCGTCGACGTAGAAATGGACCCGGCCGAAATGAATGACGCAAAGCGCCTCACCAAAGCAATCAGCAAAGCGATCGCCGATTTTGCTGCGGGCTTTGAAGAAAGCATTTCCAAAGGCACCTTGTTCGCGAGCGAGTATCGCCTGATCGTAGAAGGGCTTAACTCCTACAAGGCCTTCAAGCTGGTCGACTCAGCTCTGGGCAAACAAGACTTCATTCTGCAGTCGGTATTGAGCCGCGCCCAGTCGCAAACCGCCGAATTCCGCGTCCTCAGCCCATTGCCCCCTCGCGAACTCTTTCAGCGTTTTAGCGTCGCGCAAATCCCCGGCCTCACTCTCAAACCGTTGAGCATTGATTCGCAGACGGTAACCGTGAGATATTTGAACTAGTCTCTAGCACACTCCTCACTTGGCGCACCGCGCCAAACCCAAGGAAAGCACCATGCCTCTGCATTTGCTGCTCGGATGGATGTTGTTGATCACCGGTTGCACTTCCATGGGTTGGTTCGACGAACCTGTGGTCGACACCAAACCGGTGGCGCCGGCAGCTCCTGTCGTCGACAACACCGTTAAAAAGCGCATCTTGGTATTGCCCTTCATCAATCGCAGCGATGTGCAGGATGACTCGTTGGTACGCACCGCCTTGTTCGACGTTAAGCAAGCCGTGGCCAACGTGCCCGAGCTGATCATGGTGCACGAAGAAGACTTAGAAAATCCAGACGCTATTTACTCCACCGGAGGGGAGTACCATTTTCGAAAAATTTTCGAGCAAGCCAAGAAAGTCGCCGCCACCGGATTCATTGTCGGACGAATCGAAGAGGTCAGTATTCAGGAAGTAGGCGACGACACCGGCGTGCTAGGCGCCAAGCAGCACGTGGCCAACGCGAGGGTGCGCTTTCAATTGTTCGATGTAGCCACCGAAAAAGAAGTTTATTCCCGCGAAAACTCCGCCCAAGTTACCCGAGAGCGCGTTCAGTGGTTGGATTTGCGCGCCCCCAGCAGTGAATCCGAGGAAGGCAAAGAAGCCGTCTCGCGCGCTCTGCAGAAAACACTCGAACGCTTTCCCGCCATCGCCCACAAACTCGCTTGGACTGGACGAATCGCACGAGTGGAACTGAATCGCTTCTACGTTACCGGGGGCGAACAAACAGGTCTGCGGCCCGGACAATTGCTGCGGGTGTATGAGAACGGCGCGCCAGTATCCGACCCAATGAGCGGCACCACTCTGGGAGTCGCCCCCGGTCGATTCAAAGGGCTTTTGAAGGTGACCCAAAATTTCGGCAACGACGCGTCCGTCGCCGTGCTCTACACAGGGGCCGGCTTTCGCGAACAAGATCGTGTCGAGCTCCATCACCCGGATAACGCACAATGAACCCACGTGAGATTGTTGATTCCACTCTCAGCCTTTGTCTTTTGCCAGCGGGACTAGCAGTGGCCAGCCTAGGGTTGCACGGTTTTCACGGAGCGGCTCTCGCCGTTTATGGCACCGCCCTTATCGTCCACTTTCTGGCGCAACCGCAGTACACGCCGTGGGCCGGGCCCGATTCGTGGGCTCGCGCCATACGATTAGGATCCCGCCGCGCTTTTTTATTGCTCACGCTGACCACTCTGAATTTCTTGGGTTCCTGTCCGACTTGGTTTTTGGGGATGATGTTCGCAGCCACCTTGATGCAATGGTCGGGTTTCTTTCTGGTGCGCCCCTCCCGTTTGGCCGTGCCGATGCTTCCCGAAATCACCCAATGGAACACCCTGGCCCAGAGCTTCATCCTCGGTTTCTTTCTTTGTGATTTCTGGCTGATCGCGCTTTTGCCCAATAACTTACGTTTTAGCGAAACTTTCCACCTGGCCGGCTACGCTCTATTGGCCGCCCTACAAATCATGCAGCTGGCGCACGATTTCTACCGCATGCGCCGCCCGTTGCTCTTTTGGATCCGCGCCCTCGCCTTCCAAGCCAACTAGTGCTACGGCTAGCCCGTGGAACTGGTCACTCGCCGAGGCATACCCTGGAAGGATCTCGAGGCCTTGCAAAAGGATCTCGTCAACCGCGTCACAGAAGACCCTAGCCTTTCGTTTCTGTTGGTATCCGAACCCTTACCCACTTTTACCTACGGTCGATCGAGCCAGCCCAGCGACCTGCTTTGGCAGACGCCAGCAGACCACGGTGTGGCCGTGGAATCCGTCGAGCGAGGGGGCAAGTGGACGTACCATGGTCCCGGGCAGGTGGTGCTGTACCCGATCGCTTTTTTGCCAACTCTTGGCTATTCCAAGCGAGCGGCCCGCCAGTTCATCGGCGACCTAGCCCAGGGTGTGAGCGCCTATCTGGCGAATTTAGGGCTAACCAGCGAAGTCCGCCCCACTCCCTATGGCGTTTATTTGCCCCAGGGCAAAGTTGCCTCCTTTGGAGTTTCCTTGAGGCAAGGAATCAGCTCACACGGAGTGGCGGTTTACTTGAAGCCCCAGCGCTTTTTTGAGGGCATTGTTCCGTGCGGAGCGGCCGATTCGACCATCACTTGCCTTGCCGATGCGGGGCTAAATATTGAATGGGAAACGGCTGCAAACGGCTTAAGCGACTATATTAAAAGAGGTTTCCAAGCTTCAAAAAACTGATACCCTTTGGCTTAATTTTTTAGAACACCGTTAGGAGAGACGTAATGTCCGACAAGAAAATGAAACTTCCTGCCAACTTTGGACCCCTAGCAATTGCTGCGGTCGTGGGCGTGCTTTTGGGTGTCGGCGGTTGCTGGCTCTTTTGCGGCGGCGCGGGCGGCGGCGACCCCGTGGTTGCGACTTACAATGGCAAAAACTTGCGCGCGTCCGAAGCCTTTGCTCAAGTTAAGACCCGTCTCTTTGATCTGGAAGACGAAGTTTTCCGCACCAAAGAACAAGCGATTATGGACGCGGTCGAGCAGAAGCTAATCGACGCAGAAGCCCGCAAACAAAACATTTCGGTCGAGCAACTGCTTGAAAAAGAAACCGGCGGCGATGTCGGCGATGTTTCCGACAAAGAAATCACCGATTTCCTAAGCTCCAAAAACCTGTCTTTGGATGATCCGCGGATCAAGAAAGATGACGTAAAAGAGTACCTCAAATACCGTCGCCGCTTCGATAAGCGTCAAGGTTTTGTGGCCGGCCTGAAGAAGAATGCCAACGTCAAAATCGTAGTAAAAGAGCCCGAATCGCCGAAGATGGTGGTGGACGTGGAAGGCTACCCGACATGGGGTAACTCCAAAGCGCCCGTGACGATCGTAGAGTTCTCGGATTTCGAGTGCCCGTTCTGCTCACGCGCTCTGCCGGTGCTTGCTCAAATCAAGAAGGAATATGGACCGGAAAAAGTGAAAGTGGTTTTCCGCGACATGCCTTTGCCCTCGCATAGCCGCGCAGTGCCGTCCGCACTGGCTGCCCATTGCGCCAACGAGCAAGGCAAGTTCTGGGAAATGCACGATCAGCTCTTCTCGAACCAGTCGAAGCTAGCCGACAAGGACCTTTTGGAAGCCGCCAAGACCCTGAAATTGGATGAAGCGAAATTCAAAGAGTGCTTTGAAGGCAAGAAACACATGGCCACCGTCGATAAGAGCCGCCGCGAAGCCGAAGCCCTGGGAATCCAGGCTACTCCTTCGTTCGTAGTGAATGGCACCTTAATTCAGGGGGCCCAGCCCTTTGAGAAGTTCAAAGCCAAGATCGACCGCGCGCTCGGCGTAAAATAACTCACTCAGTTTCTGCAGCCGGTCACCTTCGGGTGGCCGGCTTTTTTTTTGAGATAGGCGCTCAATCGGAAGTGCCGCGAAAAACCTTTGGCTTGTCTTTCTTCTTTTTCTTGCCGCCGCTCACACGGGATTCCGTGCGCACAAACCCCTGAGGTGTATTGAGGATCGGAGGCTCATCAGCAGGGGCGTGTTCCACCCCCGCAGGCTTGGCCGGCGGCAAAACGCGCCCCGTGCCAGCCGCCGAACTATTGGGGGACCGAGTGCCCCACCATTTGGTGCACGCGCCGGTGAGTAAAATCACCCAAGCAAATGCAGCGAGCCTGAAAACCTTCATACTTACCCCTCTCCCTGGAATGGTTCGGGTCTGGCATGACAACGAAGCATCTCGAACTAACCAACGAAAGAATACCGCATTCACAAACAGAATGGAAAACGCGTAAACGACGAATCCGATCGATTTGTGAAAAAGACCCAGCGCCCACTCGACACTATCGGGACCTGCGAAGCTAGCGACGCAGTAGCTGATGAGAAAAAAAAGCGTCACCCTCAAAATATTGGCCAAATACAGAAACGAAACCCCAAAGACCAAAAAGGTAAACCAGTTGAAAAGACTGGCCCGCTTGTTTTGCGCGATCCAAAGAAGCCCGGCGACAAAGGCAAACAGAGAGATTCCTTCCATGCCTGAGCAGCCACGCCCGACCACGATGGTGAGGCGGCCATCACCCAAAATACCGTGTGCTTCCGGCATCCCATTGCGAACGACGTCACGAAGTTCGTAGGTCAGGCCGTGTAGCAACGAGTTCAGGACCACAAAACACGACTTGGAAGTCACGTAAACCAACTGATCGCCCACATACTTTAGGCAAATCCCCGAGAGAACACCCGATAGCCCGATGAATAGCACCGCAATCGTTTGCTTGAGATGTGCTTGGCGGAAAAAAAAGTCCGCCGGGAAACAAACGGAAAGGGAGCCTAGAAGGACCGTCGCTGCCATAGCAAACCAAATGGAGACGGCGAGGATATTTTGATAGGTGATGACCGAACGACAAAGATACGTATAGAGGCAGAATCCAAAAAGTAAGCAGAACGAGACGAAAACTTTTTTGCGCTTTGGCCGCAATTCTCCGCAGGCGTCGCTCAGAGTGAAAAGCATCAACGAAAGGGCCAGCACGAAGTGAGGAACGAAATCGTAGTCGGTGCCGATCCAACCAAAGCCTAGCCGAACACCGGCCACTTCTCTGGTAAAGAATCGCATCGCGAAATAGAAGAAGAGAGGGATTCCCAGGGCGGCAAACCAGCGGTGGACGGCCGTTATTGGAGTTGGCACTACCACCACGAAAAGACCCCCTAGATAGGAAAACGAATTGTTTTTCCTTAGTGTAAACTATACAGGTGCCGCGCTTACACTTTCTTTTGTTTTTGATCGCACTGGGAGGAGGCGGCTGCGTGAACCGCAACGCCCAGTTCGGCGAGGTTCCCAAACCCGTAAAGCCGGAGCTCACCGAATGCTGCTGGTGCCCACCCGACTCCAAGTATCCGAGTGATATCGGACCGCTTTCTGCTACCAGTCCCTGCCGAGTGAATCCCGAACCTGGGGGGCGCCACTGCGAGGCAATTTCCGTGGTGGGGCATAGCTGCACGTTTGTAAAAATTAGGTCGAGCGGCGGCGCGGCGTTCAGCTGCTCTGTTTCAGCGCTCACCGTACAAGACGGAAATACAACTCGGCAACTCGCTCCGCCCACCGATCTTCTAACTCCTTGCGTTACACAACAGCTGGCACGCAGTTTTGGCGATCCAGTGGATGCAACAGACCCAAAAGATCCCAACCGGTTTCACCCGGTACAACCTAGTCGATAGATCTCACACTTGGTCGGAGAACGAGGGTTCAAAGCGAGGTAAACCCTGCTATACCTCGACTCATGCTTCCCATGCGGTACTGCTTTCTGTTCCTGCTCCTCGCGCAAGTCTCTAGCTTCGGCGCAACATGCGGGTCCTTGGGTGGAGTGTGCAGCGCTTGCGGCACCTACTACTACTGCACCGGGGGTGGACTCGGTGGCCGCGCTTTCACCGCCGCCGGCTGCTTGGCTACCGGGCCATTGGCGGGAGGCTGCTACAACACCACATCGGATCTGACCTGCATTTGTGCCGGATGTGACGTCCAGGTAACTGGTGGCACCGGAGTCGCAGCGTGCATGAGCGCCGGTTGCGGGGGCGCCTGTGCGGGAATCCCTGAACTCCCTGGTGAGGGAAGCGGGCGCACCTGGCTGATGATCTTCGGTGCGGGCCTGATTGCCCTGTCTTCCTTCGCTCTTAAGAAATTCCTTCCGCGTGGCGCGTGAAAACCAACCCGCAAGTCCAAGGCATTCGAGGCTTGGCAGCGGTGGTCGTGGTTTTTTCCCATCTCAAACTTTTTTTGTATTCCCAGAAAATCTCCGAGGGAGCCATGGTATGGGGCGGAAGGGACTTTTCGGAGTTTCTCGAGGGTAAATTCGCTGTCGCGGTGTTCTTTGTTTTGTCTGGGTACGTGCTTTCGCTATCGTTCCATAACGCACCCGACCTGCGGCCCGCGCGCGCCGCGCTCCGTTCTCTTTGCATGCGACGGTACCCTCGGCTAGCGGTCCCGGTTTTAGTAAGCGTGCTTTTGGCCTATCTTTTTCACGACCTGGGGTGGATCTCCATTGCCCGACTTGGCAAAGAACTCGGCCCCGTTTCCGAAGGGATTTTGTCTAGCTACTATGCCTTTACCCCACACCTAGGTGGGGCCATTCGCTCAGCGCTTTGGGATTCCTTTTTCCACTTCTCCGCGACGACGTCATACAACGTGGCGCTTTGGTCGATGCAATCCGAACTTCTCTCTTCCTATTTCCTGTTCGGGTTTCTCTACTTTTTTGGCAAACACCCCTGGCGAGTGATTCTTTATGGCATGACTTTTTTTTGGCTCTACTTGTTGGGGGAAAATGGTTGCATCGCGTTTTTATTGGGAAGCGCAATTTGCGATGCGTCTATTCATTGCACGCCTCGAGTAGGCGCAAGGCTGTACCAAACGAAAGCCGGACTTTTCGTCTGGCTCGGGATAATTGCGGTTTTGGCGCTGGAAATGGACGCAGGACGCGCCAGCTACTTGATTCTTCCAGCAGCAGCCATTCACGTTGCTCTCCATTCCCCGCTGCTTTGCTCGACTCTGTCGTCGGCGCCTATGCAGTTCTTGGGAAAAATATCTTTCTCCCTTTACCTCGTTCACTTGCCATTATTTTGCCTGCTGGCCTTCCCTCTCTACGTCGGGTGGGCGCGCTCTTTTCTTGGCAACGGGGCGCGCGAACTCACCGCCATCTGCCTGTTGGCGACGTCGCTAGCCGCGGCCTGGGGCTTTTATCGCTTGGTCGATCGCCGAGCGGTAGGATTCGCTCGACTCTGGAAAGCTTCAAACGGACAAAGATCGAGAGGCGTCTTGTCGGGAGCGACTTGAGCGTGCGTTCATTTTCACGCTTCCCTTACCGGAGTTCTTCGAACCCGCCTTGTCCTTGCCTTGACGCGCGCCCAATGTCGCTTTCACAAAGCTGACAAACATGGGGTGTGGCGAGAACGGTTTGGAGGTGAATTCCGGGTGGAATTGGCAACTGAGGAACCAAGGATGGTCCTTGATTTCCATCATCTCTACCAAATTCATCTCGTCGTTCACGCCCGAGAAAATCACACCTTTCTCTTCCAGAATGCGACGGTAGTGGTTGTTCACTTCGTACCGGTGGCGATGGCGCTCACTGATAGACTTCTTACCGTAGACTTGGGATGCCAGCGTGCCCGGGATCAATTTGCAATCATACGAACCCAGGCGCATGCTGCCGCCCAAGCGCTCGACGCGGCGTTGGTCTTCCATGATGTCGATTACAAATTCACCAGTGTTGGAGAACTCGCGGCTGGTGGCTTTGGCTAAACCGCAGACGTGGCGGGCATATTCAATCACCGCCAGTTGTAAACCAATGCAGATACCGAAGAACGGGATCTGGTTTTCACGCGCGTAGCGAATAGCACGGATCTTACCTTCGACCCCACGGTTACCGAAACCGCCAGGAACCAAAATTCCCGACAGACCTTGTAACAGGCGCTCGGTGGAAGCGGTGTCTTGCAACTTTTCAGATTCGATGTAGCGCAAAGTCACTTTGCAACGGTTGGCAATCGAACCGTGCGTCAAGGCTTCGCTCACACTCTTGTAAGATTCTGTAAGGTCGACATATTTGCCGACAATACCGATTTCCACGGTCCCGTTTTGCGGCGCCGACATGGTGCTGACGATCTTGGACCACTTATCCAAACCACGGGTGCGATTTTTCAAATTGAATCGCTTGCAGATCTTTTCGTCCAATCCTTGGTCGAAAAACACCAAAGGCACTTCGTAGATATTGCCTACGTCCTTGGCGGTAATCACGTTTTCGGCTTTCAGGTTACAAAATAGCGCAATCTTATCGCAGATCTCTTTAGGGAGAATCCGATCGGTGCGGCAAAGGAGAAAGTCGGGTTGAATCCCAATTTCACGAAGCTTCTGCACACTGTGTTGAGTGGGCTTGGTTTTGAGCTCGCCGCTGACTCCCAAAAACGGCACCAGGGTTAGGTGCAAAAACAAAACGTTTTCTTCGCCGATATCAAACCGGAACTGACGAATAGCTTCCAAGAAAGGAAGCGATTCGATATCGCCGACTGTACCGCCGACTTCCACAATGGTGATATCGTGGCCGCCGCCTACTTTGCGGATGCGCTCTTTAATTTCCTCGGTGATATGCGGGATGACCTGCACCGTACCGCCGCGGTATTCGCCCCGGCGTTCTTTGGCGATCACGGTTTCGTATACCTGACCCGCTGTGATGCTGTTTTCACGACGCAAATTCACGGCAGTGAAGCGTTCGTAGTGGCCCAAATCCAAGTCGGTTTCGGCCCCGTCTTCGGTGACAAAAACTTCCCCGTGCTGAAACGGGTTCATCGTGCCCGGATCCACATTGAGATAGGGATCCATTTTCATCAAAGTGATTTTCAGGCCACGGCTTTCTAGCAGCGCACCCAACGAAGCGGCAGTTAGCCCCTTGCCCAACGAGGACAAAACCCCTCCAGTAACGAAGATGTACTTGCCGCGCGATTTGCTTTTGCGATCCGCTCTCATGCCTTAAAGTGCCTTTCTCTCTGAGCCAAAACTGCCTCGACTCGGGCCACGTCTTCGGGGGTATCTACCGCCACCGTATCCGTAGGCCAAATCACGGCCTTAATCTGAATGCCGTTCTCCAACGCACGCAACTGCTCCAAACGTTCCGCTTGTTCCCGTCCCGAAGGGGACAAACCGCAAAACTTTTCCAACGTTGCGCGCCGAAAAGCGTAAATCCCTAGGTGCTTGAAAAATCCCGCCTCCCCCTCGAAAGGGGACCGCGAAAAGTCTTTCACTCGCCCATCCGACTCAAACCGTACCTTCACCACATGCGGGCTCCGCTTTTCCTCCGCGTCGTGCCGGGGGATAGCTAGTGTCGCCATGCCGTAAGGGGTGTCGGATTCAAAACCTTCGATGAGCGCGTCGATGGCTTCTCCCTCCAGCAAAGGCTCATCGCCTTGGAGGTTCACAACCGTATCAGCGTCCCATCCTTGAATCGCATAAAAGACCCGATCCGTGCCGCTCGGCAAGGACGGCGGCGTCATGATCACCTCGCCGCCAAAGCCGCGCACCGCCTGCGCCACGCGTTCACAGTCGGTCGCAACCACTACCTGATGCAGTAAACGCGATCGCTGCGCTGCTTCCCAGACATGCTGGACCAAAGGCTTGCCTGCTATCGGAGCCAGCACCTTATACGGGAAACGGGACGAAAGCGCACGAGCCGGGATAACCCCAACTCGTCTGGGTGATAAATGCATGATCTTGTACCTTTACAGGATTATGGGATGCCGTGTCAATAATAGGCGTGGGTGCCGCCCTGAAGGCAGATTTCGCGGATTTTGCGCAGCTCGGAAACGTCACTTTCGCTCAGCGTAGCCACGGCACCAGTCCCTTGGGTGGACTGGTAGATTTCAAGAGCCTCGACCAACCCGAAAAACTGGGTGCGGGCTTCTTCGGTCAGTGAAGTGAGAAGCTGGGGAATACCGGGGTCGCTGGCTGCCAGCGTGCCTAAAGAGGACAAGCCGCGCCCGCCCCGAGAAACCAGGGATTGGGCGACTGTTAGGATGGACTGCAAAACCGACATTTCTTCGGCGTTTTCAGCCACCAAACTATTGAGGACTTCGGACAAGCCAGCCACGGAACCCTCCCCTGATAAAGTGATGAGACGTCGCCATCTTAGTCAAATCTAGGCCTAAAAGCGAATCGAAAGATCCAGCCCAAGCGCGCCCCGCAGCGCGTGGTACCCGGTACCCATGTCGTAGCCGCCAACAGTCGGGCGGGGAATCCAGCGTGCCCCGAAGACGCAGCCAAAGGTCGACCAGCTACTGAGTTCGAAGCGCCAAGCCACGTTGAACTCCATCAAGAACGACATGGCTGGTCCGCTAGTAGTGGAATGGAAAAAATAGGGCCCCACCCCTAATTGCACGCCCACCCCATGGAAGTAGGGCAAAGTGTGGAAAGTTCGGGTCAGTGCGAAGCCGTAACCACTCAGAGTCTTATTGATGTTGAAAATGTCGTACAAATCAAATTTGGCGCCCCAAGAAACGTGGCTAGTGAACGCGTGATCGACCGCGGCGGTGAAATAGAATTGATCCAAATCCACCATCAAACCGGCCTTCATGAAATTCTTGGGCGGAGAGTACGGGGCCAACCAAACGTTGGAGGTTTCCACCAAAGAGACCGGGCCCACTTGGCTCCCGGCACGTGGCTTAGCGACGCGATCGCCTTGAACGAGCTGTTCGGGTTCGGAAAAATCCAGACGCAGGGAGGCGCCCTCGGGTTCCACTTTTTTAACCACTCCGCAAGCGGCGGCTCTGTCACCGTGGTAGATGCAGACGAAATCGCCCTCTTTCCACTGCGATTCGGGTGGATGAGAAATCAACGCCACACCCGGTTCGGTGGTTTTTAAAAACTGCGGATCGACGGCGGCTCCCATCGCAATCGCAGAAAAACTTAGAAAGAGAACTAGGATTTTGGTCATCGATTTCAAAATGATAACACGCTAAAGTCGCCTTTACGATGATACGGTTGGTCTTGCTGCTCGGCGTTACTTCTATTGCCACCGCCGCTTCGCTGTCGCCCAAGGAATGCGGCACGTTGGCTTCTCCGCGTGGACAAAGTTTTGAAATCGGCTTGGTTTACGCAGCGATCATTCCCAGCGGCCTACCCGATCTTACTCGCACTATTCCCGTTTATGGTCCGGTCTTGGGCATCCCCGTTTTGGGCGGCACGGCGCAGATTCAGTCGGTTTGGGGCAACGATAAAGACACGAACTTGAGTCTCATGCTGGTCGAGGCCAATTACCGACTGGAAATTGAGATCCCCTATTTTCATGCGTTTGGCTTATTCGGCGCGCACTACCTTCGCTATACGCAAGCCACCGAACACAGTGGGTTCGGCGCGAATCTCGGAATTGGGCTTTCATTTTTGATGGGTAGAAATTTCGAGGTTTCGTTCTCGCTGCGCACTTATCTACAACAACGCTCCACCGTCAGTTTCGGCGGGCAGTTCGCGTTCTTATTGTAAGTAAGCGCGCTTGGCGAACATGAGCGCGACGATAATCGCCAGAGCCAAGAGCGTGGCGCGCTCGCTACGCAGGGCTTTGCGTAGATCAAACGCATGCGCACTGCTTTCCACCGAGGCTTCCAGCGACGGCCACCAGCGCCGTACGCGAGCGCAGTAAAACGCATAGGCAGCGCCGAATTCTCGGCGCAAAACATCTTCTTCGAAAGCGACGATGAACGAATATTGGATCGCAAAATAAGCTGCGATGAAGGCGCTCAACCAAGAAAACCCGAAGGCGATCCCACAAAGAGTGTAGAGGGCCCCGTTGGCGATATAAAGCGGGTTACGCACGTAGCGGAAGGGGCCCGCATGAACCAGGCCGGGGACGCGGTCGCCCCGCGTGCGGGTGGCACTGCCGGCGTAGCCAACCGCCCAGATCCGCGCCAACTCGCAGAGGGCCATACCTACGAGCACGATGAACAACTGCCCCGGCGCCAGCACGAAATTCGGCGGGACGACCAAGCAGAGCAGAATCAAGGGGAGCGGCGAAAAGCCCCGCCACTGGAACCACCAGCGACCGGCGCGAACGACGGCGGTGGACGCGTTTGACTGTGAAAGGACCTGTTCCATGAGACCCAAACTGAACCACAAACGAGGCCAGCGCGGCAACCGGGAAAGCGGCTTGTGGCTTTAGCCGGCTGAGGCTATAGTCGACGGCTTGTGAGTTTAACGACCCCTCCAATGTGGAACAGCGGGTGGATCGAAGTGATCTGCGGCGGCATGTTCAGCGGCAAAACCGAGGAATTGATCCGCCGAATAAAGCGGGCGCAAATTGCCCGTCAAAAAGTGCAGATCTTCAAGCCGGTAATCGACGACCGCTACGCCACCGACCAGGTCGCAAGCCATTCAGAGCTGCGCATCGACGCCAAGGTCATCAGCCACCCCGAGGAAATCCTCTCCCTTCTGGAAGACAACACCCGGGTTGTGGCGATTGATGAAGCCCAGTTTTTCAAACCGCTGATTGTGGAAATCTGCCATCGCCTGGCGAACCGAGGGTTGCGGGTGATTGTAGCGGGCTTGGATTTGGACTATTGCGGCATGCCATTTGGACCCATGCCGCCCTTGATGGCGACCGCTGAAATGGTCACCAAGATGTCTGCAATCTGCACGGCGTGCGGAAATACCGCCAGCCGCTCCCAACGCCTCGAAGGCTCCAACGAACGCTCGCAAATTCTGGTGGGCGCGGGCGAAATCTATGAACCGCGTTGCCGGCGCTGCTTTGAGCCGCCTCCGCTCCCCTAAACCATGGCCTATTTTTCCAACATGCATTACGCGCCCTCGTATAATCCCTCGCGCTTGAAGTGGGACATCGAAAAGCGTGCGGCCAAGCCACCGGCCCCATTTACCGGGGCGCAAAAGCCCCATGTGGTGGAGATGGGGCTTTTTGAGCGACCGGAAAAAATCTGGATGGAAGTCGGCGCCGGAACCGGCGCGTTTTTCGCCGACATGGCCGCTGCCTACCCCGATCGCCTCATGATCGCACTCGAGCGCTGCAAGCTGCGCGGCAAACGACTCGAGAAGAAAGCAACCAAAGCCCAACTGCCCAATTTCGTCGGTTACCGCGGGAATGCCATCCCCGCCATGATCGACGGGGTTCCTTCGGGACGTTTGGAACGCATTTATATTTTGTACCCCTGCCCCTGGCCCAAAAATGCCCAACGCAAGAACCGCTGGTACTTGCACCCGATGATGCCGCACCTGATTCGTGCATTAGAAACCGATGGGCTTTTGATTTGGGCTTCGGACCAGAAGTTTTATATCGATGAAGCGCGCTGGATTTGCGAAACGGTTTACGGTTTGAAAGTTTTGGTCCACGGCGAGATTGCGCCGAACGAGTATAATGATCTACACCGCTATGAAGGCGGCCGCACCCAGTTTGAAAAAACTTTCTTAGGCAAAGGCCAACCTTGCTACGAACTCATCGTTCAGTCGACAAACAATAAAACCGTAAGCAGCAATACCTAGTTCAACCGCACACTGGCCATTTTAGAAATCCCCGCGCGCTCCATGGTAACGCCGTAGAGCGATTCCGCGATTTCCATCGTCTTCTTGTTGTGGGTGATGACGATGAACTGGGTTTTCTCCGCCATCTTTCGCACTACCGTATTGAAACGGGAGACGTTGGCGTCATCCAACGGCGCGTCCACTTCATCCAGTAAGCAGAACGGGCTTGGCTTGCGGGCGAAGATCGCTAGCACCAAGCTCACCGCAGTCAGCGCTTTTTCGCCGCCTGAGAGAAGCGAGATGCTCTGTAGGCGTTTGCCCGGCGGCTGCACCATAATATCGACGCCGGCTTCTAGCACGTTGTCGGCGTTGGTCATGATGAGTTCCGCTTTACCGCCGTTGAACAAGATCGGGAAGATTTCGTTGAACTTTTTTCGAACGGCTTCGAACGTTTCGGTGAAGCGAGAAATCGTCGAGAAATCGATTTTTTCGATCGCCTCTTCCAGAATCTTGATCGAGTTTTCCAAATCCGCTTTTTGCTCCTGAAGGAACGCATAGCGTTTCTCGACTTCTTCGAATTCCTGGATGGCGGTGAGATTTACTTCGCCGTAGCGGCCGACTTTATCGCGCACCGACTTAACGTGCTCTTGCAGCAGCTTTTCGCGGTCGCCGGTGCTCAAGTTATCCCACGACATATCCAAGTTGGCGGCAAAGAGCGGAAGCTTCTCTAGATCAATGAGCGCGGTTTCGTCCAGCGCAGTAGGCATAGCCTGGTAGCGCTCTTCGGCAATTCCCTGCAAGCGCTCCAAAGCCGCTAAAGCCTGGGCCAACGACAGCTCGGTCTCGTTTAGGTCGCGGACCACTTGGTCGCGGCGGGCCTGCAACTCGCCCAACGAAGACCGCAAAGACTGTAGTTTTTCGCAGGTGTCGTTAAACGCGGTTTTGGTATCGGAAGTGCGTACCCGGACTTGATTCAGTTCAATGGCGCTTTCCTCGCGCTGGGCATTGCACTGCTCAACCTTTTCGCCAATACCGGCCAATTCTCGTTCGTCGTCTTGACGCTGATCCTGCAAACGGGTCAGACGGCGAGTCCACTCGTGCAGTTCATCGGCGGTGCGCTGCAATTTTTCGTCGATACTTCGACGTTTTTCTTCCATACGCGAACGCTCGATCTTGAGCTGTTGTACCTGTTGGGAAAGCCCCTCGTAGCGCTCTGCGGAGCCGGCCAGAAAAACTTCCACTTCTTCCAGCTGGGTGCCGAGGCCGGATTCTTTTTCGGCTACCTCGTGCAGTTCGGTGGCAGCTTCTTCGCGCTGTTGAGCGGCCGCTTCCAACTTTTCGATGTTGCGCAGCGAATCGTGAGAAAGATCGGAATAATCGCGATCGGCCCGGTTCAACTCATGCTGAAGGCGCTCGCGCTCTTTGCGCCGCTCCACCGCTTCGATGTGCAGCGAAGAGAGTTTTTCTTTCCACTCCCCTTGCAATTTTTCCTGCGTTTCCAGCTGGCCAAACAAGGCTTGGCGGCTGGCTTCCAAATCTGCCACGCTTTTTTCTAGAGCGGCGGCAGTTTCGGTCAACGCTTCGATTTCACGGCGACGGGCAAACACACCCACTTTAGTGGGCGGGTTCCCGCTGGAGAGCGAGCGATCGCCGTGTGCCACTGCGCGGGTGTCGCGCGCCAGGAACGTGACTCCCGGGTACTGCTGGCGCAACGAGAACAGCGCATCGAATGTTTCGCAAACGAACGTATTACCCAAGCGCCAACGGACGACGCTTTCGTACCCAGGCTGTACCTTGAGGAGCGTTTCCAAAGGCACGGTGCCCGGGTAGCTGGTGGCGGCAGGCGCCACCGAAATCAGTTCTTCATTAGCGACGACCCGCACCCGTTCCAATCCCTGGTCTTGGATCATGCGCGAGAGGCTTTCCGCCTCGGCAGCGGTTTGCACCACCAACGTATTCATCTCGGTGCCGAGCAAGGCTTCCAAGTGCTCTTCAATCGACGAATCCGGCTGGAACGTTTCCGCAAACGGCAACGCGGCGCCTTCAGACCCCAATTTGAGCAAGATTTCTCGCGCCGTGGGCGAGTAGCCTTCCATGTTCTCTTGCAACTCTTGCAGAGACTTTAGACGGGAGCGCTCGTCGTGAAACTTTTCGCGTTCGGCGAAGATATTCTCTTCCATCGCCGACAGTTCTTGGGAAATGCCTTTGCACTCGCTATGGATGCGTGCCGCTTCTTCGGTGGCGGCTTGCGTGCGGGCGGCGGTGTCGGCCACCAGCTTGTCGGTTTCTTCGATGCGGGCCTTGCGGGCATCGATATCGACGACTGCGGCAGTCAGTTTGTCGTTAATTTCTTGCTGCTTGGAACGGCATTCTTGCTCACGGCTTTCCGCAAACTCACAGCTTTTTTGCAATTGCACCCGTCGCTCGGCAAGCCCAGTGCGCTGGGAGAGCAACGACGATCTTTCGCGCTGTTTTTTAGAAACGGTGTCTTGGTGCTGGCGCAATTGAACATCGAGATCCTGGATCTCAATATCGAGTTTACCTGCAATGGATTCGCCCAAAGCATGCTGCTCTTCTTGCAGGCTGCGTTGGGACGTTTCACCCAAAGTAATTTGGCCTTCCAGTTCCTGCTCTTCTTGCAGCGATTCTTGCTGGGATTCGGTAAGATTGCGGCGACGCTCTTCCAAGAGCTCTGCGTCGCTCTGCAGACGCTGTACCAACAAAGAGAGATCGCGTTCACGTTCAGCCAAGGATTGAAGCTTTTTTTCCAGGTCGATGCGCTCGATTTCCCACTCGGTGGCTTGGGCATCAGACTGGGCGAAAATAGCGTCGGCTTCCGCCCGACCGGCTTGCAGTTCGTCGACTTTGCCGCGCAAGGAATCTTGTTTGATCTTCTGTTCGAAAAGATCGCGCCCCAAAAGATAAAGATCCGCGGTTTCCAGCTCTACTTTGAGTTCTTTAAACTTGCGGGCGCGGGTAGCCTGGATTTTCAAGCTCCGGATTTGCTTTTCGAGCTCGGTGACAATGTCTTGGAGGCGCAAAAGGTTTTGGCGCGTGCCGTCGAGCTTTCGCTCGGCTTCTTTGCGCTTCGCTTTGTATTTAGTGATCCCGGCGACTTCCTCAAAGAGGTAGCGGCGTTCTTCGGGCTTCACGTTGATCATGCGATCGATCTGCCCCTGCTCGATGATGGAATAAGCACGGCGGCCCACGCCCGTATCCATGAATAATTCGTGAATGTCTTTTAGTCGACAGGGGGTGCGGTTGATCAGAAATTCCCCGTGGCCATCGCGGTACAGGCGGCGGGTGATAGAGATTTCTTCCCCTTTATCAAAGGCGGAAAAGTTGGGGGCCAGGGCCACGCTTTCGCGGTCCAGAACCAGACTGACTTCGGCAAAGGAGGTGGCTGCCTTGGAATCGGAACCGGCGAAGATAACGTCGGTCATCGTGTCGCCACGTAGGTGCTTAGGGCTTTGTTCGCCCATTACCCAGAGAATGGCGTCGACAATATTGCTCTTCCCGCAACCATTGGGCCCTACTACCCCAGTGATTCCCGGATCGAAGTTCAGGATGGTTCTATCCAAAAAGGACTTGAACCCTTGCAACTCAAGGCGCTTCAACCGCATTTTTAATTCCTTTAATTACGTAGAGTGGCTTGCGCCGCCGCTAACCGGGCCACGGGCACCCGAAACGGCGAGCAACTGACGTAATTAAAGCCGAGTCTGTGGCAGAATTCAACGCTAGCGGCATCGCCGCCGTGTTCTCCGCAGATTCCGAGTTTAATTCCGGGCAATCCCTTGCGTCCGCGTTCGGCCGCAATCCGCATGAGTTCCCCCACCCCTTGCTGGTCCAAAGTAACAAAAGGATCTTCCTTGAAGATACCTTTCTCGAGGTAGTTCGGCATGAACGCGCCCGCGTCATCTCGTGAAAGCCCCAACGTCATTTGGGTAAGATCGTTGGTACCAAAGGAGAAGAAGGCGACATGCTTTGCAAGGTCGTCGGCAATCAAGGCCGCCCGTGGGATCTCGATCATCGTGCCGATGCTGTATTTGATTTGCACATGATTGCGCTCGCACGTCTCACGGCAGATTTTATCGATACGATCCCGCAAGAGAGTGAGTTCTTCGACCGTGGACACGAACGGAATCAGGATTTCCGGCTCCAGTTCGCGGTGCGCGTCAAAATGCAATTGGGCTGCCGCTTCCATGATGGCGCGGGCCTGCATCTCGTAAATCTCTGGGTAAGTTACTCCCAAGCGGCACCCTCTGTGGCCCAGCATGGGATTGAACTCGTGGAGCGACCGCACTTTATTGCGGATGGTATCGGCGCTAATGCCCATGGCCATGGCTGTCGAACGGATTTCGTCTTCGTTCTTGGGTAAGAACTCGTGCAATGGCGGATCGAGAAGCCGAATAGTAACGGGGCAGCCCGCCATTTCGCGGAAAATCCCGATAAAGTCTTCTTTCTGCATCGGGAAAATACGATCCAGCGCCCGCGCGCGTTCTTCCTGGTTTGAAGCCAGGATCATCTCCCGCACGACTTGAATGCGGCTGGCCTCAAAGAACATATGTTCGGTGCGGCAAAGGCCTACGCCCTCGGCGCCGAAGCCGCGCGCGACTTTGGCGTCGTTCGGGGTGTCCGCGTTGGCGCGCACACCCAGCTTACGTCGGGAATCGACCCAACCCATAAAGCGGGTGAAGTACTTGTCTAACTGGCTATTGATGGTGGGCACTTTGCCGCGAATCACTTCGCCCGTGGCCCCATCAATGGTGATGAACTCGCCCCGCTTAATCGTGATGCCACTTACCGTGAATTCTTGCGAACCATAGTTAATCGAGATGGAACCGCAGCCCGCAACGCAGGGCTTTCCCATTCCGCGCGCTACGACAGCAGCATGAGAAGTCATCCCACCTAACGCGGTGAGAATACCGACGGAAGCATCCATGCCTACGATGTCTTCGGGCGACGTCTCGTGGCGAACCAAAATAACGGGCTTTTGTTGGTTGCGCAGCTTGTCGGCTTCTTCCGACGAGAAAACCACTTCGCCGCAAGCCGCACCCGGTGATGCGGGCAACCCGCGGGCTATGACCTCGCGAGGGGCCCGGGGATCGAGCCGGGGGTGAAGCAATTGCTCCACCTGCGCGGGAGTGACCCGCATAATGGCTTCTTCTTCCGTGATTAGCTTTTCTTCCACCATTTCAACCGCAGCCCGCACCGCGGCAGAGGCCGTGCGTTTGGCGTTGCGGGTCTGCAGCATGAAAAGCTTGCCCTTTTGGACGGTGAACTCGATGTCCTGCATATCGTGGTAGTGCAGTTCGAGTTGTTGGTAGAGCTTCACGAGCTCTTTATACGGGCCGGGAAAAACCTGTTCGAATTGGGAGATGGGCAGCGGGGTGCGAATCCCCGATACGACGTCTTCCCCTTGGGCATTGGCGAGGTATTCGCCGAAAAATTTGCGTTCGCCGGTCGAGGGATCGCGGGTAAACGCCACACCCGTAGCGCAATCATCGCCCATATTGCCGAAGACCATGGCTTGAACGTTAACGGCAGTGCCCCAATCTTGCGGGATTTTGTGGATCTTGCGGTAACTCACCGCCCGCGGGGCCATCCAGCTCTGGAAGACGGCCGAAATGGCGCCCCAGAGTTGTTCTTGGGGATCAGCGGGGAAGCTCTTGCCCGTTTCCCTTTGGACCAGCTCTTGAAACTGCACGACCAGCGCCTGCAGATCTTCCGTCGAAAGATCGGAATCATTGGCCACGCCGCGCTTATTTTTTGCTGTGAGTAAAAGCGTCTCAAATCCGTGCGCAGGTACGCCCATCACGACTTCGCCATACATTTGAACGAAGCGACGGAAGGAATCGTATGCAAAACGGGAGTTACCAGTGAGCCGGGCCAAGCCTTCGACGGTGGTTTTGTTCAGACCCAGATTCAAAATGGTGTCCATCATGCCCGGCATGCTGGCCGGAGCGCCGGAGCGAACCGACACGAGCAGCGGGTTCGTGGCATCGCCGAACTTGGCCCCCACAATGGCTTCCACTTTCGCCAAGCCGCGCTTTACTTGGTCGGCCAAACCGGGCGGGAAATCGCCTTTGTTTTCGTAAAAGACGGTGCAGACTTGAGTGGAAATCGTAAAACCGGGAGGCACCGGCAAGTTGAGGCGGGTCATTTCATGGAGGTTGGCACCTTTGCCGCCGAGAAGGGTTTTCTGATTGCCTGCCCCTTCTGCCTCGCCATTACCGAAAAAATAGACGTGTTGTTCGCTCATTTATCCATTGCCTCGGAAATATAAGCCGCCACTTTGTCTAACGAAATGCGCTGTTGCGCCATGCTATCGCGCTCGCGAACCGTAACGGTTTGCTGGCTGGCGGTGTCGCCATCGATGGTGAAGCAGAACGGAGTCCCCGCTTCATCCTGGCGACGGTACCGTCGGCCGACGGCGCCTTTGTCGTCGTAGTACACGTTCCACTTACGCCGTAACTCTTGGTAAAGCTTTTCGGAAACTTCGGGCATTCCATCCTTGTTCACCAACGGCAAAATCGCCGCTTTGATGGGGGCGAGCCGTGGGTCGAAGCGCAGCACGGTGCGTTCGGCTTCTTCTTCGTAGGCATCGACGATAAACGCCAAGGTGGCGCGATCCGCGCCCGCCGAGGGTTCGATCACAAACGGGGTGAACTTCGTGTTGGACTCTTGATCGAAGTAGCTTTGGTCTTTCTTGCTGAACTCAGAATGCCGCTTCAGATCGTAGTCGCCGCGGTTAGCGATACCTTCCAACTCGGCCCGGCCGAAGGGGAAATCGTATTCGATATCCGCGCAACCGGACGCGTAGTGAGCCAATTCGTCCTTGGCATGCTCGCGCAAGTGCAGGCGCTCGGATTTGATCCCGTATTTGAGGTACCAGTTATAGCGTTCGTTCTTCCAGTATTCGTACCAAACCTTGGCCTCTGCCGGGTCGGGCTTAACGAAAAACTCCATTTCCATTTGCTCGAACTCACGCGAACGGAAAGTGAAGTTACGGGGGTTGATTTCGTTACGAAACGCCTTACCCACTTGAGCGATACCGAAAGGTACCTTCACGCGCGAGGTAGCGACGATATTCGAAAAGTTGGCGAAAATTCCCTGGCACGTTTCCGGGCGCAGATAAGTCATCGAGGAACCGTCTTCCAACGCCCCCACGTACGTTTTGAACATCAGGTTGAACTGACGGACTTCCGTAAATTTATCTTTGGTGCCGCAAGTGGGGCACTGATTGTTGGTGATGTGATCAGCGCGGAATCGGCCGCGGCACTGAGTGCAGTCGATCATCGGATCCGAAAAAGAAGTGGTGTGGCCCGAGGCCTCCCAAACTTTTGGATTCATGAGAATGGAGCAGTCCACTCCCACGACATTTTCGCGGGAGGTGACATTGTCGCGCCACCAAGCGTCCTTGATGTTGCGTTTCAGCTCCACGCCCAGCGGGCCGTAATCCCAGCAGCCATTGAGGCCACCGTAAATCTCGGAGGATTGAAAAATAAAAGCTCGGCGGCGGCATAACGAAACAACCGCTTCCATCTTTTTTGCGTCGGTAACTTTGGGGTTGGCCATGATCCCTTCCAGAACGTGAAAGGCGGCAGTGTAATCAACCGGGTCAGAGACGTCTAGCCTCATCCTTTATCGAAATGTTTCCGCCATTTCCGCTAGCATCGGCACGAAGACGAGCGCCAATGCCGGGAGCAAGAAAAACACGGCCAGAACCAAACTGACCTTTAGCGGAAGCAACCGCAGATGAGCCTGCCATGCTCGTTCCTGCTCCCGGGCCAAGGCCTGGGAAAAGGCAGCCAGGGTCGGCGCAAGAGGCCCACCGGAGCCATAGAGTTCGGCTAAAACTTGAAACCAGAGGCGGTGGGCGGGCTCTGGGTAGGCCTCGCCCAAACCCTGCAGAAAAGCAGCGAAACTACCTTCCGGACAGGCTAGGGCTAGGCGGCTGGGCGGGGCGAGCTCAGTTTCTAGGTCGCGCCAGGTCGTGGGCCAAGCGTAGGCCAAGTCGAACCCGGCGTGCAGCATGCCTCCCAAGGCTTGGAGAAAAATCCCCAAGTCGCGACGGCGGCGGCGAGACTGGCGCTTTAGAAAAACCGGCTGCAAAGCCCAATGAGCCATACGCCCAAGCCCTCCACTACCAGAGCCCCGGTCACCAATACCCACCCGCTAGGCGTCGCCAACCAAACAGCCCCACCCTCTGGGCGACAGGCGAGCGACGCCGCGACCAAGATCCAGGGCACCGCAAAAGCGATGGCGGCTTGGGCCCATGCCGACCGGCGCAAGTCCGCCGCACGCCGAAGCGCATCTCGCTCTGCCTCCAGCGCGGGAACCATTTGGTCCAAGACCGCTCCCACCGGCAATCCCTGCCGGTAGGCAGTTTGCAAATTGCGCAGAGTAGCCCCCATCAGAGGGGAGTCCACCCGCCGG